>CAMAUZ010000023.1 GCA_945861535.1 Akkermansia muciniphila | reverse complement strand
AGTTCGGGCGGCGTCTCGCCGCCCGTTCCGACTCGGAGCGAGACGCCCCGCGAACTCGCAGGCGAGACGCCTGCGGTACCGTGCGTTGGCGGGCGGTTCGGGCGTGGGTCGCGGCGCGTCCGCCTCCTCACGTCGGCGGCTACGGAGGGGGGTGTTCATTCCAAGGGGAGGCTGGTGACGGTTTGGGTTTCGGTGAGGCCGTGGCGGTCGGGGGCGTACATTTCTTCGATCTTGGTGGAGGGGGCGGTGGCGGTGCCGGCGGTGCGGACGCGGGCGAGGTAGCGGATGGTGTGGCGGCCGGCCTCGAGGGTGTTGCGGAAGAAGAGGGCGCGGTCGGTGCGGAGTTCGTGGTGATCGCTCCACCAGCCGTCGGAGCCAATGTTGACGGTGGTTTTTTGCGTGATGAATTCGGGGTGCAGGGCTTCGAGGAGCGCGGGGAGCGGGTCGTCGATGGCGACGTAGTGGGCGGCGTCGCGGGCTTCGAGGTCGAGGGTGACGACGACGCGGTCGCCGACGCGGAGGCCGTCGAGGGTGGTGAGTTCGTTCTGGTCGTTGAGGCGCTGGTAGCTGCGGCGGATGGAGAAGCCGCGGTCTTGGCGCGGTTGCTGGATCGCGGGGGAACGCGCGGCGAGCTGGACGTGGGTGTAGAGCGGAGTGCGGCCGGCGTTGGTGAGCTTGAGCGGCGTCGCGGCGTTGGTCGCGGTGAAGGTGAGGGTCTGCTGGAATGCGGCGGGCTTGGCGGCGAGGCCGAAGGGAAGCGAGCGATCGCCGAAGGTCACGCTGCCGGATGCGGGCTGGAGCGTGCCTTCGACGCGGCGGGCGTATTCGGTGAGGGCGTAGAGCGCCCAAGCGTTGCCTTGCGTGGTGGTCCAGTGGCCGGCCTTGCGTCCGTGCAGCAACTGCGCGAGGTGGCGCGCGACTGCGGGGCTGGCGGGCGCGAGGCGGCACCAGGCGAGGAGGCGCACGGCGGCGTCGCGCGAGGCGCTGCCGAACCATTCGCCGGGGCGGGGTTGGTCCTCGGTTTTGAAGGTGAGGAGTTCGGTCGCCATGTCGCGGCTGCCTTTGGCTTCGAGGATGGCGAGGGCGAGGAGGGCGCGATTTTCGGCGGAGAGCGTGGCGCGGGTTTGGAAGAGGAGTTCGTGGTAGGCGGGTTCAGGAAAGCCAGCGAGGGCGAGGGTGAGGAGGACGAGCGGCGTTTCGGCGAGGTGGGTGCTGGAGTTGGGTGCGGCGGCGGCGGCGGTTTTATGCGCGTCGGCGGGGCGCAGGTTTTGGCTGAGGTAGGCGAGGAGTTTTTCATACGGCGCGGCGGGCACGGGTTGGCCCTGGCGTTTTGCGAGGGCGAGGGCGAGGCCGCCGTAAGCGCTGCCCCAGAGCTGCGGATCGCCAAGCTGGCCAGGCCAATAGGAGAGGCCGCCGGACGGGGTTTGCATCGAGAAGAGGCGGGCGATGCCGGCTTGGATCGCGGCGTTGAATTGCGCGGGAGACTGGCGGAGCTGCGGGAGGACATCGGTCACGTCGTGCAGCAGGAGCCACGGGAGGAGGCTCGAGGTGGTTTGTTCGATGCAGCCGTAGGGATAGTGGAGGAGATGCTCGGCGGCCCATTCGAGTTCGCTGAGGCGGGTGTTGGAGACGCGGACATTGATGGTGCCGTGACCGGCGAGGAGTTGCGGGTTGGCGTCGGCGAGGAGGTTCGCGACGGAGTTGCTGAAGACGCCGCCGAGGACTTCGTGCAGGAGTGGCGCGGGGTGGCGGACGGGGAAGGTGGATTGCACGCGGTCGGAAAATTTGCCCGGCGCGGCGTCGGCGAATCGGGCGCTCCAAATCCAGCGGGCCTCGCCGGTCTGGCGGAACTCGACGGGGAAATCGAGCGTGGTGGAACCGCGGGCGGCGATGGTGATTTTGCGAGTGAGATTCGTGCTGGCGGGCGCAGTGGCGGGAGCGGACACGGACGCGGTGGCGTCGAGCTGGAGCGTGACTTCGACTTCGCCGGCGTTGGTGGTGTTATTGAGCACGACGGCGCGGGCGAGGAGGCGGTCGCCGACGTTGGCGAAGCGCGGAGGCGAGGGCTGGAGCATGAGGGGCTTGTTGATCTGCACGGTGCTCTGGCCGTGGCCGAAGCGGTCGGTGTCGGCGTGCGCGACGGCGATGATGCGGTAGCGCGTGAGGGCGTCGGGCGCGGGGAAGCTCGCTGAAATTTTTCCGTCGGCATCGGTGAGGACGGCGGCGAGCCAGAGCGGGCAGGCGGGGAAATCTTTGCGCAACCGATTCGCGGCGTCGCCACCGCCGCCGACGAGATAGCCTTTGTTGAAGAAGCCGAGTTCATCGGGGTTTTCAGTGAAGAGCGTGGTGATCGAGGCGGAGGTGCGCGTGCCGAGCGGGTGCGGCGTGTGGAAGAACGGATACGGCTCAGGCGCGCGTCCGCCCATGAGGCTGAGGATGGCGTCATCGACGGCGTAGAGCGTGACCTCGGCGCCGGGGACGGGCTTTTTCGCGTGGTCGGTGACGGTGGCGGTAATGGCGATGGGCTGGCCGGGTTCGTAATCGGCGGCGGGCGTGGTGACGGCGACGGCGAGGCGCGAGCGCACGGTCTCGACGAAGATCTGGCAGTAGCCGAGGCGCTGCTCGGGTTGCTTGATTTCGCGGCGGCTGTCGGTGAGGCCGCGGGTGAGGAGAACGGAGACGAAGACGTTGGGCGCGTCGCCGCTGAGGATGGGGACGGAGAGGATCGGGGCGTTGCCAACGAGGTTGGTGACGTAGGAGCGGCGGACGTTGTCGCGCTCGATGGTGATGAGCGCGGGGCCGCTGATCGGGGTTTTCACGAGGATCTCGGCGGTCTCGCCGACGCGGTACGTTTTGCGGTCGGGCACGAGGTCGATCTGGAGTTCGTTGCGATAATCCCACGCGAGTTCTTTCGCGCCGCCGACGTTGAAACTGACGGTGGTTTGCACGCGTTGGCCGGCGGAGTCTTTCGCGGAGACTTCGAGGAAGTAGAGGCCGGGGAGGGAAGGAGAGAGGGAAGGATGAATTATGAGGGATGAATTATGAAGGGGACGCGGGGGCGCGGGAGCAGCGGGGTCGGAGGGGGCGGGGCGGGTTTCCGTGGCGGGTTCCCAGTGGTCGCCGCGGCGGACGAGCGGGGTCGTGGTGAGATCGAATGATTGGATTTCTTTGCGGACGGGTTCGCTGCGGTAGGAGCGGGTGCCGCCGGCGCCTTCGATCCGGACGGTCTGCCATTCGATGCGCGTGAGCGTGGCGCGGGCGGGGACGGGCTCGGTGGTGGGCTGGCCGTCGGTGCGGACGGCGATCACTTCCACGGGGAGCGGCTGGCCGGCGCGGAGGACGCCTTTGAACTCGCGGATGCCGAGATAAAAATCGGAGCTGTGGCGGACGAACGTCGTGGCGGTGGCGATGGTCTGCTGGTTGGCGTCGGTGACCTCGGCGTGGAGGTGGACGGTGCGGGCTTGCGGGGCGCGGGGGTTGATGGGGATGGCGGGCTGGAGCTTGAGTTCGCCGGTGGCGGAGAGGGATTCGTCGCCTTGAAGTGTGAAGGTGGAATCGCGCTGGCCGAGGTCGCCGCGGAAATTTTCGGCGTGGTTGCCAAAGAGGAAATTGTCAAAGCCTGCTGGGGCGAAACGTTCGTCGGTGGCGGTGAGGGTCCAGCGGGTGCGCGCGCGGGCGAGGGGTTTGCCGAGGAAATATTGGGCGCGCAGCGGGAGGTCGAGTGGATCGGTGGCGCGATATTCGGGGCGCGCATGTAAGGCGACCTCGAAGGCGGGCGGCTCGAATTCCTGCACCTGAAACGCGAGCGGAAAGGTCTGCTGGCCGAGGGTGAGTTCGACGCGGCAGCCGCCGAGCACGCCGGCGGGGAGAGCGAAGGACGCGGCGAGCGAGCCGAGATCGGAGAGCGTGGCGTTGGTGGTGAGGAACGGGTTGTTCTGCGAATCGAACGCGGTGAGCGTGACGCGGCCGGGCTTGGGGAAACGGATGTTGTTCGGTCCGACCTGCCGGACGATGGCTTTTAGATGAACGGTCTCGGCGGGGCGATAGACGGGGCGGTCGGTGAAGAGGAAGGCGCGGCGGTTGTTCTTCTGGGCCTCGTTCATTGCGAGCGGGAGATTGAAGCCCCACAGGCTGAATTCGTGTTCGTGATGGTCGAGGGAGAGGGCGTGGAGGTCGCCGTCTTTTTCCGCCATCAGCCACTGGCCGCGGTCGTGGGCGTTGAGGGTGGCGAGGCCCTGTTCATCGGTGGTTTCTTCCTGAACGATTTCGTTGTCGTCGGTGAGGACGCGGACGGTGGCGTCGGCGACGGGTCGTCCGGTGGCGTAGGAGAAAACGTACACGAGGGTTTCGGTCTGGCCGCGTTTCCAGACGAGGCCGAGGTCGGTGAGCTGGACGAGGGCCTGGGTGCCGACGCGGGCGCGTTCGCCGTTGTTTTGCGGGTTGAGTTCGGCGGCGAGGAAGAAGGCGCCGCGGGCGTTTTTTCCGGCGATGTCGTCCCACGCGAGCGTGTGGGTGCGGGGTTCGTCGAGGTCGGCGCGGATGGGGGTCCAGCGCTGATAAACTATTTTGCCGGGGATGACGTTGAAATCGACTTCGCGATACGGCTCGTCGCCATCGAACCAGAGGTCGCCGCGGAAGTGGTCGTGGCCGCTGCCGCCGCTGCGGTTGTTTCCGGCGTAATAACTGCCGTAGCCACGCAGGGCGTGGATGAGGGTGTTGTGATCGAGCTGGCGGGCGCGGAGGCGATAGGCGGGGACGTTGACGGTGAGGAGATCGAGCTGGCGACGGCCGGCGCTGAGTTGTTCCTCGCGGAAGATTTTGAAGTAGAGGCGCGGCGGCATCGGGTCGAAGCGGAGTGTGTTCGTGTAGGCGTCGGTGAGGCGGTGGCCGTCGGCGGAGGCGAGGCCGGGGGCGACGCGGAGGGCGTAGATGGTGCCGAGGTCGAACGGCGCGTGGAGGATGATTTTGTCGCGGCGGACTTCGGCGGTGAGGTTGGTGGGCCGCGGCGTGAGGGTGATCCAGTCGAGGGCGTTGGTGGCGTGGAGCGACGGGGCGAGGGATTTGCGGAAGGTGAGTTCGAGGGATTTGCCGCGGCTGAGACGGTTGTGCGGGGTGCTGTCGGTGACGACGAAGGGTGCGACATCGCCGAGCGGCGCGGAGAAATCGGAGGTGAGTTGCGCGGGGGAATCGCTGGCGGGGAGGCCGCGTTTGACGACGAGACGCCAGCCTCGGCCGACGGGGAGCGGGGTAGCGGGGGTAATGTAGAGGAGATTTTGGCGCGGTTTTTCGGCGGAGGAATCAGTAGGACTGGGCTGGCCGGGGCGGAGGGATTGGAGCGGAGGTCGGGCGCGGGTTTCAAATTGTTCGCGCCAGGTGGGGCGGTGGCTCTCGTAGAACTCGAAGTTGGGATCAGGTTCAGGCGTGGGCGCGGTGACGCGGGCGGCGTGGACGAGGCCGTTGGTGTTGCGGAATTCGATGAAGGTGGCGGCGGTGGCCGGATCCACGGCGGCGTTGAAATAGAGGCGCAGATGAGGCGTGGCGGAGATGTTGGCGCCCACGAACGCGGTGTGCGGGCGGGAGATTTCCAGCGGCGGCGTGGAAAGGCGACGGTGGAGGCGCGCGGCGGCGGGTTGACCGGCGGCGTTGCGCAGGCCGGGGAGCAGGCTGAAGTGGTAGGTCTCGCCGAGGACGGGCGGTTCCGTCGGCGTGAAGACACCGGTGCGGGGGCTGAGCCAGGTGAATTGCCCGGCGAGCGCGGGGCGGATGGCGAGGGGTGAGACATCCAGGGGCGACCCCAGGTTGGTGGCGGCGGCCATCGGCTCGTCGAAGCGCAGTTCGAAGGTGGTGTTGGGGCTGGAGATGAGGGATTCGGGGAGGAGTTTCACGCCGACGGAGAGGTCGCGCTGCGGGGCGCAGCCGAACAGCCAAAGGGTGGCGAGGCAGGCGAGCGCGGCGAGCGCGTGCAGACGGCTGAGGCGCGGGGAGCAGGAGGAAGGAAAGCTCATATTTTGCGGGCGCAGGCTGGAGGCTGCGGGGGGGGCGTCAAGGGGGAGTTGTTCACAGGGTTCGGGGGAGCTGCAAGTGGAGCGGAGAGTGGGGAATTACCCAGGGTAGTCGCAGGGAGCGGGCGAGAGGGACACGCGTGAGCGTGGTTGCGGCGCGGAAGCGTGGACTGGTGGGGACAGGGGAGTTTGGCAGGAGAATTTGGGGCAGGGGAATGGACGGGGATGGGATGAAGGGTGGTGGTTTTGTCGCGGTGTTTTTGCCCTGCGTTTTTCTATGCGCATTTCCGATCTCTGCGGTGTTTTGAGCAGCCGGAGGGTTTCCGTTGCGTTCAACAAAACACCGCAGAGATGGGAGGGGCGCAGAGGGGGCGGGGTGGGCGCGGCGCGGCGCAAACGTTCGGGGTAGTGGCCAATTCCCGTCCCGGAGGGACGCCAGCGGAAATTAGCCGGGGGCAAGAACGCGCCAGCGGACGCAGCCCCCGGTACGTGCGCAGAGTTGGCCCGTGCCCCAGCGGGGCATCGAAGAAAATGACTCGGAACCGTGCAATGCAACGGCCACGGCACGCCATCCGCGGATTTGTCGGCTGCTCGTTTGCGAGCGACGGGCGGTGGGCGGGACGCCGCGTGCGATCGGCGCGGGGAGTTTCTTCGATGCCCCGCTGGGACATGGGACGTTCAGCGCTTCAACCGGGGGCTGCGTCCGCGGGGCGGACTTGCCCCCGGCTAATTTCCTGCGGGGTCCCTCCGGGACGGGGAACCGGACGCCGCAGTCAAATCTGCGGACGTCCGAGATCGCGAGCCACGACGGAAGTCTGTCCGGTGTTCGCGCACGGTTGGGCGCATTCGTGTACGGTGGGGCGGCCGGATTTGGACTGACGAATGCCGGATTGGCATTCGCCTGCCTCCATTCGTCTGCCAGAAGACGGTGGTTTGGGAAGGCGAGGGACGCGCGTTGAGGATGCCGGCAACTTCCCGCCAGCTGGGTAGGGCGCGTTTTGTCGTCAGCGCGCCGCGGACCGTGTGGACGCGCAAGTGGCGCGCTGAGGACAGCGACGCCCTACCAGTTGCTGGCGAGGGCCGGGCATCCAGGGTGTCCGCGCGGGCACGGAATAATTTCTCGATAAGGCATGGGGAGTGCCGGATGGTCAGCGCGTTCACGGGATTATTTTGATTATGAAAATGCGCGCGTTGGTGGATTGGGTTCGGGTTGTGGTGGTGGTGGGCGGAATTGCTTTTGCCAGCGGCGGCGGTGGTTCGCGGGCGGGGGCGGCGGAGGCCGGGGCGCGGTGGTGGAAGGGGAATTTGCACACGCATTCGCTGTGGAGCGATGGCGATGATTATCCCGAGATGATCACCGAGTGGTATAAGCAGCGCGGCTATCATTTTCTCGGCATTTCGGATCACAACATCCTGCCGGAGGGCGAAAAGTGGGTGACGGTGTCGTCGAACAAATTCGGTGTGCAGGCGCTGCAAAAGTATCTCGCGCGGCACGGCGAGAGATGGGTCGTGCGGCGCGAGGAGAAGGGCAAAGCGCAGGTGCAGTTGAAGACACTGGCGGCTTATCGGCCGTTGTTCGACGAGCCGGGGAAGTTTCTGCTGCTGTCGAGCGAGGAGGTCACGGACAAATACAAGACGGGGCCGATCCATATCAACGTGACGAACGTGCGCGAGCTGCTGAAGCCGCGCGGCGGCAGCAACGTGGTGGAGGTGATGCAGAACAACATCAACGCGGTGTTCGAGCAGCGGCGGCGCACGGGGCAGCCGATGTTCCCGCATTTGAATCATCCGAACTTCGGCTGGGGCGTGACAGCGGAGGAGTTGATGCAGGTGCGCGGGGAGCGGTTCTTCGAGGTGTACAACGGGCATCCAACGGTTCACAACGAGGGCGACACGAACCACGCGGGGACCGAGCGCATCTGGGACATCGTGCTGACGCGGCGGCTGACCGAGTTGAGCCTCGAGCCGGTGTTCGGATTGGCGACGGATGATTCGCATCACTATCACACGAACGCGGTCGGCAAATCGAATGTGGGCCGCGGCTGGGTGGTGGTGCGCGCGGAGACGTTGACGCCGGAAGCACTCATCGCGGCGCTGGAGGCGGGGGATTTTTACTCGTCGAACGGCGTCGAGTTGATGGACGTGAAGCGAGAGAAAACGCGGCTGGCATTGACGATTCGCGGCGAGCCGGGGGTGACTTACAAGACGCAGTTCATCGGCACGCGCAAGGGGTTCGATCCGAAAAGCCAGCCGGTGCGCGGGCCGAGCGGCGACGCCTTGCGCATCACGCATCGCTACAGCGCGGACGTGGGTGCGGTGCTGGCGGAGGTCGCGGGGACGGAGGCGGCGTATGAGCTGAAGGGGGATGAGATTTACGTCCGGGCGCGGGTGGTTTCATCCAAGTTGAAGGTGAATGGAAGCGTCGCCGGGGAACTGGAGATGGCGTGGACGCAGCCGGTGGTGACGGGGGTGAAGTAGCGGCGGGTGTCGCGGCGGGCGCGCGGCGTTCACGCCGCTTCACCGCCCGAACGTCGCAGTGCGTTCGCACCCGCCCGGCGTGCCGCACGCTGAAGCGGCATAAATGCCGCGCTCCTTGCGTGCCGCTGCCCCGCGCCCGGCCTTGCCCTTCACCCACAATTTCGGGAGGCACCGGGCGCGGTCGCGCGCAGATAATACGTGTAGGTATTATTCTGTTTGCAATGCCGGCGGGCGGGTTTGATAGTTCGCGGCAACATTTCGGCGCCTGGCGCGGTCGGGCGCGGAGTGGGTTTCTGGGCAGCGGATATGAACGTAATGCGATCAGTTTCGGCAATTCCCCGGGGAGCTTGGGCGCTCGGGTTGGCGGTTTTGCTGGCGGCGGCGGGCTGCACGGCGGAGTCGCAGGACGCGGCAGCCAAAGCGGTGGCAAAGGAGTCGGGGAAGGACGCCGCGAAAGGTGCCGAGGTGGCGAAACCGCAGCGGTCGAGCTGGCCGATGTTTCGTGGGAGTCCGGGGTTGCTCGGGATTTCCAACGAAAGGTTGCCGGACGCGCTGGCGCTGGCGTGGAGTTTCAAGACGGGCGGGCCGGTGAAGTCGTCGCCGGCGATTGTGGATGGGCGGGTGTTTGTGGGGTCGGATGACCAGCACGTTTACGCCATCGGGCTGGGCGATGGGAAAAAGGTTTGGGCGTTCAAGACGGAGGGGCCGATCGAGTCGTCGCCGCTAGTGCTGGCGGGGCGGGTTTACATCGGGTCATCGGATGGTTTTCTCTACGCGCTCGACTCGGCTACCGGGAAGCTCGTGTGGAAGCATGAGACGGGGGACAAGATTCTCGGCGCACCGAACTGGGTTCAGTCGCCGAAGGGGGACGCGACGTGGATTCTGGCGGGAAGCTATGATTTCAAGCTGCACTGTCTGGATGCGGTGACGGGCAAGAGCAACTGGGTCTATGAGACGGGTAATTACATCAACGGCTCGCCCGCGGTGTCGGATGGCGTGACGGTGTTCGGCGGGTGCGATGCGCTGCTGCATGTGATTTCGCTGACGGACGGCACGAAAATCAAGGAGGTCGAGGCGGGGGCTTACATCGGCGGCTCGGCGGCGATAGCGGATGGAAAGGTGTTCGTAGGGCAATACGAAAACGAGTTCCTGTGTATCGACACCATCGCGGGGAAGATCGCGTGGAGCTACAAGGACCGGGCGTTTGCCTATTTTTCGTCGCCGGCACTGACGAAGGAGTTCGTGATCTTCGGTGGCCGTGACAAGCGCCTGCACTGCCTGAAACGCGCGACCGGCGAGGTGGTGTGGACCTTCTCGACGCAGGGCAAAGTGGACAGCTCGCCCGTGGTCTGCGGCGACCGGATTGTCGTGGGATCCGATGATGGGCGGCTGTATGTGGTGGCGCTGGCGGATGGGAAGGAACTCTGGAACTACGAGATAGGTGAGGCCGTGAGCAGCTCGCCCGCGGTGGCCGAAGGGAAGGTCGTGGTGGGTTCGCAGGATGGGGGGGTGTATTGTTTTGCAGCGAAACCGACCAGATGACCCAAAGACTTTTAATATGAGCAATATCGCACCTGCAGTTACCATTCCGGCGGTGCCTACCGCGCCACCGCTCCATCAGGAGACCACGGCGGGTAATTACTTTGTCACCAACTATCCGCCGTTTTCGTTTTGGAAGCCGGAGTTTGTGCCGGAGTTGCGGGCGGCGTTGGAGTTGGGTCCGCGGGCGGGGGTGCCGCTGGGGTTGTACACGCATATTCCGTTTTGCCGGAAGCGGTGTCATTTCTGTTACTTTAAGGTTTATACGGACAAGGATTCGGCAGCGATTAAGAGTTATGTGGATGCGGTGTTGCGGGAACTGGAGTTGTATGCGGGCAAGCCTTTCATTGGCGGGCGGAAGCCGAAGTTCATCTATTTCGGAGGGGGGACGCCGAGTTATCTTAGTCCGGATCAGTTGAAGCATCTGACGGATGGGATGAAGCGGTTGCTGTCGTGGGAGGAGGCGGAGGAAGTCACGTTCGAGGCGGAGCCGGGGACGCTGACGGATCACAAGCTGCGGGCGATTCGGGAACTGGGTGTGACGCGGTTGTCGCTGGGGATTGAGCATTTCGACGATCATATCTTGGAAATCAACGGGCGGGCGCATCGGTCGAAGGAGATTGCGCGGGCGTATGCGTATGCGCGGGAGATTGGGTTTCCGCAGATCAACATCGATCTGATTGCCGGCATGGTGGAGGAGACGGAGGAGAAGTGGGTGGAGACGGTGGCGAAGGCGGTGGCGCTGCGGCCGGATTCGCTGACGGTGTATCAGATGGAGGTGCCATATAACACGGGCATCTATCAGCAGATGAAGGCGCAGGGGAAGCTGGTGGCACCGGTGGCGGACTGGGAGACGAAGCGGCGGTGGGTGGATTATGCGTTCCGCGAGTTTGAGAAGGTGGGTTATGCGGTGAACAGCACGAGCACGGTGGTGCGTGATCCGGCGCAGGTGCAATTTCTGTATCGCGAGGGGTTGTTTTCTGGCGCGGATTTGTTGTCGGTGGGGGTGGCGAGCTTTGGGCATATCAACGGGGTTCACTATCAGAACCAGGCGGATTTTGATCCGTATCTGGCGAAGGTGGAGGCGGGGGAGTTGCCGATCTTCCGGGCGTATCCGACGAAACCGGATGATCGGTATATCCGGGAGTTCATGCTGATGCTGAAGCTGGGGGCGAACAGTCGGAGTCAGTTCAAGGCCAAGTTCGGGACGGATCCGGTGGAGCAGTTTGCGGGGCCGCTGGCGCGATTGCAGGAGTGGGGATTCCTTAGTGTGGAGGGGGATAGGATTGTGCTGACAAGGGAGGCGTTGTTGCAGGTGGATAGGCTGTTGATGGAATTTTTCAAGGCGGAGCATCGCTCGACGAGGTATGCGTGAGGAGCGAATGGGCATGAACGAGAAAATGGGGAAGGAAGGGGGGAATGAGATGGGGAACGTTCAACGTTCAACGTCCAACGTTCAACGTCCAACGGGGGCGGATGGACGGGCGGCTGCTTTTGACCTGGAGGAGCGGTTGCTTGACTATGCGGCGGAAATCATTCGATTGACTGAGCGGGTGCCGCATACGCGCGCTGGCAATCATGTGGCGGGGCAGTTGCTGCGCTCGGGGACGTCACCGCTCCCTAATCATGGCGAGGCGCAGGCGGCGGAGTCGCGGGATGATTTTGTTCACAAGTTGAGCATCTGCCTGAAGGAACTACGAGAGTCGCGCCGTTGGTTGCGGCTGATGCTTCGAGTTCCTCTCACCCGAGAGACGAGACCAGTTGAATCATTGGTAGGCGAAACGGAAGAGTTAATTCGCATATTCGCCAAGAGCATCCGAACGGCGAAGTCGGGCGTTGGAAGTTCAAAGTTGAGCGTTGAGCGTTGAACGTTTTTGCCTATGTCCAAAGCCGCTACTTCTCCCATGGTTCTTCCAATTGCGTATCCATTGGATGAGTTCTATGCGTTGGCGGGGATGACGTTGCCGGTGATCGAGGCGGTGCCGGGGGGGGCGGTGCCGGAGCCTTACAAGACGCTGTTGGTGCATCAGGATGACATGACGCCGACGCTGGAGAAGTTTCACCGGGACTCGGTGCATTTGCGGGTGCTGCGGCGGCAGCGGCGGGATGACTTTTATTTCCGGGAAGTGGTGCTGGTGACGGACAAGGGGGAGCGGCCGGTGGAGTTTGGGGCGATCAAGATCAACCTGCTGTTGTTCAAGCCGAAGGCGCGGCAGGAGATTTTGGAGGAGCGGCTGCCGCTGGGTCACATTTTGCACGAGTGCGGGGTGACGCACACAAGCCGGCCGAAGGCGTTTCTGCGGCTGCGGTCGGATGCGTTTATCAACGCGGCGCTGGGGTTGACGGGTGAGCATGATTTGTATGGGCGGCGGAACACGTTGTGGGATCCCCAGCAGCGGCCGCTGGCGGAGATTGTGGAGATTCTGCCGCCGGCGGGTTGAACGGACGGGTTTTGCGGCCATGTTCGGCCGTCGGAATGGAAATGAAGCCTATGAAAGCGAAAAACGATTTCGATGTGGTGGTCATCGGTGGCGGTCCGGCGGGATGCTCGGCGGCGGCGATTCTGGCGGAGTACGGGCGGCGGGTGCTGGTGCTCGAGCGGGAGAAATTTCCGCGGTATCACGTGGGGGAGTCGCTGATTCCGTTCACCTATCAGCCGCTGGAGCGGCTGGGATTGGTGGCGCGGATGAAGGCGTCGGCGTTTCAGAAGAAGTATAGCGTTCTGTTTGTTTCGCCGAACGGCCGGGCGAGTCAGCCGTTTTATTTTTTTAATCGTTATGACCGGGAGACGGTGGCGCAAACGTGGCAGGTGTTGCGGAGTGAGTTTGATCAGATGTTGATGGAGCATGCCCGGGCACGGGGCGCGGAGGTGCTCGAGAAAATGACGGTGAAGGAGTTGTTGCGGGAGGGAGCAAAGGTGACGGGGGTGCGGGCGCAGACGAAGTCGGGAGAGGTGGTCGAGTATCGCGCGCCGATGACATTGGATTGCACGGGGAAGGAGGCGTTTGCGGCGGTGCGGAATGGGTGGCGGGTGAAGGATCCGTATCTGAACAAGGTGGCGGTGTGGACTTATTATCAGGGGTCGAAGCGCGAGGCGGGTGTGGATGAGGGGCAGACGACGGTGGCGTTTGTGCCGGAGAAGGGGTGGTTCTGGCACATACCGCAGCACAACGACATGGTGAGTGTGGGGGTGGTGGCGGAGGGGAAGTATCTGTCGCGGGACGGGGTGCGTGATCCGGAGAAGATGTTCCTGCGGGAGGTGAATGAGAATTTGTGGATCAAGGAGCATTTGGCGGTGGGGCGGCAGGTGGGGCCTTACTATCTTACGAGTGAGTATTCGTTTCATGCGCGGCATTGCGGGAGTGAGGGGTTGCTGCTGGTGGGGGATGCGTTTTGTTTTCTCGATCCGGTGTTCAGCAGCGGGCTGATGCTGGCGTTGAAGAGCGGGGTGATGGCAGGGGAGGCGGTGCATGAGGCGCTTGGGGCGGGGGATTTTACACCGGAACGGTTTGCGGGTTACGCGACGGGGCTGCGGCGGGGGATCGAGAACATGCGGAAGCTGGTGTACGCATTTTATCATCCGAACTTCAGCTTCAAGGATGTGGTCATGAAGTATCCGGAGTTGGCGGGGGACATCACGGATTGTCTGAGCGGGGATGTGGACAAGGATTTTTCGCGCTTGTGGGAGCGGATACGGGAATTTGCGCCGGTGCCGGAGGAATTGCCGGTGGGGCAGCCGTTGGGCGCGGGGTGAGACAGGGGAACTGGTATTGGCAGGGGAATTTAGGGCAGGGGAATTGGAAGAGACGAAGTCATTTTGTTACCGACAATTCGGTCGCCTGGCACATCACTGACAACTCTTTGTGAACATCGTACAAATCACGCCGGGCGCGGGTGGCATGTATTGCGGCAATTGTTTCCGCGACAATGCGCTGGTGGCGGAGTTGCGGCGGCAGGGGCATGCGCCGCTGATGGTGCCGTTGTATTTGCCGATGACGCTGGACGAGGAGAATCAGAGCGCGGGGACGCCGATTTTTTTTAATGGGATCAATGTGTATCTGGAGCAGGTTTTTCCGCCGTTCCGGCGGGCGCCGCAGTGGCTGCATCGGCTGGTGGCGTCGCCGGTATGGTTGAAGCTGGTGGCGGGGCGGGCGGCGAAGACGCGGGCGGCGGAGGTCGGGGATCTGACGTTGTCGATGTTGCGGGGCGAGGAGGGGAATCAGGCGCGCGAGCTGGAGGGGCTGATCGCGTGGTTGCGAACGCAGGCGAAGCCGGACGTGGTGTGCTTGTCGAACGCGATGTTGGTTGGCCTGGCGCGGAGGTTGAAGCGGGAGTTGGGGGCGAGCGTGGTCTGCACGTTGCAGGGGGAGGACGCGTTTCTGGATGCGATGCCGGAGCCGGTGCGGGGCGAGGTGTGGCGCACGTTGGCTGAGCGCGGGCGGGACGTGGATTTGTTCATCGCGCCGAGCCGGTATTTCGGGGAGTTGATGGCGAAACGACTGGGGCTGGCGGAGGATCGGCTGCGGGTGGTGCCGAATGGGATCAGCCTGGAGGGGTATCATGCGGCGGCGGTGGCGCCGGAGCCGCCGGTGCTGGGTTTTTTTGCGCGGATGTGTCCGGAGAAGGGGCTGGATACGCTGGTCGAGGCGTATCTGGAAGTGCGGAAGCGGGGGCGGGTGACGGGGTTAAAGCTGCGCATTGGCGGGTCGTGCGGGCCGGGGGATGAGGCGTTTGTGGGTGGTTTGAAGCGGAGATTGGCCGCGGCGGGGGCGGCGGCGGACGTGGAGTTTCATCCGAATCTGAGCCGGGCGGAGAAGCTGGCGTTTCTGCGGTCGCTGACGGTGTTTTCGGTGCCGGCGCTGTATGGCGAGGCGTTTGGGTTGTATGTGATCGAGGCGCTGGCGTCGGGCGTGCCGGTGGTGCAGCCGCGGGTGGCGGCGTTTCCGGAGTTGATCGGAGCGACGGGTGGCGGGGTGTTGTGCGAGCCGCGGAGCGCGGTGGCGTTGGCGGAGGCGATTGAGGCGCTGGTGCTGGATCGGGTGCGGGCCCGGGCGTTGGGCGAGGCGGGACGGCGGGCGGTGGAGCAGGGGTTTAGTGTGCGGGCGATGGCGGAGGGGATGGGGCGGGTGTTTGCGGATTTGGTGGCGCGGACGCCCGGAGCAGGCGCGCGCGTGGAGGCGGGACGGCGAGATTGAGGGAATTGCGATTATGCCAAGTGAATTCAAAGTGGTGCGCCGGGTCGAGTTTTCGGAGACCGACATGGCGGGGATCGTTCATTACTCGAATTTTTTCCGGTACATGGAATCGGCGGAGCACGCGTTTTTCCGGGCGCTGGGGTTTTCGATTGTGACAACGGCGACGGATCCGCCGGTGGGCTGGCCGCGGGTGCATGCGTCGTGCGATTACCGGCAGCCGCTGCGGTTCGAGGATGAGGTGGAGATTCACATGCTGGTGTGCGAGAAGAAATCCAAGTCGTTGAGCTATCTGTTCAAGTTCCGCAAGTTGAACGGGGCGGCTCCGGTGGAGGTCGCGCGGGGGAAGCTGACGGTGGTGTGCGTGACGCGGGACGCTCACGGCAAGATGAGCGCGGCGGCGATTCCCGAGGCGATTGCGGGCCAAATCGAGGTCGCGGGGGAGGGGGTGCTCGCTTGACTTTGAGACTGGGCATACTAGGTACCGTGACGATTTTACCGGCCAGAATTTTATGAAAAACATTCGTGAACAGCTTCCCTCCGGCTCATTGCAACGGCGCCCTTATGCGGGGTGCCGTGGCTTCACCCTGATTGAACTGCTGGTGGTCATTGCGATCATCGGCATCTTGGCGTCGATGCTGCTGCCGGCGCTGGGCGAGGCCAAGCGGAAGGCGCAGCAGGCCAAATGCACGTCGAACATGAAGCAGACGGCGTTGGCGCTGCTATTGTACACCGAGGACTTCGGCGGGATGCTGCCCGGAGCGAGAGGAGGGGGCGGGTACTTTGGGCTGTGGAGCGGGCAACAGGCGAGCTACAATAACAGTGTTAACGCTACCGCCGAATTAGTGTACTATCTTGCTACCTATCTGGGTTCGCCGCCCCCCAGTGCTTCTGTCGTGATATGCGAACCCCTTTTTTGTCCGGGTTTCAAGCGCTTCAATCCGACGACCTATAACACGACTAATCGCGTTTCGTACCAACTAACCGGGTCACAGTTTGGAATGCCCCAGCCGCCTTTCGGTTATCCGGGTAGCAGGAATCCGCCAGGGACGGACTACTTACCGCAGACAATGGCTTGGGTTGAGGGGTATAAAGGCCTCTCCGACATCACCGTGAGCGGCGAGCCGGACAAACTGTCGGTCACCAACGTGGCCAATAGTTGGCAGGCGCAACTGCCCGATAGTCCGGTGCATGGTTCGGTGCGGAATTTCTTCTATTTCGACGGTCATGTGCAGACCAAGAAGGTCGGACCGGCGGGGACGTGGTGACGGGGCGGACTAGGTTCAAAAACAGGGCGGACCACTGAAATCCATGCGCGCAAGAATTGTTAACGCGACTTCTCCTCACTTTCTCCGGCGGGCAGCATTCACCCTGATCGAACTGTTAGTGGTCATCGCGATCATCGGCATCCTCGCGTCGATGCTGCTGCCGGCGTTGGGCAAGGCCAAGGACAAGAGCAAGAGCGCCAAGTGCATGGCGAATGAGAAGCAACTGGCGCTGGCGATGTTGCTCTACGCGGAAGATTTCGACCAATATCTGCCCGATCTCTACAGCTATGGTTGGAACACTCCGTCGCCAGCGTTCAGCGTGATTCCGGGGGGCTTGTGGTGGTTTCAGATTCTGACCAACGCCAACTATCTGCCGTCCCTGGCAGTGTCGAATAACATCTGGCGTTGCCCGGACGTAAAGCAGGGGGACATCAGTGTGTTTGCGGGTGTTCCTTGGGAAGGCTATGGGCCGCAGGAGGGAAACATCATCCGGTATGCCACCAATGGTCCGGCTCCGTCGGTGCAGGCGATTCACAGCCGACGGCTGGCGGACATCAACCGCCCGACGCAAATCTGGCTGATTGGCGATGTCGGGGTGCCGAAGAACTTGGCCAGCGTACCCGCGGGTGGCTACCGGACGGAGATTGTGACCTTTGCCGTGGACGCGTTGGGGAATTATCCCGCTGCCGGGCCGAAACAGCCGGCGTGCCGGCATCTGCTCAAAGCGAACATCAGCTTTGTGGACGGGCATGTGGAGACGTGGAATTACTCGGATCTGACCAATAACAAGGGGAATATTTTTGGGACTGCGTGGGGTACGCCTGCGGGGTTGTGAGCGCGGCTGAGGACGGGAGGCAAGAGCAAGACCTAATCCGGCGGTGGAGTAGGGGTGACTAGAAATCACTAACTGGCACTAACCGACACTAATGGGAACCAGGCGGGGTCACCCTTGCGAGCGATTAACTCCCGGTGGGTGTCTTACTCGGACGCGGGTTCACGAAGCGACTGATTCGCCGGGGCTCTTAGGCGTAACTATTCAGTCGAGCCGAATTTTTGACCACAGAGACGCGATGGACACAGGGCGGCGAAGCCGCAACCCAAGGAGCGCGGACGTCCCGGCCGCAGCCGCGGCATCGGAGCCGGGGCGTTGCAGATTTTTTGCGCTCTCGCAGGTCTGTAGCTGCTGCGGGCGGGACGCCCGCGCTCCGGAATCCTCGCGGCGCGCGATGACATTGCAGAGTTGTAGTACAGGGCGGCGGACGCGAACCCAAGCGGAGCGCGACCGGTCCCCGGTCGCAGCGCGGGAAGCGGGAGAAGGGGGCGAAATTTTCGGACCGCTTTCGTGCGGCGGGCGGAGCAGGAAGTGGATGCTTTGACTGCCGGCGCGCGCCGCCGTCTTCGGGGGGATACGACCGAGTTTGGCAGGGGAATTTGGGGCAGGGGAATGGGAAGTGGGAAGGGGGCGGGCGTGGCATGAAAACTCCTTGCGGCACGCAAAGATTCTGTAGGGTTGTAGTACAGAGCGGCGGGGCCGCAACCAACGGCGCGCGGCTTTCGCGGCCGCAGCGGCAACATCGGAGACCGGGCGTTGAGAATTTCTGGCGTTGTCGCAGGTGCGGAGCCGCTGCGGGCGGGGACCGCCCGCGCGCCGAAAACTTCGCTGCGCGTGAGGATTTAATTGACCCGCCGCGCCGCCGCGCCGCCGCTGGCGCGTGGGTTCACGCCGCTTCACCGTTCGAACGTTCCGGCGTATTCGCACCTGCCCAGACGGTCCAGATTGAGGCGGCCTGAAGACCGCGCTGCGAGGGCATGGTTCCGCTTTGGTGTTTCAGCGGCTCGGTGGCTTTTCGTTGCGAGGAAAAGTTAGAGTCTCCTGACGTCGTCTCCCGCAGGATTTCTAGCCGGCGTGGCCGGTGGCGGCGACGAGGCGGAAGAGGAGGTAGGCGAGGAGGGCGCTGACGGGGATGGTGAAGACCCAGGCCCAGAGGATGCGTTCGACCACATTCCAGCGGAGGGCGTTGAGGCGTTTGGCGGCACCGACTCCCATGATGGCGGAGGAGATGATGTGGGTGGTGGAGACGGGGATGCCCCAGTGGGAGGCGACGGCGATGACGGCGGCGCCGGTGGTCTCGGCGGCGAAGCCGTGGACGGGTTGGAGTTTCACCATTTTGTGGCCGAGGGTTTTGATAATGCGCCAGCCGCCGGCGGCGGTGCCGGCGGCCATGGTGATGGCGCAGGTGAGTTTGATCCAGGTGGCGATTTCGAGGCTCTGGCCTTTCAGCGGTTCGGGGGTGTGGAGGAAGATGAGCCAGGAGGGGAGGTTGTCGAACGCGCCGGCCTTGGTGCCGGTGACGAGGGCGAGGGCGAGGATGCCCATGGTTTTCTGGGCGTCGTTGGTGCCGTGCATGAAGCCCATGCCGGCGGAGCTGACGAGCTGTAGTTTGCCGAAGACGTTGTTGACGGTGCGGGGTCGCCAGTGGCGGAGGAGGAAGTAGAAGACGCCCATGATGAGGAAGCCGACGAGAAGGCCAATGACGGGGGAGAGCAGCATGGGGACGATGACTTTCCACAGGATGCCTTTGCCTTCCCACCAGTGGCCGGAGGCGGCCGGGAGGGACCAGACGATGACGTTCCAGTTGTTGTGCGCGGCGGCGAGCGCGCCGCCGCAGAGGCCGCCGACGAGGGCGTGGGAGGAGCTCGAGGGGAGGCCGAACCACCAAGTGACAAGGTTCCAGATAATGGCGCCCATGAGCGCGCAGATGAGGACTTGGGAGGTGACGACTTTGCCATCGACGAGGCCGGAGGAGATGGTCTTGGCGACGGCGGTGCCCCAGAGCGCGCCGATGAGGTTGGTGACGGCGGCCATGAAGACGGCCTGGCGCGGGGTGAGGACTTTGGTGGAGACGACGGTGGCGATGGAGTTGGCGGTGTCGTGGAAGCCGTTGATGTACTCGAAGACGAGCGCCACGAGGATGACGGTGAGGATGAGCGTCATGCGCGGGCGCGGGTCAGGAGTTTTTCAGGACGATGTGGGACACGACGTTGCCGGCGTCGCGGCAGCGGTCCACGACTTTCTCGATGAGTTCGTAGAGGTCGCGAACGATGATGACTTTGAGGGGGTCGTGTTTGCCGCTGTAGAGGTCTTTGAGGAGGACGAGCATAAGTTTGTCGGCCTCGCCTTCGACGTATTGGAGGCGGTCGTTGAGTTCCTTGCATCGTTCGAGGTGCTGAAGGTCGCGGAGCTGGCGGACCATGGCGACGACGGCTTCGGCGGCCTTGCCCATGAGGTCGGCCTGTTTGGAGAAGTCGGTGGTGCTGACGATGGCGAGGGAGAGTTCGTAGCGTTCGGCGAATTTCTCGACGGTCTTGGGGATTTTGTAGAGGGCGTTGGAGAGGGTCTCGATGTCTTCGCGTTCCAGGCCGGTGACGAAGGTCTTCACCAGCTCCTCGGAGATTTGCTCGGTGATGCGTTTGTCTTTGCGGCGGGAGAAGACGAAGTCGTCGAGGTTGGCGGGTTTGGGGGAGGTGTTGAGGAGGCGGATGAGGAGCTGGACGCTGGTGAGGGCTTCTTCCGCGCTGGCCTCGAGGAGTTCGAAGAAGCGGTCGCCTTTGCCGAAGAGTTGCTGGAGTGAAAACATGCAGGGGGAATTTGCTAGGGTTTTGAGGAGGAAATCACGGGGAAAATGTTACAGGGGAATTTTAGGGGATTTTGGCAGGGGAATTTGGGGCAGGGGAATGGGGACGGGGAAGCCGTTTCCGTTTTTACGGGCAGAGGAGGACTTTGCCGAGGACGCGACGGTCGCGGAGGGCGGTGTAGGCTTCGGCAAATTGGGCGAGGGGGAAGACGCGGTCGATGACGGGCTTGAGTTTGCCTTCGGCGGCCCATTGGAGGGTGGCGGAGGCGTCGGCGTGGTTGCGACCGTAGCTGCCGATGAGGCGTTGTTGTTTGACGAAGAAGGGCCAGAGGTCGAGTTCGGTTTTGCGGCCGGCGGTGGCGCCGCAGGTGACGACGGCGCCGCCGCGGGCGAGGCATTGGAAGGCCAGGCGGAGGATGTCGCCGCCGATGTGTTCGATGACGATGTCCACGCCGCGTTTTTGCGTGAGCTGGCGGACTTGGGCGGGCCAGTCGGTTTCCGTGGAGTCCACGACGAATTCCGCGCCGAGTTTGAGGGCGAGGGCGCGTTTGGTGTTGCTGGAGGCGGTGGCGATGACGTGCGCGCCGAGTTGCCGGGCGATCTGGATGGCGGCGCTGCCGACGCCGCTCGACGCGCCGACGACGAGGACCCAGTCGCCGGGTTTCACCTCGACGCGGTCGGTGAGCATGTGCATGGCGGTGCTGCTGGCGAGGGTGAGGGCGGCGGAGGTCATTTCGTCCACGCCGGCGGGCAGGGCGAGCAGCGCGCGGGCGGGGACGACGACTTTTTCCGCGAAGCCGCCGTCGCGCTGGACGCCGAGGAGCTGGCTGTTGAGGCAGATTGATTCCTGGCCTTGGCGGCAAAATTCGCAGGTGCCGCAAAAAACGTTGGACTGGACGGCGACGCGGTCGCCGATGCGCCATTGATCGATGTCGGTGCCGAGGGCTTCGATCTCGCCGGCGACTTCGCAGCCGGGAATGCGCGGGAGCGTGATGGGGATGGGCAGCGCGCCAGCTTCACACCAGAGATCGAGGCGGTTGAGGCCGCAGGCGCGGACGCGGACGCGGACTTCGTCGGCGGCCGGAACGGGATCGGGCAGGTCGCAGAGGGTCAGGGTGCCGGGGCTGCCGTGGGCGCGAATTTGAACGGCTTTCATGCGCGGCATTTAAGGGGGTGCGGGATGGTGGGACAAGTCTTATCGCGGTGCGGGATAGAGGCGCGGATGGGAGCGCCAAGGTCGCGCAACCACGGGGGTTTTTGCGTGTGCGAAGGTTGGGGTGGGACGCTTGTGAAAAAAATCACAAATTGGCTTGCTGCTGTTTTTTGGGGTGCTTAGTTTCGCCCAACTTTGGGCGGGCGACCCGCCGAGCTTATGCAGACGAGCGCTGAAATTGGTTACAATTCGAAGATCGAGGGCGAGGTCATCGTGACGCGGCTGGACGCGGCGGTGAACTGGTTTCGCAAGAATTCCCTGTGGCCGATGCCGATGGGGCTGGCGTGCTGCGCGATCGAACTGATGGCGGCGGGCGCGAGCCGGTTCGACATCTCGCGGTTTGGTGCGGAGGTGATGCGCTTCTCGCCGCGGCAGTCGGACGTGATGATTGTGGCGGGGACGGTGACGTACAAGATGGCGCTGGCGGTGCGGCGCATTTACGACCAGATGGCGGAGCCGAAGTATGTCATCGCGATGGGCGCGTGCGCTTCGACGGGCGGCATGTATCGCAGCTATGCGGTGTTGCAGGGCGTGGACACCATCGTGCCGGTGGACGTGTATGTGGCGGGGTGTCCGCCGCGGCCGGAGGCACTGCTGGATGGGTTCATGAAGTTGCAGGCCAAGGTGGCGAAGGAACCGTTTCTGGCGACACAGCGGCGGGCGGCCTGACGGGCGGCGGCGCGTTTTCCGGTTTTTCCATATAATTTTCCCTCAGCCTTTTTTACACGATGACTGCCACCGATCTCGCCATGAAGCTTGCGGAGAAGTTTCCCGGCTTGGTGTCGGCGGCGGGGGAGTTTCGCGGGGAAATCACGGTGAAGGTGGCGGATGCGGAAAAGATCGCCGAGGTGTGCGCGTTCGCGAAACAAGAGCTGGCTTTTGATTATCTGGTGGACCTCAGCAGCGTGGATAACTACGGCGAAGACCCGCGCTGGACGGTGGTTTACGAACTGTATGGCCTCGCGCATCGGTGTCATCTGCGACTGAAGACGGACGTGAGCGAGGAGAAGTCGGAACTGCCCACGGTGTGCGGCGTGTGGCGCACGGCGGACTGGCACGAGCGGGAGGCGTACGACATGATGGGGCTGCGGTTCCGCGGGCATCCGGATTTGCGGCGCATCTTGATGTGGGAGGGGTATCCGTATTTTCCGCTGCGGAAGGATTTCCCGCTGGCGGGAAGGCCGACGGATTTGCCGGAGGTCGCTTTTACCAAGCCGGCGCCGCTGGAAGGCGGGCCGTTCGTGACGGTGGCGGGCGGCAAGGACACGATTGTGAGGGAGCCGAGGGTGCGGAATCCGGAGAACTGACATGGGCACTTTCACGGTCGGCTGCCTCATTAAAAACCACGGGGACCGCGAGAAGGCGGTCACGATTCCCCGTCTCATGGTGGACACGGGGAGCGAGGCGACGTGGATTCCGCGGCGGCAGTTGGAGCAAATCGATGTGAAGCCAGAGAAACGGCAGCCGTTTCAGATGGCCAATGGGCAACTGGTGTATCGCGACATAGGTTATGCCCTCGTGCGCGTCGGCCAGCGGGAGACAACGGATGAAATCGTCTTTGCCGAGAAGGGGGACTACGTGCTCCTCGGTGCGCGGGCGCTCGAAGGTTTGATGCTCTGGGTCGATCCCCAGAACAAGAAGCTCATCGAGATCGAAGCCCAGCCGGTGGCCAAGGTTGTCGTGCCGGGAAAAGTTTCGCCGGACAAGGATCAGCCGCTCGTGACTGGAATGGTGATTCAGGGCGAGGGCGGTCCGCCGCCAGTCGCTGGGGAAAGCGTGCCGAAGCCCGCGAGACGAAAACGGAACTGATTTCATGGCCACTGCTCAAACCATTGAATTTCGCGATCCCGCCGCGCGGGTCGCGCTTGCGCCCGGGGTTCCGACGTTGCCGCCATCTGTCCCCGTGGCGGGCGTGGACGAAATGCGCGATCTCGAGGGCGAGAAGATGGTGCTCAACATGGGGCCGTCGCATCCGGCGACGCACGGGGTGTTGCGGCTGCTGCTCGAACTGGACGGCGAGATCATCACGAAGGCGACGCCGGACGTGGGTTATCTGCATCGCGGCGACGAGAAGATCGCCGAGAACATGACTTACACCCAGTTCATCCCTTACACGGACCGGCTGGATTATCTCGCGCCGCTGCATAACAACGTCGTGTACGCGCTGGCCGTGGAGAAGTTGCTCGGCATCGACAAACAACTGCCGCCGCGCTGTCAGTACATCCGCGTGATCTGCTGCGAGTTGGCGCGGGTTTCGGCGCATTTGCTGGGGTTGGGCGCGTTTGCGATGGATGTCGGGGCGCTGACGGTGTTCCTGCACACGTTCACGGAGCGGGAGAAGATCTACAATCTGGCGGAGTCGCTGACGGGCGCGCGGTTCACGACGAGCTACACGCGCATCGGCGGGTTGGCGCGCGATCTGCCGCCGGGCTGGGTGGACGCGGTGCGCAAGTTTTGCAACGAGGTGGTCATCAATTTCGATGAGTCCGAGAAGCTGCTCACGCGCAACCGCATCTTCGTCGATCGCACGCGGGATGTGGGCATCATCTCGCGCGCGGATGCCATCGACTATGGGCTGACGGGGCCGAATCTGCGCGGCAGCGGTGTGGATTATGACTTGCGCAAGGCGCATCCGTATCTGTGTTACGCGGACCTTGATTTTGATGTGGCACTCGGGTCGGTCGGCGACTGTTACGACCGCTATCTCGTGCGCATGGAGGAGATGCGGCAGAGCGTGCGGATCATCCGGCAGTGCCTGGAGAAACTGCCGGGCGGCCCGGACAACAAAACGCACGAGCCGATCAACGTGCCGGACGGCAAGACCGTTTTGCCGCCGAAGGAAAAGGTGCTCACGAGCATGGAGGAGTTGATCCACCAGTTCATCCTCGTGACGCAGGGCGTGAACGCGCCGCCGGGCGAGATTTATTTCGGCGGCGAAAATCCCAAGGGCGAGCTGGGTTTCTACATCAACAGCCGCGGCGGCGGGACGCCGTATCGGATGAAGATTCGCGCGCCGTCATTTGTGAATCTCAGCATCCTGCCGAAGGTGCTGCCGGGACACATGATGAGCGACACGGTGGCGATCTTGGGGTCGCTGGATTTTGTGATGGGGGAATGCGACCGATGACCGCGACCGACCAAGAAAACGCGCGCCCCAGGATGCAGGCGTGGAGAACGGCCGGGCCGCTGCTGGAGCAGGTTCGCGCCGAGGAAATCCGCGCGACGGACACGGTCAAGGCGATGGAGATGCTGGATGAACTTTTCACCCACGCCGCGCTGTCGCAGCCGGTGCGCGAGTCGTCCGGTCTGATCGAACAGCAAGCCATTTTTTCCCGTGCGCGGCGCCGAATCCATTGCTCCGAACTCGCCACGGCGGCGGAAAATCAGCGCTCTTCCGAATATCGAGCGCGACCCGTCTGCGCGGGAAATTCTCGAACACCTTGAACGCCGGCGCCGCCAATTGATTTCGCCATGACCTTCACTGTTCCCACGCCGCTCGAAGCCGAGATCGATGAGTTGATCACGCACTATCCGCAGAAGCGGAGCGCGTCGCTGATGCTGCTGCACGCGTTGCAGGAGCACTTTGGCTGGATTTCCAAAGAGGCGATGGAGTGGACGGCGGCGAAGCTCGGACTGCAGCCGATCAACGTTTACGAGCTGGTTACTTTCTACCCGATGTTCCGGCAGGAACCGCTGGGCAAGACACACATCAAAGTGTGCCGCACGTTGAGCTGCGCGCTGGCGGGGAGCGCGGATGTGCGCAAACACTTTTGTGACAAACTCGGCCTCGATGCCCACGCCCACGTCCCGCAGACCACGCCGGACGGGAAGTTCACCGTCGAATTTGTCGAGTGTCTCGCGAGCTGCGGCACGGCCCCGGTGGTGCTGGTGAACGAGACCTTGCACGAGAAGGTTGGCACGGCGCAGGCGGCGGAGATTATTGCGCAGGGTCGTTGAGCAAACCATGCCCGAACCATGCCGACGAAAGGCAAAGATGAAAACAAGCCTCAAAGACTGGCGAAAGGTGTATCGCAAGCTCAAGGGCATGTCCGGAATGAGCGAAGCCGACTTGATTCGCTACTCCAAAGCCATGGCCGCGACTCCGGACGAGCGATGGGCTTTGAATGTCGCCAAGATGATGGAACTCGGCTTTTGGGGGCGCGGCCTCGAAGGAAAACGAGACTTCGACAACCACGTGAAGAAATTTGGCTGCCCGACATGGATTTGAACCACGACAAGCAGATTCAGAATCTGCTGTGCTACCGTTACACCATCGGGCAACCCGGAGCGCGGTTAACCTAGAGATTTCAAACTGAGAGTCAAGGCCCTATGCCGCAGGAATTCAGACTGATACTAAAAAACGTCGATCAGGCGGGTTACACCTCCGACATGGAGTGTTACCTGCGGCACGGCGGCTATGAGGCGCTCAAGAAGGTGCTTGCGCTCGCGCCCAAGGACCTGCCGGACGGCAAGAAGATGTCGCCGCAGGAGCAGGTGCGCGAAGACGTGAAGGCGTCGGGCTTGCGTGGCCGCGGCGGGGCGGGCTTCTCATGCGGCCTCAAGTGGTCGCTGGTGGACCGCCGCAGCGGCAAGCCCATTTACCTGATTTGCAACGCGGACGAGTCCGAGCCGGGCACTTTCAAAGACCGCCAGATCATGCACAAGGACCCGCATCAGCTCATTGAGGGGATGATTCTCTCTTGCTGGGCGAATGATGTGAAGCTGGCCTACCTCTACATCCGCGGCGAAATGCCCGAGGGCGCGCGCATCCTGAACCGGGCGCTGAAGGAAGCGCGGGCGAAGGGTTTTCTCGGCAAGAACATTCTCGGCAGTGGCTACGACCTCGAAATCCACGTCCACCGCGGCGCGGGCGCTTACATCTGCGGCGAAGAGACCGGCCTGATCGAATCGCTCGAAGGCAAGCGTCCCTATCCGCGCATCAAGCCACCCTATTTCCCGGCGGTGCTCGGTCTCTATCAGTGTCCGACGATTGTGAACAACGTCGAGACCCTCTGCCATGTGAAGCACATCGTGAACATGGGCAGCGCCGAATACGCGAAGCTGGGCACGCCCAACAACACTGGCACGCGCATCGTAAGTCTCAGTGGCGACGTGAAGCGCCCAGGGTATTTCGAGATCGAAGTGGGCAAAGTCACGCTCGGCGAACTTATCAACCACGACAACTTCGGCCAGGGCTTGCGCGATGGACGGAAACTCAAGGCCGTGATTCCCGGTGGCTCCTCAGCGAAAGTCTTGAAGGCTGGTGAAGTCTTCAAACTCAATCGCAAGGGCGCGGATGGCCAGATGGCGAAAGTCGATGTCCCATTGCTCGACCTCCCCTACGATTTCGACTCACTCCAGCAGGCCGGCACGATGTCCGGATCGAGCGCGGTGATTGTCATGGATGACAGCCGCGACATCGTCGATTGTCTCGCCAATGTTAGTGAGTTCTACGCCCACGAAAGCTGCGGCCAATGCACCCCCTGCCGCGAAGGCTCCCTCTGGATGAGCAAGGCGCTGCATCGCATGACCCACGGCGAGGGCCGCAAGGCGGACGCCGACTACCTGGTCAAAATCGCCAGCAACATTCAGGGCCGCACGATCTGCGCGTTTGGCGAGGCCTGCGCGTGGCCGGTTCTGAGTTTTGTCAGCAAATTCAGGGATGAGTTTGAAGCGAAGGGCGCGGCGGATGAGGCAAGGACGAAGGTTGCCGGCCAGTCGCCGGAGATAAAGGCGGCCGCGAGCACTCACAGATGAAACCAATTCGCCTCACCCGCCATGCGCAAGAGCAGTGCGTGGAACGTGGGGCCACTCACGATGAAGTCATTGAAAGCATCCGAAGCGGCGGCCGCGAAACAGCCAAACACGGACGCGAACTGTGCCGCGAGAATTTCCAGTTCAACGCCGACTGGAATGGTCGTCGCTATGCCATCAAGCAGGTGGCGCCGGTGATCAAAGAAGAAGCGAATGAGATTGTGGTCATCACCGTTTACACGTTCTACTTTTAGCCGGTTGACACTATGAAAATCAGCTACGACTCCGAAGTGGACGCGCTCTACATCCGCCTGCTGGACGGCCCGCGGCAATGCCGGACGGTGCGCCTCAGCGATGAGGTCGCGCTCAACATGGGTGAAGGCGAGCAACTCGTCGGCATTGAAGTGCTGGATGCCAAGCGGGTGCTCGGTTCGGGTCAGTTGCCGAGACTCATTGTGGAAAACATCGCGCTGGCGGCGGCCCCGTTTAAATGAAGTTACCGAAACATTTCTTAGTGAAGCTGGCTGATCGCGTCACTGGCGAGGTCAGCGCATGGCGGTTCCTCGGCTTCGCCAACCGGCTCACCCATGAGTGCGCGGCGGGGCGCGGCGGGCCTGAGGCACCGAAAATCTCCACCAGCACTAAAGCGTGAGAAAGCAATGCCCAAGCTCTACGAATATCTTGGTATCCTCATTTTCTTCTACTCCAATGAGCACGAGCCGATTCATGTTCACGGCAAGCACGCCGGGCGCGAGAGCCGGGCGGAAATCATCGTGGAAGATGGAGAGGTTGTCCGAGTCGAAATCGGCGAGATACCCGGCAAACGTCCGCTCGAAGGCCAGAAGTTGCGAGACTTCGAATCGTTTGTCGAAGCCAGGGCCGACGAGATTGTCGGACGCTGGATCAACTTCTTTGTCCATAATGTTCGCACCAAGCCAGAAATCATCACCCGGAGGATCAAATGAAAGCCGCTGCTGTTGACTATCTCGAAGTGACCAAGGCCCGCTATGTGTCGGGCTACAAGATTCATGTATCGTTCAACGACGGAATGGAACGCATCGTAGATTTTGGCCCATTCCTAGCCAAGGCGCGCAATCCGGACACGACCGACTACCGCGACCTGTCGAAGTTTAAGCGCTTTAGCATCCACGATGGCGACCTTATGTGGGGCGACTACCAGATGATTTTTCCAATCACTGACCTTCACCGCGGTGAAATTTCATGACCATGTCCACCGCCGTAACAACCGAAACCAAGCCCGCTGCGCCCGCCGCGCCGCCGCCGGTCGAGAAGCTCAAGATCAAGGTGGACGGCCGCGAGGTCGAAGTGCCCAAGCTCATGCCTGACTGGCAGGGCAAGCTGGTGCCGACCACGATGCTGCAGGCCTGTCAGATCGCCGCCAAGGAGGTACCGCACTATTGCTATCATCCGAAGCTGCCGATCGCGGGTAACTGCCGCATGTGTCTGGTGGAGTTCGGTCTGCCCGCGATGGGACCGGATCGCAAGCCGCTCCTGAATGACGATGGCACGCCGAAAATCGCACGACAGACCCTGCCCTACGAACCGCAGACACCACGCGGAGCCATCGCATGTGCGACGCCCATTTCACCGGGCATGGAGATTTATCCGAGTTCGCCCGCGACGAAGCAGATGCGCGAGGGTGTGCTGGAAGAGTTGCTCATCAATCATCCGCTCGACTGTCCGATCTGTGATCAGGCGGGTGAGTGCAAGTTACAGGAGTACTCGGTCGAGCATGGTCAGGCCACGAGCCGCTTCGTCGAGGCCAAGGTTCACAAGCCCAAGTCGGTCGATCTCGGGCCGCGCATCGTGCTCGACGACGAGCGCTGCATTCTCTGCACGCGCTGCATCCGTTTCACCAAGGACATCGCGGGCGATGACAAGCTGGGCATCGTGAACCGCGGCAGCTACAACACCATCGCGGCTTTCCCGGGTACTCAGTTTGATAATAACTACACGCTCAACACCGTGGACATCTGCCCGGTGGGCGCGCTGACCTCGAAGGATTTCCGGTTCCAGATGCGGGTGTGGTTTCTCAAGGAGACCAAGAGCCTCTGCACCAGTTGCGGCACCGGCTGCAACACCATCATCGGTTCGCGCGAAGAGAAGGTCTATCGCTACGAACCGCGCCAGAACGACGCGGTCAATTCCACCTGGATGTGTGACTCAGGACGGCTGAACTACAAATGGATCAACCGCGAAGATCGCCTTACCCAGGTCGTTCGGCGGACCAGTTCTGGTGAGCGGGAAGTATCCTCGTGGATACCGGTGATCAAGGAGCTTTCCGAGAAACTCCGCCGCGCGTCGCAAGGCTCGGTCGCCATCGTCGCTTCGGCGCGGCAGACGAATGAGGAGTTATTCCTGCTGAGCAAACTGGCTAAGAAATTTGGGGCCATCACCGACTCAGTGCCGCGCGTGGGTGAAGGTGACAAATTGCTGGTGAATTCGGACAAGAACCCGAACACCAACGGCGCCCGGCTCACCGGCATCGCTTTCACCGAGGCCGGCATCAACCTGCCTCGCATCGCCGCAGGCATCGCCGCCGGAACGATCAAGACGCTGATCGTCTTCGGCGAAGACGTGACGAAACACGGCATCAGCGTCGAATTGCTAGCCAAAGTGGAGACACTGATTGTCAGCGACATTCTGCCGAATGCGACGACCGCCGCCGCGCACTATCTGTTGCCCGGCTGCGCGCACGTCGAGAAGCGCGGCAGCTTCACCAATGTCAAAGGGCGCGTACAGCGTTTCATGAAAGCCATCGAGCCGAAGGGCGACGCGCGGGCTGAGTGGGAGTTCCTGCACGACCTCGTCTTTAATGTCACCGGTCAGGATGGCTTCGTGAGCATTGAGGGCTTGTTCAACCAGATGGCGCGGGAAGTTCCGGGGTTCAATGGCCTGACGTGGGGTGGCTTGGGCGACCTCGGGGTGACGGTGCAAATCTGACTTTCAAACTTCGATGCCATTTCTCGAACATCTTAGTCCTACGCAGCAGTTCCTGCTCTTCAGCACGCTGAAGATTGTCGCCGCCATCTTTCTCGTCTTGCTGCCGATGGTCGCCTACTCGGTGCTGGCCGAGCGGAAGATTTCCGCGTTCATCCAGGACCGGGTCGGGCCGAATCGGGTGGGACCGTTCGGCATTTGGCAGCCGCTGGCGGATGGGTTGAAGAGTTTTGTAAAGGAAGACTTCACGCCGGACCATGTGCGTAAGGTCTATTTCTGGCTGGCCCCGGCTCTGTCACTCATACCGGCGTTTCTCACCGTGGCGGTGATTCCGTTCGGATCGTTCCTGGGCAAACAGAAGATGGTCATTGCGGACCTGAACGTGGGGATTCTTTACACCTTCGGCATCGTGTCGCTCGGCGTGTATGGCATCGTGCTGGCGGGGTATGCGGCCAACTCGAAGTATCCCTTCCTCGGCGGCATCCGTTCGAGCGCGCAGATGATTTCCTATGAGATCGCGATGGGCATGAGTGTCATCCCGGTGTTCATGCTGGTGGGCGATCTCAATCTAAGTCAGGTGATTAACTACCAGTCGGGCGGCGCGTGGTTGGTGTTCAAGCAGCCGGTGTCGTTCTTCATCTTTCTCGTGGCGGCGTTCGCCGAGACCAATCGTCTGCCGTTCGATCTGCCGGAATCAGAGACCGAGCTGGTGGGCGGGTATCACACGGAGTACAGCTCGATGAAGTTCGCGCTGTTTTTCATGGCTGAGTACGCCAACATGATCACGTCGTCGGCCATGATGGTGACGCTCTTTTTCGGCGGCTGGACGCTGCCGTTTGGCGGCCTGGACCAGCCGGCGAGCACGCTGACGGGCGGGTTGCTCCACATCGGGATTTTCCTCGGGAAGATCGTGGCGCTGATGGGGGTGTTCATCTGGGTGCGCTGGATGCTGCCGCGCTTCCGCTATGATCAGTTGATGGATTTGGGCTGGCGGCGGTTCATCCCGGTGGCCTTGGCGAACATTTTGGCGACGGCGGTGGTGCTGTGGCTGCAAGGCGCGAAATGAAATGCCAGTCGTCCTGCGAGAAAGCGGTTTTCGATTCTACTTCTTCAGCGAAGAAGGGAACGAACCAGCGCATGTCCATGTGGACAAGGGCGGCGCGTCCGCCAAGTATTGGTTGGAGCCGATCCGGCTGGCATCCAACGAAGGCTACAAGCCGGCCGAGTTGAAACGCATCGGACAGATTATTTTCGAACACCAGATCGAGTTATTGAGACAGTGGCATGACTACTTTGATCCCTGATCCGCGAGTAAAAGACGTGAAGGTCACCGCGACCATGTTGACGGTGGAATTGCTGGACGGCCGCGTTCTGAGCGTGCCGGTCCAGTGGTATCCCCGGCTGGCGCGCGGCTCGCTCAAGCAGCGCAATCAATGGGAGTTGTGTGCCGCTGGCGGTGGCATTCACTGGCCGGATCTGGATGAAGACCTGAGTACGGAGGGCCTGCTGGCGGGCCGGCCTTCGCCAGAGTTTCGGCGCAAACTTTCCAAAGCGAAGCCGGTCGCGAAGAAAACCGAGAAATTGAAGGCGACAGCATGATTGTTAAACGCACAGAGCTTTCCTTCTGGGAACGCCTTTACCTACCGGCCATCTGGGGTGGGTTCAAGGTGACGGCGCGGCATTTCGTGAACACCGTCTTCCGGCGGAAGTCGGTCACGATGCAGTATCCCGAGCAGAAGTGGGTCGTGCCGGAGGGTTATCGTGGCGCGCCGTATCTGGTTAAGGATCAGGAGGACAACACCAAGTGCGTTTCCTGCCAGCTTTGCGAATTCGTCTGTCCGCCCAAGGCCATCAAGATCACGCCGCCCGGTCCCGAGGGACAGCCCGCCGACCGGCGCAACGCGGAGAAGATGCCGAAGGAATTCGAGATCAACATGCTCCGGTGCATCTTCTGCGGCTTTTGTCAGGAAGTCTGCCCTGAGGAGGCCATCTTCCTCGAACGAGACTATTCGCTCACCGGGTTGAGCCGCGGGGAGATGATTTACAACAAGGAGAAACTGCTGTCCCTCGGTGGCACTCATGCGGGGACGCAGAAGTGGAAGCACAAGCTGGAAGAAGCTAAGGAGCAGGAGGTTTTCCCGGTCAAGGATTGAAGTGTAAATGAAGCTCAAAGGACAAAGCTCAAAGCTCAAGGGAAGCACCAAGGGACAAGCTCCAGTGGAGAATGTTCGTTGGCTGGACCTAGCTTGCTTTGGCGCGGCGGCGTTGACGGGGCAAGCGGGCGGCAACATTGGCGGCGGGAATTTTTGATTCATGCAGGACGCACTCTTTTATCTCTTCGCCGCGCTGACACTGCTCTGCGGTCTCATGGTCGTGGTCAATCCGCTCAGCAGGAATCCCGTGACCAGCGCGATGTTTCTGGTGCTGGCGATTGTGTCGATGGCGGGGCTGTTTGTGTTGCTCCACGCCTTCTTTCTCGCGGCGGTGCAGATACTGGTCTATGCGGGCGCGGTGATGGTGTTGTTCCTGTTCGTTGTCATGCTGCTCGATCTCAAGGAGGAGGCGCGGCGGAAGATCAAGGTGTTTGGCATTGCGACCGGGCTGGTTTCGGTCGGCGCGTTTGCGGCGGTGATGGTGGCGAGCATTGTCGGAACTCATCCGGGCAAGGGATTGATTCCGCAGGGCGAGGGCACGACGCCGGTGCTGGGGAAGATACTTTTCACGCAATATCTGCTGCCGTTTGAAATCCTCTCCGTGCTGCTGCTGGTGGCGATGGTGGGGGCGATTCTCCTGAGCAAAAAGGATTTGAAATGAGCCTGCCTCCGGTTGGTTTGGAACATTACCTGGTGGTGAGCGCGGCGTTGTTCTGCCTCGGGTTGCTGGGCGTGATCATGCGCCGCAACCTGCTGGTGATCTACATGTCGCTCGAACTGATGCTCAACGCGGCGAACCTCGCGCTGGTGGCCTTCTCCCGCTACAACCACAATCTCAACGGCCAGGTGATGGTGTTCTTCATCATCACCGTGGCGGCGGCGGAAGTGGCGGTCGGACTGGCGCTGATCGTCGCGCTGTTCCGCAAGCGCAAGTCGGCGCATGTCGAGGATCTGACTTCGATGAAACTTTGAACTAACTCGCGCACTGTCATCGACATGAAACTTTCAACCTATCTGGAAATTCTCTGTAGGTGCAAACGCGCCGAGGCGCGGACGGAGCGCGGCCTTCAGGCCGCAGCGGCCGCGCGAGCAACGGGAGCGCCTGGGTTATCCAGATCGCCGCAATGGAACCGGGTTGCACAGGCGGCCCGCCTGTGCCGTCCGGCCACTGGCCGGACGGAGCGGAAGGAAGGCTTCTCTTGGCAACCGACGTCGGAAAGAGTTGGTGCATCTCTTCCGTTTCGAGCGGCGAGTCGCCGCTCGGCACAGGCCAGTGGCCTGTGCTACCCGGCGGCTTCGCCGGCGGCGCCGTTGCGGGGCTTGGGTTATTCGCGAGCTACTGTTTCAGGCGGACGTTTCTGCGGCGTGAACGCCGCGCTCCGGGTGCTCCGCCGCCAATCCCGGTCACTTACCACGTTCTCCGCACGAGACTACTGACGGATGCAAGCTCTCCACGCCATACCTTGGATCGTTTTGTTCCTGCCGCTCTTTGCCGCGGCGGGCATCGCGCTGTTTACGCTGAAGGATCGCGAACTGAGCGCGAAGGTGTCCATCGGCGCGGTGGTCATTGGGTTCATCCTGACCGTCATCTTCATCGCCGCCTCCGGCTGGGAGCCGCAGCGGAGGGAGCTGATAGTCACCTGGCTGGAGGTCGGTGATTTGCAGGTGGACTTCGGACTTAGGCTTGATGCGTTGAGCCTGATGATGCTGCTCATTGTCACGGGCGTGGGCGGGGCGATTCATGTCTATTCCTATGGCTACATGCACGAGGACCGCAGTGTGGCGCGTTACTTCGCGAGCCTGAGTCTGTTTACCTTCTCGATGCTGGGGATCGTACTCTCCAACAACCTGCTCCAGATGTTCATTTTTTGGGAACTGGTCGGGGTCTCGAGCTATCTCCTGATTGGTTTCTGGTATGAGAAACCCTCGGCGGCGGATGCGTGCAAGAAGGCGTTTCTCACCAACCGCCTCGGTGACTTCGGTTTCATGCTCGGCATCCTGACGGTGTGGTCTCTGCTCGGTTCGCTGAACTTCAGTGTGTTGCAGGATGAGTTGTTCAAGAATCCTGCCGCGCTGGGTGCATGCGCGACGGCGGCGGGTCTGCTGATTTTCTGCGGCGCGATGGGCAAGAGCGCGCAGTTCCCGCTGCATGTCTGGCTGCCGGACGCGATGGAAGGCCCGACCCCGGTCAGCGCGTTGATCCATGCGGCGACGATGGTGGCGGCGGGGGTTTACATGCTGTGCCGGGTGTTCTTCCTCCTGAGTGTTCCTGGCTCCCACGCGTTGGAAGTCATCGGCTGGATCGGCGGATTTACCGCGCTGCTGGCCGCGCTGATGGCGGTGCAACAGAATGACATCAAGCGCATCCTCGCCTACTCCACGCTCTCGCAGCTTGGCTACATGGTGCTGGCGGTCGGGGTTCACGCGCCGACGGCGGCGATGTTTCATCTCACGACGCACGCGTTCTTCAAGGCGATGCTCTTTCTCGGCGCCGGCTCGGTGATTCATGCGCTGCATCACGAGCAGGACATCTGGCAGATGGGCGGGTTGAAGAAGAAGCTGCCGGTCACGCACTGGACCTTCCTGGTGGGCACGCTGGCGTTGTGCGGCGTGCCTCCGTTCAGCGGATTTTTCAGCAAGGACGCCATCCTCGCGGCGGCGGTGGAACACAGCGTCGGTCTCTTCGTGCTGGCGGTGGCGGTGTCGGGACTCACCACCTTCTACATGTTCCGGCTTTACTACGTGGCTTTCCTCGGCGGCGCGCGGACGGATGCGGCCTCGCACGCGCATGAGTCGCCGCCGGTGATGGTCTGGCCGCTGCGGGTGCTGGCGGTGCCGAGCGCGCTGGCGGGCTTCTGGGGCATCGAGGCGTTGTTCAGCGGGGCGCTGGGCGACGGTCACGGGGTGCAGAATTTGCCGTTCCTCGAACAACTCTTCGCCCCGATCAATCACGCGCCGCTCGCCGCGCTGGGCGGTTTGATTGCAGTGGTCTTCGGCTTTGCCTTCGCGCGCGAGTTTTACCAGAACGCCGCATTGGACCCGCTGCCGCAGCGGCTCGGAGCGCTCGCGCGCGGGATGAAGAACCGCTTCTACTTCGACGAGATTTACGACTTTCTGATCGCGCTCACGCAAGAGGCGCTGGCGCGGTTCGCGCAGTTTGTGGACCGCTGGATCATCGCGGGGCTGCTGGTGCGCGGCGCGCATGGAACCACGGAGCTGTTCGGTCGCGCGTTGCGGCTGGTGCAGACAGGCAATTTGCAGACCTACACGTTCCTGTTCGTGCTGGGCGTGGCGCTGCTGCTGATATTTGTGATCGGAAACGGACACTGAACTTTCGAGCGAACCGGGCATGTCACTACTGACCTACATCATCGGTTGTCCCCTGCTGGCGGGAATCTTCCTGCTGTTCGTGCCGGCCAATTTCCGCTGGGCCTCGCGGCTAGTGGCGCTGGCGGCCACGGCGGTTTCCATGCTGCTGTCGGTCGTGCTGTTCCTGCGCTTCGAGACGGGCGTGGCGGGGTATCAGTTTGTGCAGAAGGTAAGCTGGGTCGCAGGGCTGAAGATCAGCTATCACGTCGGCGTGGATGGGGTGAACCTGGGGCTGATCTTGATGGGGGCCATCGTGGCGTTTGCCGCGGCGTGTGTGTCGTGGGACATCGACCGGCGGCAGAAGGAATTTTACACGCTGCTGCTGTTCATGACCGGCGGCATCCTCGGGGCGTTTGCGTCGCTGGACTTGTTCTTCTTCTACTTCTTCCACGAGTTCGCGCTGGTGCCGACGTTCATCATGATCGGCGTGTGGGGCCGCGGTGAGCAGCGCAACTACGCGACCTATCAGATCACGCTCTATTTGAGCCTCGGCGCGCTGATCGCGTTAATCGGGTTGATCGCGCTTTATCTGCAACTGCCGGTGGATGCGCGGACGTTCGACCTCGTGGCGATCACGAAGCACTTCAAGGCGTATCCGATGGCGGTGCGTGCGCAGACGCTGATTTTCCCGCTGTTGATGTTTGGGTTCGGCATCTTGGTTTCGCTCTGGCCGTTTCACACTTGGGCGCCGCTCGGCTACGGCGCGGCACCGACGGCCACGGCGATGTTGCACGCGGGCGTGCTGAAGAAATTCGGCCTCTACGGTTTGATCCGCGTGGCGTTGCCGCTCCTGCCGGACGGCGCGGTGGAATGGCTGAACCTGCTGGCGCTGCTCTGTCTCGGAAACATCCTCTACTGCGGCCTCGTAGCGATGCGGCAGAAGAATCTGAATCTGCTGATCGGCAATTCGAGCGTGGCGCACATGGGTTTTGTGTTCCTCGGCATCGCGAGCTTGAACCTCATCGGCGTGACCGGCGCTGTGCTGGTGATGGTGGCGCACGGGTTTCTCGCGGCGCTGACGTTTGCGCTGAGCGGGTATCTGTATTCGCAGACGCGCACGCTGGAAATCGACGAGCTGGGCGGGCTGCTGCGGCCGCTGCCCTTCATCGGCTCGGCACTGGTGATGGCGATGATGGCGGGCTGCGGGCTGCCGGGCTTCGCGAACTTCGCGGGCGAAGCGATGGTGCTGTTTGGCGCGTGGAAGGTTTACCAGACCGTGACCGTGTTGGCGTGCTGGGGCGCGCTGATCATCGGCGCGGTGTACATGCTGCGGGCCATCCGCAACATCCTGCACGGGCCGCTGGCGGAGAAGCACGCGGCGCTGGCCGACGCGGGCTGGTGGCGGCGCGTGCCGTTTGTCCTGCTGCTGGCGGCGCTGCTGATCTTCGGTTGTTTCCCGGGCCTGCTGACGCGGAAGATCACGCCGAGCGTGGCGGCATTGCTCAAGCCCGCCACCAAGGCCGTTGCGGCGCAGACGGCGGAAGCTCCGACGGCGGCGCTGGCGGTGCGGGCGCGTTGAAACTGACATTTTCATGAACAATCCGTTGGTGCTCGAAATTGTGGTGGTGGTGCTCGGCCTCGGGCTGTTGCTGCTGGACCTGTGGCTGCCGGTGGAGCGCCGTCGCACGCTGGGCTACGCGGCGGCGGGTGTGCTGCTGCTCCTGCTGCTCGGCAGTTGCCTCGCGGCGGTGCCGGAGACGACGCACGCGTTCGGCAAGATGTATGTGCAGGACACGCTGGCGGTTTTCTTCAAGCGGCTGTTCCTCTTTTCCGGCGTCGTGGTGCTGGTGATGGCGGTCGAGTTTTTCGACAAGCTGCAAGCGGGCCTGTCGGAGTTCTTCGCGTTGGTGCAGTTCGCGCTGGCGGGGATGCTGTTCGCCGCGTCCACGAATGACTTCGCGCTGCTGTTCGTGGCGGTGGAATTGATCACGGTGACGTTTTACGTGCTGACGAGTTTTCAGCGGAACCGCGCGTTGTCGCTAGAGGCGGGCGTCAAGTATCTGATCCTCGGCGCGCTTTCGTCGGCGTTCATGGTGTTCGGCATCGCGCTGATTTACGGGACGACGGCGAAGTTGAACTTTGGCGAGATTGCGGTGGTCGCGCCGCAGTTCGTGACGAACAAGATTTTCCTCATCGGCCTGCTGCTCGTGATCGTGGGGCTGGGTTTCAAGATTGCGGCGTTCCCGTTTCAGATGTGGGCGCCGGATGTGTATCAAGGCTCGCCGACGCCGGTGACGGCTTTCCTCGCGGTGGGATCGAAGGCGGCGGGCTTCGTGCTGCTGCTGCGCGTGCTGTTCGGTGCGGCGCCGCAGATCACCGCGCACTGGCCGACGCTGCTGATGGTTCTCGCGGGCGTCACGATTCTCTATGGCAATTTGTGCGCGCTGCCGCAGCGGAATCTCAAGCGTCTGCTGGGCTACTCGAGCATCTCGAACGCGGGCTATCTGCTGCTGGGCGTGGCGGCGTTGAGCGCGGCGGGACAGTCGGCGCTGCTCTATTATCTGGCCGGTTACGTGTTCACGGTGCTGGCGGCGTTCCTCGTTCTGACGCTCGTGCTGCGGCAGGTCGAAGGCGAAGACATCACGGCGCTGGCGGGCCTCAGCCAGCGATCGCCGATGCTCGCGGCGATGCTCACGTTGGCGATGGTTTCGCTCGCGGGCGTGCCGCCGCTGGCGGGTTTCTTCGGGAAATTCCTGCTGCTGAAATCCGTCGTGGAACAGGCTTCGGGCAATGCTTGCTACTACTGGCTGCTCGGCGCGGCGGTGCTCGGCGTGGTGATTTCGCTCTACTATTATTTCGGCGTCATCCAGGCGATCTACTGGTCGAAGGATGTCACCGATCTCTCGCCCATCGCCATCTCGACGCCGATGCGGCTGTGCCTCTGGGCGTGCGCGGCGGGGATGCTTTTCCTCGGACTCTTCCCGGGCTGGGTCGTGAATTTCGCGACGGCTGCGGTGAGGGCGTTGAGATAATCACTGGTCGGGAGCGGCTAGCTGCCGACGCTTATGAGAGTGACTGCAATTTCATTGGTCATCGGACTGGTCGCCGTCTTCGTGGCGATCAACGCCGTGCGCGAGCAACGGACTGCGCGGAACGAACTGGCGGCGCTTCGCGAACGCGCGCAACAGGCGGGCGACCAACTGATTCGGCTCGAAGCCGAGAACACCACGCAGCGCAAGGAAATCGCCGCACTCGCCTCCCATGTGCCCAATCCCAACGACCTGGCCAAACTGCGCGCGGACGCGGCGGAATTGCGCCGGCTGCGGGCGCAATCGTCGTCCACCCCGCCACGCGCCCAGATTCGGAAGCTGGCCGACGTGCCCCCGCCACCTCCGCCAGTTGATGACAGTTCGGCCCCGTTGACCCTCGATGCGACCGTGCGCCTGAGTTTCGGCGAGACGATGGTGAGCGGTGGCTGGCAATCCCAGTCCGCGGGGAAACGGATATTCACCTTGCTGACGCCCACGCGGTTGGATGACGGCAATGTCGTGATTGCCGCGCGGTTCGTCGAGGTGCCGGAAGCCGCTGTGGAAACGCTGGGGCTGAAGGAACTCCGCACCGAGGTCCGCGCCGCGGAGCGCTATTCCACCTTTTCGCCGGAGGCCGGTGCCGAACTGGTACGCGCGCTGACCCAGACGACCGGCGTGGATGTGCTCACCAGCCCACGCCTCGTGACGCGCTCCGGCAGCGAGGCCACGATTTCAATCGGCGGCCAGGCCGACGGGGAGGGGATTTCCGTGAAGCTCACCCCGGAGGTTCAGCTGGGCGGAGACAGCGTGGACATGCGGATGAAAGTGGTGCTTCCGCCACCCAAGGCGAAGCCCGAACCCTGACGTTTGATCGCCGAAAAACGGGCGGCCTCCCGCTCCGCCTCGTGCCCGTCCGGCCGCACGGCCCGGCGATACCTAAGAGGCCGAGGCGTTGGCAAAAGGGGATGGCGCGCTGGAAATCCCGGCCCATTGCGATGGTCCGCGAGCTTGTAAAACCATCCTCGTTCAGCGATTTATCAGCCCATGAGCACCGTGGAACTCGCCGTGAAAAAAGTGCAGCGCCTCTCGGAAACCGAGGCCTCGGCGCTGCTTGACTGGTTGGCACAAATGAAGCCGCGGCCCCGCGCCGCCAAGCCGCCGGCCAAACCGCGTCGCAAGCCCAAACGCCAGCAGACGATCGCGGAATTGAACGCCTGGTATGACTCGATTCGCAGAACCACGGACTGGGAACCGCCGCGAATGCCCGATGATCTCGTGCAGCGTGTGAAGCTGTGAACTTCGTCCTCGACACCAACGTGGTGAGTGAATTCAGCAAGCCGCGTGCGAATGCCAACGTGATGGCTTGGCACGATGCCCATGACTCGGCGCGGCTCTTCACAACCACAATTTCGCTGGGGGAGGTGTGGCAGGGCTTTCATCTCTTACCGACGGGGCATCCCGACTACGCGCGGATCAAAGCCTTCGCCAACGACCTCCCACGCCGCTACCGCCTCCTGAACTTCGACTCCCGCGCCGCAGCGAAGTGGGGCCAAGTGACCGCCGAGGTGCGCCAGCCACTGCCCCTGCGCGATTCCTTCATCGCGGCCATCGCGCTCTCGCGGGGCTTCACAATGGTCACCCGGGATGTCAGCCCGTTCGAGCGCATGGGCTGCAAAGTGTTGAATCCCTGGAAATGAAATTCCCTGACCACCCAGCCACCCCTCCGCCGTCAAACCGCCATTGAATGAACCGTTGCCACCGAACCCCACAAACTAATTACTAATTACTTTCCCCCTCCACCCATGAACTCACTGCCCCTCGACCCCCACGACACGCGCCGCGACTTCCTCAAAAAGCTCGCCGCCGCCACCACCGCCACCATGTCCCTCGGCGCACCGCGCCTGCTCGCCGCCACGCCCGGTGGCGAGAAGATCACGCATCCCAAGGCCACCGCCGACGCGTGCATTTTGATCTGGATGGGCGGCGGCATGGCCGCCCCGGACACATTCGATCCGAAGCGCTATCAGCCCTTCGAGGTCGGCGCGCCGGTGAAGAACATTCTCAGCACGTTCCCGGCAATTCCCACGTCGGTGGACGGCGTGAAAATTTGCGCGGGCCTCGAGAGCATCGCGCAGGTCATGGACCGCGCGACGCTCATCCGCAGCGCCACGCAGCCGGACCTCGGACACATTCTCCATTCGCGGCATCAGTATCACTGGCACACGGGCTACGTGCCGCCGCAGACCGTGGCGTGTCCGCATCTCGGTGCGTGGATGGGTAAAGTACTCGGACCGCGCAATCCGGTGATGCCGGCATTTATCAATGTCGGTCAGCGGCTCGAGGGCGTGGGCGAACAGGAAGAGCTGAAGGCGTTCACCACGGGGGGCTTTTTCGGCAGCGAATTCGGCCCGATGAACCTGCCGTATCCCGACGACGCCGCGCAGTCCGTGCGCCCGCCCAAGGGCATGGAACCGGGCCGTTTCGACAATCGCTACAGCCTCTATCGCAAACTCGTGGACCGGAATCCGCACCGCGAATACCTGAGCGATCACCAGCAGGAATCGCTGCTGCGCTCGATGGACAACGCGCACCGGCTGCTCAGCGCGAAGGAGCGCACAGCCTTCGACATCTCGCTCGAAGCGAAGGAGAGCTACGCGAAGTACAACACCGGCCGCTTCGGCCAGGGCTGTCTGCTCGCGCGGCGCCTCGTCGAGAACGGCGCGCGTTTTGTTGAAGTCACGACTGAGTACGTACCGTTTCTGCACTGGGACACGCACGCCAACGGCCACGACACGGTCGCCGGCATGCACAAACAAATGGATGCGCCAATTGCCCAGCTCATCCGCGATCTTGAGACGCGCGGACTCCTGAACCGCACGCTCGTCGTCATCGCCAGCGAGTTCAGCCGCGACGCGATGGTCGAGGGCGTCCCCGGCTCGAACGCGCGCGACCAGGCGACCGCGCCGAGCGAGACGTTGAAGGAACGCAAACACTACGGGCTGCACCGGCATTTCACCGGCGGTACGAGCGTGGTGATGTTCGGCGGCGGCATGAAACGCGGCTTCGTTTACGGAGCGACCGCTGATGAGCGTCCGCTGCTGGCGGTGAAAAATCCCGTGCCCGTCATGGACTTGCACGCGACCATTTTCACCGCGATGGGCGTCAACCCGAAGACGGCGTTCGACATCGAGGGGCGGCCGTTTTACGCAACGGAGGACGGTAAGGGCAAGGCGGTGCGGGATGTGTTTGCCTGAAATTGGGAGCCGGCTCCTTCCGGGGTATTCGTCTGAGGTCGGCAAAGGAATGGAGGCAAAGGAATGGGGGGACGGAGATTCCGTTCCTCATTCCTTTGCCTCCATTCCTTTGCCTCCATTCCTTTGCCATCTATCCGGCCGTCGTTTGGTCTCCGTGACTGCGAGTCCCAGCGCACTGTGCCGGGCAGCGAACGAGAATCCCTGCGCGTCTGCTATTGTAAACCTGCGGCGGACCGGGTTGTCTGGCGGCCAACATTCAACCGGAGATCATTATGGCCAAAGGAAACAACAGTCACAAAAAAGAAGTTAAGAAGCCGAAGAAAGAGAAGCCCAAGGCGGCGCCCGCCGCGTCCCGCAAGACGTCGTAACGGCGTGACGGAGGCGGACCTTGGGCGGGCGATTACTGATCGCTCGCCATCGTGACTCGCCGCGGGAACGCAGGTGGACACGGGAGCCGTCGGCTTGGGCTGTTCCAGCCGGCCGACAGCTCCCCGCGCCTGCGTGGCGCACGGGCACCACTCGGTTGCCCCGGGGTGAGTATCCGTGTGAACCAGACCCCGTCCTGCCGGTGCGTGCCCGGAGCTTAACTGCCACGCAAAAAGCCAAAGTTTCCCCAGCCCCGAGTGGTCGTCCGCTCCGGAATCTGCGCCAACCAATGCTCGCCCGCCGCGACAGCACGCCGCCGATCTGGCGGCCGGTGTTGGTGCCGGACGCTTGAACCCTCGGCGACCTGCCTCATGTGATTTATCCCGCGACGGGTCGGGACGGATTCCGCCGGAGCGGTTTCCGGTTCGGTGGGGGCGTAAAGGCAGCATCGGATTCGACTGCGGCAGCGGTTATCCTGGAAAATGCCGTCGGAACCACGAAAGACACGAAAGGCACGAAAGGAGAAGGGCTGGCGGAATCGGGGTTAGTCATCTGGCGGGTGAGTTATTGGGATGTCGAGCGACCACGCTTCCACCCTATGTTTTTCGGCTTTTCGTGTCTTTCGTGTCTTTCGTGGTTCAACCCGACTGCCGTTTCCAAGTTTATCGCGGTGGCGCGAGCTCTGCGCCGGGCGCGGGTAGGTTTTCGGGGCGCGGGGTGAACTTCGTTTTCCCCAGGGAGTAACTCGCCGACCAGTTGCGGTAACCGCGGCGGGCGAGCGAAGTCGCCGCCAGGGTGCTCGCCGGGCAGCTTGAACTCAGCGCGGCCGGACGGCATCCGCTCCTTGGCTACGAGGGCGAAGTCGGCTTTGCAAAAGACTGGCGGGGTCGCGGTTCCGGTTGGCAAACCGCCGCTTGCCCGAGCACCGCGAACTCGTATCCTCCCGCATCATGAGCACCCTGCTGGAGCTTCCGAACATCGAGGACGCCCAGGCGTTTCATCTCGAGCGCTGGGCGGAAGTGTGCGCCGATGCGACCCTGCAGCGGCTGCCGGACCGCATCGAGACCAACCGCTACGGACACATCATTATGATGCCACCTCCCGGGTTTTCCCACTCCACGCGCCAGGCGGAAATCTTTGCGCACCTGCTCGAATTGCTGCCGCAGGGACGCACCCTGCCCGAGTGCGCCATTCTCACCAGCGATGGCGTCAAGGGCGTGGACCTGGCCTGGATCTCCGAAGGCAGAACCAAGCGCGGTCTCAAAGGCGACGTCCTCACCATCGCGCCCGAGATTTGTGTGGAGGTCATTTCCCCGAAAAACACGCGGCAGGAACTGGAGAACAAGCGCGACCTCTATTTTGAGGCCGGGGCGGACGAAGTCTGGTTCTGCGACCAGAAAGGGGCGCTGCATTTTTTCCTCAAAGGCGGCGGGGACACCGAAGTGAAGGCCTCCGCTCTCTGTCCGGCGATGCCCAGGCGGATCAAGGCATAAACTCGAGCGCCGGAGCCGGGCAAAGCTTGGTGACCTGGGGAGCGCCCGCGGCCCGCGTGCCGGATTGGGCGGCCCGCCCATCCGCCGTTCCCCAGTCGCCCCAGTCCCGAATGCCGCGCGCCTTGCCGCCGGACGCGCCCTTTGCCACTCTCCGCCCGTGGCCACGCCTGAAGCTCAAACTCCCGCCGACCGTTTCATCGCCCGTTGGTCCAATGCCGCGGCCAGCGAGCGCGCCAATGCCCGGCTCTTTCTCACCGGGTTGACCGAGCTTTTCGGCGTGCCGCGCTCCGACCACGCCCACCGGAACGGAGAAAACTTTACCGCCTGATTTTTATGCTCTGGACGCCGCCCCAACTGGTCCGCCCTTGGTCCTTTGAACGAAGCACTGAGGGGAAGGCGAAGACCGCCGAAGTCGAGGCGGAGACCACGGGCTTTGGCACCCCGGACTGCCTGCCAACCCCGGCTCTCCACCAGCCCGCCGCCAACAACTGCGGATATTCTTCACGCCATGAGTGAGAGCTTCCTCCGCTACACCGACCTCGCCGCCGCGATTCAACTGGCGAAATCCAAGGGTCTGACCACGACCCAAATCGTCCGCGTGTTGGCGGCAAATCTGACCTACGCCGAAGCCCTCACGCTCGCCCGGCGAGCCGCCCCGCTGCTGGAGATCAAGGTGAGCGAGTTCATGCGATTGCGCCGCAACGACTGACCCGTCAGGCGTTCTCCACCTTGTCGATGAAGCGCTCGCTGTAGCCCTCTTTGCGCAACTGCGCGTGATCCACCGGCTCGCCCTGCTTTTTGGCCGCCGCTTTCGTGGCGCTGAGGAGCTGCTGGATCGCCTGGTCCAAGATGGCGTTTTCAGAACGCTGCCGCAATTTGGGAGCCGGTGCTTTTTGCATGGCGGCTTTATACCAGCCAGGCGCGCGAAATCCACCCTTCGTTGCGCCACCGGGGCGACCAGCAGCACGCGCAGATCGAGGTGGCGAACCGCGTCGGCGACAACCCGATTGCTCGCATTGGCAGGACCAAAAAACCTGCGCGCCCGCCTTCGCCCGCCGGCTCAACAATCTCTGCGCCGAGGCGCGCGCAAAATGAAGAGCGAGGTTTCCGCCATGGTGTGCTTGGGGCAAACTGCGACCGCTGGAAGCCGTTGGCGAACGACCGACGAGCGTGGTCCATCCGGCGGCTGCGGGAAATCTTCGGCGGGTCGGCCGATGCGTGCGGCCCGCCACCGACCGGCCCAGACACGGCGGAGAACGCGTATGAGACCAGAATCCCGGCCATCAATCGGGATTCCCAACGCGGTGCTCCCTGCCCTGTCGATTTGATTGCCGACCGGACGCCCCAGGCCCATCCTCCGCCATCCCATTGATCCGAACGTGAGTCGAAAGATTTTCCGTAACCTTTCCCGAAAAATTCTTCTGTAGCGGGTGAAACGAAAAACACTGTTATGGAAACGACTCGTCTCTGTCCCGAATGCCAGGCCCCGCTGCCGGCTGATGCCCCCGTCGGCCTGTGCCCGCGCTGCCTGCTCCAGCAGGGCGCGCTGCGTGACTCCGCCTCCGCGCCCACTGAGCCGCCGCGCCGCGCCAAGACGGCCCCGCCCACCGCGCCCGCGCTCGCCGCGGTGGCCGCGCGGTTTCCGCAGTTCGAGGTCCGCAAGCTCATCGGGGTCGGCGGCATGGGCGCGGTGTATGAGGTCCGCCAGCCGCAGCTCGACCGCATCGTCGCGCTCAAGGTGATGCTGCCGGAGGTGGCCGATGATCCCAAATTCGCCGAGCGCTTCAGCCGCGAGGCCCGCGCGCTGGCGAAGCTCAATCATCCGAACATCGTGGCGGTGTACGATTTCGGGCAGGCCGGCGACTGGTTCTATTTCGTGATGGAGTTTGTCGATGGCGCGAACCTGCGGCAGGCGATGCGCGCGGGCCGGCTCACGGCGGCGCAGGCGCTGGCCATCGTTCCCAAGCTCTGCGACGCGCTGCAGTTCGCGCACGACGAGGGCATCATGCACCGCGACATCAAGCCGGAGAACATCCTGCTCGACAAAAAAGGCCGCGTGAAAATCGCCGACTTCGGCCTGGCCAAGCTCCTCGGCGCGGAGCCGGACGACCCCTCGATCACCGTGACCGGCGTGGGCATGGGCACGCCGCGCTACATGGCCCCCGAGCAGCTCGAGAACGCCAAGTCCGTCGATCACCGCGCGGACATCTATTCCCTCGGCGTGGTCTTCTACGAAATGCTCACCGGCGAACTGCCGCTGGGCCGCTTCGCCACGCCGTCGGAAAAAGTCCAGATCGACGTGCGGCTGGACGAGATCGTCCTGCGCTCGCTGGAGCGTGACGTCGCCCGTCGCTACCAACAGGTGAGCGAGGTGAAGACGGCGGTGGAAAATGTGACGAGCACGCCCGGTGCGAAAGCGCCCGCGACACCACCTGCTGCCTCACCGGTTCCGCCCTTCCCAAGCACCAAGAAAGAGGGCGACTGCGCCGTACCAACCATCGAAAGCCAGCCCGGGGCGGCCAATGTCGAGACACCGCTGCGCACCTTTCTCCGCCTGCTGCTGTGGATGGTCGTGATCGCCGGGGCGGTGGTTTTCTGTTGGTTCGAAAAGGTCACTTATCACGACAAACCCCATCCCATTCAGAGCGAGCTGCGGATGGGTGCCGTCCAGCCCTGGCTGGTCGTCACGGACAGAGGTTACGACAGCTCGGGCCTCGCCCTCCGAGGCATCAAACCCGACTTTGCAACCGGGTCCGCGCTGGCCGGTCTCTGCGCCTTGGTGGCTGGCGCGGCGCTCTTCAGCACACGGCGGCGCGGCGTGCCGGATGTGCGAAGCGAGGTGCGGCGCTGTGCCATCGGACTGTTTGTCGTCGGCGCGATCAATGCCGTGATGGTGATTGGCTTCTGGCTCATGTGGTTCCCCGAATCCTCGTGGAAGCAGCATCCAGTCATCTGCTCGCTCGTGCAGGCGGGATTTCTGTTTTTCGCGGCGCTCACGTTTCTGATTTTCCGCGGTGCGTTGCAGATGCTGCATCACGAGAGCCTCGCCGGCAGCCGGGCCGCGGCGATTGGTTCCCTGCTGTCACTGAACTTCGTCAGCATTCCCGTCGGCATCTGGGCACTGGTCCGCCTGAGCCGGCCGGAGGTGCAGGCGTTGTTTCCCAAAAAACCGTCTGACTCACCCGCGCCCGCGTCGCCGACCGTGCCGCCGCCATCCGCGCCGCCGGCCCCGCTCAACCACCTGAACAATTTCCTCGGCTTCTTCATGACGCCGCAGCCCGGCTACGCGCGGCAGGTCGGCATTCCGATGCTGATTTTCACCGGCGTCTGGCTGGTCGTGATGCTGGCGGTAACCTTCCTGGTCCCGGAGGAAAACCAGCCGGTGCATCTCATCACCATGAGCGCAGGACTGCTCGGCATTCCGCTGGGGCTGCTGCTCCTGTCGCTGCGCTGGGCGGTGCGGCGCGGGAAAGCCGTGGAGCCTGCGGGCAAATCCGCAGCGGCCGCCACCGCCCCAGGGCCGCGAACTCTGCTCGCCGCCTGCCTCGTGCTGCTGTCCCTCTTCGGGTTCGCTTTCGGCCTTAGCTTCCAGGCGAAGACGGCGGCGGCCGGCGCGGGGCCGACGAAGCTCATCACCGTCGGCGCGCTCGATCCGCTCTACGTCAGCGAGAGCGGGCCGTCGGGTTTCAGCACGAACTTGAACTTCTTCTCGTGGTCGTTCTTCGCCGTGGTCGTGTCGGGCATCGCCCTCGGCGCGCTGTGGCGCATCAGTCGCGAGGATCAGGGCAAGGTGCCGCGCGATCCGGCGTGGTGGCGCAATTGGTGGAAGCAAGTCGGCGTGTGGGGTGGTCTGTTGCTCATCGTCTGCACCATCCGCACCGTGATGCACCCGGAGAAAGTCTTGCAGCCGACCGGCGATCGGAGCGTGGCTTCGAAATTCACGAAGCTCTTCAGCTCCGGCCCGGAATTTCGCGAGGATCGTTCGCGCATCCCCGCGACGCGCACGGCGGGCCGCACGGACTACGCCTATACGTTTTCCGCGCCGGCGAATCACCGCCTCTACGTGTGGATCGAGTGGTGGAAGGGTGGCGAACGCACCATCGACCGGGATTGCAACACCGCCTATGTCGCCAGGCGCGGAGATCGTTTGGAGCGATCCCTGCAGGTCATCTTCAACGATGGGAACATCGCCGGACCCGCGACCAAGGGACAGGTGCGGATCGACTGGCTCTTCGACAATGGCACGGGGAATTCGACCAGCGGCCGGTGGCGGCCGAATTTCTTCGAGGGTCTGGCCACGTCCGTTGACCTGGACCGAGTCAAAAGATGGACGCCGAAAGTCGGCGAGACTGTGAACCTGTTGGAAATCGTCGGGGGGAAGGAGTCCATCGACGGAAACCCGGTCACCGAGGACCGTCTGCGGGCCGGGCGCTGGGAGGCCGCCATGATCCTGCGAGCCCGCGTCGAGGCGGTGCCGGAATCACGCAAGTGGGAGGGAACGATTACCAGTTTCAACGCTTGGAACGACAACGAGGAACCCTCGCCTACGCTGCTCCGGCTCGGCGAATCCTTCGGCGCGGTCCTCGGCCCCTTCACCGACGCCCGGAACCTCCGCGAGCAGATCGCGTCTCGGATCAAAAATAGCGCCGCCGAGCGCGCAAAAGCGGAGCAGATGCTGAAGGACGCCGGCATCACCTTCGCCGCGGACGGGAAGCCGGATGACCTCCTGAAAAAGCTGGAGTCCATCCCGGCGAAAACCCCGGCTGCGCCGAAAACGGGCGAGGCGTCGAAAAAACCGGCGGCGGCGCCGTTGGCACCCGCGCAGGATCTGCGCTTCGCCATCCAGCAGGACCGTTCGCAGCTTCCCACAACGCTGACACCGGGCCGGCAGGATTACGCGTTCCAGTTTTCCGGCCCCGCCGATCACACGCTGAACGTCTGGCTCGAAGTCTGGCGCGACGGGAAGCTGGAGATCGTCGATCGCTTCGACTTCCTCGCGCGGCCGAAAGTCGGCGCACCGCTGGAGGCGGCGCTGCGGCTGACGACGATGAACGGCGATGTCGCCAGCGTGGAGAGCAAGGGCAAGGTGCGCTACGACTGGAACATGCGCTGCGGCGGTCCGAATGGCACCGGCGAAACCAGCGGCGCGTGGCGGCCGAACATCTTCAAGGAGCTCGGTTCGATCAACTCGACGTGGGATTATCCGCCGAAAGGCGGCTGGCATCCGCGTCCGGGCGAAACCGTCACGATCCTCGCCATGGTCGGCTACCGACTCACGAGCCTCAGCGAGTTTGTGCCCGGCTGGAGCGAGGCGGAACTGCTCAAAGGCTGGCCAAACTCGGCGGTGCTCATCCGCGCGCGGTTCAATCCGGCCCGCGCGGGTGAACTCGGCGATGGTCCGGGACTGGGCGGCAACGTGACCGACCGGGAATACGTCACGGCGAAGCTTGCGCAGTTTGCGCTCGGCAAGCAGCTCGCCGTTGACTTGAGAGGCCATCGCTCGGTGACCGAAGCCCACGCCGCGCTCGTCGCCGCTGCGTCCACGCCCGAGGGCCGCGAGCGCGCCGCGCAGATGGTGAAGGAATTCAACACGGGGGGCATGACCTATTCGACTTTACTGGCCCCAGTGATCGATCCGGTTCGCGAGCTGAAATACAAAATCGACAAGGCGTCCGCGGAAGAAATCGTCAGCACGCTGGAGAAATTCATCACCGATCTCACCCACCTTCCGCGGGGCACGGCCGTCACCTGGCATCAGCCGCGCCCGTTTGAAAAGGGGCCGAATGGCCCGCAACTGACCGCGGATACCATTCGCAAGTTGAAGCTGCCTCAGCGGCAGGCCGAGGAGGCAAACAAGGTGATGCAGAAATATGCGGGCGAAGCGCACGCGCTGGAGCGGCGGCACACGAAGATCGCAAAAAACGAGAAAGGCCACGTGCTCGTGACCATCGAGCCTTTCTCCGATGAGTGCCTCGAACTCGCCCGCAAAATGGTGGCCGAGCTGGGCGGCATCGTCCCCCAGGACATCCTGCCCACCATCCGGCCCGGCGCGCTCCCGGAGGAGATTTTTCGCACCGCCGGCGAGTGCCGCCACATGATCGAGCTGTGGAAGGAGGAAGGAAAATACTTCCTCAATCACCGCCAGACCGACTGGGTTCCCGCTCCGGGCATGTGGCGCGGTGACCAGAGTTGGTCGAGCTCCGGCCCGAAGATGGAGGGCACCTTTTACGGCGATTACCGGCTCTATTGGACGGAGGAATGAGCCGCGCTCGCTTTTATGAAAACAAAACACACACACCTCATCATCATCGCCTGCTGCACGCTGCTCGCCGCCGTGGGCTGCAAACCAAAACCCATCGGCATGTCCGACATCCAATCCATCAGCGGCGACCGGCACATACATGTTCGCGCAGAAGGCGGAGCTTGGGTGGGACCGGGAGAAGACAAGTTCACCGTGAAGCTGACCGGCCACGAAGTCGTGATCGACCGAGAGCGCGTGCTCGTGGACAAAACCATTCATGCGCCGGTCCCGGCGGGCACGAAAAAGTTCGAGGTTATCTTTGACGGCGTCGGGCTCACCGTGAAGGGGGATGGCGCGATGATTATGGAAACCCCTTTCAACAAATGACCAACGCCTCGCCAACGAACACGCGTCGGGCCGCCAATGTGATGCTCGCCCTGGGCATCGTGGCGATGCTAGTCGCCATGGTCATCGGCGGGTTCGCAATCTTCGCCCTCCCAAATTCCCGGGATGCGGGAGGCGACTGGGGCGGATTGACTTCGCTCACAGCCCGGCCAGCGAGCGCTCATTCGCCAAAAACTGAAACCACTGCTCCAAATTCGCATTCTCTCCCGCCTGACCGATGAATCCTGACACCAAACCACCCGGCCTGCTGACGTTCACGTTCAACAGACACTTCTTCACCGGATTCTTCGTGGCGTTCGGCCTTTTCATCGCGGTCAACGTCAGTTCGTATTTCTTTACCCATAACTCTCCCGATCCCAAATCAGGCACTCCGGACGCATACGAAGTTGGGTTTCCGAAAACGTTCTGGGTCGTCGGCCTGCCTTACGCCCAGGGTTCCAAATCCTCGAACCGGGATTTGCTTTATCCCGGCTTTTACTGGCGCTCCCTCCTCGCCGACATCGCAGTTCTCTTCGCGTGCAGCTTCATCGCCGGGGACTTGTATCAGAAACGGAAGGCGCGAAGGGAATCGCGTCAGCCATCGCGAGGGTGATTTTATGAAAACAAACCACACCAGCCTCATCACGTTCGCCTGCTGCACGCTGCTCGCCGCGGCCGGCTGCAAACCTAGCGTCCGGGAAAACTCCGTGATCACCTTGAGCAACCGAGGCCGCGAGATTCATCTCATCGCGGACAGGCCGGCCACCTTCGCAAAAACGGAGGAGGATAAATTTGTTCTGCACCTCACCGATCATCGTATCGTGATCGACCGAGAGCAGGTGCTCGTGAACGAAAAGGAGGCCGCCAAAGTTCCCACAGGGGCGAAAAAGTTCGATGTCACCGTCTCCGGCGGCGCGCTCACCGTGATCGCGGACGGCGTGGAGATTTTGAAAGCGCCGCTGGGAAAATGAGCCACTCGCCACCACCCACGCCAACGCCCGCTCCCGCTTCATTGCTGGGCCTCGCCGGCTGCGGGATCACGTTCCTGCTGACAGTGCTCGGCGCGGTCGTCGGCGGGTTGATCGGGATGGCGGGTGAGTTACTGGGATGTTGAGCGACCACGTTTCCTCCCTTTTTTCCGGCTTTTCGTGTCTTTCGTGTCTTTCGTGGTTCAACCCGACTGCCGTTTCCAGGTTGAAGCGTCGCCGCCCGCCATCGCGCGACAACCCGAACTTCCGCTTCGTGCCCATCCCCTAGCCGGCCTCCGCGCAGCGGCGATTGACTGGTCTGGTCGGATGCAGCGTTACGATCTGGTGGGACCTGCGCCCGCGAGCGCCGGTTCCTGCACGACCAGGTGCGCGCGCTCGATTTCGCGGTGAAAACTCTCCGGGAGGCGCGCCCAATCGTGGACTTCCACGAGGATGGGAAGGTCGCTCTCGTGGAGCGCAGCGAGCAGCCGGTGCCGCCCGGAATGCTCGGCGCGGAGATCGCCGGGGTGGCGCAGCACGAGATCAAGGTTGCTGCCGGGATGCGAGCCGCCGCTGACCCGGCTGCCGTAGGCCCACTCGACGGCATCCGGGACGTGCGTGGCGAGCAGTTCCCGGACGATCCGCAACCAACCCGGCGGCAGATCAAGTTTCGGCATGGCCCAGTTTCTCCCGGAGGATGGTTTCCAGCGAACGGGCGTCGGCGATGAAGGCGGGGAGCAGCCGGAGGGTTTCTTCGGCCAAGGCCACGCCGTAATCGTGCGCGGTGTCGTTGCGATTGTCCCGGTAGGTGAACCAGCGCTGGATCAGCGCCGGTTCGAGCAAGCCGTGTTTCGCGGCGTGGCGGAAAATGTCCTTGTAGGTGAGTTCATTCACCGCCCGGGGGTTGCCCACGTAATCCTTGATCGCTTTGCGCAGCAGGTTGCCGGCGGTTTCGAGGGTGAGTTCAATTCCTTTCACCACGGCGTTGCGATAAATCTCGTAATCAATGGTGCCGGCCTCCGCGGACTCCAGCCGGGCCAGCGATATTTCCAAGGTCTGGACGCAACGGGCGAGATGTTCGGTGCGAAGGCTCATGGTTGGTTTTGCCGGCCGCAGTTAAGCGCGGGCAGGTTTTGGCGGATAGTTTTTCCCAGCGCCCGGAATTCCAACGCGGACCATTTTCGTTGCTGACAAACGCAGGGTGGGCGTGTCGGATGATGGGCAAAATTTGGAATGAGCGCGATTACTTCTCACACCCCCGCCGCCCCGTCCGCCGTGGCGGCGGCGCGTCGGACGACGGATTTTTCACAGCCGGTGGTGCGGCCGAAGAAGGGGGTTTTCCGGCTGCTGGGCGAGGTGCTGGAGCATGGCGGGCCGGGGTATCTCCAGTTTGCGATCACCAATATCTGCAATGCGGACTGCGGGTTCTGCGGATTCGCGCGCTCGAAGTTTGATCCCAAGGCGCGGCGGAGCGTGACGCTCGAGGAGGCGCAGGACGTGATCGACATCAGTGTGCGCAATCACATCGGCTATCTGCTGTTCGTCGGGGGCGAGCCGATGGTGCATCGGGATTTGCGGGCGATGGTGCGATACGCGGCGGAGCGGGGGATTCACCCGATGATCTGCACCAACGGCGGGCTGTGGAACGAGCGGAACATGCGCGAACTGGCCGGCGACGGGCTGACGAGCGTGATCATGTCGATCGATGCGCATGACGTGGCGAAGCATGAGAAGAACCGCGGGCTGCCGGACGTGTGCCGGAAGATCAAACGGGCGAACGAGTTTTTCCAATCGGTGGGCATCCAGACGACGGCGAGCATCACGGCGAGCCGGCTGATCGAGGATTACGAGAAGCTGCCGGAGTTTCTGGAGTCGGTGGGTTTCACGAGCTGCACGTTCAGCTATCCGCTGACGGCGTTGCAGAGCAGCTATCTGAGTTTCAGCGACAGCGGGCTGGTGAATTTCAACCGGGAGGAGTTGATCGCGCTGTTTGAGAACATCAAGCGGATGAAGCGGAACAGCGGGTTCCCGGTGGTGAATCCGACCGAGTCGCTGGACGAGATGCAGCGGCATCTGCGCGGGGAGAAGGAGAAGTTCGGCTGTCTCGGGGGCCACAAATATTTCTATCTCGACTGGCATTTGAACCTGTATCGCTGCCACTTTTGGGAGACGCCGATGTGCAACATTTACGAGTTCGACCAGGGCAAGCTGATCCGCGACGGCTGCACACGGTGCATGATTGATTGTTACCGCGACCCGAGCGTGCTGCAGTTCGTGGCGATCAGCGCCAGCGACGCGTGGAACAATCTGAAGCGCGGGCGGCTGGGCGCGGCGGCGGGGAATATTTTTGATGGACGGAATCTCACGTCGCTGAAGGCGGTGTGGGACGACCGGAAATGGATCGGGAAGGTCTGAGGCAGGGAGGCAGCGGAAGCCGGCAGGGATGTGCGGCGGCGCGTTTTGCCAATGGGAAACAGACTGTGGCCGGGTGACGACCAGCCCCGGCGGACCGGGGCGGTGAATTAGTTTTGTAACATGGCAAAAATTTCGACCAAGAACGGCAAGGCCCCGCGGCTGGCCACGACGAAGTACGACGCGCACCACTCGGTGCTGTCGCAGACGTATGGCGCGCTGGCGGATTTGCGGCGCGAGCTGTCCGACTCGAAGGAGAAGGTCGCGGCGCGGGCGGAGTTGCTGCGGATTTTTTCGACCTGTGCGGACGGCCAGCGGGCGTGGCTGCTGCTGGAGGATTATTTCGAGAAGCTGTCGCTGTCGCGGAAGGATTTCACGGCGCAGGACTGGTGGCCGCGGGTGCTGGCGGCGCGCGGGCCGGAGCGGCTCGAGGCGTTGGCGGCGGTTTTTCTGCGGGCCAAACGGCCGGTGCCGACGGAGCTGAACGGCCATGCGAATCTGGAGCGGTTCGCCGAGATGGAGCAGGCCGAGCAGGAGCAGAAGGTCATGGAGGTGATGGAGCACTGGATGTTTCCGCCCGCGCCGGCGCATCTGGACGGGCCGCGGGCGTCGTTGCGGGTGCTGGGGGAAGTGCGGCCGGCGGCGGATTCGGCGCTGCACACGCTGGCGGTGCGGTTCAATCTGTTCCGGCCGCGTTCAGGCGAGAAGGGGCGCACGGTCGCGGAGCTGGTCGAGCTGACGACGCGCTCGACGCACGAGCAGGAGCTGTTCGCGCCGGCGGACTGGGAGTTTCTCGAATGGCTGGCGCAGATTTTTGAAGGGCGCGACGGCGAGGTGGAGGAACTCACGCTGACGGGCGCGGAGTTGTTGCAATGGCTGGTGCGTTGGGGGCATTACCCGCGGATCGAACTGGTCGCGCAGCACACGCCCGCGAGCTTCCACGGCGAGGTGGTGTTTCTGAAACCGCATCTGGACCCGCGCGACATCGGCTTGCAGTTCACGCACCGGCTGACCTTGCCGGACGGTACTGACCACGCGCTGGAGGAGGCGCGGTTCTTTGGCGGGCGGCCGCCGTTGGTGCTGGTGGGCAGCGCGTTTTATCTGCTCCGCAATGCGCCGCCGGAGGAGCTGCTCAGTCATTGGTCGCAGTCGCCCGCGGTGCCGGTCACGCGCCTGAGCGCGCGGCTGCGGATGAACCTGCGGCGGACGCAGGCGGCGAGCGGGAAACAGTGGGAGGAGCTGTGCTCGGTGCATCCGGCGGTGCCGGAATTTTTGTTCGAGATGAGCGATGCGACGGTGCGGCTCCGGCTGCTGGCGCGCAGCGAACGCGACCAGAGCCTGTGGCAGTGGAACGGCCGCGAATGGCTGCCGGAGCCGGTGCATGGCAGCGGTGCCGGCGGCGGTCAGGCCGGCCCGGGACTGAACGGGCGCGCCGATGCGCAGCCGCAGGTGCTTGAGGACCCGCGCCTGGACGAGGCGGCGGCGTGGTTGCGGCGGCTGGACTGGTTTGCGTCCGAGCCGGGCGTGTGGGTGGGCGACGCGAACGAGACGTTTCTGAGTTCGCTGGCCGAGCAGTGGTCGAAGCGGCCGGCGGGCGCGCAGTATCTGGGCAATCCCGCGTTTCACCGGCTGTTTCTCACGCCGCGGCAGTTGCGGCCGCAAATCGTGGTGCGCAGCAGCGGCATCGACTGGTTCACGGTCTCGGCCGAGTGGGAGCAGGAAGGGCTGAAGCTCAGCCCGGCGGATTTGCAGCGGTTGCAGAGCGCGACGGGGCGGTTCGTGAACCTGCCCGACGCCGGCTGGGTCGAGCTGGACAGCCGCGCGGTCTCGACGGCGCACGAGGCGATGGCGGACCTGAGCGTGGACAATCTCTCCGCGGTGCCGCAGCGGGTAAACCTGAACCAGGTGGCGCATCTGGATGAAAACGGCTTCCAGAAGTTCGCCTCCAACTCCGAGATCGTCGCGCTGCGCGAGCGGTTGGCGAATTTCAAGGCCGTGCCGGCGGTGGCGCTGCCTGCGCTGGTGCAGGCCGAGCTACGACCGTATCAGCGCGAGGGCTTCGAGTTTCTCTGTCATCTCACCGACTCGAAACTGGGCGGCATTTTGGCGGACGACATGGGCCTTGGGAAAACCTTGCAGACGCTGACGTGGCTCACGTGGCTGCGCGAACGCAAGGGGCACGAGCGCAAGCCCGCGCTGGTCATCTGCCCGGCGTCGGTGCTGCACAACTGGCGGCGCGAGGCCGAGCGCTTCACGCCGCATCTCAAGGTGCTGGTGCTGGAAAGCGGCGCGGCGCGGCACAATTTGCGCAAACAAATCCCGCAGCACGACTTGATCGTGACGAACTACGCGCTGCTCCGGCGCGACCTCGAGGCGCTGCAGAAATTCCAGTTCAGCGTGGTCATTCTCGACGAGGCGCAGTTCATCAAAAACCCGAGCGCGCAGGTGACGGTGTCCGTCAAGCAGCTTAAGTCCGACCAGCGCCTGTGCCTCACGGGCACGCCGCTGGAAAACCGACTGCTGGATTTGTGGAGCATCACGGATTTCATCCAGCCGGGTTATCTGGGCACGCAGGAGAAGTTCGTCGAGGTCTATGAGCCGCGCGGCACGGACGAGGCGGCGGTGGGGCAGCAGCGCATCGGCCGGCGGCGGCTCGCGGCGAAATTGCGGCCGCTGATGATCCGGCGCTTGAAGCACCAGGTCGCGAAGGATTTGCCGGAGCGCATCGAGGTGCGGCGCGACTGCGATCTCGGCGAGGATCAACGGAAGCTTTATCTCGCCGAGCTGCGCCGCAGCCGGGATCAGATCCAGCAGGCCGTCGCGCAACAGGGCGTGGCCAAAAGCCGCATGCACGTGCTCGCGGCGCTCACGCGGCTGCGGCAGATCTGCTGTCATCCGCAGCTCGTCGGCAGCGACACGGCGTCGGGCAAAACCGACACGCTCTTCGAGCTGCTCGAGCCGTTGCTGGCGCAGGGCCACAAGGTGCTCGTGTTCAGTCAATTTGTACAAATGCTCAAGCTGCTCGAGGCCGAGTGCGTGGCGCGGCAGATTCCGATTCACCTGCTCACCGGCATGACGAAGGAGCGGCAAGAAGTGGTGCAGGCGTTCCAGGACGATCCGAATCCGTGTGTGTTCCTGCTGAGCCTGCGCGCGGCGGGCACGGGGCTGAACCTGACCAACGCCAGCTACGTGGTGCTCTACGATCCGTGGTGGAATCCGGCGGTCGAGGCGCAGGCCATCGACCGTTCGCATCGCATTGGCCAGACGCAGACGGTCAATGCGTACCGCCTGATCGCGCCGGGCACGGTCGAGGAAAAAATCTACGACCTCCAGCAACGCAAGGCGCAGACCATCGCGGACGTGCTCGGCGAGGAGGGGTTCGCGCGCAGCTTGTCGCAGACGGACCTCGAGTATTTGTTTGAGGAGCCATGATGGAATCCCCTCCAGCGCGGCCGGCGAAAACGGTGCTCGGGCGCGGGCTCGGTAATCTGCTCGGTGCGGACGCAGCGCCTGCGACGCCGGTGTCACCTGCCGCCGAGGTGCCGAAAGCTGCGCCGCCACTCACGCCCGGGGTGGGCGCGTTGTTGCGCGGCGGGAAGGGGCGCGAGGCGATGGGGAGGGATGAGGCGTCGCGCGAGCACAACGTGACCGCGCCGGTGCCGGCGCCGGCTGCGGTGGAAGCGGCCGGACGGAACACGCCGCCGAATGGGCGGTCGTTGAAGCTGCCCTTGATTGTTGCGGACTTGCTGCTTCTCGGGTTGGTGGGCGTGCTGTTGCTGCGCGGTGATGGGCGGCCGGGGATGTTGGAATTGGGCCTCGGGCTGGTGGCTGTCGGGGTCGGGGCGTGGCTGGGCTGTCTGGCGTTTCTGTCGTCGCGACGGCGGGAATAGTCGGCGCGCCGTGACGGGCAGAACGGTGAAATCGCCAGTCCCCTGAGCCAATTGCAGAAGCTCTGCTTGTTTATCTTTTACCCACCATCTTTTACCATCTGCATCGTGTCCCGGTGTCCCAGGCCCAAGCATCTGGTAAAAGATGCGGGGTAAAAGATGGAAAGCCGGAACTGTGAAGCCGGGGTTTCGCAAGTGCCTCCCCTCTCTGCGTTTTTCCTATCTCTGCGGTGCTCCGTCCCGTGCCCGCAGTCCAACGAACGCGCTTCAAAACACCGCCGAGATTGGAAGGACGCAGGGCGGCGAAGCCGCAGCGGCCGCGAAACGGCGTGGGCACCCGTTGAAATCAGGCGCTTCCCGTGCGGCCAACCTGCTGCGGCTGGTGCTCCGCGCACACAGCCGCGCTCCGGGAAAACGCCTCGCGGCGCGCGAGGATTTTGCCGGGTTGTAGTGCGGACGGAAAGCTGCGGTCGCGGAGAGCGAAACTGACGCGGAGTTTTGACTGACGAATTTCACCTTCCTGTCCCCATTCATCAGTCAACAACCTGCCTCCGTTCCCCGACGAACTATGCCCGGTGGAGCCGAAACCATGGCGCGACGTGGAGGAGGAATTGCTGCTCTTGCTCCCGGAGCCGCTGCTGCTGCCGCTGCCGGTCCCGATGCGACCGTTAGATCCTTTCCACGGGTAGAAGATCGAGTGAGAATAGTGCGGGCGCTGGCCCGACCCCGAGGGCGCATTGGTACCGAATTGATTGGTGCCGGCGTAGTTCGTCGCGTTGGGATCGCCCAAGTTTTCCCAGGCGGCGGGCGGTGGCGGAGATTCCTTCTGACAGGCCGCGAGCATCACCGAGCCGGTGATGAGCAGGACGACCCGTCGGGATTTTTTCCTCCCGACACGCATGGTTGGCGGACTGCTGACGAAGTGGCGACTGCTCGGACGGCCGCAGGCGCGGACGCTCACGACATCGCTTTGGAAATGATGAGGCAGATGCCCAAGATCATGGCGGCGGACACGATGGCGACGGCGATGTTCCCCTTTTCGCAGATTTCCTTTTCGAGGCTGAACGGAACCGCCGCATCAAAGAGTTTGAAGCCAGTGATGGCGAGGACGATGCCGACGAGGCCGAAGGCGACGCTGCCGAGAATGGCCTGAAGAAAAGTCTTGGGCGGCCAGGCCATGAAACTCCCGCCGGTGGTCGCGCCCGCCGCCTCCTGTGCGGTGGCCGGGTGGCTGACAGCGACAAGGAAAGAGAGGAACAGGAAAAGAACGGGCATGGCGCGGCGCGATTTCATGGGCGGCAGGTGGGCGGCGATTGCGGAAGGAATCGAGCGAGGGGCAGACCGCGGGCGTTATTTAGCCGGCGCGGCCGTGGCGGTCGGGGCGTTCTTTTGCAACTCGGCGACGATGGCCTGCAGGTTCGCGCCGACGGCCTGGGCGGCGGGTCGCGCGGTGCCGGAGACGATCAGGATTTCCTTCGCGTCCTTGATGATGGCCCCGGTCTGATCCGCCGGCGTGGTGGCGCTGTTCACCACGGCGTGGAGATCGCGGGCGAGCTTGGCCTGGTCTTGCGAGGTGATTTTCTGGTTGGCGATGGCGAGGCCGAGGCTGTCGGCCAGCTTGCGAATGGCTTCTTCGGACGGCTTGGCGCCGGCGGCGGCGGCCAGCAGGTCGGTGCTGAGTTTCAACTTCTGCTCGGCGGTGACCTCGGTCTTGCTCTTCATCGTGGCGATGTCGGCTTCGAGCCGCTTGATGCTTTGCGACTGGACGGTGGCCAGCGGCGCGGTGGGGACGATGTAGGTGGGACCGGAGGGAGCGGCCGGAGCGGGCGCTCCGGGTCGGGCGGCGGCTGGTGGCAACCCGTTGTTGGCGTCGCGCGTGTTCTTGGCCTTGTTCTTGAGGAGGGAGCCGTTGACCTGGGCGTCGGCGGTCAGGGTGAGGGCGGCGAGTACGATGAAACAGGGGATGGTTTTCATAATAATTTGGCTGGGCAGATTGGGCGGCAACGTGGAGTTCGGGCGGGCGGATGTCAAACGGGGATTCCCGGCGGACGACGGGTGGGGGAGCGTCCGGGGCATCTCAGTTTCGTGCAACGATCAGTGCGCGTCGGCGCCGTCCCGCAAGGAGGCCAGAGCGTGCGGAGGCCCCGGTGCGGTGGGGCAGGCTTCCAGCCTGCCAGTTCGGGCGGCATCCTGCCGCCCGTTCCCAACGCCCGACGACGGAGCAGGTCACCGGGTGGGAACACGAGGCAGGGATGCCCCGTGAACTGGCAGGCAAGGATGCCTGCCCCACCCGCGCGGAGCGGGAGCCAGACCGTCTGCCAGAAACTGAGATTAGCCCTCCCAGTCCAGGCCGCCCAAAATCCTCTTCCCCCGTTTCGTCCGGCCCCCCATCCTCCCGTCACCCGTTATGCCCACCCAATCAGTCTCCCACCTGAGCCGCCGCGAACTGTTCGCATCCACCGCCGCGATTGCCGCCGGCGCGCTCGCGCTGAACGAGCGCGTGCTCGCCGCGGACAATCCCGCCGCCAACGTCGCCGACCGCACCAGCACGATCAAAATCTCCGCGCTTAAAGGTTTCCGCGTCGGCACGAAGGCTTACATCAAGGTCGAGACCAATCACCAGGTCACCGGCTGGGGTGAAGTCACCGGCCTCGAACCCGACATCGCCTGTGTGCTTGCGCGGTCGCTGTTTGAATTGCTCGATGGCGAGAACCCCACGCGCATCGAGCATCTCTGGCAAAAGCTCTATCGTTCGCATCGCGACATCCGCGGCGGCTCGTTCATGACGCACGTCATCTCCGCCATCGACGTGGCGCTGTGGGACATCACCGGTCGTTTGTGGGGCGTCCCGGTTTATCGTCTGCTCGGCGGTCCGTGCCGGGACAAGATTCGGATGTATCCCTCGCTCAAGGCGCACAAGACCGGCACCGGCGGCCCGCATCCTTTCTCCGGCAATCCCCCCGACATCGAGCGCCTCGTGAACAACATCCGCCACAGCCGCCAGATGGTCGGTCCCGACGGGACGGTGATGTTCGACGCGCACTGCGCCGTGCCGCCGCCGATGCTCATCCAGCTCGCCGCGGCGATTCAACCTTACGACATTCTCTGGATCGAGGAACCCGCCGTGCCGGGTAACATCGAAGTCTTCAAGCGCCTCAAGCAGGCCATCCGCATCCCGCTCGCGACCGGCGAACGCGACCGCACCATCTGGGGCATGATCCCGTATTTGCAGGAACGCTGCATCGACATCCTCCAGCCCGATTGCGGGCACACGGGCGGCATCAGTCAGATGAAGAAAATCGCCACGCTGGCCGAGGCCTATACCGTTCCCATCGCTCCCCATTGCACCTGCTCCGAACTCGGCCTGACCGCCAGCCTGCACGCCACCGCAGCGATTCCGAACTTCCTCATTCATGAAGGCTACCTCGACGGCCATCTCATGCCGCCCGGCGTCGCCATCCGCCACTGGACCGTGGACAAGGAGGGCTACGCGACGCTCCCGCCCGGCCCCGGTCTCGGCGTGGACATCGACGAAACGATGTTCGACAAGGTCAACGCCGATCCGAAACGGAAATTCCGCTGGCCGCTGCCGAAACAGCCGGATGGATCGGTGAGTGATTATTGAACGTGCCCGGAGGCTGGGTCGCTCAAGTGGGAAGCTCAAAGTTCAAAGCTCAAAGCTCAAGGTAAGGATCAAGGAGCAAAGACCAATGTGGGCAGCGCGATGCGTGAAACTTAGCCGCAACGGCGCAGTCGTGACGACCGGCGCGCGGCCTTCAGGCCGCAGAAACGTCCGCTCGCAGCCACGGCTCCAAACAGCCCGGACGCGGACCACCGAGCGGCATTTGCGGAGTCAAAAAAAGGTGGTCCGGAAATTCGCCCACCCCAAACCGGACCCGCATTTCCGCGGCCTGAAGGACCTGGGTGAAAACCGTCAACGAGCCGTAGCCTCCGCCCTGAGGAGAACCCGAGCGTCGCACGGCCGATTGTCGCACGGGAATGGGGCGGCGGAGTTTTGGGCAAAGGAATGGAGGCAAAGGAATGGGGACGGGGAAACAAATTGTCTTCATTCCTTTGCCTCCATTCCTTTGCTGAATCCGTTTCGGCGATCGGGGTTCAGCTTCAACTTGGCCAAGCCGGCGCAACCTGTGGCCGATGTGCTCGGTGGGCGCAGGGAGGCCCCTTGGCAGGTGGAAGCTCGCGGCATTCGCGTGAGCCGCGTCCGCCTCGTCACCTCGGCGGCTACATTTCACCCAGCCTCTGAAGGCCGCGCCCCGACCGCATCATTGCGCCTTGGCGCTTGGCCCTTCCCTTGAGCTTTTCCCCTTCCCCGAACCTCCCATGAACTGCTTCGTCACCGGCGCCTCGGGTTTCATCGGCGCCAATCTCGTCCACGAACTGGTCGCGCGCGGCCATCGCGTGAAGGCCCTCGTGCGTCCCGGCGCTGATCTGCGCGGGTTGGCGGGCGTGGATTTCGAGCGCGTGCCCGGCGACGTCGCGGACCGCGCGGCGCTCGCGACCGGCCTGCGCGGGTGCGACTGGTGCTTCCATGTCGCGGCGAGCTACCACCTCTGGCTGCGCGACTACGCGCCGATGTTTGCCGCCAACGTGGACGGCACGCGCAACGTCCTCGAGACCGCCGCCGCCGCCGGGTGTTCGCGCATCGTTTACACCAGCACCGTCGGCTGCATCGGGCTGCCGCGCGCGGTCAACGGCGTGGTCACGCCCACCGACGAGACGACACCCGTCACCGAGGCGCAGATGAGCAATCCCTACAAGCTCTCGAAATGGCGCGGCGAAGTCGTCGCGCGCGAACTCGCCGCCGCCGGCCTCCCCATCGTCATCGTGAATCCCAGCGCGCCCGTCGGCCCGCGCGACGTGAAGCCGACGCCCACCGGCCAGGTGATCGTGGATTTTCTCAACCGCCAAATGCCCGCCTACCTTGACACCGGCCTCAACTGGGTCCACGTCCGCGACGTCGCCCTCGGCCACATCCTCGCGGCGGAAAAAGGGCGCGTCGGCGAGCGCTACATCCTCGGCCACGCCGACGGCAACTGGACCATGAAACAAGCCTTCGCCGTGCTCGCCGAAATCTCCGGCCTGCCCGCGCCGAAATTCCAGGTCCCCTACACCGTCGCCCTCCTCGCCGCCCACGCCGACGAGACGATTTCGCGCGTGACCGGCAAGCCGCCGAAAGCACCGCTGGCCGGCGTCCGCATGGCCCGCTACAAAATGTTTTTCAATCCCGCCAAAGCCATCCGCGAACTCGGCCTCCCGCAGACCCCGCCCCGCCAGGCCCTCGCCGACGCCGTCGCCTGGTTCCGCGACCACGGCTACGTGAAACGCTGACCCGCGGCGGCGGGCGGGGAGGTTGGCGGGACGCGGATCGCCAACTCTTGTAGGAGACGACGTGAGGAGTCTCTGACCTTTTCTGCGCGATCAGCGATTGCGTCTCGTGGGCTGATTCGGGCGAGGCGCGTGGAATCCGAACTGGGTTTCCCGACGCGACGAACGGTGTTTTGGACGGCCCGCTTGCCGAAGGAGGTGAGAGTCTCGTTACCTCGACTCTTACAAGGGATGGGTCCATGCAGCAGGAGTTTTCACTCCGTCTGTACCTGCCACGCTCCAGTCGCTCCGCCTGAACAGTTGCAGCCAAGACATGCTCGCGCTCGGGACGCCGTCGTGGTTTTCTCCGCCGAACTAAATTTTCACATGAAACTCACGCTGGTTCTCACCACCCTCTTCCTCGCCTCCCCGCTCGTCGCCGCCGAACTGCCGGCGGAGATTCCGCTCTGGCCGAATGGCGCGCCGGGTTCGGCGGGGAAGACGGAGAAGGAGCTTCAGGTCAAAAATGCCGCGGGCGATGTCACGAGCGTCTCGCGCATTCATAATCCCAGCCTCACGCCGTATCTGCCGGCCAAGGACAAGGCCAATGGCTGCGCCGTGCTGGTGATTCCGGGCGGCGGGCATCGGGTGCTCGCGATCGCGCACGAGGGTTACAATGTCGGCGAATGGCTGCGCGATCACGGCATCGCGGCGTTTGTGCTCAAGCACCGGCTCGCGCGCGAAACCAACTCGACCTACCAGATCGAAGGCGAGTCGCTGGCCGACACGCAGCGGGCGATGCGCCTGATCCGCAGTCGCGCGGCGGAATGGAACGTGGACCCGGCGCGGCTCGGTGTGATGGGTTTCAGCGCCGGGGGCGAGCTGGCGTGGCTGGTGAGCGCGCGCCATGACGGCGGCCTCGCAGACCCGAAGGACGCAGTGGACAAACAGGGGTGCAAGCCCGCGTTTCAGGCGCTCATTTATCCGGGGCGCTCGGCGACGATCCTGCCGACGAAGGACGTGCCGCCGGTGTTTCTGTGCGCGGGCTTTGGCGACCGGCAGGATATTTCGGAGGGGTTGGCGGAGGCGTACATCCGTTTCAAGAAGGCGGGTGTGCCGGCGGAGCTGCACATGTACGCGAACGCGGGGCACGGCTTCGGCCAGCGCGCCGCAAACACCGGGCCGCATGCGAAATGGCTCGAACGGTTTGAGGAATGGCTGGCGGGGCTGGGCGTGCTGACGGCGAAGAAACCGTAGGGGACGTGGACGGGATGCGTGGTTTCGGCACGGGAGTGCCGAGCACTGCTCGGCTGCGCCCATCCCTTGTAGGAGACGACGTGAGGAGGCTCTAACTTTTTTTCCGCGAGCAGCGTGGTGGGCCCAAAGGAGGTTAGAGTCTCCTTACGTCGCCTCCTACAAGAGGAGGCGGGACGCGGCTCATTTAGCCGTCATGCGGCGGGTGATGTATTCGCGGAGGAGGGGGATTTTTGCTTTGCCCAGCAGCAGCGCGCCTTTGAGCGGGCTGGCGGCGACGAGGGGTTCGGTGGCGAACCAGTACATCAGCGGGAGGTTGTGGTCGGTGGCGTCCTCGGCGTGCGCAATGAGCGCTTCGACGATGGGCGTGCGCTCGGCCACGGTCAGGCGCTGGCAGGCGCTGGCGAGGTAGAGGCGTACGACGGGCGAGGGATCGTCCTTGGCGAGGCGGGCGAATTCCGCGAGCGCGGCGGTGCCGGGATTTATCTCCTCGCAGAGAAGCTGGATGGTCCAGGCGCGAGTGAATTCGGACGTCGTGTGGTCAGGCCGGCGGAGCAGTTGAAGGGCGTCTTCGAGTGTCCAGAGGCCGGTGGCGTGCAGGGTCCAGAGCACGCGAAGTTGAGCCGGGACGGTTTTGTAATCTTCATCCAGGCGCTGTCCCTTGGCATTCGTGCCAGTGAGATAGTCGAACACACCTGTAGGAAAGTGTTTGCGAAGTGCTGGGCGGTCCCAGCCTGGAACATTGCCGGCCACCCGCTCCTGCAAAATCCGCTGGGCGTGACGGGTGCGCCATGCGTTGGTGGATGGCAGCTCGGCGAGCAACAGCCCGAGGTCCATTTTGCCCAAATCCACCTGCGTCCCCTTTTTGTCGCCGTAGCTGATCTTGTAGATCCGCCCGTTGCTGCGGTCGTGCGCCGGGGCGTTGCCCGTGTGGCACTGCTGTTTGTCGTACCAATCGATCACGAAGACGTTGCCGTCCGGGTCGAGCTGCTGGTTGAGCGTCTGGGACCAGCGGTCGTTGAAGTTGAGGAAGTCCGGCGCGTGTTTGCCCACGTAGCCGCTGCCCTTGCGCTCGGGCACGTCCACGTTCAACCGCTGGCCGTGGATGTTTCCCATGATGAGTTTGCCGTGATATTCCGCCGGCCAGCTCCCGCCGAGATAGCACATGAGGCCCGCGTGCGCGTGGCCTCCGCCGATGACGCCGCTGGTGGCGCGGTCCTGGTTGTTCCACTGGTTCCCGGTGAAGTGCCGGTGATCCGCGATGGTTTTCAGATCATCGTAAATGTACGGCGTGATCGGCTGTTTGCCGGGCTTGGCGAAATCCTGCGTGAAGTAGTCGGGCACGATCCGTTTCGCTTCTTCGATCGTCGGCGCGTAATGCTGCCCACCCTGCCGCTGGTAACGCCCGCCCTGGATCATGTGGAAAAGATGCGGAATCACGCACGCCTCGATGAAGCAGTGGCCGTATTGGTTGAAATCAATGCCCCACGGATTGCTCGTGCCCTCGGCGAAAACCTCGAAGCGTTTCTTCGTGGGATGATAGCGCCACACGCCGGCGTTGATGAACTGGCGTTCCGTGTCCGGCGCGCCGACGACCTTGACGTGCGAATGCGTGAACACGCCGTGGCAGCCATAGAGCCAGCCGTCCGGTCCCCAGGTGAACGTGTTGAGCATCTCGTGCGTGTCCTGCCACGCGAAGCCTTCGAGCAGTTTCACCGGCTCGCCCGCGGGCTGCGGACCGGCGGCGGTCTCCTTCACCGGAATGTGCAGCAGCCACGGTGCTGCGCCGACATACACGCCGCCGAAGCCCCACTCGATGGCGCTCGCGAGATTCAGCCCTTCGTAAAACACCGTGCGCTGGTTGAACTTCCCGTCGCCGTCCGTGTCCTCGAACACGAGGATGCGATCGGTGCCTTTGCCCTCGGGCTGGCGCTGCGGGTAGGTGTAATTCTCGACGACCCACAACCGCCCGCGGTCATCGAGACAGAAGGCGATGGGCTGCTTCACGTCCGGCTCGCCTGCGAAGAGCGTGGCCTTGAAACCGGGCGGGAGCGTCATCGCCTTCACCGCTTCCTCGGGCGAGAGGCCGGCGAATTTCACGTCGTCCTGCGGCAGCGGATTGGGCTTCTGGCCGGGCGCTGCGGCGGACGTGGCGACCGCGGCGAAGGCGGGCTTCTCCTTGTAAAATTTGAAGTCGTCGAAATTCACATGGCCCCAGCCGCCGGTGACGTCGTCCACGATGCGGATGAAAATTTCCTTGTCCTGATGCGGCTGCAAATCGACGACGACCGGCAGCATCGTCTCGTTGTTTTGCCCGCGTGCGCTGAAGAGAACTTTGCCGCCGTCTTTCGCGACCAACTCGACACGCGTCCCTGCGTGGCTGCCGCCGCCGATGAGGAACGCGGCCCACGGCTGCGTGACCTTGAACGGCGCGCTGGTGAGCGTGCCCGTCGGGACGTCCTCGAATTTTTCGTAACCACCGAACCAAAAATCTCCGACGTGGTTCGCGACGCGGCCCGCGCCAAACTTGCGCTTCTGGTTGATCGGGCCTTTGGTCGGCTGGCCTTTCGCGATGTCGCCGGTGGCGGTCCAGTCGCGCAGGTCGCCGGTCTCGAAGTCGGTGTTCAGCGGCTTGCCGTCAGCGCTGACGGGGAGGATGCCGTTGGGCGCGGCGGCGGTGCTGGCCGATGTGTCGATCATGGCGAGCACGCCGGCGAAAACCAGCGTGAACAACGGGCGGAGAAGCATCATGCGGAAGGTTCTCCCAAGCGGGGATGGGAGGGTCAAGGGGATTGGCCGAAGCGCGCCTTGCGGCCGGTACGATTGAAAGCGAGCGAGACAAGTGAGGTGGTAGGGCGCGTCTGTCCTCAGCGCGCGGCGGCCCCGCACGTACCCGCGAACGGCGCGCGGAGGACAGACGCGCTCTACCCACCGGCGGCCCCCGGGGCTAAACCACGTTCACAAAGTACCGGTGCGGAAATCCGGTCAGCTTTTTCAATACGGTGTCCGTGTGCCACAACTCCACGCGCTCGACGTGCGCGGTGGCGGCGATGATACGATCCGCCGGATCGCGATGCGTCCACGGCCACAGGACGGATTGCCGGGCGATCGGGGTCGTCATGGGCAGCACCGTCCACGAGGGCAGGGCCAGGTCGAGCCAGGTATCGGGGTTGTCCGGGATTCGCCCCGCCTGCCACAGCCGGAATACTTCGATGATGCTGGCGGCCGAGAGGCACCGCTCGGTGGCGGGCGTTTTCAGAGCAGCTTCAACCTTGGGCGGCATCGGCAGCCGGCGGCAGAAAAAGACGAACAGATTTGTGTCGGCCAAGATTCTCACTGCCAGTCCTCCAGCACCGGTTTTTGCAGGTCACCGTAGCGCGCCGGGTCATCGGGAGTAGCGGCGCGCCAAGGTGCGGCACCGTCCCGATAGGCGGAGAGCACGGCCTTGGGTTTGCCATGCGAGGTGAAGATCACGCGGACACCGGACTCCGCCTTGGCCAGGAGTTCGCACAGATTGCTGCGGCCTTCGGCTACGGGAACGTAGAGTGTTTTCATGGGCACAAGTCTGCCCATATTTGGCAAGGAGAGCAAGCCGCGTTTGCCGGCGAGCTTGGGGGGAGTGGCGCGGCGGAGTGCGCCCGTCCCCGGGCGCAGCAGGGTGGGGCGCGATCAGGCGTGTGGAAAATCTCTGCGGCTTCGGCATGGGCCGACGCCGCCGCGGCCGGGGACGGCCGCATTCCAGCACGGCTGGCGGTCCGCTACCGCTGCAATTGCTTCTCCAGAAAACTCACCTGCTGGCGGACGTTCGAGTCCACTTCCATGCGGCCCTTCACCAGTTTGCACGCGTGGAGCACGGTGCCGTGGTCGCGGCCGCCGAAGGCGTCGCCGATGGTGTTGAGCGAGCTTTCGGTGAGCTGGCGCGAGAGATACATCGCGACCTGTCGTGGGAAGGCGATGTTTTCAGGCCGCCGCTTGCTGGTCATGTCGGCGAGACGGATGTCGAAATGCTCGGCCACCTTGCGCTGGATGAACTCGATGTTGATCGTGTAGCGGCCCTCTTCGTTGAGCACTTCGCGCAGCAGATTCTCAACAATCTCGATGGTCAGCTTTTTGCCGGTGAGCGAGGCGAAGGACGCCACGCGGATGAGCGCGCCCTCGAGCCGGCGGATGTTCGTGCGGATGCGGTTGGCGAGGAAGTTCATGATTTCCTCGGACAGATGCACGCCCATCACGTTCTCTTTCCGGCGGAGAATCGCCAGGCGCGTCTCGACATCCGGCGGTTGCAGGTCGGTGACCAGGCCCCACTCAAAGCGCGAGACCAGGCGATGCTCGAGATTCTGAATCTCGCTGGCCGGCCGGTCGCACGTCATCACGATCTGTTTGTGGCCCTCGTGCAGCGCGTTGAACGTGTGGAAGAATTCCTCCTGGATCCGTTCCTTGCCGGCGAGGAACTGGATGTCGTCGATGAGCAACACGTCGGTGTGCCGGTATTTTTTGCGGAAGCGGACGAGCTGGTTGTTCTGGATGCCGTCGATGAACTCGTTGGTGAATTTTTCGGAGGACACGTAGGCGACCCGCGCGCCCTTCTTGTGCGCCACGACATAGTTGCCGATGGCGTGGAGCAGATGCGTTTTGCCCAGGCCGACACCGCCGTAAATGAAGAGCGGATTGTACGATTTGCCGGGCGATTGCGCGACGGCCATCGCCGCGCCGTGGGCGAACTGGTTGTTCGCGCCGACGACAAACGTGTCGAAGACGCTCTTCGGATTGAAGAGCGGCTCGCCCGCGGCAAATTCCTGATCGACCACGCTGGAGACTTCCTTGGGCTTTCCATTCGTCGCAGCGGCGGCGGGCACGGGGACATGGCCGTTGGTCTTGGTGGCATCGACCACGAATTTCACCCGCAACTCCTGACCCGACGCGAGCATCAGCACGTCCTGCAAGAGGCTCGAATAATTGTCGGTCAGCCAGACCCGGCAAAAATCATCGTTCACGTACACCGAAACGGCGTCGCCCGCCATCGCGCCGATCCGCAACGGCGCGAACCAGAGTTTGTAAATGTCCGGGCTGAGCATCGTGCGCAATTGGTGCTGCGCCGTGTCCCAAATTTTTTCCAACGGAAGTTCCATTTCGCCAAATACTTTCACCGTCAATTTGCCCGCTTATTCACCGGCCTGCGTAACTCGTTTGTAACAATTCGTTTACCGACCCAGCCCGCCATCCGCCACCGCTTTAGGTCGCACCCGCCCGTCGCCGCTCTGACGTCAGATCCACTCGCTTAAATTTCAAACCAGAAGAACAACCGCCTCATGGACAATCGGTTACGACTTTGGTTTACGGCCCGACTTGGGCCGACGAAATATCAGATAAGAACGAGAAGCGCGGAACGGTGCCGACTGTTGTAGAGAAAGCCCCCCCGCCGGGCGAGGAGAAGATATTATCTGTTATCCACAAGTTATTAACCGACCGGATTTCGTTCGTTTTGGGCCGATTTTTGCGGCAAAAAAGGCATCGCGTCTTTGCCCGATGCCCGGCGGAGACTCAGTAGTTCCACGCTCATAGTAAAGTTGAAACTCGCCGCCCGGTTCAAACGCGGGTGCCGCGCCCGTCGGCCTGCCGGATCGAGGTGCCGGAGCGGCGGCGTCCGCGCTCGCGCAAAAAATGCCGGACGTTGCGCGGCGGAAAGATTTCCATTTCGACCTGGCTTTGGCTGCGTCGTCGGCCGGACGCTCAAGGACATGACCGCGCGCAGCTTGTGGTTCGAATGCGAACCGTGCGGGTGCCGCCAGTTGCCGCCCCGGCGCCGGACCTCGCCGATGAGATCGAGCCGCGCCGGGCCCCGCGATCACTCGCTGCAACTGGCGAAAACGCCCGCCGGGTGCGCGTCCCGCACCGGGTCAATCACCTTCGCCACCGCTGCCGCCATCGCCGGGCCACCGCCTGGCAGGCCCAATGCCGGCAACCAGGGGTGCTCTTAAAATTATCGGCGATGCGCTTGCCGCCAAATCGGTTGACTTCCGCAGAACAGGAACCTAAAACAGCGGCGTTTTCTCGTTCAATGGCGACGCACAGGAACAGTTAATTGATACCCAGCTATGAAAAAGGTTCTCAGCTCAATGGCGGTACTGGCAGTCGGGGCGGCCGTGGCACCCGAGGCTCCGGCCCAAGACAAACCTTGGAATGTCTCCGCGTCGTTGCGCGGATTTTATGACGACAACTACACGACGGCGAACAATAACGCGTTTGGCGGGAAGCTGCACAGCTTCGGGTTCGAGGTCAGCCCGTCGATAAGTTACCGGCTGGCGTTTGATCCGACCGTGATCACCGCCGGTTACAAGTATGGAATGCGGTATTTCGAGGACCGCGCCAGCCGTAATGTTCCTAGCGCCGACCATTCCCACGATCTGAGCCTGAAACTGGTACATCAGTTTCCCGAGCGCTATCGCTTGGAAGTGAGCGACAACTTCGTCGTTTCCCAGGAACCGGCGCTCGGGCTGGGCGGGCTGCCCTTCCGCAGCAATGGCAACAATATCCGCAACGTGGCCAACGCCATCTTCGGCGGCGAACTCAATCCAACCTTTGGGTACGACGTGAGCTACAACAACACCTTCTACGATTTCCAGCAAACCGGGCAGGACCGGTTCTCGGCCTTGCTCGACCGGGTGGAGCATCTGGCGGGCGCCAATTTGCGGTGGAATGCCACGCAGAGCACCACGGCGTTGGTCGGCTACCAGTTCGGGATCGTCGATATGACGTCCAACGAATTGATTTCGCATGATGTCCGCGGTTTTGTGCCCGCCAGCACGCGCGACAACACGTCGCATTACGGCTTCGTGGGAGCCGAACACCTTGTGACTCGCCAGCTTAAGACCACGGGTCGGGTGGGTGTCCAATACGCCGAGTATTCCAAGGCCATTCCCTCGCGCAGCAATGTCAGCCCGTATGTCGATGTCAGTGCGACCTGGGAGTATCTGGCGGGGTCCACGGTGATGCTCGGCCTCAGGCACGCCCGCAACGCCACGGACGTCTCGGTCGGCACCTTGGATGCCGAGAGCACCGCGCTCTTCGGAAAGTGGAGCCACAAGGTGACCCCGCGGTTGACCGCGAGTTTGCTGGGTCAGGCGCAGATGTCGGCCTTCAACCAGGGGCAGTCCAACGACAAGAGTGAAAGCCTGCTCATGGCTGGAGCGAATCTCAGTTACGAGGTGATCAAGAACCGGCTCTCGACGGAGTTGGGTTATAACTTCGACCGTCTGGATTCCGACATTGGGAACCGCTCCTACAGCCGCAACCGCCTTTATCTCGGTATCCGGGCGTCCTACTGATTGCGCCGTATTGATTCATTGGTCGGTGGGATGAAACATCAAGGGGGGCCAGCCAAGTGTCTGGCCTTCCTGTTTTTTTGAGTATGGAAGCCGAAGCAATCAACAACCAACCCGAGACCAAACTCCACTTTCTGGATTACTGGCGGATCATCCGCATCCGGAAGATGGTCATCCTCACCGTCTTCCTCCTCGTGGTCATCACCACCACGGCCGTCACCTACGTCCTGCCCAAGACGTACATGAGTTCGGTCCGCATCGACGTGCAGAAGGATGTTTCGGACATGGAGTTGTTCAATGGCAACCGCGGCGGTCAGAACTACGATCCCTTCTTCGTTCTCACCCAATTCGAGCGACTGCAATCCACCGCGGTCATTTACCCGGTCATCAACGAACTGGGGCTGAAGGAAAAATGGGCGCAGCGGTACGGTTCGCCAGTTCCGTTGCTGGAGACCGAGGCCTACGGCGTGCTGACCAAACGCCTCGACCTGCGCCAGGTGCGCAACACCAGCCTCATTGAAATCCGCGTCTTCAGTGAAATGCCCGCCGAAGCCAAGGAGATCGCCCAGAAAATCGCCGAGGTGTACCGCGACAACCGGCTCAACTCCAAGCGCAACATGTCCGTCGGCGGCATCAAGATGCTCGAGGAAAAGCTGGAGTCCCAAGAGAAAAAAGTTCGCGAAAAGCAGCAAGCCGTCGAAACCATCCGCAAGGCCACCGGGATTACTGTCGTCTCGCCCGAGGGTGCGAGCATGACCCAAAACCTGTCCACCGAAACCCTGCGGCATCTCGATGCCCTGCGGAACACGGCGCATCTCGAGTTCATCGAAAAAGACACCAAATTGGCCGCCCTCAAAAGGATTCCGCGCAACGAAATCAAAGAGGTCATCATGACCGTGTTCCCGGATGAACTGCTCGCCACCCTGCTCCAAAAGCAGACCCTGACCGTTCAGGAACTCACCGCGAAGAGCAAGGATCTCGGGGCGCAACATCCCGAGGTGATCCGCGTCAATTCCCTGCTCGAAAAAATCACCACCCAGGTCGCCGACCGGGTGGACGGCATCCTGCGTGGCAAAGACGCCGACCTGGCGGCCGCCCGAGCTCGCGACGACGAACTCACCCGCGCCGTCGAGGAGGCCAAGGTCAAAGATCGCGAATCCGCCGAAAAAATGCGCACCTACCTCAACGCGGTCCGCGAAGTGGAGCATTTGGAACGGATGCGTGACACCCTCAAGCTCAAGATTCAACAGGAAGACATCGAGATGGCCATGCCGCGGACCTCGATGGTCGAGATCACCGATCCGGCGGAAATTCCCGCCAAAGCCTCCCGCCCCAACATCCCCCTCAACATCGCCCTCGGCGTGATCGTGGGCATGATCATGGGCGTCGGCCTCGCGTTCTTCATCGAGTACCTCGACACCAGCGTGAAGACCATCGACGACGTTGAGCAGGCCTTGCAGACCTCCGTGCTGGGCGTCATCCCGCAGAATGTCGGCTCGCTCCTTGACGAGGGCGTGGACAGTCCGCACGCCGAGGCCTATCGCGTCCTGCGCACCAACCTGATGTTCGCGCGCAAAGACCCCAAGGCCAACAGCCTCATCGTCGTCAGCAGCGGCGTGGGCGAAGGGAAGACCACCACCGTTCTCAACCTCGCGGTCATCTTCGCCCACAACGGCCACAAGGTCCTGCTCGTGGACATGGACCTCCGCCGTCCCAGCCTCCACAAACGGCTCAACGTTTCCAACTCGATCGGAGTTACCAACGTCCTGCTCAAGCAATGCTCGATCGAGGAAGCCGTGCAGACGACCTCGATTCCGAACCTGCATTTCCTCCCCAGCGGCCGGCTCCAGAGCAGCTCCCTCGGCATTCTCAACTCGCCGCAGATGCGCGAGTTCATTGATGAAATGAAGCGCCGCTACGACTTCGTCTTCTTCGATTCACCGCCGATCATGGGCGTCAGCGACGCCTCGATCCTCGTCAGCCAGATGGACCTCGCGATGCTCGTCGTCCAGTTCCGCAAGTACCCGCAGGCGATGAGCGTGCGCGCCAAACAGACCATCGAAAAAGTCGGCGGCAACCTCATGGGCGCGGTCCTCAACAACATCAACATCGCCCAGGATTCCTACTATTATTACTACAGCGGCTACCAATACACGTCCGAGAACCAGCCCGAGGCCCCCGTCGTTGCCAAACGCGCGACCAAGGGCGCCCTGGCCGAAAAACCCGCCGCCGAGTTGAACCAAAAATATTGATGGAGCGGCCCCGGTCGCTTCCGTAACATCGCCCCCCATGAAGAGCTTTTTCACGCGCCCGCTCGCCCTCGTCGCCTGCCTCCTCGCTTTCCTCCCCGCCGGCTGTGAAAACGGCACCGCGCCCAAAAACTCCGCCGTCGCCCAAACCGGCGCACTCCGCGGTTCGTCCGACAACCTCCGCGTCGGCGACAAGGTCACCATCACGCTCACCGATATTCCCAACGGCCCCATCCAGTCCGAGCACATCATCCCTGACGACGGTGAGATCACCGTCCACCTCGATCTCAAAACCAAGGCCGCGGGCAAGACCAAGCGCCAGCTTCAGGACGACATCCGCAAGCTCTACGTGCCCCTGTATTACCTGCGCATGACTGTCAACGTGAAGACCGAAGATCGCTTCGTCTTCGCCTCGGGCGAGGTCAAACTGCCCAACCGCTACATTTATTCCGGCGAACTCTCGGTGCTTAAAGTCATCGCCACCGCCGGTGGCTTCACCGATTTCGCCAACAAGCGCAAAGTCGAACTGGCCCGCGTCAACGGCACCATCGAGCGCATCGATTGCGAAAAAGCGCTCGCCGATTCCTCACTCGATCTGCCTGTTTTTCCCGGCGAAAAGGTCTTCGTGCCCCGCCGTTTCTGACCGATGGTGCTGCTCAAAGTCCTCTCCGGCAGCCGCGCGGGCAGTTCTCATACTGCTCGCGATTTCCCCCTCACCGTCGGCCGTTCCGCCGCGTCCCAGTTGCGGCTCGAAGACCCCGGCGTCTGGGAAAATCATCTGCGCCTCGACCTGAAATTCCCTGACGGCTTCCGCCTCGTGCTCCAGCCTGACGCCCGCGCCACCGTCAACGGCCAGCCCGTCACCGAGACCCTGCTGCGCAATGGCGACCTCATCGAGTTTGGCGCGGTGAAGCTCCAGTTCTGGCTCGCCAAAGCGGAGCAGATTCGGCTCGCGTGGCGCGAAGGGCTTACCTGGCTCGCCCTCGCCGCCCTCACCGCCGCGCAGGTCGCACTGATCTACTGGCTGCCGCAGTGAACTTGGAAACGGCAGTCGGGTTGCACCACGAAAGACACGAAAAGCCCGAAAAAAGGGCGGAATCGTGGTGGCTCGCCATCCGAATAATTCACCCGCCAGATGACAACCCGTGATTCCGCCAGCCCTGCTCCTTTCCTGTCTTTCGTGGTTCCGACCGCTTTTTCCAAGGTGACGCGGGTTACAGCCGGGCCTTCACCGCGGCCAGCAACACCTCCACCTGCGCGAGCTGCCCGCGCAGTTTTGGCCAGTCCGGGTCATCGAGATCAAAGCCGGGGTAGGGGTCGGTGAAGTAGGCTTGCGCGAGTTCGAGGCACACCGAGGCGGCGAGGGGTTCGAGTTCGGATCTCCACTCGACCATCCGGTCATGCAGGTGGTCGCGGTGTCATATTGCTTCTCCGCCCCATCCGCCACCAACCACAGGTCCACATCGCTGTCGGGCCGCGCATCCCCGCGCGCGTGCGAGCCGAAGAGAATGACCTGCCGCAGCGGCTGCGCGGCGTTCATCGCTTCGAGACAGCGCGCCAGCGTTTCCCGCTGATCTGCGAGCGCCGCCGGGAGATTTTCCAAATGCAGCTTCACGGGACGAAGCTAGGAACTGCACGCCCGTGAGGCAAGACGCCATTCCCCCCCCCCCGGCGTGCCGGCGGGACGCGCCCCGCACTGTCAATTGCTGCGAAAGTTCGTGCCGAGATCGCCTCAAAGAGCAGCGCGTCCGGCTCCCTCGCCCCGTGAGGCACGAACGGGGAGAGGGGTGCCCCACCATTGTGTACGGTCTCGCCGTTGCGGAGCGCCTCCTCTCCCCGGCCCTCTCCACCGTTCCGAACGGAGGAGAGCCTCGCACCCGCTGCGGAAGCGTCCTGATACAGAAAGAAACTTGTCGGCGGACATCCGGTTTTCGGTGAAATTGATCGGCTTTGAAACCTCTACATAGCAACGACTTATGACTGTGTTTCTTAGAAGGGGGGCGAAGGCTCCGGTGCGGTTGGCGCGAACTTTCGCAACGGTTGATACCCCCACGGCGCGACGTTCAATTTGGACCAAGCAAACACTCACCCCGCTGGGAAGGGAGGGAGGGAATCAAACCTAGTCGGAAGTCTTGCGCTCGCGCCACGTCAGCCGCGGTTGAACGCGACCGAGCGCTCCGGCAGTTCCTCCCTCGCGACCCCGCAACTACTCCCTCTCGAACACCAGCGGGTCTTTGTTGAACACGATCACCAGCTTGCCGTTCTCGACCGTCGCTTCGCCGCTGCGCTCGCCTTTGTCGCCTTGGAATTTCACCTGATACTTGTCGCCCGTTCGCGCCCAAGTGCCCTGGACCGCGACTTTCGGCTGGGCTTTGGGCGTGCCTGGTGCGGCGATCGCGGGGATGATGCCCTTGCTGGTAATGATGGGCGCGTAGGCGGGGATGTTGGGCTGCGTGCCTTTGAGGACGAGCCGGTTGTCGGGGGTGGCGGCGAGGGTCAGGTCGGGCAGGCGGCGGACGACATAGGCCTTCAATCGGCCGAGTTCCGCGATGGTCGCGCTGTCGTTGAGTTTGCGGTACTGGCTGATCGTGCCGGCGGCATCGACCTGCCACCGGCCGAGGATGAGTTCGGGATCAAATTTGGGGGACTTGCCGGTTTTCAGGAACTCGTGCAGATCCTTCGCGTCCACCGGCTCAAACTGCGCCCGCAATTGCCCCATGGTGTCCGCATTGGTCAGGATGCCCTGCACCCTCGGGATGGCCATGATCTCGACGATGCTCACCTGGTTGGTGGACGCCTGAATGAACTGGGGATCGGTCAGCAGACCCTGCACCTCTTTGTTATCCGCCAACTGCATCAGCGCCGGATAATCCAGCGCGCGACTGAGCAGTTCGGGATTGTGATAGACCAGGCCGATGAGGTCGGCGGCATCGAAGAACGACGGCGGCAGCGGGTTCATGGCCGCCGAGAACCGCACGAGGCCGGTCGAGTGGACCTCGGCCCGCATCCGGTTCACCAGCTTCAGCCAGACGGGGTTTTCGCCCTTGGACTCGACCTGCGCGGTGAGGTAGCCGGTGGAGTTGACCAGCGCGCCGATGAAAATCAGATAGAGCATGGCGGTCAGCAGGCCGATGGGGATGCCCACGCGCGAGTTCATCCGTTCCCAGCGGAAATACTCCGCCTCTCTGCGCCGGTATTTGAACAGCGTGCTGATCTTGAGATGGACCACCTGGGCGATGCTCGTCACCACCAGACTGATCGAGACGAACACGATCAAGGGCGGCAGCACGACCACCCACAGCGGGTTCTCGAAGCCGACCATCGCGATCAAGGGACTGATGTGCGGTGCCAGCGGCACGGCGAGAAACGTCGCGACGATGGCGCCGAAAAAGGTGATCAGCATCCGCAGCGCTCCCTGTTGGAGGCCGCTGGAACCGACCGCACCCAGAAGCAGAAAAGCAAGTAACCAAATGGTCATCCGTTATGAGTACCTGCTTCCCCAGGTCAAAGCACGCAGAAAAATTTTCGCGAAAAACGAGCGGTGGTAAACCGTATTCAATCCGGGAACAGGGCGCGGAGAAGCCGACGTCAAGTCGTCTTCCCATTCCGCTGCCACGGCTGCGAGAGGATGAAACGAAAAACCGCCCTCAAAAACGGGGCGGGTGTCGCGGGGCAACCTTAACATTCATCCCGGCAGCGGCGGTTCACCACGGCGCCCAATTCCGGTGCCGATAGCGCTGGTACATGTAGAGGTAGTCCGGATTGCTGCCATTTCCTCCCGCCCAGAAAAAGGAGCTTTGCCCGGCTCCCGATCTCTGCGCGGCGGTCAGCACCGCCTGGTCTTCCCACCGATGCCCTTCCGCGTGGCCGTCGGCGTACGACAGGGTGCTGATCCGACCGTGATAAACGGAGAATGGGTCCACCCAATTGGGCGAGGGATTGACGTCCATCACCCAAGTTCCCCAGTTGTAGCCGCGCGGGTCGGATTCCTCGAGGAAGACCAGGGTTTGGTCAGCCTGGGTGATTTCGGCTGATTTCACAAACGGAGGCTGGAGCGCGCCCTGCCAGCCGCCCCCATTCATGCCATTGGCTTTCGAATAGCTGTCCCAGCCCCAACCGGATCCCGGCGTCAGGAGGGTTCGCTTGTCGCCCGGACAATGAAACGCCTGCAGGTTGGGCACGTAGCGGAAGAGCGGTCCATTCGACAGCCCGCGGTGGACATAGTCGAGGCAGTCGGCGCGGGTTAACCCCCCGAAGCTCGCCGGCGGCCCGGAGACCACGTTATTGCTGTTCATCGCGCCCGGCCAATAGCCGCCGCCCGCGCCGTTCGGCACCATGTTGTCATCGTTGTCATCTGGAAACATCAGAAACCCGAGCGAAAGTTGCTTCTGGTTGTTCAAGCACACCGCCCCGGTGCCCTTCACCTTGGCCGTGCTCAACGCCGGCAGCAGCATGCTCGCCAAAATGCCGATGATCGCGATGACCACGAGGAGTTCGATGAGCGTGAAGCCCCAGTCCGTCGCCCGAAGGCGGAAGGTCGGCGGGGTGGTGGTGGCAGGGCCGCTCGGAACCGGGCAAGCCGACGAGGCGGCCCGCGCCGGGCGGCGCCAAACGGAATGGAACTCGGTTTTCATTGGGTAAACGGGTTGCTGCAATTTTCTGGGATGAGTCGTTTGGTGTGTGAGGTGCAGCAAGGTACCACCACGATTTTCAATGGCAAAGACATTCTCCCGGTCCGCCGGAGGCCGGGCGCATCTCAGTTTCTTGCACGCGGCTTGGCGTCCGCGCCAGCCGGGTAGGGCAGGCATCCTTGCCTGCCAGTTGGCGGGGCATCCCTGCCCCGTGTTCCCATTTCGGCGGGGAGCTCGGCCTTGGAAACGGGCGGCAGGGATGCCTGCCCCACCGCGCCCGCGCGCGTGCCGTCGCAGGTTTCCGCGTGCACGGCACCCGTGCCTGCCCAGGGTTGCTGGAAACTGAGATGCGCCCCCGGATGCCGAGTGGACGGAGATTCAAGGCCGCCCAAGTCCCGAAACTGAAGCGGTGGGTCTGCGGGCGGTGACGTTGCCGAAGAAGCCCCCGTTCGACGCCGGCATGGAACGCGGCGTCACTCTGCGAATCGACACGGGCAACATCCTTGCCACCACCGCACTGGCTGGCGCGCTCGCCCGCGAGCACGTCCCCGCTTGGCAATCAGGCACCGGCCCACCTGCAATATTTGCGCCTCATCGCAGGCTCGGACCGCCTCTCCCGGCCCCCTGCTCCCACGGCGGGAAGCGCGGAAGCCGGAGATGGCGTCTCGTCGCCCGAAGCGTCTCTTTTTTGGGCGATTATTACCTTCGATGAAATTGGCCGGTTGGCGCGTTCGCAGAGATTTATGAAGGAACGGTGGCCCTAAATGGCCCTGAGAATTTGCGAGCGTGTCCCCCTATTTCAATGGCTCCATGCCCTCGTTCAGCGGCTTGAGCGCGGCGTCGTAGGCGAAGAGGCGACCGCGAGTCTTTCCCGTGAGTTCCCGGACGATGCCGAGCTTCACCAGATGTCCCAAGCCGGTGTTCACCGCCGGGAACGACAGCTTGAGCCGCTCCGCCGCGACCGGGATCGACACGATGGGTTGGGCTTGGAGCAGTTGGTGAACGCGCAGCGCCGTTCCCGCCGCGCGACCGATCCCCTGAATCCGCTGCGCGTCCTTGCTCGCGAGCGCCATGAGCCGCCGGGCGGTCGAGGCGGCTTGGGTGGCCGTCTTTTCCACGCCTTCGAGAAAGAACCGCAGCCACTCTTCCCAGTCGCCATCTTTCCGCACGGCTTGGAGCAGTTCGTAGTAGCGGGCGCGGTTTTGCTTTAGGTAGAGGCTCAGGTAGAGCGTCGGCTCGTGCAACGCACCCTCGGTGCAGAGCAGGAACGTGATGAGCAAACGGCCCACGCGCCCATTGCCGTCGAGGAACGGGTGAATCGTCTCGAACTGGACGTGCGCCAGTGCGGCCTTCACAAGCACGGGCAACCTGACCTTGTCGTCGTGCAGGAACTTTTCAAGCGCGCCCCAGCACTCGGCGACATGATCGGCGGGTGGTGGGACGAAGGCCGCGTTCCCGGGGCGTGTGCCACCAATCCAGTTCTGCGACCGACGGAATTCACCCGGCTCCTTTTCGCTGCCGCGTCCCTTCGTGAGCAGCACGGCGTGGATTTCCTTCAAGAGCCGCAACGACACCGGGAAGCCACCGCGCACGCGCTTCAACCCGTGCTGCATCGCGGCGACGTAATTGGACACCTCCTGTACGTCGTTCAAGGGCACGCCCGGTGCGGCTTCATTCTCAAACAGCAGCAGGTCGGAGAGGCTGGACTGCGTGCCTTCGATTTGCGACGACAGCACGGCTTCCTTGCGGATGTAGTTGTAAAGAAAGACTCCGGGGTCCGGTAGGACGGCGGTCAAGCCATCCAAACGGCCGAGCGCCAGATTGGCCCGAGCGAGCAGGTCGAGCAGGTCGTCGTCGAGCACCAGCGGCGGCTCCGGTGGCAATGGATTCGGGACGAAGGCGCGGCAACGCTCCCCTGCCATCGGGAGGGGAACAAGGTGGCCTGTCAGCCCGCGTTGCATGTTATTAAACGGAGCTTAATTGCGTCCGGCTCAATTAAGCAATGATGCGGTTTCGTTTAATAGCCTAAAAATTCCCTGGAATTGAAAATTGGCGATCTGATTGCGATTAACTCGAACTTGTCACGTGTTCGAGGGCCGCCCATGCAGATACGAGACAGGCAGTCGTTGGGAAAACACGCCCACGATCTTGCGACAGCCCTCGTGCGTCCCGTTCCGGAGCCGTTTGGGCGAGTGGCTGGGCTTCACGACAGCCGAGTGGACTGCCCCGGACGGGAACCAGGCGATGATGGGCGAAATGATCCCCGCGGGCACCAAGCATCCTCCCGACGAACTCACTCCGCCAGTCTGGGATACTGAGTTGCACCTGCCAGTTGGGAATCCTGCCGGCGGCGAAAATCTGGCGTGGGAAGATCCTTGAGCTCGCCCCCCCCAAGCTGCGGTTGGAAGCTTCAGAGGAGCCGGATTCGGAGCCGCTGTAACAGGAGACCGTCAGATTCTGATCCGCTCGTCTAACAGACTGGACAACCAATCCGGAAGGAGCAAGCTGCCATCCGAAACCCGTACGCCATGACCTCCGCTGCCACTAAAATCAACCCCGTCGCCCTGCCCGAACTGGAACAGTTTTTTGACGATGCCACCTATCGCGTTGAACTAGCGGAGTCGATGCAGCGGCAAATTGATCTAAAACTCGGGACACGGCTCAACATCTTTAAGGTTTTCGAGCCTGATGAAAACAAACTGTCTGATATTCTGGCCGACCTCCTCGATCCCAAAGGCAGCCACGGGCAGGGCGACTTGTTTCTGAAGGGCATCTTTCAGGAGCTCAATCTAGACCAATCAGACTATCCCGCCGAGGATGTTGTGGTTCAACGGGAGGCACCGACATATCAAATACTGGCTCATCGGCGCCGCATTGATGTGTTGGTTCAAGCCGACGCTCTGCTGGCTATTGAAAACAAGGTGGATTCGGTCGAACAACCGGACCAAGTGAAGGATTACCTGGAACATTTGAGTCAATGCACCAAGGGAGGAACCATTCGGAGCGTGCTGATCTATCTGACCCCCAACGGAGAAAACCCCAAATCTATTTCCAGTTCTGACCTGGAAGGGCGTAAGAAAAGTAAAGAGCTGTATTGCTGGAGTTACCAGGTGGAGATTCGCGCATGGCTGGAGGCCTGCCGCCGAGCTTGTGAAGCGGACAAGGTCCGTCATTTTCTTTCCGACTTCATCGCCTATATCGAATCCGACCTAAAACGGGAGCCCAAGAGCAACGAGCAACCACCGACTAATGAACACTGAACCAATTCGAGATTTCATTATTACCAACGAGCGCAATCTTCGCATAGCCGCAGCCGTTGCCGAAGCTTGGCCGGAAGCCAGGGAGCATCTGGTCAATGGTTTCCTCTCGCGGTTAGGCGAAAAGCTCAAGAAATCGCTCCCGGGGTGGACTGTCTCAACCTGGAATCGATTCTTCGTCGATAAGGACAGCGGCTGGCTGCTTACCAAGCCGGAGTGGAAAGCGGAATACTTTGTCGAGCTATACTTCGCGAATTCCGGAAAAAACATCTTTTTTGGAGTATCGCGCGCAAAGGAGAAGGATAGCGTCAGAAAACGCGGACACTCCGACAAAATCTTAAACGCGGTGAAAAAGCATGAACGCAGTGCGACTGCCCGTGAGTGGTGGGAGGCAAAAATGGCAATGCGTTTCCCGGCCTCAGATTGGCAAGAGCCGGAGATATTGTGGCGCATGCACAAGGACGAGAAATTTCTCAACGAAGTAGCGGAGCAGCTTCTGGCCGTGGCCAAAGCGAGTGAGCCACACATTGACGGTTTCTACAACAAACAGTGAATCGTGGTGTGAATTCGCACAGAGGACGGGAAGGCTGGACAGCCCGTCATTGGGTGGTTCCTCGAAATGAAGGCAGCAGGCTGGCGGCCTGAGTGGGCAATGCCGCAAAGCGGTCCATCAACGTTCCAGGCCGGCAGCCATGATGTGGGCAAACGCTGAGTAACAACCGAGGTTCACAGGGAATCTTTCCCTGTGCGCAGACACCAGAAACTGGCTGTGAGTGTGTGGATAACGTCGTTCGTTCATCCTAATCCTTTGCCATCTTGCCAAGCTGGGCGGCAAGCTTCTCGATTTCGGGTAGCATGGCCAGCTTGTTCCGCCACCGTTCAGGCACCGCCGAAGCTCCGTAGAACGCCCCGGCGATCTGTCCGCACACCGCTCCGGTTGTATCGGCGTCGTCCCCAAGATTGACCGCGGCGAGCACCGCTGCCTCGTAAGATTCAGTGGCGGCAAAGGCCCAGAGCGCCGCTTCCAGACAATCCACCACGTAGCCGCTGCCGCGAATGGCGGGCGGTTGCCTGGTCAAGAATGATCCTTTCGCTACGGCCGCCACCTTCGGAGCCAAGGGTTCCGCCGCCCAAAGCCCTGAGACCGGCGAAAAGTGCGGCGCGAGAAGCTCATTTTTCGTCCGGCCTTGAATCGCCCCCACCAGCAGGCCGGCGAAATAGCGGCAGGCGTCCACGCATTCACGGGTGCCGTGTGTTGTCCGCGAGCTTTCTCCGGCGTAAGTGATCGCCTTCTTCGGGCTGCTGGAGTAGGCCATTGCGACGGGAGCCAACCGCATGAGCGAGCCGTTGCCCGCATTGGTTGATCCTGTCGGACCGCAAAAAGGTTTACCCGTGACCTGATGTTCTCCCAAGGCCGCGCGCGTTTGCACCCCGATGTCGAAGCACACCCCGGTGGCACTCCAGTGCCCGTGTTTCCACCACTTCACGTATCGCGTGAGCTGATCCACCGGGTCAAAGCAACCGCGCTCCACCAGACTCTCCGCCAGACACAGCGCCATCGAGGTGTCATCCGTCCACTGGCCGGGCTTCAGGCCAAACGGCCCACCGCCAACGATGTCTGTCATCGGCGCAAACGACCCCGGTGCCTTGAATTCAATCGTGGTCCCGAGCGCATCCCCGGCCGCAAGCCCGATGAGTGCTCCCGCCAGACGATCCGCAGTCGTGCTGGCAAGTGGATTCAGTTTTGCGTTGGCGACTTTCCCCGCGTCGGTGTGAGACGGTTTCCACGAACGGACCAGACTTCGCTGCGACTCCACCTGCGGCGCCTCATTCTTGGCCAGATGGGGATCATGCTTGCGCTGCTCCGTGATGCGCTGGAACGCCTGCTGCGGCGACAATCCCTGTTCCACCATCCAGCATCCGGCCACCGTGCCCGTCCTGCCGTGCCCGCCCCAACAATGCACGTAAGCGAGTTTCTGCGCCGCCACGGCCGCGCGCAAAACTTTGAGAATCTGTCGCATCGTTTCCGGGGTTGGCGCGTGATTGTCCTCAATGGGGAAGGAGTGGAACTCTACCTCCGCGGCGTGCTGCTTCGCGATGGCCCGGACCTCCGATTCATACGATGGGAACCGCGCTCCATTGCGACCGCGCTCGTCGGGTTCTTGCAGATTGACGAACACTCGCACGCCCGCCGCAATCAGACCTTCCCGCATCCTCCGGGACTCCGCTGACTCAGGCGTGCCCGGAAAGCAGCCGCCGATGATTTTTGCTGCTTCAATCCACCAGGTTCGGGCGAAGGGAAGGTTCATAGGATGGGTGACTGTGGATGTCCGCTTATCCGTTGGTAAACAGCTTAGTTACTGCTGGCTTAATTGGAGTAGTGGCTGGTTGGTGTCCCATTGCCAAACTGCAACCGTGAGAAAAACTGAGCAAACTCCCACTTTTCCCGAGTGGCTCGAAAAAAGGTGGTGGAGGCGGCGGGAGTTGAACCCGGAATCTCTCGTTCGTTAGTTTTCGTGAATGTTCATTTCAGCCCTGTAAAAATTGACGATATTGCGTTTCTCTCGTTTTAGTCTCACGCAATGACATGCGCTTGATGCGAAGCTATCTTGTCAGGAATTGTCGGGAATAAATCGGTCAGGTCTCCAATACCTTCAGCAGCACTTCGCGGACATCCGTGTAGTATTGGACGTTGATCTTGATGGCGAGGTCATCGGGGAGGTCGTTCAGTTGTCGCCGCGCGGAGATAGGGATGACGATGTTGGTGGCACCTTTTTCGACCGCCAGTTCCACAACGTTCACGGCATTATGGACCGGGTCGATGGAGCCACCCAAGTTTAGGCCCCCGACCACGACGTGACCGCCCTTGGTGCCTTTTTCAAGCAGCGCGCTGCAAAGGGCGATCATCACGCCCACCCCGACCGCGCTGCCGCTCTTGGCGGCGTCGAAGGCACGCAACTGGACGGAGAATTCATGCTCGCGCGGGTCGCGGTCGCCGACCAGTTGCCTGGCGCGCGTGTAAAGATTCTGCTCCGCGAACCTGACGCTTTCCTTGAACGGCGGCGGCGGGGGCTGATTGAGGATGCGGACACCGGCTCCAGGCCCGACCGTGGTATCCACCCGGAACAGTCCCGCATGTTCGTCCTGCCCACCGGGGCTGATGACCCAAAGCTGTCCCGGTGGCAAGGGGTCGCCGCCGATGCTGTCTTCGCTTTGCAGTTCGGGAGTCGAGACGAACTTTTCCAGACCGTCCTCATTGATTCGGTAGCTGAATTGCGTGCTGCGAAACTCCGCCGAGCCAATGCGCTTCTGTTGCTCTTTCACGCGGCGGCGTGATTCCAGCGCCAGACGCGCCGCCCATTCCATCGCTTCGTCAGTGATCGGCGACTCTGGGTTGGGGTAAAGCAACTTGAGCAATCCGCTGATCGTCTTGTTCACCGCGGTCGTGTCGCGCCCGCTCAAAGCAGCGCCCAGGAAAAGGCGGCGCTGCAACGCGGGCAGGCGCGACTGATTCCGCAACTGATTCCAACACTCGGAGAGAAAGTCGCTGACCAATCCAAAGTGATTGGTCAGATGGTCATTCTTAATTTTAGGGATGTCCCAACCGGCGAGGTAGCAATGAATCCGGTCCATGAACGCCGTATCATTCCGCATCTCCGGCGGAAGCGGCCCGAGCAGGTGCCCGACCCGCTGTTGATGCTCCACGTCCACATCGAAATTCCCCACCATCACAATGCCGCCGTCGGCGCGGATGTTGTCCTTCCCCCGGCTGAACTGACCGGACTCCATGTAGCCCTTCATGATGTTCACGCCATCCTTCTGATCAAAGGAGATGCCCGAAACCTCATCGAAACACACCACGTCGTATTGGCAGACCAGGCCGCGCTGTCCGTTCGCATTGTTGACGAACATCTTCGCCACCGTCGCCTTGCCGCCGGAAACCAGATGCGCGTAGGGCGAGACTTGTTGAAACAGATGACTCTTGCCGGTGCCCTTCGGCCCCAGTTCGACGAGGTTGTAGTTGCGCTCGACGAAAGGAACCATGCGGAGAATCAGCAAGTCCTGCGCTCGCGCCGTCAGGCTTTCCGGCTCGAAGCCGACACTCCGAATCAGAAACTTTTTCCATTCTTCGAGCGAAAGCTTCTCCCGCCCGCGACACAGCACGTCCACGGCGTCTTTGCGGGAAAGTTGAATCGCCCGCAGCGTCTCGATGCCGAACGGACGCCCCGAATTCTCTTCCGCGATGGCCGGGTCGTAAGTCAGTTCGACTTCCGCGTAAAAGCCGCCGGTCAGCATCCGTTCGTTCGCGTGAACGAGGTCGTCGGCAATGCGCGCGTTCTTGATTTGCAGACTCGGCAACTGCGCGATGAAGGAATTCGTGTCCGTGTCGAGTTTCGCTGTAATCAGGTCAATGACCTTGACCGTCCCCTTCGCCTTCGCCCGCGCCTTGAACAGTTCCTCCTCGCCCGCCCGCACCGTGCGGTCACGCAACTGCCGTTCGACAATCTGCAACCCTTCTTGAATTTCCTCCTCGTCAGTCGTCGCGCAGTAGCGCCCCAGCAGGAATTCGGCAACGTAGGTGGGAACGGGATACTGCCCCTTGAACTTTCGCACCAAATCCTTGCGCACCACGTAGCCCTCGAAAACTTTGGCGGCGTTTTGATCCAGGGTATCCAAAGGCTCGATCATACGTTGACTCCGATGGTGGTGGACAGCGCGTGCAGCGGACGCCCGTCCTCATTCAAGAGCACGACCAGCGCGGCGGAACCCAGGTTGCTGTCGTCCCTCACTGCCAGCGAAACCGTTCCGTCGGCGGCGACCTCCTTCACCGCTTCGGACAGGGAGCTTTTCGCGTCCGCAGCCTTGAGCCGCAAATCCGCACGCACGCCGGCAAAGTCCCCGGTGACGGAGACGCGACAGCGCAGACCAATCCATTTGAGAGACTCGATCTGCGTCGGTGAACGCGGCGCGGCGGACGAACGCACCGTCAGCATCGGAATCACACACTCCTGCAAACTCAGACCGCCGTGCGCGTATTCCGTGCGGGCGACGAAGCAGCCGACGCCCGGCGGCAACGCCATGCGAATCGTGGGATTCCAAAACCACGGCACTTCCACCAGCCCGCTGTTGTTACCGGCTCTCATCGTCGCGCAACGTCCCCAGCGATGCTGCGTCAGGAATCTCGGCAACTCAATCTTTGGCAAACCGCCGGGCAGCAGCAGCCAGCCGTGGTCGGTCACGACACGGACGCTTTTCCATCCGGCCTCCAGCAACTCGCCCACGCGGCTCGCCAGCAGTTTCACCTGATCATCAATCCGAAACGCCAGCCGCCAGCCTTCGTCGTGACCGTGGGAATCCAGTTTGCCGCACTCAGTCCAGGCGGACTTCACCGGGTCGCCAATCGCGCGCCCGTCCAGAACCGGCCAGCCCTTTTCTGTCATCAATTTGCGGAACCGGTCCGCCGTCACGCGGCGTTCGTCCGCCTTGAGCGACGGCACAAATTCTTCGTCCGATTCCCGTCCCGTCAGTTCGCTCGCGACCGGCGACACCGCCGGCTTGGCCGTGGCCGTGACGGACGGCAGCGCCGCCCAGCGCCAGCCCGATTCCACACTCAGTCCCGCCTGCCCCAACACGCCGCTCAACGCCCGCGCCACGTCGAAGCGCAATCCGTCCGCGAACAAGATGACCTCACCCGGCCCGCCAAAGTTCAGCAACGGCTGGGGCGCGCCCGCCGCCGGATCGTGCCGCACCAACTCTTGCAGGCGCACCGCACCCGCTTCCACCCACGGCAGGTACAGCGCCCGCACCGCCGCAAAAATGGCGCGCTCGGCCTTCGTTGACGTGGCGTGTTGCAGTGCTTTCAACAAAGCCGCATCGGCTTGCCAGCCACCGGCGACATAGCCTGCGGCCAGTTTCTCGGCACTGTCCGCCGTGGGGAGTTGTTGCGTGAAATCCGCCAGCTTTGCCAGATGTTCGGAGGCCTCCGCCAAGCCCGACTTCCCGAGCTTTCGCCAGACCCAGGTTCGCCGCGGTCCCTGCGCGGATTCCAACGCCTTGATTTGTTCGGCCGCTTCCGGATACGGACGGTCCTGCAAGAGGAGGAGCGCATCGCCCAGCTTGTTTTCCGCCGCCTCGTTGAGTTGCGGCCAAACCTCTGGTTTGAAGAACAAATCGCTCTCGTCCTTCGGTTTCGCCTGCCGCAGCGATTCCGGCAGGTGCGGATAGAGTGCCGGTGATTCGGCAAACCGTTCCCACACTTGCGCCCAGGCACCGGCCCGTTGAGCGAGCAGCGCCGCCGCCCGCAACGCCCCATCCGTTTCCGGGTTGAAGCCGTAGTCCCGCTGGCAGATTTGCTTGAACGCATCCCATTCATCCGCCGCCCGCGATTTCTTAAACTCCTCGCCCCGGTCCAGCCACATCAGCAAGTCGCGGCTGGGGTCGGGCGTGAGCAAGCGGTTGAAGTTCCCCGCGTCCCAACGCCGGCCACCCAACTCCGCCTTCCGCAGCCGCGCGAACTCCGGCAACGCCTGCCGCAAGGCCGCCAGCGTTGCGCCGTCGCGCGCGATCTCCATGCCGAGTCGCGACTGGGCAAAGGCGAGAATCGTCCAGTCCTTGCCGTTCGGATGAAACCAGACCGTGCCGCGAAATTGCAGTTCCAACAACGGCACGAGGGAATCCGGCGCTTCCTCGATGGCCCGCAGTGCCGACCGCGCCACGCCCGGAAGATAGAAAATCGGCGTTCGGTCGCGGGGAAACTCCATCCCGGCCACCTTGCGCGCCAGCACGCAGCGCAGCCAGATGGCGGGACCGCTCCGCTCCGCGGGTTCGAGCGGGCCGAGCGCGAACAATTCCGGCATCCGTGAGCGCAACTCAGGCAGCAAGGGCTTCCATTCTTCACCGGGGTCGGGCCACAGGACGACTGCGGGCGCACTGAGATCATCCTGGTTGAACTCCGCCGCCTGGCGGAGGGCGGCGACCAGTTCGTCGAGCACCGTCCCATTATCGGTGCCCGGCTTCATGCTGCGGGTGAACTGGCCGCAGCCGGCACGGAAGCAGCAGGCGGTCCCGCGTGCGGGCTTTCGTAAAACGAGACTGAGGGTAGAAAAACCGTCACATGCGGCCCCCGCGCCGTCAGGTCGCGCAGCACTTCCCGCGCGACGCCAAACAGCATGGACGGCCCGTTCGTTCGCACCAGCCTTTCGACCTGTGGTTCGGGGTAGCTTTTCGCCACCTGCATGAACCCCACCATTTCAAGGCTGAACGAATATGGCGAATTGGCGTCCGCCGTCCCTTGATGCTTCAACTTCAGCGTCACCTGCCATTTTCGCTGGTCGTCCTTTTCCGCGGCGCATTCCATGTCCACCGTCAGATTTTCGTATTTCACTTCGGCGACCTTGGCCCGGTCGAACTCCTTGTTCGCGGTCAGGTGCAAATCCGAAATGAAATACCACTCAAGCTGCAAGGATGCGATTTTCATCAGAGACCTCAGTAACGATCATGCTGCCGTCGGCTGACTTGACGCCCACCAGCAGCGTACGGTTCGGGCGTGCCGATCCGAAATCGCACCCCACAATCTTGCGCCAGTCGAAACTCGTCTGCCGCTGCGCGCGCAGATACTCGACGGTCAATTTTCCGTCATAGAGCGCGCGCAAAATCACGTTCACCATCCGCGACGGGCGCCCGTGCCCCTTCTCCCAGCGGGTGAAACTCTTTTCCCCGGCTTGCAGCAGTTCCGAAATCTCCCGCTGCGTCAGGCCCAGCCGTTGGCGCAGTTCTCTGATTTCCTCGGGCAGCATCAGCCCCATGTGCCGGGCTTTCGTGGTTTCAATCAGTTCGATCCCTTCGGCGGTCATCATGTCCTCCCCCGTGTGCGGGTCGATCGTCACCGGAATCTGAATGGGGACAATCTCGGCAATGGCATCGCCTTCGAGATTCGGGATATGGACTCGAAATTCCACCTGGCGGGTTTCATCATTCATAAATTTCACTAAAGTTTGTCCGTGCCTTTGAGCGGCGTGTGGGCGGAAATGACCTTGATTTTGAGGTGGTCGGGGAAGAGGCAGATCTTGGCGTACAGTTGCTGCTGTCCGTAGAAAATCCAAAATTCATAAGTCTCGCCGGGGTCCGCCATTCCGGTGACGGGTTTTCCCCTTACTCCGGCTCGCCCAAGCGCATCTCGCAGGGCGTCAATGAGTTCATGGGGCCATCCCGTCGTGGCGGCTTCCCAATCTTGCAGCGCACGTCGCGTTATCAGGATTTCTTTGTGTAACGCGCCAGTGCGGAGAATTCGCAACACCGGCTTGATCCACGTCTCGGGGATGGGTGCTTCCATTTATCGCTTCGTGACACGTTCATAAGGTATCAATTGATACCTTATCGTCAATTTCTATTTGACAGGTAATGGAAAACTTTTTCCAGCGCCTTGAAAAGGTCGGCTTTTGGTTTCATCAAGCAGGCGGCCCGTGGGGTTGCGAACTGGCATCCGCGGTAAACCGGGACCAGAAAAACTCGTCTGCGGCCCGCTTCTCCCAGTCCGCCATCGGTCGGCTCTTGGGCAGGGCGGCACGCCCAATTTCCAGCAGCTTGCTGAACGGAATATCGCCACCTGATTCCGGCCTTTGGGGGCGCCCGCCTCCCATTCGCTGCCGCCGCAATCCCCGCTTTGCCGTCGTCTTCATGTCCGAATCATTTCCTGAATCCACCGGCATTTGAAGCCTGATTTTGCAGTGTCCGCGCCGCGCGCTTTTCCGCCACCGTCAAATGATGGTCGTTAATGCGCTCGCCGTGGAAGACGGCGAACCACGGCGCGCTCGCGGGGTCGGTGCCGCGGTCCTTTTTCCAGTGTACGTT
>CAMAUZ010000022.1 GCA_945861535.1 Akkermansia muciniphila | reverse complement strand
TGACTGGTCAGCCCGAGCTGGGTGTCGGACGCGCGGACCTCGACCTTGATGCTGGTGCCGGCCGGTTCGAGCGAGTTCCATGACACCGTGCCCCAATCCAGGCCGTTCACGCAGCCGTCACGGATAACATTCCAAAATCCGCCCGGACTGGTGGAACTGAGTAAACTGAAACCGGTCTGGTCGCTGTAGTTATAGGGCCACGCGGTCGGGCCGCCGTTGGCGTTGAGGTCCACCACCAAATCCACCGCCCCGAGCGGAATGCCGGCGCTGCATCCGGTGCCAAAGCCGTTGGCCGGCGAGTTGGGGTCGATACGCAGCACGTTATGAGACAGATAGCAGGACACCCAGATCTTCCCGTCGTGACCCACCGCCACGCCAGTCGGACCGCGGCCGACGACGACGCCGCTGACGGTGAGCGGAATGTTGCCAACATAGCAGCCGCTGGTCGTGAGCCGGCCCACGGTGGTGGCACCGCCATACAAAATCGAATGCGCGACAAACACGTTGCCCTGCTGATCCACACACACGCCCTGGGCATTCGGATGGCCGTGGCCGTAGGGGCCGGCGAGCACCGCACCCAAGGAACCGCCGCGGACAAACACACTGCCCAGCGCCCCGTTGGGTTGCGCGCTGGCCGAACCAAAGACCGCCGTGTGCCAGAGGTTGTCCGTGCAGGGGTCGATGGACAGGCCGTAATCACCACCGGCGTTGCCCTTGTCTTGCGCGATCGGTGATAACGCCAGCGTGTCCATCCGGAACAGGCCGGCACTGCGCCCGGCCGACCAGAGGATGCCGTTGCGATCAATGACCGCGCCGTAACCACCGCGTCCATTGTTGAAGATTCCGGACAGTGGCAGTCCGGTGACACCGTCAAATTTCTGATGGTCCTTTTCCGCGGCACTGCCGTAGCCGCCGACCCACAGGTTGTTGTCGCGGTCCACGGCGAGCGAACGTGCCCCCGTCCCCGGAACCCGGAGGAACATGGTGATCGCCTCGTCCTCCGCAGTGGCGACGCTCGGGCCGGCGGCCCAAGGCAGGCGGTCGTTCAGGCCTCTCGAGGTCTTGATCAGGCCGTCGTTGTCCCGGTCCATGGCCCCGGAGTTGTAAGCGAACGGCGGCTTCAAATACTGGCCGGTCGCGCTGGGATTACCCGCCGCGTCCACGCGTGTGCCGCCGATGAGCAACGCCACGCGGGCCACGGAACCCTGGCCCCCGGAAACTTCATTACGGTTGGCCACCCAGCAGTTGCCAAAGCGGTCCACGGTGGTGCGCGAGGGGTTCAGTCCGTTGCCGAAGGGAGCGGTGCGATACTCGCCGAGGACCACACCGGTGACCGCGTCGATTTTCATCACGGAGCCGCGATCGTTGAAATTGGTGCCGAGGCCGCTGGCAATCCACACGTATGGGAACGGGGTGATCTGGGAGTTGATCTGCAACTGGTTGGAGACGTTGGTGAAGTTAACGTTCAACAAGGTGCCCTCGGCGAAATCCGCGTTGAGCGTGTAGGTGCGTGGCGTGCAACAGCCCGGCAGGGTAATGCAATGCTGGAAGAAACAGCACACCTCGAAACGTTCGTCGTAAGTCGTGAGGCGGAAGCAGAGGTTGGTCGGCGCACATCCGGTGGAGCTGATGGTTACCGCCACGGTGGTTCCCTGGCCGGTAGCCAGTGCGGCCGGTAGCACGATCTCGTAGGGCGTGATGGTCACCCCGGTGGGCAGGCCCGCAAACAGGAACCCCGTAATCGGCGCAGCGCTGAGGTTCGTCACGGAGAAGGTGTAGCTGTAACCGCCGTTGGTCAGGCACGTGATCACTTCCCTCGTAATCTGCAAGCAGGCGTCCGCTGATGGGCGGACGGTGACCGTGAATTCGCAGGTGTTGGTGTTGCCGCAGGCGTCCACTGCCGTGCCGATGACGGGGGTCGTCCCGACTAGAAAAAATGAACCAGAGGGCGGCACGAACGTCACCGGGACTGGGCCGAAACAGCCGTCCACGGCGGTAGCCGAATAAGTGACATAGTTTCCGGTCGTTCCGTGGAGCGCGTTGGCGATGATATTCTGACAGCCGATGATCACGGGCGCGATGGTGTCCACCAGCGTCACGGTTTGGGTGCAGGTGTTGGCGTTGCCGCAGGCGTCCGTCGCCACCCAGATGCGCATCAAGACCTTCGGGCAGATGCCGTTAGTCACTGTGCTAAGGATGGAGATCGTGACATTTGTGCTGCAGGCATCGCTCGCGGTGGGGGCATCGAAGGTCCAAGCAGTGCCGCACTGGATGGTTTTGTTGGTGGCGCAGGTGAGCACGGGCGGCGTGGTGTCCACAATCGTCACGGTCTGGCTACAGGTGTTGATGTTTGTGTTGCCGCACAGGTCCCTGACCAGCCAGGTGCGGGTGATGACCTGCGGACAGAAGCCGTTGGTCACGGTGCTGAGGATGGTGACGGTCACGTTGGTGCCGCTACAGGCGTCGTAAGCGGTCGGGGCATCGAAGGTCCAGGCAGTGCCGCACTGGACGGTCTTGTTGGTGGCGCAAAGGGAGGCGAGCGGTGTGGTGCCGAAGGAGAAATCATCCAACACCAGGGCGCTGTTGTTGTAACTGAACTCCACCCACGCTATCGCTGTGGGGGAAACCACCCCGAAGAAATCCTGCCCGAACGGGGCCGCCGCCGAGTTCAGCGTGAAAACCTGGCCACTGGACAGAGTGATCGTGTAATCCCCGGAAAATGAGTAGAATGGGCTGAGATCCGCGCCGAAAGAAAACGTTCCGGGCGGGAGATCCACATGAAGCGGTGCATTGGCAGCGACGTAAACGAAGGTGTTGTAGTAAGATCGGACGTTTACAAAACCCGCGCCAGAGAGCAGTAGCGAAGGGAAGAAGGTGTCGGTGTTGCCGCTGGTAATCGGGTTGCCAGTGTCCAGTTGGTCGAACTCAATCGGCCCCGTGGTTCCGGCTGCCGCCGCCTGCCAGGCGGGCCGAGCGGTAAAGGTTCCCATCGCGGCCGGAATGGAGGTGAAGACGGGCGGCGTGGTGTCCACAATCGTCACGGTCTGGCTACAAGTGTTGGTGTTGCCACAGAGATCCGTGGCCAGCCAGGTGCGGGTGATGACGCAGGGGGCGTTGGTCACGGTGCTGAGGATCGTGACGGTCACGTTGGTGCCGCTACAGGCGTCGTAAGCGGTCGGCGCATCGAAGATCCAGTTGGTGCCGCACGGCACCGTTTTGTTCGTGGGGCAGGTCGAGCCGAGCAGCGGTGACCAGATGAATGAGGTGCCCCCTGAAAAACCGACAATTTGTCCAGCGTCGTTAATCCCACATGCTTGCCAAGGACTGCTAAAAAGAATCGGGAGCTCGGATGGAGACCCATAGACACCGCCAATCGGCGTCCATAGGATGGGCCTCTCACCGGCTCCAGCATTGCCCACACCGACGATCTGACCGGCGGCGTTAATGCCCTTTGCCGTGGTGCCGAAGGTGTAAACGCCTGGCGGAAGAAGGATCGGAGCAGCGTAAACACCGCCGCTGTGTGTCCAGAGAACAGCCCCGGCCCCGGAGCCTCCCACAATCATGCCACCGTCGTTTATTCCTTCTGGCACGAGGTTGGAAAAGCCTCCGGGCGGAAGCGGCGTCGGCAGGCTATAGACACCGACTATTGGAATCCAAACCACCGGCCCTCCAGAGGCAACGCCGACAATCACGCCGTTGGCGTTGATGGCAGTGGCGGAGCCTGTTGGAAGGGAAATTGGCAATCCGAAAACACCGACCACCGGAGTCCAGAGGATGGATGGCCCAGCAGCCGAACCCACCACTTGACCAATCGCATTGATGGCGAATGCCGAGACATTGGCTGAACCTCCATTCGGCAGGGTCGTCGGCGGATTGACATAGCTCCCACCAGTAGGTGTCCAGATGAGACCCTTGTTGCCCGCGCCGTAGCTTGTCCCGACAATCTGGCCTGCGTTATTAATATCGTAGGCCTCCACCGGGTCGCTTCCGAATCCCGGCAACTGCAGAGGCGGACCATAGCTCTGCGGTAGCCCGCTGCCGAAGACGGGCGGCGTGGTGTCCACCATCGTCACGGTCTGGCTACAGGTGTTGGTGTTGCCGCAGAGATCCGTGGCCAGCCAGGTGCGGGTGATGACCTGGCAGGGGCCATTGGTCACGGTGCTGAGGATAGTGACGGTCACATTGGTGCCGCTACAGGCGTCGTAAGCGGTCGGCGCATCGAAGCTCCAGTTGGTGCCGCACGGGACCGTTTTGTCGGTGGGGCAGGTCGAGACGAGCGGTTGGGTGGCAAAGGAGAAGTTGTCCAGCACCAAGGGGCTGTTGTTGTAACTGAACTCCACCCAGAGGATGGGGGTGGGAGAGACCACCCCAAAGAAATCCGGGCCGGGCGCACCCGACCCGGAGTTCACCGTAAATATCTGACCGCTGGACAGGGTGATGGTGTAAACCCCAGGAAACCCATTGAAGGGGTAGAGATCCGTGCCGAAAGAATAGGTCCCCGGCGGAAGATTTACATGGAGCGGGGCGTTGGGACCGACGTAAACGAAGGCGTTGAAGTAGGACCGGACGTTGACGAATTCCGCGCCGGAGAGCATGAGCGAAGCGAAGAACGTGTCGGTGTTGCCGCTGGTAATCGGGCTGCCACTATCCAAGGTCGCGAAACCAACCGTAGTCGTGGTTCCGATCGCCGCCGCCTGCCAGTTAGGCCGGCCGGCATACGTCCCCACGATGCCAGTCCCCGTGCCAGGGGCAGCGATGAAAATCGGCGGCGTGGTGTCCACCACCGTCACGGTTTGCGTGCAGGTGTTGTTATTACCACAGAGGTCCGTGGCCAGCCAGATGCGCATGAAGACCATCGGGCAGCTCCCGTTGGTCACGGTGTTGAGGATGGTGACGGTCACATTGGTGCCGCTGCACGCATCGCTGGCGGTCGGCGCATCGAATTTCCAGGCAGTGCCGCACTGGATGGTTTTGTTGGTGGCGCAGGTGAGCACGGGCGGCGTGGTGTCCACCACCGTCACGGTCTGGGTGCAGAAGTTGGTATTCAGGCAAGCATCGGTCACCTGCCATGTCCGCGTGATTATCTGGGAACAAAAAGTGCCGTTGGTCACCGTGCTGAGGACGGTAATCATGGGGCTGGTGCCGAGACAGGGGGACGTGGCCACCGGCACCCCGAAGGTCCATGCTGAGCCGCAGGCCACGGTCTTGTCTGCCGGGCAGACGACCACCAGTTCGGCGCAGCAGATGCCGGCCTCATCCGCCACCTGCGCCACCAAACCGGCGGTGACAAAGTTGGCCCCGCCTTCCGTATTCGAGTAGGCCAGCAACTCCGCGCGGTTCGCGCAGCAGCCGCCGACATAGGTGGCGTCGAAAGTAATGATGGCGAGGTTCTTCCCGGAGGTTGGATGGTAGGCCGCCAGCGCCCCCAGCGCCGGGGTGCTTCCTGTGGCCGCAGTGTCAGTGAGGGTCATTCCGGTCCCGAGCAGCAGACCGGTGGAAAAGAGGCTGGTGCCGTTCCCGTCAGCCACGCAGACGTTTTGAGCGTTGCTGAAACACGCCGGCAACAGATCCCGAAGCTTGACATCAAACGCGCCGAGCGGACCCGAGCCAAGGTTTTCCACCACGATGGCAAACGTGACACGCGCGTTCGTCTGGAGATGGCACACATCACTGGTCAACTGTGGCATCGAGGGCAGGGTAGTGGAGTTGACGGAACCGCTGAACCGTATGCAGTTGGCATTGTCCGGCGGCGTGAACACCAAGCCACCTAGCCCGGGCCGGGTGAACACGGCTCCCGGGTCGCTCGTTGCCACCACGCCCTTGGTGATTCTAAGGTTGGGCTCGGCCATCTTGATCTGGGCCAACGCGACCTGAGCGAAAGTCTCATTGAAGGAATTCTTCTCGCTCTCCACGGCTTCATTGGTCAGGAAGAGGCCGTCGGCGATGGGATCAGCGCTCATCTTCATGGTGAAGTAAATATCCACGACCAGTGGCGTGTTGAGCGGGTTGTTGAATGAGCCAACGGTGAACGTGAGTTCGTTCGGCGTGATGAAGTTGAAAAACGGCACCGGTGCCGTGTGACCGGGGCCGACGGACCACTGGCCTGCCGGCGGTAGGGCCGACGGCGACGCCATCGTCCATGTGGGGCCACTGCCGGCCGGGTCCATCACCTTGAGCACCGGCAGCGGCGGAAAATCCCGCAGCACCACATTCTCCGCGTCGCCCGAGGGGATCGTCTTGGTGAGGCGGAAGGTGACGGTGTGGCCCGGCGCGAGGTGGGGCGGATTCAGAAAACCCGTGGTCAGCCCATTAACCGCGTAGATCGTTTTCGTAAATGGCGAACCCACGATGCGGAGGCCCGTGCCACTGTCGTCGCTGGTGGTGATGGGCGGGATGCCAGCCAGCAGCACCGGCACCGTGGGCGCGTTCACGTTCGGAAAAAGCGTGCCCTGAATCACAACGCAGTTCACCAGCGGATCATGCTTATCGACGAAGCTGTCGCCCGGCACGGGATAGATGAACCGGTCCGCCACCCGCGCGTAAAACACCAGCGTGCCGACCGCCGGACCGGGCGTCGCCGAAAAGGGAAAGCTGGCGATGCCGCCGGTGAGAATGCCCGCCGCGTGGCGCGGGTAGGTTCCCGCCTGATCCATCATGAGCTGGGAAATATTGAAGGTGTAGCGGTCCGCCCGCAGCCCGGCTGGGAAACCCGGCGGGGTGCAGGGAGCGAGGACATTGGGGTCCATCCGCCACGCCTGGCCGGGAGCGGGGCCGAAGTTGGCGACGTTGAAAGCGCCCTGCACGATCCCGAACTGATCTTGCACCGTGAGCTGCGGGAAAGGCGCGGTGCTGACGTCGAGGACCTGGCCATCCCCGAGCCAGTCCGTGAGCACCAGGTCGCCGATGGTCTTGTAATCGCTGACCTGGAACTTGAGTTCGTAGCGGAGCAGGTCGCCGGGCGTCACGCCGGCGGGGCCGCTGTCGCCGGAAACCGCGCCGAGATAGTCGCCGGGTTGGGCCAGCCGCACGGTCTTCTGCACCGCCAGACACTTCGCCGTGATGAGGTTCGTGACCGGCCCGGCCACGAGGTGGACGGGGCCGACATCGCGGACATCCACCGGCGTCCAGTCACCGCTGGCTTGGAGAATATTGGTGATCCCCGCCGCGCAACTTGGTCCCAAGATCGGCCCTTCCGAGTTGAACAACGGGATCCAGAACTCAAATGTCACGACCACTTCATCGGGGGCCGCGCTGCCCGTGATCGGGTGCAGAAAACTAACGGTCACCGGCGGCGTCGTGACGAGCGTGTAATCCGTCCCCACGACGGCCGGGTTGCCGTTGATCGTGACCGTGAGGTTGCCATGGTAAACCAGCGTGGGCGGCAGCAGGTCCTGCATAACCAGATTGGTGATCGTCTGGCCGGCGGCGATGTCATTCGTCAGCGTGTAGCGGAGCGGATAGTAGGATACGAAATTCAGCCCGCTCGCCGCCTCCCCTTCCGGTCCCTGATAAGCCTTGCCCACCTTCATGACCGTCGGGTTGACGGTGGTGCGCACCGTCCACGAGCAACTGTCCAGATTGGGCGCCTCGCTGACGATCGGCGTGCCGCCCGTCGGACTGTTGCCGTAGCGAAAGCCCCCGCGCACGCCGAGGCTCAAGGGCACGTTCGCATCGGCCAGCACGCTCACGCGCGCCGTCACCTCGATCTCCAGCTCGGGCTGGGTCGATTCGTAATGGCCGAAGGGCAGGATGAGGGTTTGCAACTCGGACCCGGGTTTGGCTCCGACCGGCGATAACGGGGCGGTCGCGCCGAACGGGTGGATGAACAAGGGCACGCAGGCGGACGAAACGGTCGTGGGGCACGGGGCCAGCCGCTGAATCGTCCCCAGCGCCAGCGGCCCGCCGGTGAGCAACCGCGCGCTCACGAATCTGATACCATCACAGGGCTGGGCGGCGGTCCCGGCATCCGCCCCCGCGGCGTCCAGCACCAGGTCGATGAACGGACCGTAGCCGGGGGTCGTGGACAGATTCTTGAACTTGATCTTGAAGGTGAAATTTTCGCCGATCAGCACGTCGGCGGGCACGTCTTCGAGGGTGACCACTGGCTGCGGTTGTGCGCTGGCCCTGAGCGGGAGCAGCAAACCGCCGAGGCACAAGAGCAGCAGCGCCGCCCGCCAGGCCCGGCACCCCAGAGTGCCGGTTGGTCGCCGCGACCTCGCGACCGGCGGTGCATGGGCGGCGAGAGTGACCGGCGCGAACCGGGTCTGATCAGGGGTTTTCATAAAGGGGTGAGTGGCGGGATGGCTGGCGGACGCAAGGAACTGACGGCGAGGTGAGGTGACAACAGTCGGCGGGACGGCTGGCGCGGCGGGACAGTGGTGCGGATTTTTCAGAGGCAGCCGGCCGGAAGCTCGCGGCAAAAAGGAAGGGGTGGTGGGGAGTTTTGGACTCATTTGAGGGGACACCCATACTGCCGCGGGCAGCAGCATGTCAAGGCACTGGAATGAGTGGCACGCCCAGGGGCGAGAATATCAAGACCGCCGGGGAGACGGCACCCGCGCTCGGGTGCCGTCTCCTTTTCCCCATGATTTTGCCTCTAATGATTTTGAGCGTTTCCGGTTTGGCCCCGCGCGGCGGGACGGGGAAGGCTCAGAATCATTAGAGGCAAAATCATGGGGACAAACAGTCCGCATGCTCGGCAACTTGCCTCGAAGCCTTCGCCCGTACCTCCGTTGAAGCCCGCACAAATCTCCCTGCTGGCCCTCGGGCGTGCGGCAGGTAATCTCCGCCACCAACATCCCATGCAAACCCTGCCTCGCGTTTTCCCCGCTGCCGCACTGCTCGCCGTCGGCCTGCTCGCCACCGCCACGTCCCACCCGCTGTCCGCCGCGCAGTTCAAATTCCCCGGCCAGACCCTCACCGTGCCGGACGGTTTCGAGATCGAGCTCGTCGCGCCACCGACCGTCGTGCCGCGGCCCATTTCCGCAGCTTTTGACGAGCAGGGCCGGCTCTACGTCACCGACTCGGCGGGTATGAGCGACAAGGCCGACAAGCAGCTCGCCACCAAACCGCATCGCGTGCTGCGGCTCGAATCCACCAAGGGCGACGGCCGCTTCGACCGCACCACCGTGTTCGCCGACCGCATGATGTTTCCCGAGGGCTGCCTGTATTACGAAGGCTCCGTCTATGTCGCCGCGCCGCCGCAGATTTGGAAACTGACTGACACCGATGGCGATGGCGTCGCCGACAAACGCGAGGTGTGGTTCGATGGCAAGACGCTCACCGGTTGCGCGAACGATCTGCATGGCCCCTACCTCGGACCCGACGGCTGGTTTTACTGGTGCAAAGGAGCCTTCGCCCAACAGACCTACGAGCGCCCCGGCCAGAAACCCTTCGTCACCCGCGCCTCGCACATCTTCCGCGCGCGGCCCGACGGCACGGGCATCGAGCCGGTCCTCACCGGCGGCATGGATAATCCCGTGGGCTTCACCTACACGGCGGACGGCGAACGGTTCCTGAGCTGCACGTTTTTCCAAAACCCCGCCGGCGGCAAACGCGACGGCCTCATCCACGCCATCTACGGCGGCGTGTACGGCAAGGATCACGATGTCCTCCGCGACCATCCGCGCACCGGCGATCTCATGCCGGTGATGACCCACATGAGCGCCGCCGCGCCGGCCGGTCTGACCACCTACCGCTCGCGCGGCCTGGGCGCGGATTTCTACGACAACCTTTTCGCCTGCTACTTCAATCTGCACAAAGTCGTGCGCCACGTGCTCGTGCCCGACGGCGCGACCTTCAAGACCAAGGACCTCGATTTCGTTTCGTCCGACAGCCACGACTTCCATCCCACCGACGTGCTCGAGGACGCCGACGGAAGCCTGCTCATCGTCGATACCGGCGGCTGGTACAAAATCTGTTGCCCCACCTCGCAGCTCGCCAAGCCTGACGTGCTTGGCGGCATCTACCGCGTCCGCCGCAAAGGCATGACCGCGCCCGCCGATCCGCGCGGATTCAAGCTGGCGTGGGCGAAACTGACGCCGGAGGAATTGGCGAAGCTGCTCGGTGACGAGCGATTGGTTGTTCGTCAACGGGCAGTTCACGAACTCGGTAAACTGGGCGACGACGCAGTTCCCATCCTACGCACAATCCTCCAGACCCCTGGTGTCCAACTGCCACCAAGTAACCTCGCGCTAAGTCCTGCCGCGGGCGGCGTCATGGGCTACGCTGCGAATGCCTCCGTTCGTAATCTCGCCGTTTGGGCGCTCGCCCGAATCGATTCCAGTCGATCCCGTTCCGCCATCCGCGCGGCGCTCGCTGATGACGACGCCACAGTTCTCCTCGCCGCGATCCACGTCGCCAGTCTCCGGCGAGACGTTGTCGCAGGCGTCGGTCTGAAATTAATCCTCTCCCGCACGAATGCTCCCCTTGCGCGGGCTGCCGCCGAAGCTCTCGGTCACCTCGGCGACAAATACGTCGTGCCCGACCTGTTGGCGGCGTTCGGACGTCTCCCCGATTCACCCGTCTCCGCCACCGGCTCGCCCACCGACTCCGCAGCACGAGTTCTGCAACACTCGTTGCTTTACGCGCTCATCGAACTTGCCGATCGCGAGCAGCTTCTCGCCCACGCGCGCACTGTGACCAATCCACAAATCAAGCGCGCCGCACTCATCGCGCTCGACCAAATCCCTGACAGCGGACTCAAAGCGGAAGACGTCGTCCCGCACCTCGCCTCCGCCGCGCCCGCGATGAAACAAACCGCGGCGTGGATCATCAGCCATCGGCCGGAATGGGGCGCCGATGTCGCGGGCTATTTCCGCGAACGTCTCGGCGCGAAAACCCTCAGCCCCGCCGAGCAATCCGAGTTGCCCGGCCAGCTCGCCCCGCTCGCGAAACACGCCGCGATTCAAGACCTCCTCGCCACCACGCTGCGCGACGCGCAGTCCACCCGCGACACGCGCCTGCTGGCGATGCGCACGATGGCCGCCGCCGCGCTCAAGGAAACCCCCGCACCCTGGCTCACCGAACTCGCCCGCCTGCTCGGCAACGCCGACGAAACCCTCGCGCGCAGCGCCGTCGCGACCCTCCGCAGCGTCGCCAATCCGAAGCAGCCCGGCGCCGAGGTCGTCGCCGCCCTCGCCACCGCCGGACGCAACGCCGCGCTGCCCGCCGACATCCGCCTCGATGCGCTCGCCACGCTGCCCGCGGGCGCGGGCGAGATTGATTCCGCGCTGTTCGATTTCCTCCGCGCCCATCTCGCGGGCACGCAGACGCTCACCATCCGCAGCGCCGCCGCCGCCACGCTCGCCAAGGCGAAGCTGACCGCCGACCAGCAGCTCGCGCTCGCCGCCGCGCTCCAGACCATCGGCCCGCTGGAATTGCCCAAGCTGCTCCCCGCCTTCGAGCGCGCCCCGACCGAGGCGCTCGGCCGCAAACTGCTCGCGTCCCTCAAAGGCTCGACCGGCTGGCGCGGCCTGCGCACCGACCTCTTGAAACCCCTCCTCGCGAAATATCCGCCGCCCGTGCAAACGCTCGGCGACGAGTTGTTGAAACTCCTCAACGCCGACGCCGCCAAGGAAGCCGCGCATCTCACCGACCTGCTCGGTCAGCTCAAGGACGGCGACGTCCGCCGCGGCATGGCCGTTTTCAACAGCGCCAAATCCGCCTGCGCCACCTGCCACGCCATCGGCTACCTCGGCGGGCGACTCGGCCCCGACCTCACGCGCATCGGCGGCGCGCGCAACGAGCGCGACCTGCTCGAGGCCATCGTTTATCCGAGCGCCAGTTTTGTGCGCAGCTACGAGCCGTTCGTGGTGCTCACCAAGGGCGGCGAGGAATTCAGCGGCGTGCTGCGCAAGGACGCGCCCGAGGAAGTCATCCTCGCCACCGGCCCCGAGACCGAGCAACGCATCGCGCGCAAAGACATCGCCGAACTGCGCCCCGGCTCCGTCTCGATCATGCCGCAGGGCCTCGATCAGGTGCTCACGCGACAGGAACTCGCGGACCTCTTGGCGTTCCTCAAGGCGGCGAAATAGCGTGGGTCAGGCTTCCAGCCTGACGGTTCGGGCGGCATCCGTGCCGCCCGTTTCCACGGCGGATGTGCGACGCGGCGGAACCGGGAACACGGGGCAGGGATGCCCCGTGAACCGGCAGGCAAGGATGCCTGCCCCACAAGCGCGGCGCGGCTAAACGCCGCGTTCCACCCGCCGACGGTGGTAGGGCGCGTCTGTCCTCAGCGCGCCGGTTGCGCGGTCGCACGTCCCACGGCGCGCTGAGGACAGACGCGCCCTACCTGACGGGGCATCGCGCTCCCCGCTGCATTGCCGTATCGATGGCGGTCGGCACGCTCACTGAACCCAAGGCATTTCACCGAATCCGTGAAACAGGCTTGCCACCTGTGGCGAGACTCACTTAGGTTCGCGGCGCCCGAGGGGTTGCGCGGTTAGCTCAGTGGTAGAGCATTACCTTGACACGGTAGGGGTCACAGGTTCGAACCCTGTATCGCGCACCATTTTCACGGAGGAAATTGAAATCAGGCTGAAGCTCCCGACCTGCTTCCCGGCCGGGTGGTGATCGCCCAAAGGGTGAAATCGAGGCGGACCTGGTGCCGTCGAGCCAGTCGTGGCCAAAAAATCTGGGCCGCCCGCTTTGATTCCCAATTCCCCGACTTTTTCCTTTTGTATTGCCGCTCGACTGTGTTTTTTAGGCGCCCATGAAAGTACTGATTCTCGCCGCCGGCTATGCCACGCGCCTGTATCCCCTCACGCTCACCCAACCCAAGCCGCTGCTCCCCGTCGCCGGCCAGCCGATGATCGACTACGTGCTGGACAACCTGGCCCCGATCACCGGCATCGATGAGGTCTATGTCGTGACGAACGCGAAGTTCGCCGGGCATTTTGAAAAATGGGCCGCCGCCTACGCCGCCGCCAAAAGTGGTTTCAAGTTCACTGTCATCAACGATCTCTCGACGGACGACACCAACAAGCTCGGCGCGATCGGCGACCTGAACCTCGTCCTCAACCGCTGCAACGTGGACGACGACCTGATCGTCGTGGCCGGGGACAACCTGTTCAACCAGCCGCTCGGCGCTTTCGGTGAATTCTGCCGGCAGAAAAACGCCCCCGTGCTCGGCGTGTACGATGTCGGCAGTCTCGAAGAGGTGAAAAAGTACTGCTCGATCAAACTCGCCGCCAACGGCCAGATCGAGTTCTTCGAGGAGAAGCCGAAAAACCCCTTCAGCACGCTGATCGGCATCGCGCTCTACTTCTATCCCAAGGCCACGCTGCCGCTCATCAAGCAGTACGTCGCCGAGGGCAACAACCCCGACCAGCCCGGCCGCCTCATCCAATGGCTCTATCCGCGCACGCCGGTGTACACCTGGACCGTGCCCGGCCTCTGGTACGACATCGGCTCCAAGGAAACGCTCGACGAGGCCAACCGCATTTTCGGCCGGAAGTGAGTGGTCGCGCGCGGGCGCGCCGCCGCGAGGGGCAGCCGCCCGCCGCGGCCCCGCGTCGTGCCGGAGGCACGTAAGAAATTAGCCGGTGGTGAAGCGCAGCGGAACCACCGGACCCGCCGCCCCAACCCGGCCTTGCGCCCCGGCGGGGCGCGAGAGTCGTGAAACCCCCGGCACCTCTCGCTGGTGCGGGACCACTGAGTTGTGACGGGGCCGGGAGGTCGGCCAATGATGCCGCGTCGCCGTGGCGGGGCGTATCGTCGGGGAGCGCGCCTCTCGCGCCCCGCCGGGGCGCGACCCTCGATGGTTCGGGTTTTCCGGTGGTTCCGCTGCGCTTCACCACCGGCTAATTTCTTGCGTGCCTCCGGCACGAAGGGGAAGCGAGCACAGGAGCGCAACCGGCTTTTGCGTCCAGCGGCCAGCCAGTCACCGCCTTGGTTTTGCTGGGCGCTGGCGCCCGTCGCCGTGGTTCAGGGGACCAAGATACAACGGGGCAAAATGTCCAAATTCCAGAGCGCCGATCTCCCGATCGGCGCGGCGGTGCGGGTAGCCGGGGCGTGCCGAACGGGAGTTCGGCGCTCCGGGGAGTGTGCGAACGGGAAACCGTTTGGTTTTCGCTCCGCGCCTGCCGATAGTGCGGCACGAATTGCACATGAAGACTTTGTTCAAAAATATCCGACGGAGTGGATGGGTGATGCTCGGGGTGCTGTCGGCGGGCCCGTTCCACGCGGCGGTGGCGGCGGAGCCGGATGCGGCGGGCATTGAGTTTTTTGAGAAGAAGGTCCGGCCGGTGTTGATCGAGAATTGCCTGAAGTGTCACAGCCGCGAGAGCGGGGAGAAGCTCAAGGGCGGGCTGGCGCTGGACACGCGCGCGGGCGTGCTCCAGGGCGGTGAGACCGGGCCGGCGGTGGTGCCGGGCAATCTCGAGAAGAGCCTGCTGATTCGCGCGGTGCGCTACACGGACGCGAATTTGCAGATGCCGCCGAAGGACAAAAAACTTTCGCCGCAACAGATCGCTGACCTCGAGACGTGGGTGCGCATGGGCGCGCCCGATCCGCGCTCGGGCAAGCTGGCCGGGGGCGGTCCGCCGCTGTCGGACCCGGCAAAGGTGCGGGATCATTGGGCGTTCAAGCCGGTGAAGAAACCGGCGGTCCCGGCGGTGAAAAACGCCGCGTGGGTGAAGCTCCCGGTGGATGCCTTCGTGCTGGCGAAGCTCGAGGCGAAGGGGATGACGCCCTCCCCGGCGGCGGACAAGGCCACGCTGCTGCGGCGCGTGACGTATGATCTGACGGGCCTGCCGCCGAGCGTCGCGGCGGTCGAGCGGTTTGTCGCGGACGCGTCACCGCAGGCGTTCGAGCGCGTGGTCGAGGGGTTGCTGAAGTCGCCGCAGTATGGCGAGCGCTGGGGCCGGCACTGGCTGGACGTGGCGCGCTATGCGGACACCAAGGGCTATCTCGCGGGCGATGAGCAGCGGCGCTTTGCGTTCAGCTACACGTATCGCGATTACGTGATCCGCGCGTTCAACGAGGATTTGCCGTTCGACCGGTTTGTCACCGAGCAGCTCGCGGCGGATTTGCTGCCGCTGGGCGAAGACAAGCGCCCCCTCGCGGCGCTGGGTTTTCTCACGCTGGGCCGCCGGTTTCTGAACAATTCCCATGACATCATTGACGACCGCATCGACGTGGTGACGCGCGGGCTGATGGGCCTGACGGTGCAGTGCGCGCGGTGTCACGATCACAAGTACGATCCGGTGACGGCGAAGGATTACTACGGACTGTACGGCGTGTTCGCGAGTTCGCGCGAGCCGGCGGAGAAGCCGCTGCTCGGGGCGGCCGCCGCGCCGAAGGATTACGAGGCGTATCTGGCGGAGAAGAAAAAGCGCGAGGGCGAGCTGGAGAATTATCGCGCGGAACAATTGGAAAAGGCGCTGGGCGAACTACGGAAACGCGCCGGGGAATATCTGCTCGCCGCGCACGAGGCGCGCGCGCCGCAGAATGAAAAGCTCGGCGACCGTTTTTTTCCGGAGCGCAAACTGGACGCGAACACGGCGCATCGCTGGCAGCGGGCGATCGACGGCGCGCGCAAGGCGGGCGGGCATCCGGTGCTCGGGGCATGGCTGGCGTTTGCGGATTTGAAGGAGGCGGAGTTTGGCGCGCAGGCGCGCGCGGTGGCCGAGCGGCTCGCGGCGAACGCGGATCGGAAGCTGAATCCGCGCGTGGCGAAAGTGTTTGCGGGCGCGCCGCCGGCGTCGCTGCGCGAGGTGTCGGAGCGGCTGGGAAAACTGTTCGCGGCGGAGGACGCCGCGACGCCGCACGCAGAGGCCGAGCGCGAGCAGGTGCGGCTGGTTTTGCGCGGACCGGATGCGCCGCCGAACGTGCCCGCGCCGGAGAATGATTCCCTGCTGAACGGCGCGCGGCCGAAGCTGCGGCAGATGAAGGCGAAGGTCGAGGAGGTGGACGCGGTGCATCCGGGCGCGCCGCCGCGCGCGATGGCGCTGGTGGACAACGCCAGCCCGACGAAGCCGTACGTTTTCATCCGCGGGAATCCGGGCAATCGCGGGCCGGAGGTGCCGCGGCAGTTTGTCGAGGTGGTCGCGGGGCCGAATCGCAAGCCGTTCGAGCAAGGCAGCGGGCGGCTGGAAATGGCGCGGGCGATTGCGAGCGCGGACAATCCGTTGACAGCGCGGGTGCTGGTGAACCGCGTCTGGCTGCATCATTTCGGGCAGGGCCTGGTGCGGACGCCGAGCGATTTCGGCGTGCGGTCCGATCCGCCGACGCATCCGGAGCTGCTGGATTATCTGGCGACGCGGTTGGTCGAGGACGGTTGGTCGATCAAGAAGCTGCACCGGCTGATCGTGCTGTCGGCGACCTATGCGCAGAGCAGCGTGGACCGCGCGGATTACGCGCTGAACGATCCGGCGAATTTCGGGTTGTGGAAAATGAACCGGCAGCGGCTGGACTTCGAGGCGCTGCGCGATTCGCTGCTGGCGGCGGCGGGGCAGCTCGATCTCACCCCGGGCGGGCGCGGGGATGAGCTGACGACCGAGCCATTTTCCAAACGGCGCGCGGTGTATGGCATGATCGACCGGCAGAATCTCCCGGGCGTTTTTCGGACATTTGATTTCGCCAATCCGGACATTACGACCGCGCAGCGCTACGCGACCACGGTGCCGCAGCAGGCCTTGTTTATGCTGAACAGCCCGTTCGTGGTGCAGCAGGTGCGCGCGTTGGTGGCGCGGGCCGAGGCGGGCGCGGGTGCGGGCGTGGGCGAGACGGAGCGGGTGCGGCAGCTTTACCGGATCGTTTTGCAGCGCGAGCCGACGGCGGAGGAGACGCGTGAGGGGTTGGAATTTTTGCGCGCGAGCGCCGCGGAGAAACCGGAGAACGCGACTGCGAGCGGGCCGGTGTGGCGGTACGGGTTCGGCGGGTACGATGCGGCGGCGCAGCGGGTCGCGGGCTTCACGGCGTTCGCGCACCGGGACGCGACGAAGTTTCACGCGCGGCCGGAGTTTCCCGATCCGACGCTCGGGTTCGTGAGCGTCTCGGCGGTGGGCGGACATCCGGGGCGCGACGCGCAGCACGCGGCGATCCGGCGCTGGACGGCGCCGGGAGATGGTTTCGTGAGCGTGACGGGGACGTTGAAACACAACTCAGAAAACGGCGACGGCGTGCGCGGACGGATCGTGTCGAGCCGCAAGGGCCTGCTCGGCGAATGGAGGGTGAAGAACCAGGCGGTGCCGACGCTGGTGGTGGAAGTGGAAGTGCGGGCGGGTGACACGCTGGATTTTGTCACCGACCCGCTGGCCAGCCCGGATCACGATTCGTTCGCTTGGGCGCCGGTGCTCAAGCTGGTCCGCAGCGCGGCGGGCGCGGGCGCGAACGTGATGCGCGGCGATAGCTGGAACGCGACGAAAGATTTCACGACGGCCCCGCCGCCACCCGCCCAGGCGCTGACGCCGTGGGCGAAACTGGCGCAGGTGCTGTTGCTCTCGAACGAGTTTGCGTTCGTGGACTGAGAGTTGTTCCCGCCGACGTGAGGAGGCTTAGGTTCCGCCCAATGCCCGCGGCCGCCTGCCGCCGCTCCCTCCTCCGTCTGCCGAGCACGATGGCGCCGATGCGGTGCTATTCCGGCGCTCGGGTTCTCCGCAAGTCGGCGGCCACGGCGGTCCGTCGAACGCGTCGTGACCAACCTGGAACTGAATCCCAATCCCCGAACCGGATTTGGCAAAGGAATGGAGGCAAAGGAATGGGGACAATAAATTTCCCTGTCCCCATTCCTTTGCCTCCATTCCTTTGCCGAAAATTCGGCTGCCCGTCGCCAGTGGTTTCGTCGGCAGCACGCCGCTCCCTGCCAATGCCCCGCCTCGGCCTACCGAGTACGTTGGCCCCGTGCTACGCCGTTGCGGTGCTCGGATTCACCTCACGTCGGTGGCCCGGGGGTTAATAACTTTGACACGCTGCCGATACGATCCTAAAGCTCGCCAGCCTTGCCGGCGGTTGTGTGCGTCCGAACGGACGCAGCGTTGGCGCGGTGTGAACTTCGAGACTCTTTTGTGCCAAAGTTGAATTCTTATTCCCTCGCGCTGGCGGCCCTGCCGCTGGGGCTGGCCGTGAATGCCCACGCCCAGTCGGGGCTGCTGCAAAACCATTTTGAACGGAAACTGCACCCGCGCGAGGCGTGGCAGCGGCTTGACCCGTTTGACTTCAGCGTGCGCATGGCGGGCACGACCACCTACGACGACAACATCACCATCACCCCCGTCGCCCCGCTCAAAGATTTGGTCTTCAACGTCACGCCCGGCCTGACCGTCAGCACCGGGGATTATTACGAACAGACGGAGAACTTTTTGATCGCTGATTACTCGCCGAATTTTCAGTTCTTCCGGCGCTACAACCAGAACAACGCCATCAATCAGCAGGTCGACGTGACCGGGCGGTATCGTTTCCGCAAGCTGACCTTCGGGCTGACCCATCGCTTTGAAAAAGTGACCGAGGGCGTGGTGGATGCCGGTTCGCGGGTCGAACGCACGGTGAACGCGACGGAATTGAAGACGAACTACCGGCTGGCAAAGAAAACCACGCTGGATGTCGATCTGAAGCAAACGCTCACCACCTACCCGCGCATTAGCTCCAAGCGGTGGGAGAACGACGATTTCATCAATTACGAGGTGCTGCGCCGGGTGAAACTCGGGGTGGGCGGGAAACTGGCGTATATGGAAATTCAGAACCAGCCCAATCAAACCTTCGAGCAGGCGTTGGTCCGGGTGCAGTACAACCTGAGCGGGAAGACGGACCTGACGGCCACGTTCGGGTCGGAATGGCGGCAATTCGGCAACGGCCAGAGCCGGAATTGGCAGCCGGTGGCGACGGTGGGCTTCTCCTATGTTCCGCAGGACACCACCCGTCTCACCGTCAGCTTCAGCCGGTCGCAAGAATACTCGGTTATCCTGCTCGGGCAGAATTACACGGTCACCTTCGCGGGGCTGCGGCTGTTCCAGAAAGTTTTCACCAAGGGTGTCATCACCGTCGGCGGCGGCTATCAGTGGCTGGAATTTCACGGTACGGGCCTGGTCGCGCCGGTGGCGCGTAACGATCGACTCTGGAACGCCGTCGCGGGTTTCGACTGGAATTTCAACCGGCACTGGACCGTCGGGCTGCTTTTCCAGCATCGCGAGGATGTCTCCAGTCTCCAGCAGTTCGGATTTACGGACAACCAGGTCAGCGTCCAAGTGTCCGCGCGTTATTAGCCGCTCCGCCGCTGGTGGCGGGTCGTCCCCGCCCGCAGCGGCATCACGCCCATGCATGTGGTGGAGAATTCCGCAGCCCTCGTGCATGCTCGCGCGCGGCGACCGGGAACCGGCCGCGCCACCTTCCCCGCGTCCTTTTCCACTTCGGCGACGGCGGCGCAGTGACGGAGCCGAAAGATTTTTGGAAGCACACGGACGAACTTGCGTCTGAGGCCGGTGCATCAATTTTTACGAACCTTTGGGGCGGCGCGGATGTTGTCCGCCCTCGTTCCGGCCTGGCTGAACTTTGCCGCCGTTGTTTCGCTTCAACTTCCTGTCCGCGCGGATGAGTTCGACTCCACCATCCGCCCGCTGTTGAAGCAGTATTGCCTGGATTGCCACTCGACGGCGAAGCACAAGGGCGATCTCGATCTCGAGCGCTACAAGTCGCTCAAGACGGTGATCGAGCAGCCCAAGCCGTGGCAGGGCGTGGTCGAGCAGGTGTCGCTGGGCGAAATGCCGCCGAAGGAAAAACCGCAGCCGACCGCGGCCGAGCGGCAGCGGCTGCTCGCGTGGGTGAATGGCGCGCTCAACGAGGCCGCACAGGCGAGCGCGGGCGATCCCGGTCCCGTCGTGCTGCGGCGGCTGAACAATGCGGAATACACGTTCACCGTGCGCGAACTGACCGGCGTGGATTCGCTCCAGCCGGCGAAGGAATTTCCCGCGGATGGCGCGGCGGGCGAGGGCTTCATGAACACGGGCAACGCGCTGGCCATGTCGCCGTCGCTCGTCACCAAGTATCTCGACGCGGCCAAGGACATCGCCGGGCACGCCGTGTTGTTGCCCGATGGCATCCGCTTTTCACCGCGCACGACGCGGCGCGACTGGACCGAGGAATTGCTCACGGAGATTCGCGCGTTTTATCGGGGTTTCACCGATCCGGGCGGCGCGGAGACGGTGACGCAGCAGGGCATTGCGCTGGACAAAAATCGCGGCGGCGGGCTGCCGTTGAAAAAGTATCTCACCGCGTCACTGGCGCTGCGTGAGGCGGGCGCAAATGTCGAAGCCGTGGCGCGCGAGCAGGGCTTGAGCGCGAAGTATCTCGGCGCACTGGTGAAGCTGCTGCAAGGCACCGAGCCGTCGCCGTTGCTTGAGGACCTGCGCGCGCGCTGGCGCACCGCCAGGCCCGAGGACGTGCCGGCGTTGCTATCAGCAATCGGCGAGTGGCAGAAGACGCTGTGGAAATTCAGCAGCGTCGGGCACATCGGCAAAGTGGGCGGACCCAAGGCGTGGATGGAACCGGTGACGCCGCTTGTGTCCAAACACGAGGCGCGCATCAAGCTCGTCGCCCCGGTCACGGGCAACGACATCACAGTGTATCTCGTGGCGGGCGATGCGGGCGATGGGGCGAAGGGGGATTTCGTCGTGTGGCAGCAGCCGCAGTTGGTTTTTCCGGGGCGTCCGGCGGTGCTGCTGCGCGACGTGCGCGACTTTGTCAGCCAACTGGCCGCGCGCCGCGAGCGCGTGTTCGCCGCGACCGCGAAGGCGCTCGATGCGGCGGTCGAAGCCAGCGCGGCGAAGGACGGCTTCGATCTCGCCGCGCTCGCGAAAAAGCACGACGTCGATGCGGACGCGTTGCGAGCCTGGCTGGATTACCTCGGCATCGGCGCGGGCAGCGAGATCAAGCTCAACCTTTTCACCCAGCAGATTCGGAAGTCGGCCAACTATGATTTTGTCAAAGGCTGGGGCGCGGAGAGCACGCCGCTGCTGCTGGCGAACTCCTCCGACCAGGCGGTGCGGATTCCGGGCGATCTCAAGGCGCACGGCGTGGTCGTGCATCCCTCGCAAAAGCTCGCCGTCGCCGTCGGCTGGCGCAGTCCGGTGACGGCGGCGTTGCGCCTCGAGGCGACCGTGACGCACGCGCATCCGGGTTGCGGCAATGGCGTGACGTGGGCGCTGGAATTGCGCCGCGGCAGCACGCGCCAGCGCCTCGCGAGCGGCCTCGCGCAGGCCGGCAAAAAGGGCGTCGCCGGGCCGCTCGAAAACGTCACCGTGCAGACCGGTGATCTGGTGTCATTGGTGATCGGGCCGCGCGACGGCAATCATTCGTGCGACCTGACCGACCTCGAATTGAAGCTCACCAAAACCGGCGACGCGCCCGAAGTGTGGTCGCTGACGCGCGATGTTTCCGACAGCGTCCTCGCGGGCAATCCGCACGCGGACAAGGCCGGGCGCGAAGGCGTTTGGAATTTCTACACCGAGCCGGAGAGCGGCGCGGCGGGCGGGCCGGTCATTCCCGCCGGTTCATTGCTCGCGCGTTGGCAGGCCGCGCAGTCCGGCGAAAAAACCGCGCTGGCCCAGGCCGTGCAAAAGCTCCTCACCTCCGCGCCGCCGACTGGAACCACGCCGGACGCCACGCTCTACCGCCAGCTCACGTCCCTCACCGGCCCCTTATTTTCCAGCATCAAAACCGCGCCCACCGCCACTCCCGCCGTCTCGCCATCCGCGCGTCCCAACGAGTGGGGCCTCGATCCCGCGCGCTTCGGAAAACATCCAAATGGTGGCGCGATCGACGCCGCGAGCCTCTGCGTGCAGGCACCGGCGGTGATCGAGATCCGCCTTCCGGCTGATCTCGTCGCGGGCAGTGAGCTGGTGACCACCGGCGCACTCGACCCCGTCAGCGGCGGGGAAGGCAGCGTGCAGTTGCAAGTCGTCACCACCAAACCCGCGGCCACTGCGGGCCTGCGTCCCGGCGGCACCACCGTGGTCGATGTCCAGGGCGCGTGGACTTCCAGCAACCAAGCCGTCTCGTTCGGCACGCCGATCGTGGCGAATGAAGGCAGCGCCGCACGCCAGCGCATCGAGGCGGGTTTCGAGGAATTCCGGCAGATGTTCCCGGCGGCGCTGTGCTACACGAAAATCGTGCCGGTGGATGAAGTGGTTACGCTCACGCTCTTCCACCGCGAGGATCATCATCTCGCGCGGCTGCTGCTCGACGACGCACAGAAAGCCAAACTCGACCGGCTCTGGGACGAGCTGCGCTACATCAGCCACGACGCGCTCACGCTCGTCGATGCCTTCGAGCAAATCTGGCAATACTCGACGCAGGACGGTCCGAACGCCCCGAACGGCGACAAGCGCCTCGAGCCGTTGCGCGAGCCGATCATGCAGGGCGCGGCGGCCTTCAAGCAGCGCCTCGTGGCCACCGAGCCCAAGCACGTCACGGCGGTGCTCGAGTTTGCCGACCGCGCGTATCGCCGTCCGCTCACGGAGAATGAAACGAGCGAACTGCGCGGCCTCTACCGCAAGCTGCGCGAACAGGAGCTGCCGCACGACGCCGCGATCCGGCTCGTGCTGGCGCGCGTCCTGACGGGGCCGGCGTTTCTGTATCGCTTCGAGCAGCCGGGTCCGGGTCTGCGCGCAACGCCGGTCAACGATGCGGAACTCGCAAACCGGCTGAGTTATTTCCTCTGGTCCTCGCCGCCCGACGCCGAGCTGCGCGCCGTGGCGGCCGCCGGAAAATTGCGCGACCCCGCCGTGCTGGTGGCGCAGACGCAGCGCCTGCTGCGCGACGCGCGCGTGCGCCGGCTGGCGACGGAGTTCGGCTGTGCGTGGCTGCACATCCACGGCTTCGATTCGCTGGATGAAAAGAGCGAGCGGCATTTCCCGACCTTCGGCGCGTTGCGCGGCGCGATGTATGAGGAGTCGATCCGTTTCTTCACGGACTTCCTCCAGAGCAACGGTTCCGTGCTGGGCCTGCTCGATGCGGACCACACCTTCCTGAATGAAGCGCTCGCCAAACATTACGGCATCCCCGGCGTGACCGGCGCGGAATGGCGGCGCGTGGCGGGCCTCAAGGCGCGTTCGCGCGGCGGCATCCTCGGCCAGGCCGCGACGCTGGCGAAGCAGTCCGGCGCCTCGCGCACCAGCCCGATCCTGCGCGGCAACTGGGTCGCGGAAGTCATCCTCGGCGACAAGCTGCCCAAGCCGCCGAAAGACGTGCCGCGCCTGCCCGAGGACGAAACCACCGAGAAGCTCACCGTGCGCCAGCTCACCGAGAAACACAGCTCCGACCCGCGCTGCTCCGGCTGCCACGTGCGCATCGACGGCTTCGGCTACACGCTCGAGAACTTCGATGCCATCGGCCGCTGGCGCGAGAAGGACGCCGGCAACCGCCCGCTCGACACCAAGGCCAAGGTGATGGACGGCACCGAACTGGCGGGCCTCGACGGCCTCCGCAATTATCTGCTCACCACGCGGCGCGACGCGTTTCTGCGGCAGTTCTGTCGCAAGCTCCTCGGCTATTCGCTGGGCCGCGCGGTGCAGCTTTCCGACACGCCGTTGTTGCAGGAAATGCAGGCGCAGCTCGCGGCGAACGAGTATCGTATCGGCACGGCCATCGAGCTGATTGTGCGCAGCCGGCAGTTCCGCGAGATTCGTGGGGCGGCCAGTCCGGTTGACTAGGATCGCTCGCGAGCATAGGAAAGCTGCCATGACAACCATCACGACCCAGCAAGCGAAGACGCATCTGGCGCGCTACCTCGCCGAGGTGGAACAGGGGAAGGAATACGTGATCGCGCGCGGCAAGAAGGCGGTGGCCCGGCTGGTGCCGATGGGGGCGGCGGAGCCTAGGCGGCGGCCGAAAGTGGGCGAGACCATGGACGCGCCATTCGCAGTTCCCGACTCGGCCTTCGCCCCGGGTGAGGCGATTCCACAGGAACCACGGCCGAAGGTGGGAGACATCAAGGGAAAACCGTTTTCGTTTCCTGACTCGGCTTTCGCGCCGATGACTGGAAGCGAATCGGAGGCGAACCCGGTGGTGCCGTTCGTATCCGGCAAGCCCGGCCAGCAGCGTCCGCGTCCCAAGGTGGGGGAAACCATGGATGCGCCGTTCGAGGTTCCTGACTCGGCCTTCGCGCCATTGACGGATGCTGAACTAAAGGAATGGGGCCTGTGAGATACCTGATCGATACCTGCACCTTTATTTGGCGCGCCCTGCAACAGGGCAAGTTGTCCAAGGCTGCGACCACGGCCTTGAACGATGCGGCCAGTGAGCTGTACTTCAGCGACTCGAGCGTGTGGGAGATTTGCCTGAAGCATTCCAACGGCAAGCTTCTGCTGCCGGATGTTCCAAGACAATGGCTGCCGAGTCGGATGGTATTTTTCCAAGTTTCCCCGCTGTCTCTCACCCGCGACGTTATCTTTCGCAGCGGAGAACTGCCCCGCATCCACCGCGATCCATTTGACCGACTCCTGGCCGCGCAAGCCATAGAGTACGACCTCACGATCATTTCGCCCGACACGCCACTGTCGCTTTTGGGCGCTTCACGGCTTTGGTAAACCCGCCCTCACTTTTATGAAAACCAACCTCACCTCCCACCAGTTCTCCCGCCGCGCCTTCCTGCGCGGAGTCGGCGTCACGATGGCCCTGCCGTGGCTGGAATCCGTTCGCGTCTGGGGCGACGAACCCGCCGGCAGCAAGGCCGCGAGCGAAGCGCCCGTGCGGCTCGCCGTGCTCTTTTCCGGCAACGGTTTTCACAGCAAGGAATGGTGGGCCAAGGGCGAGGGCAAACAGATGGAACTGGGCAAGGTGCTCGCGCCGCTCACGGATTTCCGCGAGAAGCTCGTCTTCGTCCGCGGCCTCTTCAACGCCGAGGCGCGCAAGGGCAACATCCACAGCTCGCAGACCGGCAACCTCCTCTCCGGCGCGCCGCTCGCGTCCGGCGGCGAGATTCGCTCCGGCACCAGCGTCGATCAGTTGCTCGCGCAGACGTACGGCCGTTCCACCAAGGTGCCGAGCCTCGTGCTGGGCTGCGAGAAATCCAATCCCTCGGTCCACAAGAACTACTCGATGCTCTACAGCTCGCACATCTCGTGGAGTTCGCCGACCACGCCGACGCCGCTGGAGATTTATCCCGCGCTCGCCTTCGACCGGCTGTTCAAGGATGAAGTCAGCAAAGGCGACCAGAGCGTCCTCGACGCCGTCCTCGCCGACGCCAGCAGTCTGCGCCGCAACCTCAGCGTCAACGACCAGCGCAAGCTCGACGAATACCTCGACTCCGTGCGCGACGTGGAGCGCCGCATCGAGAACGCCGGAAAAAAGGGCGAACTCCAAGGCTGGCGGCCCACGCTGGCCAAGCCGAACATCCCGCGTCCCGCCGACGGCATCCCGCAGGACATCGCCGAGCACATGCGCCTGATGTGCGACATTCTCGTGCTCGGTTTCCAGACCGACACGACGCGCATCACCACGCTCAAGCTGAACAACGACCACTCCTCGCTGCGCTTCCCGAACCTCAACGTGGACTACATGATCCACCATCTCCTCTCGCATTCCGACACCGCCGACTGGCTCAAGGTGAACGCCTTCTTCCTCGAACAGCTCGCCTACATCGCGCGCAAGCTCGACGCCATCCAGGAAGGCCCGCGCACGCTGCTCGACAATTCGATGCTCCTCTATTGTTCCAGCATGATGACCGGCAATCACAACAACGATCAGCTCCCCGTCCTCCTGCTCGGCGGCGGCGGCGGCCGCGTGAAAGGCGGTCGCATCCTCGATTACACTGGCAAACCCGAGCGCCAGATGTGCCGCCTCTACCTCTCGATGATGGACAAGATGAACGTGCGCCTCCCCAAGTTCGGCGACGCCGCCAAGGCGCTCGAGGAAGTCTGAGGCGAAAGTTTCACGAACGCGGGTGTTGATGCGGCGGAGTGCGACCGTCCCCGGCCGCAGCGACGTCCGCCCGCACGGGGGCTGCGGGGATTTACCGACGCTTCACTGCGCTCCACCCTGCTGCGCCCGGGGACGGGCGCACTCCCCTCTCTGCGCCTTTCCAATCTCTGCGGTGTTCTGAGGCGGCGTGGAATGGCGGAGGCCGATCAGAACACCGCAGAGATTGGAAAAAACGCAGAGCGGGAGACGATCCACACCCGCCGCAATTTCTGGAGCTTGGTGATTTCCTTGAGCTTTGAGCTTGGTGCTTCCCTTCCGTCCCCATTGACTCCCCTTCCCCCTTCCCCGACTTTCCGCCCCAATGAGTTCCTCCGCGCCTCCGCCCGCCTCGACCACCCAGTTCGCCGTTGACGGCATGACCTGCCAGAACTGCGCCCGCCACGTCCGCGAAGCAGCGCAAGCCATCCCCGCCGTCGCCGACGCCCACGTCGAACTCGAAGCCAATCGCCTCACCGTCCGCTGGCGCACCTCGCCTTCCGCCACTCCATCTCTCCGTCCCTCCGTCTCGCCGTCGCCCGCTCCCGCCGTCCTGCCCCTCGACGCCCTGCTCCACGCCGTGCGCGAGGCTGGCTACGAAATCCGCGCGCTCCCGCCCGCCGATCCCGGCCACGCCGCCGACCCGGCGTCGTGGTCGCCGTTCAAGGGCTGGCGCTTCAATGTCGTCGTCGGCTCGCTCGCCACGCTGCCGCTGATGCTCGGCGAATGGGTGCTCGGCCTCGGCATGAACCGCGCGTTTCACTGGACCGCGTTCGCCCTCACCGTGCCCGTGATGCTTTTCTGCGGCGCGAAATTTTTTCGCGGCGCGTGGAACCAGCTCCGCCGCGGCCAGTCCAACATGGACACCCTCGTCTCCCTCGGCTCGACCACGGCCTTCACCTACAGCACCTGGGGACTCTTCGCGGGCTGGCACGCGCATCTCTACTTCATGGAAGCCGCCGCCATCATCACCGTGATCAGCATCGGCCATTGGCTGGAGACGATCATCAGCGCCCGCGCCGTTGCCTCGCTCCACGCGCTCCTCAACCTCGCCCCGCAAACCGCCCGCCGCCTCGGTCCCGACGGCTCCGAGACCTCCGTCCCCGTCAGCACCCTCCAACTCGACGATCGCGTCGTCCTCAAGCCCGGCGACGCCATCCCCACCGACGGCGAAGTCCTCACCGGCCAGTCCGCGGTGAATGAAGCCATGCTCACCGGCGAATCCCTGCCGGTGGAAAAATCCACCGGCGCGAAACTCTACGCCGGCACCGTGAATCAAAACGGCCGCCTCGAAATGCGCGTCACGGCGCTGGGCGAAGCCACCGCGCTCGCCCGCATCATCACCATCGTCCAGCACGCGCAAAACAGCCGCGCCAGCATTCAAAAACTCGGCGACCAGGTCAGCAGCGTCTTCGTCCCCATCGTCGTCGTCATCGCGCTCGGCACCGCGCTCTGGTGGGGCCTCGCGCCGGACTCCGCGCGCGCCGTGCATGCGTGGCTCGCGCCCTTTCTCTGGCACAGCGTCCTGCCCGACACCGCGCTGGCTGCTGCGTTCATCCAAGCCGCCGCCGTCCTCATCGTCGCGTGTCCCTGTGCGATGGGCCTCGCCACGCCCGTCGCCATCATGGCCGGAACCAATGCCGCCGCGCGCCGCGGCATCCTCATCCGGGACGGCACCGCGCTCGAAAAAAGCGGCCGCATCACCGCCGTCCTCTTCGACAAAACCGGCACCCTCACCCAAGGCCGCATCACCGTCGCCGCCACCGAAGATTTGCGGAAAAACTCAGCCACCGAACCATCGCTCCCTGCCCTCGCCGCCGCGCTCGCGCAACCCTCCACTCATCCGCTCAGCCAGGCCGTTGCTGCTTGGGCCAAATCCGTTCCCACCAACGGCAGCACCCCGGTTCTCGACCAGTGGCAAGAATCCCGCGGCCTCGGCGTCCACGCCCGCTGGCAGTCGGGCACGCTCCGCCTCGGTTCCCTCACGTGGCTTCGCGAATCCGGCGTCGCCGCCACCACCGCCCCCGCCGTCACCACGTTCTGCGACCACTGGACCGCGCAAGGCTCCACCGTCCTTGCCCTCGCCCACGACACGCAGCTCCTCGGACTCTTCGCCCTCCGCGACACCATCAAACCCCACGCCGCCGACGTGATCGCGAAACTCATCCGCCAGGGACAAAAAGTCTTCCTCGTCACCGGCGACAACCCTCGCACCGCCGCCGCCATCGCGAAGGCCGCCGGCATTCCCGCTGAAAACGTCTTCGCCGAAATCCGCCCCGAGCACAAAGCCGACATCGTCAGCCAGCTCCAGCGACGCGGCGAACAAGTCGCCTTCGTCGGTGACGGCATCAACGACGCGCCCGCCCTCGAACAAGCCGACCTCGGCATCGCCGTCAGCCAGGCCAGCGACGTCGCCCGCGAATCCGCCGACATCATCCTCCTCAACGCCGACATCCAGGCCGTGCCCGAAGCCCTCGGCCTCGCGCAAGCCACGCTGCGCACCATCAAGCAAAACCTCTTCTGGGCCTTCTTCTACAACGCCGCCGCGATCCCGCTCGCCGCGCTCGGCTACCTCAGCCCCGTCCTCTGCGCCGCCGCGATGGGCCTCTCCGACCTCATCGTCATCGGCAACGCCCTCCGCCTCCGCCGCTGGCGTGCATAGGAAAATCCGCGATCGAAAACATCAGCGGGATGTTTCTCCAACACACGCCGCGGCCAGCAGGAGCACCGAATATGAGAAATGCCTCGAAAGCCCCGCCGCCGCCCGCCGCGCTGGTGTCGCAGGAGCAGCTCCTCCCGTTCTTGCTCAATCCCCAGTCCTATCCGCACCGGCCGCGCTCGGTGCGGCTGGTGCAGACCCATGCGTCGTTTGTGTTCCTCGCGCCGCCCTTTGTTTACAAGGTGAAGAAGCCGGTGAACTTCGGCTTCCTCGACTTCTCCACACTGGAAAAACGCCGGCACTTCTGCGAACGCGAGGTGGCGCTCAACCGCCGGCTCTCGCCCGACATTTATCTCGGCGTCGTGCCGATTTCCACGCGCGCCGGGCACTTTGTCTTCGGCGACGGTGACGCGGTGGTGGAATACGCCGTGCAGATGCGCAAGCTCGCGGACGGCCGTTTTCTCGATCAGCTCGTCGCGCGGCAGCGGGTGCAACCGGACGACCTCGATCGCATCGCGGAAGTGCTGAAGAATTTCTACGAAACCCAGCATCCGACCGAGGAAATCGAGGATTGGGGCCGCATCGACCGGCTGCGCATCAGCACCGACGAGAACTTCCGGCAGACGCAGGAGTTCATCGGCCACACGCTGTCGCGCGCGGCCTTCGAGACGATTCGCTTTTACACGGACCGCTTCTACGCACGGCACGCACGCCTCTTCGCGTCGCGCATCCGCGAGCGGCGCATCCGCGACTGCCACGGCGACCTGCACCTTGAGCACATCCACCTCACGCCGCGCGCGCTGCACATTTACGACTGCATCGAGTTCAACGACCGCTTCCGCTACGTGGACGTGGCCAGTGACGTCGCGTTCCTCGCGATGGACCTGGACTACGAGGGCCGCCCCGATCTCGCCCGGCATTTCGCCACGCGCATCGCCAGCGCGCTCCACGACGATGGCTTGCCGCGCCTGCTGGATTTCTACAAGTGCTACCGCGCCTACGTGCGCGGCAAGGTCGAGAGCCTCCACAGCCTCGCGCACGCCGCCTCCGAGGAAGAGCGGCGGGCCAGCGCCGAACGGGCGCGCCGCTATTTCCGGCTCGCGCTGCAATACGCCGTCGCCGGCTCGCAGCCGCTCGCGCTCGCCGTGATGGGCCGCATCGCCTCCGGCAAGAGCACGCTCGCGCACGCGCTGGGTGCCGAGCTGGGCTGGGAGGTTTATTCCTCCGATTACGTCCGCAAAAAGCTCGCGGGCTTCCCGCTCTACGAACGCAGCAGCGCCGCCGCCCGCAAGCGCCTCTACTCGGCGGCGATGACCAAGCAAACCTACGACCGCCTGCTCGCCACGGCCGCGGTGCAATTGCAAAAGGGCCACGGCGTCATCCTCGACGCCACCTTCGCCCGCCGCGCGCAACGCGACCTGCTCGCGGAACGTTTCGGAAAATCCGGCCTGTCCTGGCGCGTCCTCGAGGCCCACGCCAGCGACGACGCCGTGAAGCAACGCCTCCGCGCCCGCGAAGCCAAACCCGACGAAGTCTCCGACGCGCGCCTCGAAGATTTCGCCCCGCTCACCCACCTCTACGAACCGCCCGTCGAGCTGGCCGCGGCCCAACGCACGCGCGTCCGCACCACCGTCCCGCTCGCCCAAACCGTGACCAAGGCATTGCAAAGCCTGGCCCGCATCCAAGTGGAATCACCATGCCCACCGCCTTAAACGAAGACATCGCCGGACGCCTCGACGAAGTGGCGCGCATCCTCGCCGAGCAGGGCGCGAGCCGCTATCGGGTGCAGGCATATCATCACGCCTCGGAGGTCCTGCGGGGGCTGGCGCAGCCCGTCGCCGAAATTTTCGCCGCCGAGGGACTGGCGGGATTGGAGAAGCTGCCCGGCATCGGCGTGAGCATCGCGCACGCGATCCGCGACCTGATTCAACACGGGCGGCTGGGCATGCTCGACCGGCTGCGGGGCGAGCACGATCCGATCGCGTTGCTCCGTTCCGTTCCCGGCGTCGGCAAGGGCCTCGCGTGGAAACTCCACGACGACCTGGGGATCGAGTCGTTGGCGGAACTGGAAACCGCCGCGCACGATGGCCGGCTCGAGCACCTTCCCGGTCTCGGCGCGAAACGCCTCGCGGGCATCCGCGATTCGCTTGCGCACCGGCTCGGGCGCATCCGCCGCGCGCCCGTCGCCACGCCGCCATCGTTGCCCGCCGCGTCGTCCTCGGCCCGGCCCGCATCGCCGCTCCTGCTCCCGCTCCCGCCGGTGACCGCGCCGATTCCGCCGGCCGCCCGAGCCGCTGAACCTTCGGTGGCCGAACTGCTCGACGTGGACGCCGAGTATCGCCGCGAAGACGCCGCGGAGACGCTGAAGAAAATTGCGCCGCGCCGCTTCAACCCGACCGGCGAAGCGTGGCTTCCCGTGCTGCACACCACGCGCGGCGAGCGGCACTACACCGCCCTCTACTCGAACACCGCCCACGCCCACGAGCAGGGCAAAACGCGCGATTGGGTGGTGCTCGTCCACGACGGGCCCGACGGCGAGCGGCAATGCACCGTCATCACCTCCGAGTTTGGCCGTCTCGCCGGCCGGCGCATCGTGCGCGGGCGCGAAGACGAGTGCGCCGAGCATTACCGGAACCACGGCGATCTGTCCGGGAGGCAATCGGAACGGGTGGAACCATTCGCGGACGAGCCGAGGTGATTCCGGAGGGAGCGAAGAAACCGGCCGGTGGTGAAGCGCGGTGGAACCACGGGAAATGCCCACTCGCCTTGGGAGGCGCCCCCGAAGGAGGTGCGAGAGCGCCCGAGCTGGAGGGAGATACTCGAATAATCCTGAAAGCCGCAGTTGCGATGAACCCCGAAACACCCGAAAACAATGGCAGCCAATGAGTTTTCACGGGACCGGAAAACCTCGCTTGGTGAGTGAATCAAGAGCTGGCGGCAACCCTTTCCCTTTGCGTGTCTTTCGTGTCTTTCGTGGTCTCAACTGCTTTCTCTCGCTTGATGCGAAAGAGGGCCGCCTGCGTTTCGGAGCGGGCGATCAGGTCGTGGGAACGGCGTCCATTGGAGCGGGTTCCGCTCCCGTGGGCTGGCGGCGATTCTTGGCCATGAAGTAGAGGACGGGGACGGCCATGCGGCTGATGATGAGGGAGGCGATTTCGCCGGCCATGAGGGAGATGGCGAGGCCTTGGAAGATGGGGTCGAAGAGGATCACGCCCGCGCCGACGACCACGGCCATGGCGGTGAGGAGCATGGGGCGGAAGCGCACGGCGCCGGCATCGACGACGGCTTCGGCGAGCGGCATGCCTTCGGCGAGGCGTTGTTCGATGAAGTCCACGAGGATGATGGAGTTGCGGACGACGATGCCCGCGCCGGCCATGAAGCCGATCATGGAGGTGGCGGTGAAGAAGGCGTGGAGCGCGCCGTGCGCGGGGAGGATGCCGACGAGGGAAAACGGGATGGCAGCCATGACGATGAGCGGCGTGAGAAAGGAGCGGAACCAGCCGACCATGAGCACATAGATGACGACGAGCACGGCGGCGAAGGCGAGGCCGAGGTCGCGGAAGACCTCGAGGGTGATGTGCCATTCGCCATCCCATTTCAGCGCGGGCTGGCGGTCGGTGAAAGGCAGGCTGGCATTGAAGATTTCGACTTTGCCGGGCGCGCCGCCGAAGTCGCGGGCGGGAGGCGGAGGGCTTGGCGGAGAGCGAAACCGACGGAGAAGAATCGTCAGTTTGAGCCGCGCCGCCTGATTGCTTGTCCCTCAACGGCAGCACAGTGCCTTTCCAAAAGCCGCCGGGAACTTTGACTGCCGAACGGGGTCTCACGAATCGGAGCGGAGGTCGCCGGTCGCCAGTCATCAGTCCCTATACGTCGGCCCAAACTCGGCGGTTCACGGCCCGGATGCGCGGCCAGTTTTGGCGGTCGGAACTTTCAGGAATCCGGATAGCGAGCGGGAGGGGACGGGTGTCCTCCGAATTGGAGTCGCCGAATGTCGCCGCGCCCGGCAGTGTCCGGTTGATTCCGTCATGCGCACGACACTCCGTTGCTTTTCCCTCTGGCTCCTCGCTTTCAGCGCGGGCCTTGCAGTTTCCGTCGGCGGTGCAGCGCGCGGGGCGGTGGCTGCTGGGGGTGCGGTCGATTTCGCGCGCGACATTCAGCCCCTGCTTGCGAGCCGGTGTCTCGATTGCCACGGCGCGGAGAAACCCAAGGGTGGCCTCTCCCTCGTCTCCCGCAGCGCCGCGCTGCGTGGGGGCAAATCGGGAAAACCCGCGCTGGTCGCCGGCCAACCCGACGCCAGCCCGCTGCTCGCCCGCGTCACCACCGCCGCCGCTGACGACGTAATGCCGCCCAAGGGCGAGCGCCTGTCCGCAGCGCAAATTGCCGCGCTCCGTCGCTGGATCGAACAGGGAGCCGTCTGGCCCGAGGACGCCAAACATTGGGCCTACGTGACACCCGTCCGCCCGCCCCTGCCCGCCGCCAGCGAACTCGCCGCGCCCGCCCGCAATCCCATCGATCACTTCGTCTTCGCGCGCCTCCGCAGCGAAGGTCTCGCACCCGCCGCCGAGGCCGATCCCGCCCGCCTGCTGCGCCGCGTTTACCTCGATTTGATCGGCCTGCCGCCCACGCCCGCCGAGGCCGACGCCTTTCTCGCCGACCGCGCTCCGGGCGCGTACGAGCGCGTCGTGGATCGCCTGCTCGCGTCGCCGCACTACGGCGAAAAATGGGCGCGCCAATGGCTCGACCTCGCGCGCTACGCTGATTCCCACGGCTTCCAACGCGACGATCTCCACGACCTCTGGCCGTTCCGCGACTGGGTGATTCGCGCGCTGAATGCCGACCTGCCCTTCGATCAGTTCACCGTTCACCAACTCGCCGGCGACCTGCTCGCGCGCGAGACCGGCGGCACCAACGCCGCCGCCCAGGCCGATCTATTCATCGCCACGGGCTTCCACCGCTGCGCCCCGTGCAATGTCGAGGCCGGCACCGATCAGGAGGAAAATCGCGTCAACCAAGTGTTCGACCGCGTCAACACCACCGCCGCCGTGTGGCTCGGCTCGACCCTCGAGTGCGCGCAATGCCACAACCACAAATACGATCCCTTCACGCAGCGCGACTACTACCGCCTCTTCGCCTTCTTCAACAACACGGCACGCGAGACCGAGTTCACCAGCGCGAAGGCCATGGCGGCGCTCAAGTTCACCGGCCCCTACCGCAGCCTCCCGCACCCGCCGTCAGAAAATCCGCCGCGCCCGAGCGACACCCGCCCTGCCGCCGCGAAGAAAAAGAACGCGCCCGCCGATGCCCCGCCCCGCTCGCTCGTGATGCAGGAGCTCGAATCGCCGCGCCCCACCTCGATCCTCAAGCGCGGCAATTTCCTCGACCCCGCCGAAGCCGTCACGCCGGGCGTGCCCGTGGCGCTGCATCCGCTGGCGACGGCAGCAGGCGCGGACGGCGCTGGCGCAGAGGCCACGTCATCGCCGCGCTTGTCGCGGCTCGATCTGGCCCGCTGGCTCGGCGACCGCGCGAATCCGCTCACGGCCCGCGTGGTGGTGAATCGCTGGTGGGCGGAGTTCTTCGGGCGCGGTCTCGTGACATCGCTCGAGGACTTCGGACTCAAGGGCGAACCGCCGACGCATCCCGAACTGCTCGATTGGCTGGCGGTGGAATTCATGGAGCCGTCACCTCTGCCACACGCCCCCGCCACCGTTGCCGCCACGACCACCGCGCGCCCGTGGTCCATGAAGCACCTCCACCGCCTCATCGTGTCCAGCGCCACCTATCGCCAGTCCTCGCGCCTGACGCCGGCACTGCTGGCCCGCGACGACGAAAACAAACTGCTCGCGCGCGGCCCGCGCTTCCGCCTCGCCGCCGAACTGGTGCGCGACAACGCGCTGGCCGCCGCCGGATTGTTGCAGTTGAAACTCGGCGGCCCGCCCGTTTATCCGCCGCAACCCGCCGGCCTGTGGGGCGCGAAAATCGGCGGCGAAAAATACAACTACGAGACCAGCCCCGGCGACGACGCGTGGCGGCGCGGCCTCTACACCGTGTGGCGGCGCAGCTCGCCGTATCCGAGCTTCGTGAACTTCGATGCCACCGCGCGCACCGCCTGCGTGATCCAGCGCTCGCGCTCGAACACGCCGCTCCAGGCCCTCACGCTCCTGAACGATCCCGTGTACGTCGAGGCCGCCGCCGCGCTCGCCCGCCGCGTGCTGCGCGAACAGCCGGCCGCAGACCCTGACCCGCGCCTCGTCCACGCCTTCCGCCTCTGCCTCACGCGCGCCCCGCAGCCCGCCGAACTCGCCGCGCTGCGCCGCCTGCTGAACGACCAACTCGCCGCCACCCAATCCGAATCCGCCGCGTGGCAGGCCGTCGCCACCGCCCTCCTGAACCTCGACGAAATGATCACCAAAGGATGAGCACGCACCACAACCCGGAGCGCGGGCGTCCCGCCCGCAGCGGCCCCGTCGGCGTGGCGGGCGGTGCCACCACAGCGCTCGCATGTCGGCCGCCGCGGGTAGGGCGCGTCTGTCCCCAGCGCGCCGCGGAACCGTGCGAACGCCCCGGCGGCGCACTGAGGACAGACGCGCCCTACCAAACAGCCTGCGGCGATTTTCGCGCTGAGTACTGGAATCGCCCATGACCACGCTGAAGCCCCTCCTCGCCCGCCGCACCTTCCTCCAACACGGCGGCCTCTCGCTCGGCGCGCTGGCGCTGAGTTCGCTCCTGCGCGGCGACACTCGCGCCGCGCCCGCCACTCCCACCGATCCGCTCGCCCCGCGCGCACCACACTTCGCGCCGCGCGCCAAACACATCATCTACCTCCACATGGTCGGCGCGCCTTCACAGCTCGATCTCTTCGATCCGAAACCCGAGCTGCAAAAACTCCACGGCCAGCTTTGTCCGAACTCGTTCATCGCGGGCAAACGCTTCGCCTTCATCCGCGGTCACCCGCGCCTCTTCGGCTCGCGTTTTGAATTTCAGCCGCGCGGCCAGAGCGGCCAGATGATTTCCGAACTGCTGCCGCACCTCGCCGGCGTGGCCGACGAAATCTCCGTCGTGCGCTCGCTGCACACCGAGGAATTCAACCACGCCCCGGCGCAGATGTTTCTCCACACCGGCTTCGGGCGCGGCGGACGGCCGGGCCTCGGCGCGTGGGTCGCCTACGGACTCGGCTCCGAAAACCGCGACCTCCCGGCCTACGTCGTCATGCTCTCGGGACCGCTCGCCGGCGCGGGGACGAGCCTGTGGAGCACGGGCTTTCTGCCCAGCGTTTATCAGGGCATTCAAATTCGCAGCGGCCGCGACCCCGTGCATTTTCTCTCCAATCCCGACGGCCACTCGCGCGCCGACCGCCGCCGCGTGCTCGACGCCGTGCAACAGCTCAACCAGGCGCAGCTCGCCGACGTCGGTGATCCGGAAATTGCCACGCGCATCAGCCAATACGAGATGGCCTTCCGCATGCAAACCAGCGTGCCGGAATTGATGGACCTCACCCAGGAATCGCCCGCCACGCTCGAACTCTACGGCGCCACGCCGGGCAAGGCCTCCTTCGCCAACAACTGCCTGCTCGCCCGCCGCCTGGTCGAACGCGGCGTCCGCATGGTGCAGCTTTACGACGCCGACTGGGATCATCACGGCGACATCGCCACGCGCCTGCCGCGCAAGGCGCAGGACGTGGACCGCGGCATGGCCGCCCTCGTGCGCGATCTCAAACAGCGCGGCCTCCTCGACGACACGCTCATCGTCTGGGGCGGTGAATTCGGCCGCACCCCGATGCAGCAGACCGACAGCGGCGAAGGCGTCGCCACCAAGGCCGGCCGCGATCATCACAAGGACGCCTTCACGATGTGGTTCGCCGGCGGCGGCGTGAAACCCGGCGTCAGCTACGGCCGCACCGACGAATTCGGCTACGGCATCGCCGAAAATCCCGTCCACGTTCACGACCTCAACGCCACGCTGCTCCACCTCCTCGGCCTCGACCACGAGCGCCTCACCTTCCGCTACCAGGGCCGCGACTACCGCCTCACCGACGTGGAGGGGAACGTGGTCAGCGGCCTGCTCGCAGGTGCGTAGCCGCAGGCGGCGCGCAGGCGGGGCGTGGAGTGCGGCCGTCCCGGCCGCAGCGACGTCCGCACTTTCAGGAAGTACGGAATCACCCCCCGCCACCCGGCGCTCCACCCGCGCGCCGACGGGATCGCCCCGCAATGCCCCAGTCGCCGCCGATATTCGTCCGAAGGCCAGATCAAGCCCCTCCTCTCCCAAGCCCGAGCCGGCCGCTCCCTACCAAATACCAATCACAAATTACTTCCCCCCTCTCTCAAGCCCCGCTCGCAAAATTCCGATACTCCCCCGAGTATTATGTCGTCCTACGTTTACGTCGCCCGGGAGGCCAGCAGCGGTCGCGAAATTCGCAACTCAGTAGATGCGTCTTCGGAAGCCGCCGCCATTGCCGCACTGCTCAACCGCAACCTGCTGGTCGTCAGCATCAACGAGAAGGTCGCCAAGCGGAGCAAATCCGCATCGGGATCCATCGCCCTCGCCGACCTCGTCGTCTTCACGCGGCAGCTCGCCACGATGATCGACGCCGGTCTCGCGATGGTGCAATCCCTCCAGGCGCTCGCCGAACAAACCACCAACAAAGCCATGCGCGACGTCATCAAGGACGTGTGCAACAAGGTCGAGGGCGGCGACAGTTTCTCCGAAGCGCTCCGGCGGCATCCCAAAGTTTTTGATCGTCTGTACACCTCGATGGTCGATGCCGGCGAAAAAGGCGGCATGTTGGCCGAGATTCTCGCGCGGGTCGCCACGTTCCTGGAAAATCGCGCGCGGATGAACAAGAAGATCAAGTCCGCCATGATGTACCCGACCGTCGTCACGGTCGTCGCCATCAGCATCACCATTTTTCTGCTCATCAAAGTCGTCCCGGTCTTCGGCGAGATTTTCTCCGGCTTCGGTGCCAAACTGCCCGGTCCGACCCAGTTGCTCATCGACACCAGCGAGTTCGTGCAGAAGTGGTTCATCCTCATTTTCCTCGGCGGTGCCGGCGTGGTTTACGGACTGATCAACTACGTCAAAACCCCCTCGGGCCGCGCCCGCTGGGATGAAATCCGCATCAAGCTCCCCGTCTTCGGCAGCATCGCCCACAAGATCGTGCTCGCGCGTTTCGCCCGCACGCTCTCCTCGATGGTCCGCAGTGGCGTGCCGATTTTGGAAGTGCTGAACATCGTCGCCAACACCAGCGGCCACGTCGGCATGGAAAAAGCCATCCGCGCCGCCGCCACCGAGATCGAGCGCGGCGAAGGCCTCTCTACGTCCCTCGCCAAAAGCCCGATCTTCCCGACCATGATCATCCGCATGATGACCGCGGGCGAGCAGACCGGCAAAATCGATCAGATGCTCGAACGCGTCGCTGACTTCCTGGATGAAGAAATCGACACCACGCTCTCCGGCCTCACGTCCCTGATCGAGCCGCTGCTCATCGTGTTCCTCGGCGTCGTCGTCGGTGGCATCGTCATCGCCATGTTCCTGCCCATCTTCAAGATGAGCGAGATCATCAACCCGGCGCGGTAAGGCGGGCGGCGGCGGATGGGAAAAGAGTTGTTCGACCACGGATGGACACGGATGGGAACGGGGTTTTGAAAAACTCGGTTGGCATTCGGCAGGTGGTGTGGGGGAGGTCGATTTCGATCCGTGTTTATCGGAGGTTTCCCTTTGTCCGTGCGCGGCCGCCCGGTTCCCGTCCCGGAGGGACGCCGGAGGAGATTAGCCGGGGGCAAGTACGCGCCAGCGGACGCCGCCCCCGGAAACCGTGCCGGGTGGCTCCGTGCCCCAGCGGGGCATCGAAGAAATGGCCCGGGATGCTCGCCAATCGCCGGCACCCCGATCTGCCCGAGGCGACGAGTGGTGACAGCGACGCTGGGGGGGCGGGCGACGCCAAAAACTTCTCCGATGCCCCGCTGGGGCATGGCCCGTTCGGCGTGGCGACCGGGGGCCGCGCCCGCTGGCGCGGGCTTGCCCCCGGCTAATTTCCTGCGGCGTCCCTCCGGGACGAAGAGCCAGGCGTCGGCGACCATTCTCCGGTGGTCTGAGGGTTGCCGGGCAACGGCAAAATCCCCGCGGCGCGCGGGGATTTTGAAGAGTTGAAGTACAGACGCTGTGCTTCGGGTGTATTTCTCTGTGTCTCTCGTATCTCTGTGGTTATCGGGTTGGGCGGTTTGGTCCCGACGTTCCAACGCCACCGCGCCGGCCTCGCCCCTTCACCGCACCATCTGGAATTCCGGCAACATGCACACGGCCCACAGCAGATCGGCCGTGCCCTGCGCGGTCGGTTTCGGTCCGAGGGCTTCGCGCGCGAGCGTGAGTTCGTTCGCGGTCGGCTGACGCGCGAGGGCGAAGGTGTAGAGCCAGTTCACGAAGGCGTCGCTGTTCGGCCAGTCCTTCGCAGCGAGCTTGACGCCACCGGCATCGAGGCGGGTCGCGAGGATTTGGCCGTTGTTCAGGTCGATGGCTTCAAGCGTGGTCAGGTCGGCGGGCCGGACGCTGACGATTTGTTCGCGGTGCGGGCGGCCGAGCGCGCGCATGAGGAAATCATTCTTCAGCAGCGAGGCCCGCACCATCGGCAGGTTCGAGTACACGGCCTGCGCCAGTTGCATCGTGAGTTGTTTGCCGATCTTCGCGTTCCACGGGCTGGAGTTGGCGACGGGCACCGCGGCCTGCCAGTCCTTCGGCTCGCCCTTGAACTTCCCCTTGCCGTCCGGCTGCGACTTCGTCCACTGCCACGTCGCGTCGGTGCCGATGATTTCCTCGCGTCCCTCCGGCAGGCGCACGCGGGCCTCGAAGAACAGTCCGGCGGGATTTGGCGCGGCGCCGCCGTTGCGGGCGATGATGAGGATTTCGTTCGCGCCCGCCTTGAGCCGCGACTCGAGCGTGATGGTCTCGGGGTTTTCCCAGTTCTCGCTCGCGGCCACTTTCGCGCCGTTCACATACAGCGTGAAACTGTTGTCGGCGGTCACCACGGCCCCGGCGCGCACGGGCGCGGCGGGCAGCGTGAATTTCTTCCGCACGATCATTTCCTCGCCGGGCTTCGCGTTGCCCGCGTCGGCGTGCGACCAGATCCAATGGCCGGAAAGTTGCACGGACGCGGTGGCGCTGGCGGCCGGGCGACCGCGCACGACCTGCGCATCGAAGCGCGCCGGGGCCGTGCCCGAGAGCTGCCCGACGGCGTCCACGAACTGCTCGGCCGTGAGCCGGCGCGCGCGCGGGCCGGCGTAACGGTAGCCGTGCTCGTCGGCGTTCGGGCCGAGAATTTCCGCGCGCGACTGATACGCGGCGGACGTGGCGATGAGCGCGAGGGTTTGTTTCAGATCGAAGCGGCTGTCCGCGAACTGCACCGCGAGAAAGTCGAGCAGGTCGTGATTCCACGGCTCGCTTTGCATCGCATCGGTCGGATGCACGATGCCGCGGCCCATGAGGCGGTGCCAGAGGCGGTTCACGATGGTGCGCGGGAAACGGCCGTTTTCGGGATGGGTCAGCAGCGCGGCGAGCTGCTTGAGCCGCTCGGGCTGCGGCTTGGCGGCGTCGATCTGTCCCAGCTCGGGGAAGAGCCAGCCGGCTTTGGCCGTGCGGCCCACGGGCTTGTCGCAGCGGTGAATCTCCATCGGCTTCACGGCATACACGGCCGCCAGCGCGTAGGCTTCGTCGAGCTTCCAGCGGTCGATGAAACTGTCGTGGCACGACGCGCACTTGAGGTTGATGCCGAGGAAGGACTGGCCGACCGATTGCGCGAATTGAATCTCCGTCGTGGCGCCCGCGCTCACGTCGCCGCGCCATTTGATGCCCATGGCGAAGCCCTCGCTCTCGGGCGTGTAGGCGATCAGCTCGCGGGCGAACTGGTCGTAAGGCCGGTTCTCGATCAGCGCGCGATAGAGCCAGCCGGTGATCTGTTTGCGGCCGCCGGTGATGAAGCCGGTGCCCGAGTAATCATTCCGCAGCAGGTCATTCCAAAAAGTCAGCCAGTGCTCGGCGTAAGCGGTGTCATTGGCGAGCAGCGCCGACACGAGCTTCGCGCGTTTGTCGGGCGCGGTGTCCGCGAGAAACTTCGCCAGCGCGTCTGGCTCCGGCAGCAGGCCGACGAGATCGAGATGCACGCGGCGCGCGAAGGTGGCGTCGTCGATCGGCGCGGGGCGCGGCGCATTTTTCCCCGCGAGATGGGCGTCGAGAATGCGGTCCACGGCGTTCGTGCGTCCGGCCACGGCGGGCGGCAGCTCGGGGCGGCGCGGCTTGAGCGGCGGTTCGTAGCCGGCTTTTTTGAAGGCGAAGCCCTCGGTCCACGGCGCACCCGCGTCGATCCAGTCGCGCAGCAGTTTCACTTTTGCGGGCGCGAGCCGCGGGCCTTTCGGCGGCATCTGCGCGTCGGGGTCGGATGAAAGGATCGCCGTGAGGAGCTTGGATTTCGCGGCGTTGCCGGGCACGACCACCGCGCCGTTCTCGCCGCCCGCGAGCAGTGAGCCGCGGTCGTTCATGCTCAGGCCGCCCTTTTTCTTGTCGCCGGTGTGACACTCGGCGCAGTGCTCGCGCAGGATGGGCACGATCTCGTGCGCGAAGTCCACGGCGGCCACGGCGCGGGTCGCGCCCGTCAGCAGCAGGACGAAGATCAATGGCAGTGCGGGCGGGAAGCCGAAGCCGCGGTTGCGAAACCGGCGGCCGAGGCGGAAATCGGGGAGCGAAAGAACGGTGCGAATCATGCGTGAGGCTTTCGTGGCGAGGAGGAATTTTCAACCATCGAAATGGCGCGGCGCGGCGGGAGTGCGCATCTCAGTTTCCTGCACGCGGCTTGGCGTCCGCGCCAGCCGGGTGGGGCAGGCCTCCTTGCCTGCCCGTTGGCGGGGCCTCCCTGCCCCTGTGCCCAGTTCCGCGGGGGTGCTCGGCGATCGAAACGGGCGGCAGGGATGCCGCCCGAACTGGAAGGCAAGGATGCCTGCCCCACCGCGCCCGCGTGCGTGCGTGCGTGCCGCCGCAGGTTTCCTCGAACACGGCACCCGTGCCTGCCGAAGGTTGCAGCAAACTGAGATGCGCCCGCGGCGTGAGTGCGGCGGGAGCGCGGCTTCCGTAACCATCGCCGGCGGATCCTTTTTTTTGGCAAGCTGGAGCGCTGCCCGCTTCGATCCACGAAGAATCACGCTGCGAGGAGGGCAAATGCCGAAGGTTGGCCGCGCTCGCAACGGGACGTTGCGGGAATGGATCGGGCACGGGATGGTAGCACCCGGTCAAAGGGCGCCAGATGATCGCGGCGCGGACACAAATCTGTTTGACCAGCAAACGGCTGGAATGACCGCTGTGGCGGTGAGAATCCGCCGGCTGACGGGAAACCAGCACCGAAATTTTCAACCATGAACGACGACCTCAACGACCTCTACCAGGAGGTCATCCTCGAACACGCGAAAAGCCCGCGGAACTTTCGCGTAATGCCCAACGCCAACCGCGTCGCCCAAGGCCGCAACCCGCTCTGCGGCGACAACTACACCGTTTATCTCCTCATGGACGGCGACGTGGTGAAGGACGCGAGCTTCCAAGGCTCCGGCTGCGCCATTTCGAAGGCGTCCGCGTCCCTGCTTACCACCACGATCAAGGGCAAAACGCGCGCCGACGTCGAGGCGCTCTTCGGTCAGGTGCATGACATGGTCACCACTGGCAAGGAGGTCCCGGCGCTCGGCAAGCTCGCGGCCTTCGCGGGCGTGCATAAGTTCCCGGCCCGCGTGAAGTGCGCCATCCTCTCCTGGCACGCCGCCAAGTCCGCGGTGGAAAATCCCAGCGGAGCCGTGACGGTGAGCACGGAGGGCGATGATCCGAAAGGCTGAGTGAACTCGACAACCGACCCGCCATAACTACCTTCGCCCCCATGAGCGCGACGCTTCAATACCTGACCAACGAGAAAGGCCGGAAAACCTCCGTCGTCCTGCCCTTCAGCGAGTTCGGGAAACTGCTCGAGGACTTGGACGATCGGGCCGGCATTGCTGAACGACGGGACGAGGAGACGATTCCGCACGCGGAATGCAAGCAGGGGCTGAAATCATGAAACGGGAATTCAACGTCATCATCGAACGCGACACTGAGGGTTACTATGTCGCCACGGTGCCGGAGTTGCGCGGCTGCCACACGCAGGCCAGGTCGCTCGATACGCTCATGAAGCGGGTGCGCGAGGCGATCGAATTGTGTTTGGAAGTGGACCAAGACCGGGGCAGTGGCCCGGAGTTCGTCGGGTTGCAGCGCATTACAGTTTGACCATGCCACGCCTGCCCCGAGTGCGCGGCCGCCAGTTGATTGCCGCCTTGCAGCGGCTCGGTTTCCGCGTGTCGCGCATCAAGGGCAGCCACCATATCCTCCAGCACGCGGATGGACGGCGGACGGTGGTGCCGGTTCACGCGGGTGAAACCATTGGACCGGGTTTGTTCAATGCCATCCTCAAAGACACGGAACTGACGATGGAAGAACTTGACCAACACCTCTGAAATCATGACGAGGCCCGCGTTCAAGTCCGCGGTGGAAAATCCCGCCGGGACCGTGACGGTGAGCACTGAAGGCGATGATCTGAAAGGGTGAACCGCCGCGCCGCGGAGCGAACCTCTTTCCCCGCCCTGATCGCGGATGCCCATGCCCCTCCCCGATTTTATTGATCCGTCCCCCGACCGAAACACCTTCCGCACCGAGCGGGCGTCCGTGGCGGATTTGCCGCTCCTGCGCGCACTGAAGGATGCGTGCGTCGCCCAGATGCGCGCACAGGGCATCGACCAATGGGACGACGTTTATCCGTCCGTGGCGCTGTTCCAAGCCGACCTGAGTGCGGGCACCGTGCAGGTCGCTCGCGGGGACGGGGCACTCCTCGGCGCGTTCACGCTCGATGCCAAGCTCGACCCGCTGTGGGCAGACATGGATTGGCAGCCGTCCGCCGGCCCGGTCGCCGCGGTGCATCGCCTGATGGTCCACCCCGCGCAGCAAGGGCGCGGCCTCGGCCGACAGTTGATGGCACGCGCCGAGTCGCTCGCGAAACAAAACGGCGCTGGTGCCATCAGGCTTGATGCCTTCACGGCGAACCCGGCCGCGCTCGCATTGTATGCCGGGTTGGGCTATCGCCGCACAGGCGGCGCGCAGATGCGTAAAGGCCGGTTTGTCTGCTTCGAGAAAATGTTGTGAGTCGCGCGTTCAAACGGAATAGGCTCAAGCCATGAAACGAGCGAACACTGCCCACCAGCGCCTCGTTCAACGTTGGACGTTGAGCGTTGGCCGCTGAACGTTACCCCAAAAAATTCCTGATCCCCATGCACTCCTACGAAAACGTCACCCTCACCCGCGATGTCAATGCCGTCCGCATCCCCTCGGGCGAAAAAGATCAACTCGCCAAGGGCACCGAAGTCACCATCACCCAGGTGCTCGGCGGCAGTTACACCGTGCAGTTCGGCGGCGGACTCGCGCGCATCGAGGGCAAGGACGCCGACGCGCTGGGCAAGGCGGACGCCGCGGCGGCCGCACCTGGTTTCACGCCCGCCGGCAAGCCCGCCGGGCCGGTGTCGAAAGAGGTGCTGAACGAACAGGTCTGGGCGGCGTTGCGCACCTGCTACGACCCGGAAATCCCCGTCAACATTGCCGATCTCGGCCTGATCTATAACGCCGACCTCAGCCCGCTCGGCGAAGGCAGCTACAAGGCTGACGTGAAGATGACCCTCACCGCGCCCGGCTGCGGCATGGGCCCCGTGCTCGTCCAGGACGTGCAAAACAAACTCCTCTGCCTCGAAGGCATCGACGACGTCGCGGTCGATCTCGTGTGGGATCCGCCGTGGAACCAGAGCATGATGACCGACGCCGCGCGGCTGCAACTGGGGTTGATGTAACCGCTCGGCAGCCGCACTTTGCTCCCATGAGCATTGCCACTCTCAAACGCGAAACGGAAGACCTGCTCGGAACGCCGCCCGCGTGGGCCTTCGGGCGCAAGTGGACTTACAAGGAAGCCTTGGCGCAACTGCCGGAAACCATGCTGCCGGTCGAAATCTGGGATGGGAAACTGGTTATGACAGCGACACCCTTCTTTCGTCACCAAAACATCGTTTTTCGCTTCGCCGAAGCTTTGAACCGGTGGGTTCGCGCCAAACGCCTCGGCGTCGTCATCGTCTCCCCGATGGATTGCGTCCTGGCCGAGGACCTGGTGCTCCAACCGGACGTGATGTTCATCGCCAAGGATCGCACGAGCATCATTCAAGGCCACGTTATGGGCGCGCCCGATCTGGCTGTGGAAGTAGTCGCGGACAACCGGCGCAAGCGCGACTACAAGGACAAGCGCGACCGCTACGAGCAGTACGGCGTGAAGGAATATTGGATTCTCGATGCCCGCGAGACCCAGGTCGAAATCTGGGCGCTGAATGAAGCCGCAACCTACGAATTGCGCGGACGCTACACCGGCCGCCAGTTCGCGCCCTCGCGCCTGCTGCCCGGCTTCAAGCTGCGCGTGGACAAGCTCCTCTCCGAGTCGCTCGATTTTTGAACATGCCTTCCTCGCCCGACCACTCTGCGTCCCACCGCGATCCGCCGCGCTTCTTGCCCGCCTCGTGAAAACGAACTAGCCTCGCCCCATGTCTGCCACTGAACTCATCGCCGAAAAATCCCGCACGCTGACCGCGCCGCAGGCGGAAGTGGTGCTCGCATTCATCGAGGACATCACGCGCCGTCCCGCGCCCACGGCCACGGAATTGATGAAACTCCCGCCCGAAATCCGAGAACGGATTCTGGCCGCACAGATGGGGCAGGCCGAACGAATCTATCGGGAGAATCCCGACATCATCTGGGACGTGGTCGATCCCCCCATGGACTATGCCGAAAACGACACGCGGTGAAGTCTGGGAAGTGGCGTTCGATCCGGCCGTGGGTTCGGAAATTTGCAAGACGCGCCCCGCCGTCGTGATGCAGGCCCGCAACATCGGCCGGCTCCCCTTGTGCATTGTGGTCCCGCTGACGGAGTGGAAGCCGGTTTTCGCCGCCTGCGTCTGGTTCATCCCACTCGCGCCGACCACGAAGAACGGGCTGAGCAAACCCTCCGCGGCAGATGCATTCCAGGTGAAGTCGCTCTCCGAGGAGCGATTGAAGCGGCGAATCGGCCGCCTGGCCGAAGACGAAATCGCCGCCATTGCCGCCGCCATTGCGCTTTGCGTCGGTCATCGTTGAACTGATTTTTCCATGCCCTCCCCCACCCCCGACTGGTCCGCGCTCCGGCGCGACTTCCCCATCCTCGAACAGACCGTCCACGGCCATCCGCTGGTCTATTTCGACAACGCCGCCACCTCGCAAAAACCGCGCGCCGTCATCGACGCCCTCGTGCGCTACTACGAGCGCGACAACGCCAACGTCCACCGCGGCATCCACGAACTGAGCAACCGCTCGACCACCGCCTTCGAGGCCGCGCGCGAACGCACGCGCCAGTTCATCAACGCCCGCAGCATCGAGGAAATCATCTTCACCCGCGGCACCACCGAGGGCATCAACCTCGTCGCCAACGCGTGGGGCAACCATTTCCTCAAAGCCGGCGACGTCATCCTCCTCACCGAGATGGAGCACCACAGCAACATCGTGCCGTGGCAGATGCTCGCCGCGCGCACCGGCGCGAAACTCCGCTACGTCCCCATCACCGGCGACGAGGGCCTGCTCGACCTCGACCAGCTCGACCGCCTCCTCACGCCCGAGGTGAAACTCTTCTCGCTCGTCCACATCTCGAACGCCCTCGGCACCATCAATCCCGTCGCCACGCTCTGCGCCCGCGCCCGCCGCCTCGGCATCACGACGCTCGTGGACGCCGCGCAAAGCGCCGGTCACCTGCCCGTCGATGTCCAGGCCATCGGCTGCGATTTCCTCGCCTTCAGCGGCCACAAAATCTGCGGCCCCACCGGCATCGGCGCGCTCTATGGACGCAAGGAAATCCTCGAGCAAACGCCCCCGTGGCACGGCGGCGGCGAAATGATCTCCACCGTGGATTACGACCACAGCACCTGGAACACGCTCCCGCACAAATTCGAAGCCGGCACGCCCGACATCTCCGGTCCCATCGGCATGGCCGCCGCCCTCGACTACCTCGACGCCATCGGCCGCGCGAACATCTTCCAGCACGACCTCGAACTCGCCACCTACTGCTACGCGCGCCTCGCGGAACTCAAAGGCGTCCGCCTGTTCGGCCCCAAAAATGAGCGCGGCGGCCTCGTCAGCTTCCTCCTCAACGACGTTCACGCCCACGACGTCGTGACCATCGCCGACCGCCTCGGCGTGGCCCTGCGCGGCGGCCACCATTGCACCCAGCCGCTGATGAAAAAACTCGGCGTCCCCTCCACCGCGCGCGCCAGCTTCTATTTCTACAACACCCGCGCCGAGGTGGACCGCTTCATCGAGGTCGTGCAGGAAATCCAGAAATTCTTCGGAGTTTGAAGAAAGCCGCGCGCCCGGCTTAACTCCCGCCATGAATCTGCGAATCGACACCGAGTGCGAGGACGACGGCCGCTGGCTGGCGGAAATCACCGGACTGCCCGGCGTCATGGCCTACGGTCAGTCGCGCGATGAAGCCGTCGCCCGCACCAAAGCCCTCGCGCTGCGGGTGATGGCCGACCGCTTGGAGCACGGAGAAGTCGTGCCCGAACTGGTGGAAGTTTTCTCCGTCGCCGCGTGAGAAAATCGGTTCGCGATAGGTTTGTCGCGCCTCCGCCCAACCGGTTTGCAACCCGATGATTTATGACCACCCCTGACCCCATCTCCCCCACCAGCGCCATGAGCGACGTCCTCGCGGCCTATCCCGGCGCGCGCCGGGCGCTCTTCCGCAAATACCACATCGGCGGCTGCTCGAGCTGCGGCTTCCAGCCCACCGAGACCCTCGCCCAACTCTGCGAGCGCAACGGCAACCTTGCCGTCGCCGAAGTCCTCGCGCACATCCAGGCCAGCCACGCGCAGGACCAGCAGATCGAGATCACCCCCCGCGAAGTCGCCGACCGCCGCACGCGCGGTGAACCCGTGCGCCTGCTCGACATCCGCACCCGCGAAGAATGGGACGCCGTGCGCATCGACGGCGCGGAATTCGTAAACCAGGAATTCGTGCAAAAACTCATGGGCACCGCCCCGCGTGACGCGCTCCTCGTCTTCTACGATCACGACGGCGCCGCCAGCCTCGACGCCGCCGCCTACTTCGCCGGCCACGGTTTCACCCACGCCAAATACCTGCGCGGCGGCATCGACGCGTGGGCGCAGGAAGTGGATGGAAAAATGCCGAGGTACAGAGTGGAGAATACCTGAGTTGTGTGCTGTATGGAAAACCGCAGAACCCAACCGCACGCCGCCGCTTTCCTGCGCTGGTCCTTACCGGGCGATTGCTGAAACACGAACGCGGTAAAACCACTGACTGGCGCTAACTGGCACTAATAAAACGCCGGCCCGAATTCACTCCGCCGGTTTTGCCTGCCGGGTTTTCACTAGTGCCAGTTAGTGCCGGTTAGTGGTTTCCACTCCCCGTCTTGGGCAACTGCCGATTTCGGTCTCGCCGGGTTTCCCTTCGCGCATCCGCCTCGTTGCGCTAGGCTCGCGCCACTTATGTCAGACGACTTCCAATCCCGCGTCACCGCCGCGATGGCCAACCCGCAAAATATGGGCGAACTGCCCAACGCCGACTCCATCGGCACCGTCGGCAGCGCCGAATGCGGCGACATGCTCCGCGTGTGGGTGAAGTTCAAGGAGGAAGGCGGCCGGAAAGTGATCGACCGCGCCAGCTTCCAATCCTTCGGCTGCGAAACCGCCATCGCCGCCGCCAGCCTCGCGATGGAACTCATCCGCGGCAAATCCCCCGCCGAAGCCTTGGCCATGCGTGGCGAAGAGCTCGCCAAAGACCTCGGCCCGCTGCCGCCAACAAAAGTGCATTGCACTGCGCTCGTGGAAGGCGCCATCCGCCAGGCGCTGGAACCGTCCGCCCCGGCGTCGTCTCCCGCAGTGCCCGCGTCCGCGTCCGCAGCCGCGGCCGTGCCCTCGAGCCTGATGGACAGCTTCAACAAGCCCGACCCAAAAAAGGGCGGCGTCAAAGTGGTGTTCCTCCGCGAATCAGAAAGTCCGGCCTGAACCGTGGCCGCGGGCGGGAGGGCGTGCCGCCCGCCCTTGCCCTTGTAGGAGTCGAGGTCACGAGACCCTAACCTCCTTCCACGAGCGACCCGGCCAAACCGCGCCAAACCGCGTTTTGAAACCGCGCTCCGGTTCCACACGCTGTGCCCGAATCGGCCCACAAGACTCGGTCCCCGTCTCGCGCGGAAATGGTTGGAGCCTGCCAACGTACCCCATCCGCCACCCGCCCCGATTCCCGGTGTTTGCGCAAATTGATGAAATCAATAAAGCCCTGACAACAGGGCGGTTAACAAAACTTTGTCGCATATGCGACAAAGTTTTGTCGTGGGTGCGGCGCGGGTTTTCCACGCGGCTCTGGCTCCCTTCTGCGGGGATCGGAAAACACCCGACACGGCCAACTGCTCCCGCTTCGCCTGCCGAGTACGTCGGCCCCATGCTGCGCCTTTTTTTGGCGCTCGGGTTCTCCTAACGTCGGCTCCTACAGGCCGCCCTCGCGGCCGCGCGCAACCCCAACCGCGGCGACCACGTTCAGCGCAGCAGTTTCACGATGTGCGAATGGAAGATCAGCTCGAGGCCGGTGAGGAACGTCAGCACGTACACGAAACGCAGGAACAGCCGCTCGGAGAAGCGGCGATTGAGCCAGACGCCGAGCCACACGCCGACGGGCACGAGCGGAAAAAACAGCAGGCTGAGCCAGAGCGTTTCGCGGGTGATGATTGCGTGCGGCACCAGCACGGAGAGGTTGGTCAGCTCGCGGTCGAGCAGGAAGAACGGCATCTTGATCCAGTTGATGCAGGTGAACATCAGCACGGTGGTGCCGACGTAGATTTCCTTGGGCAGTTTCTGCGGCATGACGAACACCGCGACGACCGGTCCGGCCCCGTGCGCGAACGTCGAGGTGATGCCCGCGCCGATGCCGCACGGAATGCCAATCGCATGGCTGGGAGAAAACGCGCCCTCCGCCTGGAAGATTTTCTCCTTCACGAGCTGGAACACGACGAACAACACCGCCAGCACGCCGATGCAAAACTGCAATTGCTGCGGCGAAAACCGGCCGATGAGCTGCACGCCGATCACCACGCCGATCACCACGCCGGGCAGCAGATACACGAGGTTCCGTTTCTCCCACTTGCCCCAGTAGTGATACAGCGAGAAGGCGTCGCCCGCGCACAGCAGCGGGAGCAGGATGCCGATGGCGTCCTTCGGCCCGAAGGCGAACACGCACAGCGGCGTGGTCAACATGCCCAGCCCGCCGCCGAACCCGGCCTTCGAGAGACCGATGAACGTCACCGCAATCGCCGCCACGAGAATGTTGGTCCAGTCAGACACGCGCGAATGATGAATGGCGAACGGCGAATTACGAATGCAGAAAGCGGAACGCGGAGGCCCGGTCCTGTGGGGCAGGCTTCCAGCCTGCCAGTTCGGGCGGCATCGTGCCGCCCGTGCCCAATTTCCGGCGGCGGGCAGATCACCGCGTGGGAACACGGGGCAGGGATGCCCCGCGAACCGGCAGGCAAGGATGCCTGCCCCACCCGAGCAGCGCGCCACCCACGCTGCGGAGAAACGCCGCCGCCGCTGGTAGGGCGCGTCTGTCCTCAGCGCGCCGCGGGCCGTGGGGACGCGTCACCGGCGCGCTGAGGACAGACGCGCCCTACCCACCCCGGTCTATTCCGGCCACAACGACGGAGAACCGGTCTCCTCCGTGTCAAAGGCAGGACCACGCACCCTGCGCTTTTGGCTCCCGGCTCCTGTCTCCTGTCTCCTCGTTCGTCACTCCAACTCCACCTCCGCCACCGTGTACACCAACATGCGCGGCACGATGAAACGCGCGGTCGCGCCGGTGGCAGTGAACGGCACCGGGCCGGTGGTCACGTCGCTGTCGGGCGAGCGGAGGCGCACGCTTTTCACGCGGCGGCCGGGGGCGAGGGGCAGTTCGATGGTGAGGCTTTGGCTCAGGATCGGTTTTTCGTCCTGCGGCCCGCGGCCCGCGCTGGACGCGCCTTTCGCGGGTTCCTCGCGGTCGTAGTTCACGAGGTGGACGAATTTGCGATTGCCGGTCGGAGCCGTGAGGACCGAGACGGCGACCTTCCAACTGCCCGTGCGGCGGGTGACGCACGCAAGTTCCTTCGGCTGCCAGCCGTCGGCGGCGGGCAGTTCGGCGGTGAGCGCGGGGAGGCGGGCACCTTTGAAATCAGCGAGCAGTTTCTTCGCGTCGGCGCTCAGCGCGGATTCATCCACCGCTGCGAGGGCCGTGCGGCCGCGCAGGTGTTCGGCGGACAGGCGGTCGTCGGGCACGATGTCGAAGGCGTAGCCGGCGCGCACGAGCAGTTTTCCCAGCGCCCGAAAGCGCGCGACGGGCGCGATGTCGCCGGCGTGGACGGCGCTGCGCGGATAGAGCAGCAGCAGTTCGGCGGCGGGTTGGGCACCGAGAAAAAGCTCGCGCTGCTCGCGGGCGAAACGGAAGTAGCTCACCAATGCCGTGCGGCCGGCGGGGTTTTTGAAGGGCGCGTAAAAACCGAGGCCGCCGCCGGCATTCGCCAGCCCTTCGGCAATCGTCGCGCGCGTGCGGGTCTGCTCGTATTTGCCGAGCACGACCGGCTTCGGTCCGAACGCGCCGCGGAGGTAGCGCAGTTGCAGCGTGCCGTCGCCGAGATCGCCGTTGGCCAGATCGGTCTGCGACGCGGCGTTGCCGGTGCTGTACCAGAGATAATCTTCGTCGCGTCCCCAGAGGTCGCCAGGCAGGACGCAGCGTTCGTCGCCGTTGATTTGATTGAACGCGCCGAGATGATTCCATTGCGCGATCAGCAGGTCCGGCTTGAGCGAGCGGCCGCAGCGCAGCAGCACGTCGTCGAAGGCGTCCTTCAGCGCGAGCTGCGTCCAGCGCAGCGCGGCCAGGCGAAACGGCGTGGTCTGCTTCGGATCGTGCCACGACGGGATGTCGGTGAAGACGTGGGTTTTCAGATCGGCGATGGCGAAGCGGGCGCGCAAATCCGCGGCGGTGTAATTCGTCGCGAGATGCTGGCGGAAACCGGCGACGCAGAATTCGCAGAGGCAATCGCGTCGGTAGAAATAATTCGCGATCAGGCCGTCCACGCCGCGCGCGATGGCGGACTTCGCCATCGCCTTCACGCAGGTGCGCCACTTGGGATTGTTCAGGCAGCCATGGTACTCGGGCCAGCCGCCGATCTTGTAGGAGTGCGTCGCCACGAGCTGGCCCGCCGCGTCGCGCTGCAACATCTCGGTCGGATCGGCGCAGGGCTTGGGGCCGAACTCGGCTTCGTTCCAGCCCTTGTCGTACCACTCGAAGAACCCCGCCTTCTTCGCCGGATCGCCGAAGATGAAGGTCATGTTGAAATGACCGACGACCTTCACGCCGCGGCTGTGGATCTCGCGATTCAACTGTGCGAACCAGTCGCCGCATTCCTTCGTTCCCTGAATTGGAAAGTGCGCCGGATAGCCTTTGTAAAAGGGCGTGTGCGCGAGGCTGTAAAAGGTGAGGCCGTAGAATCCGACCTGCGCGATTTCGGGCCGCGCCTCGCCGAGGAAGTCCAGATATTCGGGCGTGGCGTAGTCGGTCCAGTGGGCGACGAGGGTGTTGAACCAGCGATTGGTCTCGGCGGCGCGGGTGCGGTCGGCGGTGGCGAAGAGGAGGAGCAGGCCGAGCAACAGGCGCGGCGCGATGGTGAGGATGGAGGTGGCGGGACGTTCGGTTTTCATGGAGTGCGGCGAGTTCACCGTGGCGCGTGCGTGTTGGCAAGTGTGGGCGCGGCGTCTTGTGGGTCAGGCTTCCAGCCTGACGGTTCGGGCGGCATCCGTGCCGCCCGTTCCCACGGCGGCCGTGCGGCGCGGTGGGGCAAGGAACACAGGGCAGGGATGCCCCGCGAACCGGCAGGCAAGGATGCCTGCCCCACAGGCGAGCCAGACCGTGTGCTCGCTGTCCCCCGGCCCGGTTCGCGTTCTTGCATTCGCGGAAGGCGCGCCGTTCAATCGTGCCCAACATCATGACCAACGTTTCCTATCCCCGCCTGCCGGACACCCCCACGTCGCACCTGCCGTTCAGTCCCGTCATCGTGGCGGGAGATTTCGTATTCGTCTCGGGGCAGGCCTCGGTGGATGCGAAGGGGCAGATCGTGAGCGAATCGTTCGAGGGCGAATTCCGGCGGTCCGTCGAGAACCTGCGCCAGGTGCTGGCCGCCGCGGGTTGCACGCTGGCGGATGTGATCCAGACGCGGAACTACGTGCGCGAGGCGTCCGACGTGCCGCTCTACAATCAGCTTTATCGCGAGTATTTCTCCGCGCCGTTTCCGACGCGCACCACCATCACGAACTGCCTGCCGCCCGCGCTGAAATATGAGATCGAGGCGGTGGCGGTGAAGCGGTCGAAGTGAGGGCGATGTCGCTCGGGGGTTCCAACGCTGAATTCAGCACGAACTCCACAGCCGCAATTGGGCGAAGCCCGGCGAGCTGGGGAGCGCACGCGGCCCGCGTGCAGTTTTCGGCGGCCCGCCGAAAACTTCGTTCCACCCACACTCTCCCGCGGCAGAAAAGGCAGACGGGGAAACGACGGTTTGGGCGGGCCGCCCAAACCGGCACGCGGGCCGCGTGCGCTCCCGTTCCGGCTCGGCGAAGGCGGCTGGGCGCGTGGCTCGCGCTGGTGCTGTGGCTGACGGGTTTCGCAGTCAGTGGTGCGGCGGCCGATGGCTGGCGGGAGATCGCGCCGGGCGTGCTGCGCGCGGCGGGGATGCCCGCGGGTTACGCGCTTACGGACGGCGCGGCGGCGGTGTTGATCGGCGCGCAGCGCAGCAGTGATCGGGCGGCGTTGCAGGCGCGCGGGCTGACGGTCGAGCTGGCGTTGCTCACGCATCATCATCGCGACAGTTGCGAGCAGGCGGCGGATTGGGCGCGGGCCGGCGTGCCGGTGCGCGCGGGGAAAATGTCCGCGGCGTGGCTGAGTCCCGAGGCGGTGGCGAACTTCTGGGAGAAGTCCATGCCGCGCGCCCTGCCCGGAAGATTCCCGCCCTTGTTCGAGCGGTTCTGGGGGCAGTGGAATTACTTCGTGTCGCCGGTGGGAATCGCCGGGGTGAGTTTTGATCTGGAGGACGGCGCGGTGATTCCGTGGCGTGGCTGGCGCATTGAGATCGTCGCGACGCCGGGACACAGCCGGGATCATCTGGCGTTTGTCGCGCGGCGCGGCGCGGGGCCGGCGAGCGAGGGCAAGGCGCCGGTCGTGGTGTTCTGCGGCGACGCGCTGGCGGCGGCGGGGAAGGTCTGGGCGCCGTTCACGCTGGACTGGCATCATGTGAACAGCGACGGCCAGCAGGCGGCGGCGGATTCGTTGCGACGACTGGCGGCGACGCGCCCGACGGTGCTTTGTCCCGAACACGGCGAGGCGATTTTCACCAACACCGTCGCAGCGCTGACGCTCACGACGGAGCGGCTGGAGCGGCTCGCGGTGTTGAAGAGTTTCGAGCGCTACACGAAGGAAATCGCTGGCGAGCCGCCGGCGTATTCGTTTCTCGCGATTGACCAGGTGGCGTCACCGAATCCGCAGGGGAATCCGCAGCCGTGGACGCGGCTGTTGCCGCATCTGTATCTGACGGGCAACACCTACGCGCTGGCGTCGCGGGACGGTCCGGTGCTGCTGGTGGATGCGTACAGTTTGAATCTCACGCAGCGCGTCGCCGAGCTGCGGCGCGACTTCGGCCTCGGTCCGGTCGAGGTGGTGACGGTGAGCCACGCGCACAACGATCATTACACGGGCATCTTCGCGCTGGCGGAGCGCGAGCGGTTCGCGGTGTGGGCGCTCGACCGCGTCGCGGACGTGATCAGCGACCCGTGGCGCTTCCGCGCGCCGTATGTGGATGCGCGGCCGGTGAGCGTGGCGCGGCGGCTGGCGGACGGCGAGGAGGTGGCGTGGCGCGAGTATCGGCTGCGGGCGGTGCATCATCCGGGGCAGACGGTTTTCGGCATGGGGCTGGAGGTCGTGGTGGATGGGAAGCGGTGCGTGTTCACCGGCGACAATTTTTATCACGCCGGCCAATACACGGGCAGCGGCGGGTGGTCGGCGTTGAACCGTGGCCTGCCGCGCGGCTACGAGCGCACGGCGCGGCGTATTCTCGAAGGGCGCCCGGACTGGATTCTGGCGGAACACGGCGGGGCGTTTGCTTTCAACGAGGAGGATTTTCGGCGACGCGTGCGGTGGGCGGCGGCGGCAGCGGTGGCGGCGGACGCGATCGCGCTGAGCGGCGATCACGCGTGGGACTGGGACCTGCATCGCGTGCGCGTGGAGCCGCATATCGCCGAGGTGCGCGCGGGAAAAAAGCTGGTGGTGGAACTGGTCGTGACGAATCCGTCGGCGCGCGAACGGCGGTTCAAAGTCCGGCTGGCGCGGCCGGACATTGTGGCTGCGGTGGCGGTGGAAATCGTGGTGGCCGCCGGGGCGGAGAAACGGCAGGCGCTGGAATTCGCGCTCGCCGCCACGGCGCCCGCCGGCCGCCACATCGTGCCCGGCGAAGTGTGGACCGATGGCGCAGCGGACCCGGTGGATTTGTTCTTTGTGGTGATCGTACCCGACGGCGCGGGGAGCGGACGGTAGGGATGGCGGACGGCGGCGCGGGCGGTGTGCAGGAGCAATCGGAGGGCGGCGTGGCCCCGGACCGCGCAGCGATGGCCGCAAACAAAAGCGGCGTCCCGAGGCCGGGACGCCGCTGGCGAAGAGTGGGTGGCAAAGGCCTTACAGCCCCTTGCTGATCATGTAGCGGAGCAGGTCGCCGACGCGGTTGCTGTAGCCCCATTCGTTGTCATACCAGCTCACCAGCTTGAAGAAGCGGGAGTTCAGTTCGAGGCCGCTGCCGGCGTCGTAGATCGAGGAGGATTGCGAGTGGATGAAGTCCGTGCTCACGACTTCATCGGCGGTGTATTCGAGGACGCCCTTCAGATATGTCTCGCTGGCCTTTTTCATGGCGGCGGAAATCTCGGCGTAGCTGGTGGGTTTCACCGTCCGCACCGTGAGGTCCACGCACGAGACGGTCGGCGTCGGCACGCGGAACGCCATGCCGGTGAGCTTGCCCTTCACTTCGGGGCAGACGAGGCCGACGGCGCGGGCCGCGCCGGTGGCGGAGGGGATGATGTTGATCGCCGCGCTGCGGCCGCCCTTCCAGTCCTTCTTGCTCGGGCCGTCCACGGTTTTCTGCGTGGCGGTGTAGGCGTGGATGGTGGTCATCAGGCCTTCCTCGATGCCGAAGCCTTCCTTGAGGAGGACATGGACGAGGGGCGCAAGGCAGTTGGTGGTGCAGCTCGCGTTGGAGATGATGTGGTGCGTGGCCGCGTCGTACTTCTCGTGGTTCACGCCCATCACGACGGTGATGTCCTCACCCTTGGCGGGTGCGGAAATGATGACCTTCTTCGCGCCCGCCACGAGGTGGCCCTTGGCCTTGTCGGCTTCGGTGAAGAGGCCGGTCGATTCGATCACGACATCGACGCCGAGCGCTTTCCACGGCAGTTCCGCCGGGGTCTTGGCGCTGACCACCTTGATCTCCGCGCCGTTCACGATCAGGACGTCGTCTTCCAGTTTGTCCGCCGCCGACTTCTTCGAGGAAACCGTGCCGTTGAAGCGCCCCTGAGTGGAATCGTACTTCAGGAGATACGCCAGATTGTCCGCCGGAACGATGTCGCCCACCGCGACGACCTGCACGTCCTGCCCCACGAGGCCCTGCTCGACCATCGCGCGGAACACCAAGCGGCCGATGCGGCCAAATCCGTTGATTGCAACTTTCACTGCCATAATTTCAGTCGGTTAATTTCGTTTTAGTTTTGATCACAACCCGCACGAACAAGCGCGGGATGCTAGTATGGAACACCGGACGGTCAACGTTCAATTCCCCCTATTTTTGCCGTCTCCGGCACCGTCGGGGGCGGTCGCCGGGGCGGTGGTTTGGGCGGCCCGCCGGGCCGCGAGCTGACGGACGGCGGGGGTGCGCCGGGGGAGGAGAATTCGCCCGGGTCGCTTTCGCCTTTTTCCCCGCGCCCGTTTCCGCCAGCCTCCGCCCATGCAACCACTGCCCCACACGCGCTCCTGCTTCGTCTGCGGCGAGTCCAACCCGTTCGGCCTCCGCCTGCGTTTCGCGACCGATGGCCGCGTGGCGCACACGCGCTTCCGCCCGCGCGCCGAGCACATCGGTTTTCGGCAGACGATCCACGGTGGCATCCTCAGCACGGTGCTGGATGAAATCATGGTCTGGGCCTGCGCCGTGGGCACGGGACGCTTCGCCTATTGCGCGGAACTGACCGTCCGCTTCTCGCGCCCCACGCCGCCGGAGGAAGAGTTGTTCGTCACCGCCGAATTGGTGAGCAACCGCCGCGACCGCCTCTACGAAGCGCAGGGCGAAGTGAAAAATGCCGCAGGCGCCGTGATCGCCAGCGCCACCGGAAAATACGTGCCGCTCAAGGACGCCGACGTGCCCGTGATGCTCGCCGACCTGATCGGGGAATGGCGACCGGAGAAGAAGAGCGGGGGATGAGGGTGGTCGCAGGTGCGGAGCGCTGCGGGTGGCGAGAGTGTGGGAAAAGTAGCCGCCGAGGTGACGAGGCGGAGGCGGTTTAACCCAACGACGCGGAAATCCGCCTGCCAACGTACGGCTGCGCCAAGGTGCCGCAGGCGTCTCGCCCGTGAGTTCTCGGGGCGTCTCGCCCGATTCGGTCCCGGCGGCGAGACGCCGCCCGAACTCGCCGGCGAGGACGCCTGTGCCACCCCGGCTTCGCTCGTCCGCCCCCCCGCTCACCGAAACTCCACCGTAAGCTTGTTCCTTTGGAGCGTCGTCCCCTCGCTCTGCGCGAGCACGGCCATGGCCTTGTTGTAATCGGCCAGCGACCGGATTTCGGCGGAGCGCGCGGTGGTGAGGTCGCGCTGCAATTGCAGGACGAAGAAGCTCGTGCTCTTCCCGTTGGCCAGCTTGATCTGCTCGGCCTCGACGGCGGCCTCGGCGTACTCTCGCGCCTTGCGGGTCAGGTCGATGCGCTCGAACTCGCTGCGCGCCAGTTTCACCGAGTTGTCGATCTGCACCATGATTTCCTGTTCGAGTTGTTTGAGCCGGAGCAGGGATTGTTGCTTCTCGGCCTTGCCTTGGGCGTAGCGGTTCCTCGCCTCGCGATTGCTCAGGGGGATGCTGAGAATGACACCCGCCGAATACCTCGGGCTGTCGCCGCCGGGCCGCACGTCCCACACCGAGTTGCCCAGCGAACCGTTCAAGCCGCTCTGGCCGTAGCTGCCGACCAGGTCGAGCGCGGGATACCGCTGGTTCGAGAAGAACTTGAGATGAATGTCCTGCTTCTCGACATCGAGCTTGGCCCGCAAAAATTCCGGGCGCAGCGTGAGGCCCTTATTCCAACTGGCCTGCACCTCCAACGGCTCGCGCAGCGCGACCATCTGCTCGGCCGGGAACAGCTCCGTCGGCTGCCATTGGGCGAAATTGTCGGTGATGAGATTCTTGAGCGCGTTCTGCCGCGTCTGCAGATCCGTCCGCGCCGCGAGCAGATCGGTGCGCCGGATGGCCACCTGCGACTCGGCTTGTTTCTCATCCAGCGGCGCGAGCACGCCGACCTCGACGCGCTTCTTGTTTTCCGCGAGCAACTGCTCGGCCAGTTCGAGCGACTTCTCCTGCACCTTCACATTCTCGCGGCTGAAGATGAGATCGTAGTACGCCTGCTGCACGGCGGTGACGGTGTTGACGATCTCCGTCATCAGCGTGTGTTCGGAAATGCCGAGGTCCTTCTTGTTGACGAGGATGGTGCGCCGCGTCGTGTCGATGAGGAAGTTCCTCAGCAGCGGTTGGCGCAGGTTGAGGTTTGCCGCGGTGGAATACTGCGCGGACGCGCCCACGAACGTGCCGTCGCGCTGGTTGACATCCACGGTCGCATCATAGGTCGCGCCGAAGGGCAGCAGCCCGCGCAACGACGGTCCCACGCTGTTCACCGTGATTTCATTGCCGGGAAACGGCCGGCCCTGGATGTCGTTGCCGCCGGGGGACGTGTTGTGGAAATGGGTGGCGTTCAGACCCAGCAGCGGATCGTACGCGCCGTAAGTGGTGTTGAGGGCGAGGCGGGCGATCTCCGGTGCCAGGCGCTGGATCTGCACGTTGAAGTTGTGCCGCAGCGCCTCCTGCAGACAGTCGTCCAGCGACAGCGTGCGGCGGGCGGATGGGGCCGGCGCGGCGGCGGGCGGCGCAGCCACGGTCGGTGCCGCAGCGCTCGCGGGGGCGACCGGCGGCGTGGGCGGGAGCCGGCGTGGTGCAGCCGGCGCAGCGTCCAGTGCGCCGATCGTGGCGCGGTTCATCGCTTCGTCGAGTCCCCGCGCGGTCTGCGCGGCACTTTTCTTTTCCTGCCGCACCCGCTCCAGCTCGCTCTGATACGCTAGGTCCGCTTCCCGACGCGCGGCCAGATCGGCCTGGCCGCCCGGCGTTTTCAAACGGGCGGCCTCGGCCCGCGCGCGGGTCTCGGCCCGCAGCGCTTCCAAGGTGTCGGCCTTCGCTTTGGCCTGCGCCCAGTCGTCGGCGCTGGCGGGCAGTTCGGCGGGCGTCGAAATGGGGGCGGGCCGCACGATGGGATGCACCCCCGGAGTGGACGACACCGTCCCGGATGGGGTGGCCGACGAGGCTGCAATTTCGGGCGGAAATTCCGTGCGCCGCGTGGGAAATGGAAGGCTGCTGACGGCGGGCGGCGCGACCGGCGCGGTCTCCAGCGTCGGCGCCGGAGCGGGCGCAGGGACGGGGGACACGAATGGTGCCGACGGAATTGCGGGTATCTCCGGCGCGGTCGCGGCCGACGGCTGCGGCTCCGGGGCGGCGGCCCCGCGCGGCAGGCCCACGCGCGGAAACTCCCGCATTTTCGGGCGCAGAAAGCCAGGCGTGTTGGACTGCAGGCTGGTCGCGGGTTGGGAGTCCGGCACCGCCACCGCCGGCGGCGGCGACCCGGCATCCAGCCGCGGGGTCATGATGGGTAATGACGGAAACGCATTGCTCACCGGGGCCGACGGACTTTCGAGGCTGAGAGTCCGGCTGTCCGGAGTGGTCGCCAGAGCGGTCAGCGGCTCGGGGGAAGTCGCGGCGAAGCCTTTCGCCAACGTCGTGACCTCGACCCAGCCCCCGGGCAGGAGCACTTCTTTTTTGCCCGTGACCTTGTCCTCGCGCGTGATGTCCCCGGCGGATGGGAGCGTCGGCGGATTCGACCGCGGGCGGGGTGTCGTCGTTGGCGCAGCGGCGCGGTCCAACGCCACCGAACTCAGCGGCTGGCCGGCATAGGTCGGCGTGTAGGACCACGTTGCCAGCCCCGCCCGCGCGGGGCGCGGACTCGCCATCAGACCCGTGGGCGGCGGGGTCGCAGCGCCGCGCGCGATGAACCGGATGCTGTTGGTCACCGCCGTGGTTGTTGCCGGGACGGCGCCCCCGCCTGGCGTCGGCAGCAGCGCGGAGGGTGCGGTTTGAGCGGCCGCGCCCGTCACTCCGGCGAGCAGGGAGAGCGAAGAAAAAAGCCAGCGGGACGAGGTCATAAGGTGCGGGAGTAAAGAATCATTCCCCAGGCATGTCAACGAGGCGCGCGTTGCGCGTTTCAGACGGGGAGGGGCGCATCTGAGTTTCCTGCAACGATCGGTGCGCGTTGGCGCAGTCCCGACGACCGAAAATAGCCCAGCCCTTCAGTGCTGGGCGTACGGTCGGGGAACCGGAAAGTCCCGTCAGGGACGAAAGCGGCGAGATGGCGCACGGTTTCTTTCGTCCCTGCGGGACTGGGGATGGGAACCAGAGAGCGTGCAATAAACTGAGATGCGCCCGACGGCGAGGCGCTTGGCGGTGCATCGTTGCGACGGCGGAGGGGTTGCGATACGGTCGCGGCATGAAGACTTGGATTGTGATTTTTCTCGGATGTCTGGCGTGGTGGCCGCTGGGTGGCGCAGGTGCGGCCGAGGCGAAGGCGGAGCTCAAGGTCGTGGTGCTCCCGATTCGCGAGGACATCATGCCGCCGCTGGTTTATCTGGTGCGGCGCGGGGTGAAGCTGGCGATCAAGGAGAAGGCGGACGTGCTGGTGCTGGACATGGACACGCATGGCGGGCGGGTGGATGTGACCGGCGAGATCGTCGGGATTCTCGGGCAGTTCAAGGGCGAGACGATCACGTTTGTGAACCGGAAGGCGTTCTCGGCGGGGGCGTTCCTCGCGGTGGCGACGCAGAAGATTTACATGGCGCCGCAGAGTGTCATCGGGGCGGCCGCGCCGATCATGCTGTCGCCGGATGGCAGCGGGCCGACGAAATTGCCCGACACGGTCGAGGCGAAGATGACCTCGGGGATTCGCGCGCTGGTCCGCACGAGCGCGGAGAAGAACGGGCACAACATCGCGGTGATCGAGGCGATGATCGACAAGACGAAGGAGCTGACGGTGGACGGCGAGGTGCTCAACGAGAAGGGGCAGATTCTCACGCTCACGAACAAGCAGGCGGAGAAATCGTATGGCAAGCCGGCCAAGCCGCTGTTGTCGCTGGGGACGGTGGAGTCGCTCGACGAGTTGCTGAAATGGTCGGGGCTGTCGGCGGCGAAACGGTTCACCATCGAGCCGACGGGCGTCGAGCGGCTGGCGACGTGGATCAACACGATCAGCCCGCTGTTGTTGATGATCGGCATCGCGGGGATTTATCTCGAGATGAAGACGCCGGGGTTCGGACTGCCGGGCATTGTCGGGGTGTGTGCGTTCGCGATTTATTTTCTGGGCGGTTACGTGGCGGGGCTGTCGGGGATGGAATGGATCGCGGTGTTTGTGATCGGACTGCTGTTGGTGATGGTGGAGTTCTTTGTGTTTCCGGGATCGATCGTGCTCGGGCTGATGGGCGCGGGCGTGATGCTGGCGGCGCTGGTGATGGCGATGGTGGACATTTATCCGGGTGCTCCGGCGATGCCGACGTTGCCGCAGATTCAGGTGCCGCTGATGCGGATCCTGTTCTCATTTCTTGGGGCCGGGGTGGTGTGCTGGGTGCTCAGTCTGTGGCTGCCGAAGACGTCGCTCTACGGGCGGCTGGTGACGAATTCCGCGAGCGGCGAGCGGACGGTCGCTCTGCTGGCGCAGGAGCACGCGCGGCGCGTGGGACAGGTGGGCGTGAGTGTCTCGCCGTTACGGCCCGGCGGCAAAGGGCGGTTCGGTGACGACGTGATCGATGTGATTTCGCAAGGGGAGATGATTGCGCCGGGGCAGGGCATTCGCGTGATCGGGCACAGTGCGAGCGAGGCGATTGTGGAGCCGGTGTAGAGCGCGGGGGAAAAGCTCCAAGGTTAAAGCTCAAAGCTTAAGGGAAGGTTCAAGGGGGCAAGCTCCAAGCCGGGTAGGGAGGCTGCTCTTTATACGAATCGGCGAACGATATTTTGCCGGTGACGGCGGGCGAAAGGGGCGGCGCGCTCGCTGGCCGTCGCCGTTCAAAGCAACCCCCTCCGGCTGCTCTGCGTTTCTTCCCATCTCTGCGGTGTTTTGAGTGGTCTGCCAGACAGACGTCCTGCCGTGGAGGGGAGGGCGGCGGAGCAGAACACGCAGAGATGGGAAGAAACGCAGAGGACGGAGGCGGGCGGACGATTCAGTTGGTGCTGTGTGCCACGGTGGGGCGGAGAAGTTCTTCGATGCCCCGCTGGGGCATGGGCCGCTCGCGCCTCCGACCGGGGGCGGCGACCGCTGGGGCGGTCTTGCCCCCGGCTAATTTCCTGCGGTGTCCCTCCGGGACGGGAAGTGCGCGGGGCTGCTGCGATTTCGTCGGGATTCAGGGTTGGAATTTCTGAACGGCAAGGGGCTTAATCCGCGGCGATGAAAATTCTCGGCATCATTCCGGCGCGCTTTGCCTCGACTCGTTTTCCGGGGAAGCCGCTGCATCCGATCGCGGGGAGGCCGCTGCTCCAGCGGGTGGTCGAGCAATGCCGGCGCGCGCGGTTGCTGGCGGAGGTGATCGTGGCGACGGATGACGAGCGCATCGCCGCGGTGGCGCGGGGTTTCTGCCGGGTCGAACTGACGCGCGAGGATCATCCGAGCGGCTCGGACCGGATCGCGGAGGTGGCGGCGCGGTGCGAGTGCGACGCGGTGGTGAACATCCAGGGCGACGAACCGTTGATCGATCCGGCGGTGATCGACGCGGTGGCGGGCGCGCTGGCCGGGGCGGAGATGTCCACGGCGGCGACGCGGTTGCGTGGTGTGGGTGAGTACGACAACCCGAATGTCGTCAAAGTCGTTGTCAGTGCCGCGGGGCGCGCCCTATACTTTTCGCGTCGCACGATTCCGTTTCTGCGAGATGCCGCCAGCCGTCCGGGGGACGAACAGTTGGCGGCATTTCCGTTTTTGAAGCATCTCGGGATTTACGGCTACCGGCGCGCGACGCTGCTGCGGTTGGTGCGTTTCCCGGTGTCGCCGCTGGAGCAGGCGGAGCGGCTCGAACAGTTGCGGGCGCTGGAAAATGACATTCCCATCGCGGTGGTGACGGTGGATTACGACAGCGTGGGCGTGGATGTGCCGGAGGATGTGGCGCGGGTGGAGGCGTTGTTGGGGAAGGTTGGGCTGGGAAAGGGTTGAAGGGTTCAAGGGTTGAAACGGTGAAGGGTTCGCGAGCGCGAGTGGGGACGGGTTGAAACGTGGAAGCGGCGGAAGGATTGGCCATGAAATACATTTTTGTTACCGGCGGGGTGGTGAGTTCGCTCGGCAAGGGTTTGACCGCGGCGGCGCTGGGCACGCTGCTGGAGAATCGCGGCCTCAAGGTCGCGCTGCAAAAATTCGACCCCTACCTGAACGTCGATCCGGGCACGATGAGTCCGTTCCAGCACGGCGAGGTGTATGTGCTCGATGACGGCGCGGAGACGGACCTGGACCTCGGCCATTACGAGCGTTTCACGAACACGAAGCTGAGCCGGTTGAACAACCTCACCAGCGGCCAAGTGTACCAGACCGTGCTCAACAACGAGCGCGAGGGAAAATACCTCGGCAAGACCGTGCAGGTGATTCCGCACGTCACCGACGAGATCCAGAAACGCATCCATGACCTGACGGCGAAGACCAAGTGCGATGTGTTGATCACCGAGGTCGGCGGCACGACGGGCGACATTGAGGGGCTGCCGTTTCTCGAGGCGATCCGCGAGTTCGCGCTCGAGGCGGGCGTGGGCAATGTCTGCTTCATTCACGTCACCTACGTTCCCTTCATCAAGGCGGCGGGCGAACTGAAGACCAAGCCCACGCAGCAATCGGTCGCCAAGCTGCGCGAAATCGGCATCGCGCCGCACATCCTTGTGTGCCGGTGCGAGTATCCGTTGGACAAGGAACTGCGGAAGAAAATGTCGCTCTTCTGCAATGTGCCGTTCGATGCGGTGATCGAGGAGAAGGACGTGGATCACTCGATCTACGAGGTGCCGCTCATGTTGCAACGCGAGCGCATGGACGACCTGGTCTGCCAGTATCTGCACCTCACCGTGCCGGCGGCGAAGATGACGCACTGGCAGGACCTCATCCGCAAGCTCATCGCCCCGCAGCATCGCGTGCGCATCGGCGTGGTCGGCAAATACATCGAGCTGCAGGACGCCTACAAATCGGTGTACGAGGCGGTGATCCACGGCGGCATCGCCAATGACTGCGGGGTGGAACTGGTCCGGGTGGACGCGGAAATCCTCGGCGAGTCCGGCGTGGCGGAGACGTTGAAGGGGCTGGGCGGCATCCTCGTGCCGGGCGGCTTTGGCGAGCGCGGGATCGACGGAAAAATCTTGGCGGCGAAGTTCGCGCGCGAGCACGGCATTCCCTATCTCGGGCTGTGTCTCGGGATGCAGATCGCGAGCATCGAGTTCGCGCGCAATGTGCTCGGGTTGGCGGGCGCGCACTCGACGGAATTTGATCCGGCCACGCCGCATCCGGTCATCGCGCTGCTGGACGCCCAGCGGAACGTGACGCAAAAGGGCGGCACGATGCGGCTGGGTTCGCAGCCGTGCCAGCTCCAGATGGGATCGATCGCGGCGCAGCTTTACGGGGCGTTTCTCATCCATGAGCGCCACCGGCATCGCTACGAGTTCAACAACGCCTACCGGGCGCAATTCGAGGCGGCGGGCTTCGTGTTTAGCGGCACGTCGCCGGACGGCCAGCTCGTCGAGGTCATCGAGGTGAAGAACCATCCGTTCTTCGTCGCGTCGCAGTTTCATCCCGAGTTCCTCAGCAAGCCGAACGCGCCGCATCCGCTGTTCCGGGGCTTCATCGCCGCGGCGCACGCGCACATGCACAAGCGGCCGTTGTGAAGCAAGCATGAGCACGTTGAGCCGAATCGGTCAGGCGGCGGCGGAGCGGGGCCTGCCGTTTCTGGTCGTGGGCGGGTATGCGGTGATGGCGCATGGGTTTTCGCGCACGACGCTCGATCTTGATCTGCTGATCAGCCGCGGGAGCCGCGTGGCATGGACGGACTTGTTGGCGGCGTTGGGTTACAAGCTGTGGCAGGAGAGCTCAGCGTTCTCGCAATTCACCGCGCCGCCCTCCGAGCTGCCTGTGGACCTGATGGTGGTTGCCGACGACTCGTTTGCCAAACTGGCGGCCGACGCGCGGGACGCCCATTACGGGGATGCCGTTTCCAAGGTCGTGTCGCTCTGGCACCTGCTGGCCTTGAAGTGTCACGCGATCAAACACGGCCATCCGGGCCGGGTCGAGAAGGACGTGGACGATGTGCTCCGGCTGATCGAAGTGAACCATCTCGACGTATATTCGGACAAACTCCGGGAGACCGTCCTGACCCATGGAATTCCCGAACTCTATGACAAACTCCAGCGCACCTTCGGAAAATCCTGACCCTCTGGTGAAGCCGTCCGCCGCGTCGGCGGACTTGGAATTCCCCGACTGGAGCGGCATGAAACCGCGGCTCGTGTCCGTTCCGTTTTGGAAAGCCGTCGCGGAAAACGAGGAATTGAACCGCTGGTTTCCCGCCCCGCCCGAGGCCCACCGGCTGCGGCGGGAGCGCCAGATCGACGTGCCCTTTGAGCTGTGAGCGCGCATTCCGATGCGGCTCTCCCGCTCCGCACGCGAGATTCGCATGACCTACGCTGACGCGATCCAGTTCCTGCACGGCCTGCGGATGTTCGGCCTGCGGCTCGGCCTCGAGACCACGCGCGAACTGGCCACGCGCGCGGGCAATCCCCACGAGCGGCTCCAGTTCATCCACGTCGCGGGCACGAATGGCAAGGGGTCCACGTGCGCGATGTTGGAGAGCATCTATCGCGCGGCGGGGCTGCGGGTCGGGCTGTTCACGTCGCCGCATCTCGTGGCGTTTGGGGAGCGCATCCAGATCAATCGCCAGGCCATTTCGGAGGCGAATATCTGCCGGCTGGTCTCCGAATTGCGCGGCTGGCTGGGCGCGGACGCTGCGGTTGGCAACGCACCGGCCAGCGCGGGCAGCACGCAGCCGACAACCTTGGAGCCGACTTTTTTCGAGGCGGTCACCGTGATGGCGCTGCGCTATTTCGCCGAGCAGCGCTGCGATCTGGTCATCTGGGAAACCGGCCTCGGCGGACGGCTCGACGCCACCAACATCGTCACGCCGCTGGCCAGCGTCATCACGACCATCGGCCTCGATCACCAGAACTGGCTGGGCCACACGCTGCCCGAAATTGCGGCGGAAAAGGCGGGGATCATCAAGGCGGGCGTGCCGGTCGTCACCGGCGCCGCGTCGCCCGAAGCCCGCGTGGTGATTGCGGAAACCGCCGCCCGCCTGCACGCCCCGCTCACCGTCGTGACGGCGGACGATGCCGCCCGCGCGCCGTTGAACACGATCGAACTGCCGCTGCTCGGCGCGCATCAGCGCCTCAACGCCGCGCTGGCATTGGCCGCGGTGCGTGCCGTCGGCGCGCGCCTTCCGGTGTCGGAGGCGGCGCTGCGACAAGGAATTGCGACCGTCGTGTGGGCGGGTCGGTTGCAACTGCTGCGGCGCGGGACGCAGCGCATCCTGCTCGACGGCGCGCACAATCTCGACAGCGCCCGCAGCCTGCGCGCGGCCCTCGCGCTGCATTTCCCCGGCGAACGCCCGACCCTCGCGCTCGGCATTTTGCGCGACAAAGACCACGCCGAGATGTGCGCGATGCTCGCGCCGCTGGCCGGCCGCCTCCTCCTCGTACCGGTGCAAAACGAGCGCACCCTCGCCGCCGCCGAACTGCTCGCGCCCTGCCGCGCCGCCAATCCGGCCGCCGAGATCACGGTGTGCGATTCGCTGCCCGACGCCGTGCGCCGCGCGGCGGACGCGCCCTTCGTGCTCATCACCGGCTCGCTCTATCTGATCGGCGAAGCGCTGGAGCTGCTCGGCGCGACGCCGGGAAATGTCCCGAGCGAGCGCGGCCTGAATGAGTCGCATCGCGCGGTGTTGTGAACTGGAAACCAGCGCGGAGCCGCCAAACCTGCGGCACGCCCGAGCGGGTGTGATTGCAAGTGGGTGAGGGTCGCGACGGCTGGGAGTTGATTGCCGACGAGGGCGATGTGGAGTGCGGTGGCAAGTCGGACGCGACACCGCTTTCGGATGCGCCATGTCGTGAGAAAGCGGTGTCGCGTCCGACTTGCCACCGCACTCCATAATTCTCGCCCCCCTCACCTGCTTATAATCACACCCCGTCCGAGCGGGAAAGGTTCGACGATCCCAATGAACTTCCGGTTGCTCTGGCTGGCCCGGATTTTCCTCCAAACACGTCAGCCGCCCTCGACCCCTGCGCGGCAGCGCGTCCCTACCAAAATGGGGTAGGGCTGCGCTGTGCCCGGCCCTGACCTGACCCCGTTCGCACGCGTGGTGATGGCGGCGGCGGCGTGGTTTGCGGGCGGGCGCGGCGGGCGGCGGAAAGGTTACGGACGCGCGCAACGCGTCCCTACCGGGAGAGGGGGGCGCGGATGGGTTGGCCGGGATGGGTGGCTTCGAGGAACTGGCCGTTTTTCACGATGAAGACGCCGTTGACGAGGACGTGGTGGATGCCGCTGCTGGGGAGCCCGGATTGTTCGTAGGTGGCGTGGTCGAGAATTTTATCGGGGTCAAAGAGGACGAGGTCGGCGTCGGCGCCGGGGCGGAGGCGGCCTTTGTTTTTCATCGCCGGGACACGGGTTTCGAGGCGGCGGGCGGGGGCCAAGGAGAGTTTCTCGAGGGCTTGCAGGAGGGTGAGGGTGCGGGTTTCGCGGACGTAACGGCCGAGGACGCGCGACGCGGTGCCGGCGTTGCGGGGGTGGCCGACGATGCCGTCGCTGGCGATCATCGTGAGGGGGTGAGCGAGGGTTTCGCGGATGAGATTTTCGGAGTTGGAATGGACGATGACCATGCCGCCGGTCGCGCGATGGCGGGCGAATGTTTCGGGCGTGAGGCGTTCGCCGGTGGTGGTCCATTGGAGGTCGGCGTAGTCGATGCCGGCGCGTTGCTGCCAGCCGGGGTCGAAGATGGCGGATTTAATATCGGTCATGCCGGCGGTGTAGGGGTAGCACTCGACGGTGATGTCGAGGCCGCGGGCGTGGGCGTCGCTGATGAGTTGGAGAATGCGCGGGGTGGAGCGATTCGCGGTGCTCTGGACGTGGGCGATGTGGACGGGCGCGCCGGTGATGGCGGTGGCGGCGATGAGTTCCCCGAGGGCGGTGAAGGTGTTTTCCGGGCCGGTTTCGCCTTTGGAGCGCATGTGAACGTGGCACGAGGCGCGGTGGCGCGCGGCGACGCGGAAGGTTTCGAGGATTTCCCATTGCGTGGCGCCGGGGGTGTATTGGATGCCGAAGCCGACGGCGGGTGCGCCGCGTTGGAGGCCGGTTTCGATGAGGCGGAGGAGGTCGGCGAGCTGGGCGGCGGTGGCGTGATTGGTGGCGGCGCGGGAGGCAGTGCCGGGGATGAAGACGGGAGTTTCGCCCATCGCGGCGATGCGGCAGGGGATATGGCCGATGCTGACGCCGTGGTGGATCGCGGACGTGCCGGCGCGGCGGGCGTACCACGCGTCGAGGTCGGCGGTGCCGACTTCGAGTTCGAGAACGGCGGTGTAGCCGTCGCGGGCTTTGAGGCGGTAATCGGCGGGGTCCTGGCCGTGTTGGTGGAGGTCGATGAAGCCGGGGGCGAGGGCGAGTCCGCGGGCGTCGAGGGTGGCGCGACCGGTGAGGGGTTCGGTGGAAACGGCGGCGATGCGGCCGTCGCGGATGCCGACGTGGCGCGGGGCGTCGAGGCGGGTTTCGGGATCAAGGACGCGGGCGTTCAGGAGGACGAGGTCGTGGTCTTGGGCGGACGCGAGGAGGGGGAGGAGCAGGAGGAGATGAACCACGAAAGGGACGAACGACACGAAAGGGGGAGGGGTTGCGGAATCGGGAGTGTTCCGCGTGCGAGGGAAACAACGCGCGGGTGGCCGCCCCGGTTGCGGCCCTTTGTTTTCGCGGCTTTCGTGACTTTCGTGGCCCGCCGCGACGGCTGTTTCCACGCTGCGGCGTTGCCAGATTTCAGACATCCACCGCCGTGCCGGGCAGCGCTCCCGGCTTCCACTCCCCGCGTGCGAGGAACGGGCAGAGCAGGCGACCGGGAATTTCATGGTGACGACTTGAGCCGATTTTGCGGAGGTGGGCAACGCTGGTGAATCGCCGGGGTGGTTAGGGATCTGAAAATCCACCGTCCTTATCCGTGTCCATCGGTGGCCATCCGTGGTTGAAAGGCGGTTTTCCAGTTGCCCCAAAAACCGAGCCATCGCGCATCGCTCCCCTACCCGCCCCGCGTCTGGCACACCGTGAAATTCTTCATCGCGTAAATCACGCGCCCGTCCACCAGCAGAAAGCCATCGACACGCAGGAGCTTTCGCTGGTCGTCCGCGGCGGTCACCACGGCCTCGACGGTCATCACCTTATTGGTGGGAATCACCTGGCCGCGATACACCCATTCGTGCGGCTGCCTCACGGCGACGGCCTCGAGGCGCGTGCCGGGCGGCGTGCCCCAGCGCTCGGCGGCGAGGAATTTCGCGAGCTGCAAAAACGCCTCCAGCCCGAGTGATCCCGGCATCACCGGGTCCTCGAAAAAGTGCGCCTGAAAAAACCACTCCGCCACATTCACCCGCTTCGTCCCGCGCACAAAACCCAAACCCGCCGGCCCACCATCCGGCACGTGGCATTCCACGCGATCCACCATGCGCAACTGCTCGCTCGCAAACGGCCACGCCCGCGGAAACTCGCTCGCCCGCGCGCGCCCCAGCTCCGCGCCCGTCGGCGCATACAACTTCGCGTCCCGCACGCCGACCTGCTGCCCGAGCGCCGCCGCCGAGAAGAATCCAAAGTACGTATTGCCGCGATAAACCGGCCCGCTGCCCGAGCGCATCTCGTAATCGAAATTCTGGATGATCATCCCGCCCGAGCTGGAAACCTTCGTGATCTTCACCCGCGTCGTCAGCGTGCCCACGCCCGGAAACACCGGTGCGAGCTGCACCGCCGAGCCGCCGAGATTGCGGAACCGCAGGTCGATCTCGCTCGTCAGCGCCGACCCCAGATACGCCGCCAGCCAGCCGCACGGTTGCAGCGCGATCTCCAGCAGCACCGCGAACGGCAGGTCGCCCTGCCGGTTCGCGCCGAAATACCACTCGCCCGCCGGCACGTCGTATTCCGCCTCGATCTCCGGCCCCGCCACCAGCTTCCACGGCTGGCCGTGAATCTCGACGATGCGATCCAAAAACTGATACGGCGGCCCCGGCAGCCGCGCGATCTTCCGCGGCCCGTCGAACATTTTGTAAGCCGCGCCGAACGCCTCCGACGGCCTGCCAATCGCATACGCCAGAATCCGCTCGAACCCAAAAATCGCCGGCCGTTTCGTCTGCGGTGAAATCGCCGGCGGCGCGACAATCGCCACGCCCGACGGCGTCGTCTTCGGCACCGTCAACGCCAGCAACGGCGGCACCGCGACCATTTCCCTTGCTCCCACGGCATTCGACTGGAACTGCGGCTGCGAAATACCGGGCGCTCCGTCTCCCTCTCCTCCCGCCGCGGGAGGAGAGGGCCGGGGTGAGGAGGGCCGTCCTTGCCGAGATCGCCCCTCTCCCGCCGCCACCGCCCCGCGCCCCGCCCACATCTCCCGCAACCCCTCCCGCGTCAGCCCGTTCAGCCGCACCGACAGGTTCGTGATCTCCACGATCGGCTTCCCGTCCGCATACATCAGCGCATCCGCCACCGCATACGCCTCCGGCCGGTAGCCGATTTCCTTCAGCGTGATTTCGTAAACCACCTTGCGCGTCGTCGCGATCACCTGCCCGCGACACTTCAACTGGCTCGCGATCCCCGGCACCGGCTCGCAACTCGTCGCGCCCTCCTCGCCGATCCACCCGAGCCGCAGCAGCAGCACGCGGAACGTGTGCATACAGCACTCGAACATCAACGTCCCCGGCATCACCTGGTCATCCACGAAATGACACGTCAAAAACCAATCATCCGGATGAATGTCCGCCTCCGCGCGAATCCGGCCCAACCCAAACCGCCCCGCCGCCGGATCAAACTCCAGCACTCGATCCAGCAGCTTCATCCGCCCGCCCGGAATCGTGTACGCCCGCCGCACCGGTAACCCCGCGAAGGCCGTCCCAAAACACCCAGCCAAATCCCCGCGCCGCAGCGCCGCAATCTGCGCGTCGCTGTACGCTTCCACCGCCACCGGCACCAGCGCCTCCCAATCCGGCGCGCGCTTCCCCGGCATCGGTCGCAGATCCAGCGCCGTGTGGATCACGCCCTTGCCCGACTGCAATTCCGCGAGCGTGAAAAATCCCGCGCACCCGTCCCGCATCGTCAGCAATGGCTCGCCGTTCACCGTGCCCTCGAAACTGAACCGGAACAGCCAGGTGTCGCCCTGCCGGAAAAATCCATTGATGCGAATGTCGTAATGAATCACCTCGCCCGGCCCCGGCAGCCCGCGATGAAACGTCACCACCGCATCCAGCAGCCGGTACACCGCCAGCCCGCGCGACTGAAAATCGATCCCGAGATAACCCGACAAAAACAAATCCGCCTGCCCCGCCTCCACCGCGATGCACGTCGGAATCCGGTTCGCATCCAGATACCACGCGCCCAGATGAATATCGTGCTCCGTCACCACCCGCCCACGCGTCATCGAGCACGGCTCGCCCTCGATGGTGAGAATACGATCCACCAACATCAGCGGTTCATCCGGCAACCGCACCCGCGTCGGAAACGCATCCACCGCCGCGAACCGATCGCCCAGCACGCGCCCAATCGAACCCACCGCAAACTCCAGACACTGCTCGCGCGTCAACGCCACCGGCGGCCGCGACACCGCGACTGCCGCGGACTGCGGCTGCGTCCCAGACGCGGAACCAACCGCCCGCGGCAATTCATCCGCCTGTCGCTCCGGCTCCAGCGCCCACACCAGCGGCGACACGCCAGCCGATTCTCCGCGCGCCGCCAACCCCGCCAACAACGCCTGCTCCGCGCCCACCTGCTGCGCCACCGTCGCCTGCATCCTCTCCGAAAATCTCAAGAACGCCTCGTGCGCCTCCCCGCCCGCCCGCTCCGCCGCCGCCCACAACGCGAACAACGGATCAACCTCCGCCGCTGAGTCGCCACCAACCGCGCTCGCAACCGTCGCACTGGCAAAAGGCTGTGATACAACGAGCGCTCCGTCTCCCTCTCCTCCCGCCGCGGGACGAGAGGGCCGGGGAGAAGATGGCCGTCCACCCGCCGCCAGAGCTGCCGCCACCGCCCCCGGTACCGCAGGCGTCCCCGCCTGCGAGTTCTGGCGGCGTCTCGCCGCCAGTTCCTCTCGGCCTTCCCCACCCGCTTCGCCCCGCACCGCCCCCCTCGGCCACACCGGCACCTTAAATTCCCGCAACGCCAGCGGCACCACCACCCGCTTCGCCCCGCTGTCGCCACCCGCCTCGCGATGCCCCACCACACCCGTCGGCGCGCCGTAAAGCGCCTCCAGATTCACCGGCACTCCCTCCGCGACCAACTGCGCCAGGACCCGCAATGCATGCCCGACCACATCCACTCGCGGCACGCACACCGACCTCGCCAGATGCGCCCGCCCCTCCAGAATCTTGCCGATCATCCGGCTGCACGAATTCCCCGGCCCCATCTCGACAAACAGCCGCGCGCCATCCGCATACGCTGCGTTCACCGTCTTTGGAAAATCCACGCCCCCGAGCGCCTGCGCCAAAATCGCATCCGCCGCCGTCTCCCGCGTCACCGCAAACGACCGCCCCCACGCCCCGCTGTAAAACCGCACGCCCGTCGGCGCCTGCGTCGGAAACAAATGCAGCTCGCGATACTGCGCCGCCACCGGCTGCGCGACCTCGCAATGCACCGTCGTCACGCCCGCAATCGGAAACCACTGGCAACCCAGGTCGGCCACCAAATGTCCCACCCCCTCCAGATCGCCGCCAATCACGCACTCGCCCGGCGTGTTCACGATCAGCAGATACACGCGCTGCCGCCCCGCCAGCGCCGCGCGCACCACCTCCGCCGGACGATCCACCACCCCGAGCCGCCACGCGACCTCCTCGACCTCCGCCAACTTCCACGCTGCCTTCGCCGCGCGACATTCCCCCGCGAGGTCACGCGTAAACAGCGTCGAGCCTTCCATCCGCCGCAGCATCTCATCCCGCGCATGAACCGGAGCGCCGAGCATTGCTCGGCCTGCGGGTGCGGCGCCGGCATCGTGCCGAGCGATGCTCGGCGCTCCTCCCCCAAGCTCGTTCTGGGTACCAAAGCGCGAACTTGGGTTGGGAGAAATTTCTCCCGCCCCCCACGCCCGCAACGAAAACAACCCCGCCGATTCCCCCAGGCTGTACCCAATCACCGCGCGCGGCTCGACCCCCATCACCCGCGCCCAGTCGCTGAACACCGCACCCGTCGCCACCTGCCCGAAAATCATCACATGATGATCCGCCTGCACCGCCTCCAGCGACGCCCCGCCCCAGAACCAATCCCCCACCAACTGCGTCGCCAGCCGCTCATTCTCGCGATCCTGCGCCCGCAAAACCTCCGGCCACTGCGCGCCCAGCTCGCGCCCCATGTCCAGGAAGTGATTCCCCGAACCCGGAAACACAAACGCCACGTCCCCCTGCGCCGCCAGCGGTGACGCCGCATAAAAAATCCGCTCCGCATCGCCACGCCCCACGCGCGGATTCGCCGCCGGCGATTCCCCCGGCAGCTCCTCCAAAGACCGCGCCGCCGCCTCCGCCAACCGCGCCAGCTCGAGCGAATCCCGCGCGACCAACGCCACGCGACGCATCGCCGCGCCGCCACCGCGCACCTTCTCCTGCGCCCACCACCGCCGCGCCGTCGCCTCGATCGCCGCGCCATTCGCCGCCCGCGCAAAATCGCCCAGCCGCCGCAGCCCCTTCCCGAGCTGCTCCTCGTCACCCGCCGTCGCGACGAACAGCGCCTCGTCCCGCGCCCCCAACGGCTGCCGACGCTCCATTTGTACCCGCGCCAAATCCTGCCCTTCGCACGCCTCCATCACGACATGCACCGAATTTCCATCGAACCCAAACCCGCCCACCACCGCGCGCCGCGGCCCCTTGATCCGATCGCGCAGCCAATACCGCGATGTCTCCGGTTGTTGCACCATCTCCGCTGAAATTGCGTTCTCCCCCGCCGCACCGCGCGCCGCACTCGCCGCCGGCGCCAACATTTCCTGATACAAACTCAGCGCCGCCTTCACCACCGACACCAACCCCGCCGCCGCGCCCGTGTGCCCAACCACATTTTTCGTCCGCCCCAGCACCAACGCCGGCGGCCCCGCCGTCGCGCCCGCATCCGCGCGCTCACCGCGCAGCAACGGCGTCAACGCCGCGCCTTCCAGTGCATCCTCCGCCGCGTCGCCACTCGCATTCGCCTCCACCAAGCGCACATCTGCGAGCGTCACCCCCGCCTCCCCGAGCGCCCGCCCCCACGACTCCGCGCACGCCGCCGCCGCCGGCACGCCGCCGACCACGCCGCCGCCCGTCGCCATTCCCACACCCCGCAAAACGCCGTAAATCCGGTTGCCATCGCGTTGCGCGTCATCGAGCCGCTTCAACACCAGCGCCACCGCGCCTTCTCCCGGATTTACACCCGCCGCACCCAACTCCGCTGCGAACTGCCGGTGCGTCGCCGTCCCCGCCAGCGCCCGCGGATCGCCCGCCAGCTCGACCGCGCCAACGAGCGCCGTGTCGAGTTCGCCCTGTTGCAACGCGCGCACCGCCACCGCCAGCGCGTGCAGCCCCGACGTGTCCTCGCTCGAAATCGTGTGGCACGGCCCGCCCAGCCGAAACTCCCGCGCCAGACGGCTCGCCACGATTCCCCCGAGCGCGCCCATCGTGCGATTCGCATTCAGCGCCGGCCCCGCCGCGTCGCGAAGCTGCGCCACCCAGCGCTCCATTTCCTCCGCCGAAAGCTCCAGCCCGGCCCGCCGCGCCCACTCGCGCGCGTGTTTCAACATCAACCAGCGGAAATGAAAATTCGTCGTCGCTAGATCCAACGCGATGCCGATGAAAACGCCCGTCCGCAACCGGTCCATCGTCTCCAGCGCCGCATCCGCCAACGCCCCCGCCGCCGCCTGCAACATCAGCAACTGCTGTGGCAGCATCTCCTCCAGCTCCTTCGGCGGAATGCGAAACCGGTCGATCGGCACGGCCACATCGTCGAGATAAAATCCGGGCACCGTCGCCGAACTCACTCCCGCCAACGCACCCGTCGAATTCAGCGCCACCTGAAATTCACGGCGCGCACCGTCTCCCTCTCCTCCCTCGGAGGGAGGAGAGGGCCGGGGAGAGGAGGGGCGTTCCCGCCGAGATTCCCCAGTTCCTCTCCCCACGCCAAACGCCGCCCGTTCCCTCGTCGGCTCCACCGCCGCGCCCCCGCCCAGCACGCGCTCCTGAAATTCCCGCAAATCCCCCCACGGCCCCACGATCGCCTCCATCCCCACGATCGCCACCGGCACCGCCGCGCGCTTCGCCTCCGCCGACGTCTCCACCGCCGGCCCCGCACTCACCCCCCGCGCCTTCGCCACCGTCGGCAAATATTCCTCCACCAACACATGTGCATTGATACCCCCGAAACCAAACGCGCTCACCGCCGCCCGCCGCGGCGCATCCGGCGCGCGCCGCCGCCACGGTTGCGCCACGGACAAAATCTGAAACGGACTTTCCGCCAGCGGAATCTTCTCCGCCGCCCGCGTGAAATTCGGCACCGGCGGCAGCGTTTCATGGCGCATCGCCAGCAGCACCTTGATCAACCCCGCCGCGCCCGCGCCCGTGAGCAGATGCCCGACATTCGCCTTCACCGCGCCCAACGCACACTGCCCCGCGCGCCACGTCGCGCCGCTCCACAGCCGCCGCAAACTCTCGAATTCCACCGCGTCCCCGACCGGCGTGCCCGTCGCGTGACACTCGATCAAATCCACGCTCTCCGGCACCCAGCCCGCCTCCGCATACGCCGCCCGCATCGCGCGCAACTGCCCCTCCGAACTCGGCGCGAGCAGATTCCCCTCGATGTCATTCGACAACCCGATGCCGCGGATCACGCCGTAAATGTGATCGCCCGCCGCCTCCGCGTCCGCGAGCCGCTTCAACACCAGCATCCCCGAGCCTTCGCCCACCACCAGCCCGTTGCCCTGCGCATCGAACGGCGAGCACCGCCCCGTCGGCGACAGCGCGCGCAACTGCGAAAAACCCATCTGCGTGTACAGCGAATCCGGCCGCGACAAACCGCCCGTCAACATCGCGTCCGCCCGCCCCGCCAGCAGTTCATCACACGCCAGCTTCAGCGCGTACAGCGACGACGCGCACGCCGCATCCAGCGTGAACGCCCCACCGCCCAGCCCCAGCGCCCGCGCCAGCACCCCCGCCGGCAGCCCCGCCACGTAGCGGTTCAAGCCGAACGCCGAACCTGCCTGGGGAGCGCACCCGCCCTCGGGTGCTGTTTTCCGCGCCCTCGCGGAAAACCCGGGTGGCACGAAATCGTCCGAACTTTCCGCGCCGCCGGCCCGCACCCCGGCGCTGGATGCGAGGGCGCATCCAGCGACACCCGGGGGCGGGTGTGCCCCCCCGACTTCAGACCTCGGATCCAACCCCTCCGCAAACAACTTTGCCTCGAACGCCGGCAGCAGCACCTCCTCGGCAAACGCCGAAACACTCTCCGTCGGCAGCGCGATATTCCCGATGATCACACCCACCCGCTGGCGGTCCACCGCCTCCGTCCGCGCATCGCGCCACGCCTGTCGTCCCGCGTGGAGCAGCAGATGAAACATCGGGTCCAAACTCCCCAGCAAATCCGATGGCAAATCCAGCCCCGCCGTCTCCAGCGCGAAACCTTCGATGAAGCAAGCGCGGGTCGTGTAAACCTTGTCCGGCATCGGCCCGCGCGGATCGTGTACCTCCTCGGGACGCAAACTCCACCGCCCCTCCGGCACCTCGCGCGCCGTGTCTCGCGCCGCGCGCAGATTCTCCCAAAACGCCTCCAGCGTCGGCGATCCAGGAAAGATCCCGCCCAACCCCACGATCGCGATGGGCTGGTCAAACTTCATCGCGAACTCCGCATTGGCGAATCGTAGCGGGCCTGGCGCGACGTACCCATTCTCCCTCGCCCCAACCCTCTCCCGCTGGGAGAGGGAGGCCCTGTGACCGCCTCTCGAACAGTGGATCGTTCTCCTGCCAACGACCGCGTCCGAACCTTCCCCCTCTCCCAGCGGGAGAGGGTTGGGGTGAGGGAGAACGGTTCCAAACTCGCGACTCAGCTCCATCAACTCGGGGCATGTCATTTGGAGTGCGGTGACTCGTCACCGCTTTCGCGAGGCGACTTGTCGCCGTCGAACCGAGACAATTGAGCGAATTCAAAAGGCCCGTCCACGGCTCGCGCCAGCGGTGGCGCGCACTCGTGATCGAACGCGCACAGAAATTCGACGGCGACAAGTCGCCTGCGCAAAAGCGGTGACCAGTCACCGCACTCCAAATCAAAGCAGCGCCATCACCCCGCACCCCCTCCGCCTCCCCACGAACGCCACGCGCCCCCGCCAATCCTCCATTCCTATCCGTGTTCATCCGTGTTTATCCGTGGTTAAAATCCCGTCCCAGCTCAGACCGCGTCACCCAGCGCGTTCCGCCTGAAAGCCTCGACCAGCGACGGATCAATCACGCATTCGTAGCCTTCCATCCGCGCTAGCACGCCGCCGGACGCATCGAGAAACTCGATGTCCGCCGTGGCCTTCTGCGGCGTCGCCTGCGTGACGCGCGCCACCACCCGCACGCCTTCGCGCGGGAAACGCGCCACGAACTGCCGATACCGCACTGCCGCACACGGCAGCGACGGCGCGCGCTGCTCGCCCAGCGTCCACAGAATCATCAACTGAAAGCTCACATCGAGCGCGAGCGGATCGGCGATCCAACTGCCCCGCAGCGGATTCGCCACCCACGTCTTCGGCGACGGCGACGTCTTCACCCGCGCCGCAATCCCATGCGGCCCGCACGCCTCGACCGCTGTGATGCCTTGAAACTCCGGCCCGTGAAACAACGCGTCCGGCCCATACCAGCCGCCGCCGACCCATGTGTCGCCACCCATCTGCAACGCTGCCGACTGCGCCTGCGGTGCCGCCGACCGTTCGCCCAAAATGATGCGCGCCCGCGCGTGCAGCACCGGTTTCTCGCGCTCGCCGCCGACCAGTTCCATCACGACGTGTGTCTCCGCGCCCGCACGCTGCGGTGCGTGCGCCAGCACGCGCAGCGTCACCGCGTGCCGAGGGTCCAGCCGCACGCCCTTGAAAACCCGCAGATCATCAAAGCCGCAAAACCCCAAGCCCGGATGACAATGCAGCGCCCCGTGCGCCAGCCACTCCACGATCAGCGCGACCGGAAAAACCGCCCGGCCATCGAGCACATGCGACTTCAGGCACGGCATCTGCCCCACGCTCAACTCGCGCTCGAACGCCACCGTCACCGCCGCCGCTTCCGCGACCGCCCCCGGTACCGCAGGCGTCCCCGCCTGCGAGTTCGGGAGGCGTCTCGCCCCCCGCTCCCCGCCGCCGTCACCACCCACCTCATCCCCCACCGCCGCCGCCTTCCCCTTCAGCGGTGCGAGCACCACGATCTCGACCGGCGACGAACTCGTGACCGGCGCGGACAACTCGCGCACCAGCAAATCCGCCCCCGCCGCCGTTTCGATCACGCCCACGCCTTCCTGCGCGAACACGCGCCGCAACGCCGGCGTGACCATCCCGCCATTCCACGGACCCCAGTTCATCGCCACCACGCGGCAATCGGGACGCCGCCGCGCCTCGGCCTGCGCGAGCTTGTTCAGCACCTCGTTCGCCATCGCGTAATCCACCTGGCCCACGCGCCCAAACCGCGCGGTCGAGGACGAGAACATCACCAGACAGTGCAACTCGTCATTCGTCAGCGCGGCCAGCAGCACCTCCGCGCCGCTCACCTTCGTGCTCCAGACCGAGTCGAATTGCTCCGCCGTCTTGTCCTCGATCCGTTTGTCCGCGAGCACGCCCGCGCCGTGGATCAGCCCGCGAATCGGGCCAAACTCATGCCGCAGTTCATTCAACAAAGCGCCGATCTGCCGCGCGTCCCGGACATCCAGCGAGCGATACAAAACGGTCGCGCCCGCCGCGGTCATCCGCGCGATGTTCCGCAGAATCTCGCGATTCGCCAGCCAGCGCCGGAACTGCGTCTCGACCGCTTTCGGCGTGGCCGGAACATTCAGGTGCGCGTGGATCGCCTTCTTGATCTCCGCCTCGTCGTGCAACGCCGCGAGCCACTCCGGCTCGGCCTCCGGCGCGGGACTGCGCCCGAGCAACACCAGCGTCGGCTGGAACGCCTGCGCCAATCCGACCGCCACCTCCGCCGTCACGCCGCGACTGCCGCCCGTCACCACGACCACCTCGCCCGCGCGCAACACCGCCGCGCCCGCGCCCGCCGCCGCCACCGGCATGTCGATCAATTCCAGACCAATCCGCCCCTCGCGCGACACACCGACCTCGGCGGGACCGACACGCAACGCTTCTTCCACAATCGCGTCCGCCGCCGCCGACACCTCGACATCGGCCGCGAGATCAATTGCCTTCGCCGCGACCTCGGACCATTCGCGCCCGGCCGTTTTCGCCAAGCCCGCGAGACCGCCGCTCAACGGCTGATTCAGATCACCACCGAAACCAAAGCGCCCATCGAGCTGCGACACCGTGACGAGAAACGCGGCCTGCTCTGAGCCCGCCCGCCGCAGCGCCGCCGCCCGCGCTTGCACTGCAAGAAACGCCTGTTTCAAAAACGCCTCGCCACACTCCTGCGCCGGCGACAACACCACCAAGCCACCGAGCAACTCCGCCGCCGCACCCGACCGCGCCGCCGCCTCGGTCAGCGAAACGACGCGCGCCGTCATGCCCTTGCGCGTGAACGCCGCCGCCACCGCCGCCGAGAGACTGCTGCCGTCTTCGGTCACCCACACCGGCGTATTCTTCGCGAGCGTAAGGGCGGGCGCGGATGCGCGCGAACCGAGCGCCACCGGGGTCGCAATCAGGCGCTGAAGCCGCTGTTGGACCGGGGCGGAAACCGGGATTGCGGGAACTTTAGCGACCCGCGCCACGCTCGGCGCGGCGGCCTTCGGAGCCGATGCAGCGGAGAGAAACTCCACCACCTGCCGCAGCGTCTGAAGCGCGCCGAGCTGGTCGGGCTTGATGACCGGCGCGGACGGCAGCCGCTCTTGCAACGCCGAGAGGATTTCCACGCGCTTGATCGAGTCGATGCCGAGATCGGCGTCGAGGCTCATCTCGAGATTCAGCATCTCGGCGGGGTAGCCGGTCTTCTCCGCCACCACGCCGAGCAGCACGGTTGCGACTTGCGCGCTGTCCACGGCGGGAGCCGCGCTGGGATTGCTCAAAACTGCGGTCACGCCCGCTGCCGCCGGTGCGGTTGCGGACGCGGCACCGAGAAACTCGACGACCTGCCGCAACGTCTGGAGCGCGCCGAGTTGGTCGGGCTTGATGACCGGCGCGTCGGGCAGCTTCTCCTGCAACGCCGAGAGGATTTCCACGCGCTTGATCGAGTCGATGCCGAGGTCGGCGTCGAGGCTCATCTCGAAATTCAACATCTCGGCGGGATAGCCGGTCTTTTCCGCCACCACGCCGAGCAGGGTTTGTTCGATGCGGCCTTGGTCAACGCGCGCGACTGGAGGCGCAGCGGATGCGGAAGCCTGCGAGACACCGGCCGCCGGAGCACTGGCCGACAGTCCAGCGCACAGGAAATCCACCACCTGCTGCAACGTCTGGAGCGCGCCAAGTTGGTCGGGCTTGATGACCGGTGCGTCGGGCAACTTCTCCTGCAAGGCCGAGAGGATTTCCACGCGCTTGATCGAGTCGATGCCGAGGTCCGCATCAAGACTCATGCCGAGATTCAGCATCTCGGCGGGATAGCCCGTTTTCTCCGCCACGACGCCGAGCAGCGTTTGCTCGACGCGGCCGGTGTCAGCGCGTGCAGCGGGGATCGCGACCGGCGCGGGCGAGACTGAAACCATCGCGGCAGGCGCAGCGGGCGCCGTGCCCTGCCGCAGAAAATCCGCGACCTGCCGCAGCGTCTGGAGCGCGCCGAGCTGGTCGGGCTTGATCACCGGCGCGTCGGGCAGTTTCTCCTGCAACGCGGAGAGGATTTCCACGCGCTTGATCGAGTCGATGCCGAGGTCGGCGTCGAGGCTCATTTCGAGATTCAGCATCTCGGCGGGATAGCCGGTCTTCTCCGCCACCACGCCGAGGAGCGTTTTCTCGATGGGTCCGTCGTCCACGCGCGCTGGTGTGGGCGCGGCAGGAGTGCGCGTGGGAGTTGCTGCGGGCGCAATTGCTGGAGTCGGACTTGTCAGACGGGCAACTGGCGCGACTGGCGCGCTCGGCACAACCGGCGTGGCCGCCGCAGGCAGCGGCGAAAAGATCGGCCCCGCGCCGGACAGTAGCCGCTGCTGTTGTTCGAGCAACGCGTGCATCGTGCGGCGGCCGGCGTCTTGGCCGTCGAGGAATTGCCGGTGGAGACGCGCAGTTTGTTCCTGAAGCTGGAGCAGCACGGCGAGGCTCTCGCGACTCGCGCGCACCGCTTCGGAAATCTGTCCGGGCGCGGCCGCAACGGGCGCGACAGCGAACGATGAAGGCGCAGGTTTAGCAGGCGGCGCGGGCAACGGCGACGCGGACGAACTCGGCGCAGCAATCGTTCTCGCAACCGGCGCAGGCGCAGCAACGGGCGCAATCGGCGCAGCGGCCAAAGCGCGCGGCGGGGTCGGCGGACGCGAAGGCTTCGGCGTGCGATGATTCGCGCCGCTGAGGGGAACGGTCAGGCGCGGTTTGCCGCCGGTTTCCGGTTCCGGCAGCGCGACGCCCGCATTCCACGAGGTGAGATCGACCGCGTGCCCGAGCGCGGCCAGACGGCTCAACGCGAGGGCGAGATCGACGATGCCCGAGCGTTTGCCGCGCGAGCTGTCGAGCGCGATGGCGTGGATATCGCGGTCGCGCAGGATGGATTGCACGAGGCCGGTGAGCGTGTGGCCGGGGCCGACTTCGAGGAAGGTGGTGACGCCATCGGCGAACATCGCGTTGATCTCGGCGACAAAATCGACCGGGTTCGCAAGCTGGCCGGCGAGGAGCTGGCGCGCGTCCTGGGCTGCGCGCGGATATTCGCGGGCCGTGGTGTTCGCATAGACGGGAATGCGCGACGGCGAAAGCTCGACCGTGCTGAGCGCCTCGGCGAACGGCGTTTGCGCCGCCGCCACGAGCGGACTGTGAAACGCGGCGGCCACGGGCAGGCGGCGGTTCCAGATCGCGCGGCGTTCGAGGCTCTGCGAGGCGCGCTCGATCTCGCCGACCGCGCCCGCCAGCACGGCCTGATCGGGCGCGTTGCGATTGGCGACCACGAGATCGAAGCGTTCTTCGCGGATGAACTGCTCGACCGTCTCGACCGGCGCTTTCACGGCGAGCATCGCGCCGCTGTCGCCTGCGCCGTTGGCCTGCGCCATGAGGCGTCCGCGCAGATTCGAGAGCCGGTGCAGCGTGTCGGAATGGATGCGGCCCGAGGCGCACAACGCGAGCAGTTCGCCGTAGCTGTGCCCGGCGGCGGCCTCGGGCGAAACGCCAAACGCTTCGAGCACCTGCAACGCGGCCAGACTGACCGCGCCAATTGCGGGCTGCGCAATGTCGGTGGCCTTGAGCGTGGCGTCCTGCGCCTTCGCCGTCGCCTCGTCGAAGGCGGGATGCGGATAAATGTAATCGGTGAGCCGCGCGCCTTTGGTACCGCAGGCGTCCCCGCCTGCGAGTTCTGGCGGCGTCTCGCCGCCCGTTGGTACTCGGGGCGAGACGCCCCGCGAACTCGCAGGCGGGGACGCCTGCGGTACCCGCGCGGTGCCCGCGTGGGCTTCGGCGAAAATCTCGTTGGCCTGCGCCAGTCCGGCCTGCATCTGCGGAAACTGGCAGCTCAGGTCGCGCAGCATCCCGCTGTATTGCGAACCCTGCCCGGGGAACAGCACGCCCAGACGACCGTTCGGACGTCCGCAGCCGAAGAACGCGCCTTCGGGCAATTGCCAGGGCTTGGCTGAATGCTTCTCCAGTTGCGCCCGCGCCGCCGTGACGAGCTTCTTCAAATCCGTGCGACCGCGTTCGATGACGAGCAACAGGCGGAAGGGTTTGGCGTTGGTACCGCAGGCTTCCAAGCCTGCTGTGTCGCAGGTTTCCAAACCTGCGGCCGCCGGGGTTGTTTGCTGCGTCCGTGCTGGCGCGCGCCCCGCCGACTTGGAAGTCGGCGACACAGCAGGTTTGGAAACCTGCGCTACAGAACCCACCCCCTCAGTCGCGGAATTCTGACAAAACGCCGCCCGCGTCTTCGCCGCGCGTCGTTGCAACGCCGGCCACGACAGCTCGGCGAGCGGTTCATTCAACGCCTTCTTCAATTCCGCCACGGTGTCGGCGGAAAGCGCGACCACCTCGGTGTCGCCGTCCCAGTCGGGCGCGGACTTCGTCGGGGAAACTTCCTCCAGCAGGCAGTGAAAATTGCTGCCGCCAAAACCAAACGCGCTCAGCGCCGCGCGACGCGGATGCGTGGCCGACGGCAGCCACGGGCGTTTGGTGGTGTTGAGATAAAACGGTGATTTGCCGGGCGCGGCCGGCTCGACGGGCTGGCGGACCTTGATCGTCGGCGGCAGGACTTTGTGATGCAGCGCGAGCGCGGCCTTGATGAGGCCCGCGGCGCCGGCGGCGGCTTTTGTGTGGCCGATCTGCGATTTCACCGAACCGAGCGCGCACCAGGTGCCTTCGGCTTTGGCGTCGCGATAAACACTCGTCAGCGCCGTGACTTCGGTCGCGTCGCCGACACGCGTGCCGGTGCCGTGCGCCTCGACCATTTCAATCGAGTCGGGCGTGACGCCGCCGAGTTCGTATGTCCGGCGCAGCGCCTTCATCTGGCCGGAGGCAACGGGCGCATAGACCGCGCCGCCCTTGCCATCGCTCGACGAGCCGAGACCGCGGATGACCGCGTAAATGCGGTCGCCATCGCGCTCCGCGTCGGACAGGCGCTTGAGCACCACGGTGCCGATGCCTTCGCCGAGAATCGTGCCGTCGCCATCGCGATCGAACGGCTTCGCATCACCCGTCGGCGAGAGCGCCGGGGTTTTGCTGAAGCACATGTACATGAAAATGTCGTTGAAGGTGTCCAGCCCGCCCGAGATCACCATGTCCGAGCGGCCCGCCTGCAATTCGAGCGTGGCGAGATGAATCGCGCTCAACGAACTGGCGCACGCGGCGTCCACCACGCAGTTGGTGCCGCCGAGATTCAGGCGGTTGGAAATGCGGCCCGCCGTGACATTGCCGAGCAATCCGGGGAACGAATTCTCCTGCCAGCCCACGTAGGAATCGGCGATGCGCTGCACCACGTCGTCGCTCGTCTGCGCGTCCACGCCCGCCTCCTGCAACGCGCGCCGCCAGATCGGATGCCCGAGCCGCGCGCCGAGCGGAATGACGAGTTCGAGCGTGCCGGTGACGCCCAGGATCACGCTCGTGCGGTCGCGGTTGAACTCGCGGTCGCCGCCGTAGCCGGCATCGAGCAGCGCCTGCTTGGCCGCGACGAGACCGAGCAATTGCGTGGTGTCCGTGGCTTCGAGGTCTTTCGGAGCGATGCCGAATTCCAGCGGATCAAACTGCACCGGGGAAATAAAACCGCCGCGCAGGCAATAGGTTTGGTCCGGCGCCTTGGGGTCGGCGTTGAAAAAATCGCGCGGGTTCCAGTGCGAGGCGGTGGGCACCTCGGTGATGGCATCGACACCGTTTTTGATGTTGGCCCAGAAGGACTGGAGGTTGTCCGCCTTCGGAAAGAGGCAGCTCATGCCGATGATGGCGATCGGCTCCGGGGCCGGGCGTCCGGCGGGGTCTGGCGTTTGGTTCATGCGCGCAAAAGTTCTCGCAAAGCTTCGGGTTCCACGGGGCGGACGCGGGTGAGTTCGGCCGGCAGCCGCAGGCCCTGGCCGCGAAGCGTGGCCAGGCGCAGCGTCACGCCCGCGCCGTGGAGGAGGTTCAGGGCGATGGTGACGACGCGGCGGTTGGCGGGCGCTTCGAGGAACGAGCCGCGCGCCCATTCGTTGAACGCGCCCATCGCGGGGCCGCACCAGATTTGGTAATCCATCACGCGCGTCGGCTCGCCGGCGTTGGCCCAGCGCGAGCTTTGGCCGAGGTAGCTGCGGAAGACGAGGGCCAGCTTGTGCTTCGGATCACGCTCGGCGCGCTCGATCTGCTGCGGGTCGCGCTGCTGGAAAAACCGCTTCGTCTGCTCCCACGTTTCCTCGAGCGTCATGCGGAAAAAATTCTTCTCCAAGTTCGCGCGGTCGGCGGCGGGGATCGATTCGAGCCGGTCGTGGGCGCGGTAGAGTTCGTAGAGTTTCGCGGCGCGCATCGGGAACATCGTGCCGCGCTTGAGCACCTGCACTTTCACGCCCATCTCGAACATGTCGCCCGCCGGGGCCATCGCGACGTCCGCCTGCTGCGCCTGCGCGAGCATCTGGCGCACGAGGTCGGAAGAACCCGACTCGACGCACGCCTGGTTCACCGAGCCGGTCACGACATACGCCGCGCCCATCGCGAACGCCGCCGCCACGCTCGCCGGCGTGGCGATGCCGCCCGCCGCGCCGACGCGCAGCGGTTGGGCGTAGTGAAATTGCTCCTGCATCCGGTCGCGCAGCGCGATCATCGTGGGCAGCAGTGAAATGGCCGGGCGATTGTCCGTGTGCCCGCCGGAATCGGCCTCGGCGGTCACGTCCTGCGCGACGGAAATTTCCGCCGCCAGTTTCGCCTGCTCCGCGGTTATATCGCCACGCCGCACCAGTTCCTGAAGCAACGCCGGCGGCGGCGGGGAGAAAAACTGCGACGCCACCTCGACCCGCGAAACCTTCGCCACGATGCGATGCGGCGTGACCACGCGCCCGTCCGCGTCGCGCCGAATTCCATGAACCCGATAGCGCACGACCGGCAGCGTCAGCCCGAGAAACGCCGAGGCCTCGATCAACCGCACACCGCGCCGCAAATACAGTTCAACGACGGCGGCCTCGAGATCGGGTTCGTTCGGGCTGTGGATGAGATTAAAACCAAACGGCCGCGCACCCAGCACCCGCGTCACGCGCTCGACCGCCGCCTCGACACGCGCCAGCGGCAATCCGCCCGCGCCGAAGAAACCGAGCATCCCGTCGCGCCCCATCGCCTCGACGATTTCCTCCGAGCCGATGCCATTGGCCATCGCGCCCGCCACGCAGGCGAAGCGCAGCCCGTGGTCATCGCAGAAAGATTTTTCCCCCAGATTCTCCACCGGCGAGGCCGGCGCGTAGCCCGAGATCGGCGCGTCGTCGGGGGCGGCGTTCACCGCGCCAAATCGGATCATTCCACCCTCCGCCAGCGCCAACTGGCCATCGCTCTCGACCAGTGCGACCGGCTGATGCAAATCCGCCAGCGCTGTGCGCAACGCGGCCGCGTCCGTGGCGGCGGGAGTGCCATTGGCCGTCCACCAGCCGCGGGTGCGGGGTTGCGGGGTAACGGCCGGGGTCATGCGGGCGGGGTGACGAAAGCAAATCCGGGGCGCCGGGCGGGCGCCCGGAGCGGTTGGTCGAACATGCGCGTTATCATTTGGAAGACTGGCCACCAAACCCCATGAAATCACGGTGTTCGACTCGGCGAGCGACCGCGCACGGTAGCAAACATCCCCCGCGTGTAAAGGAACCATAACTCGCTCAATTCGCCGCGGACGCCTCTCAGTTTCTTGCACGCGGCGTGGCGTCCGCGACAGCCGGTTGGGCAAGGCATCCTTGCCTGCCAGTTGACGGGGCATCCCTGCCCCGTGTTCCCGTGTCCGTGACCCTCCACCGCGCGGAGGCAGGAGCTGGCGGCAGGGATGCCGCCCGAACTGGCATGTTGGAAGCCTGCCCCACCGCGCCCGCGCGCATGCCGCCGCAGGTTTCCTCGAGCACGGCACCTGTGCCTGCCCAAGGTTACAGGAAACTGAGATGCGCCCAATTACGCGGCGATCAGGGTTCGGACGTTGACGGTTGCGAGCGCGTCAACTACCACCCGATCCATGAATTGTCCCTTGGCCTCGCCTCCCGGACGGCATCCGCTCGCCTCGGCCTTCTCCCGCTGGCAACTCGGCGGCCCTGTGGGACAAGTTCTGATCCGTGAGTTTGGTTTTCTACGTTTGTTTATGTGGCAACATTTTCCTCTCCGTCGTTCCCTCCTCCCGCTGCTGACCGGGGCGGCTCTGTGCCTGGTGGCGTGCAACAAACCCCCGCCCCCCGCCGCGCCACCCGCCGCCGTGACCGCCGATGAAAAGGAGATGACCATCGAGGAAATGACCGGCGCGGTGCAGGCGTGGGTCACGAGCCGCGGCGAGGCACCCAAGAATTTTCAGGAAATGATCAAGGCGGGCTTCATTCGGAAAATGCCCGCGCCGCCGCCCGGCAAGGAGTTCGCCATCGACGCCAAGAACCTGCAGGTGGTGCTGCGGGACCAACTGATCGGGAACTGAGGCGCACGCCAGTCGTCCGGTGCTCGCCGGCTGGCGAGGCGCTGGGTTTGCTGCGTTCCGGAGTTGTGGCCGGCGGTGCGAAAGCTCAAAGCCCAAAGTTCAAAGCTCAAGGGAAACACCAAGCCACAAGCTCCAGGCGGCACGCGTTTGGCAATCGGCTTTGCGATCCTGACAGTGTGCTGACCGACGGGTTCGGTCCGCAGCGGACCGCAAAATTCGCAATCGCCCCCCCCTTCGCCGGCGGATGCAACTTGTCCCATGGACCTTCCCTTAAGCTTTGAGCTTTATCCTTGGAGCTTCCGCTCCGTTCTCCGCCCGCCTCGGAATACAACGCACTGCAGCGGTCCCACCCGCCATTCGTTGACACCCCCGGCCTCAGTTCCTAGCGTTCCCGCATGAAAGACCTGCCCGCCGCGTTGCTCGAACTCATCCGCCGCACCTCCGCCGAGATCCCCGACGACGTGCATCAAGCCATCCTGACCTCGCTCGAGAACGAGAAGAAAGGGACGATCGCCGAATCGGCGCTGAAGATCATCGACCGCAACATCGCGCTGGCGAAGCAGAAGTCGCAGCCCATCTGCCAGGACACCGGCAGCATCATCTTCTACATCGAATGCCCGGTCGGCCTGGACCAGATGGCGTTCGAAGACGAGGCGAAGCTGGCGGTGAAGGCGGCGACGAAAAAAGGTTTTCTGCGCCAGAACTCCGTCGATTCGCTGACGGGCGTGAACGACGGCACCAACGTCGGCCCCGGCTCGCCGACGGTGCATTTTCACCAGCACCACGGCCCGGAATTGAACGTGCGCCTGATACTGAAAGGCGGCGGCTGCGAGAATGTCGGCGCGCAATATTCGCTGCCGAACGAGAAGCTCCACGCCAACCGCGACCTCGACGGCTGCCGCAAAGTCATCCTCGACGCCGTGTTGCAGGCGCAGGGAAAAGGCTGCGGCCCGGGCATCCTCGGCGTGTGCATCGGCGGCGACCGCGCGACCGGCTACGAACTCTCGAAGCAGCAATTCCTCCGTCGCCTCGACGACCGTAATCCGCACGCGGGACTCGATGCGCTCGAACAAGACATCGTCAAGACGGCCAATGAACTCGGCATCGGCCCGATGGGTTTCGGCGGCAAGACCACGCTGCTGGGCACCAAGATCTGCGCGGCCAACCGCCTGCCCGCATCGTTCTTCGTCAGCATCAGCTACATGTGCTGGGCGTATCGGCGGCAGGGCGTGGTGTTGGATGCGGAGGGGAAGATTTCTAACTGGCTCTACTAAAAACTCTCCCCCCCGACAGTTTCAGAGCGCGCCATGCACGTCATCACTCGCAAGCGCTTGAATGAATTTGCCGAAAAGCATCCGACCGCGACGAGTGGGCTGGCGCATTGGTACCGCGCGTTGAAACGGAACAATCCCGAAAACTTCACCGCGTTGCGGAGTGTTTTTCCGCACGCGGATCAGGTCGGCGGACTGACAGTTTTCAACATCGGCGGGAACAAAGCTCGGTTGATCGCCGCAATTCACTATAATCGCCAGAAGGTGTATATCCGCGCCGTGCTGACGCACGCCGAGTACGATGCCGGCAAATGGAAAGAACGATGATCATGTCCACCGCCCAAATTGAGAAAGCATTTCAAGCCTGGCCGCAGATCGAGCCGGCCTTGCGCGTGCCGCACAACGAACGCGAATACCGCCGGCTCGTGAAGCTGCTCGACCGCTTGGTGGACGAGGTGGGCGAGAATGAAAACCACCCGCTCGCCTCGCTGATGGAAGTCCTCGGCGTGCTCATCGAGAGATACGAGGACGACAATGTCGCGGAGTTGGCGTGAGCTGCGTGCGTACACAGATCGCCGCTCACCGAACGCGCGCGGATATTTTTGAAATGATTGCCGCGCGGACCCAAGCCCGGCAGTTTTTCGGGCATGGATGACTGGCAGGCCAAACGACTGACTGACCCGGAACTCAAGGAGTTCTTCGCGCGCTTGTTCCCGCATGGTTTTGCCGGGGCGGATGTGCTGGCGGAAATTGCGCCGGAGGGCTGGGAGCAGTCGCCGTTGCTGGCCTGCTTTCATCCTTCCGTGGAAAAGGTGTTCGCGGAGCGGGTACGGGTGCATCGGAATATTGAGAAGCTGATGGACGCCCGGCGCCAGCGTGAGCCGGACAATCCCAAATTCGCGCCCACGCCCGAGCCGACGCTGGCGGCGATTCGCGCGGAGTGGCAGGAGCAGCCGGTGGCCGCCCACGACGAAGTGATGGAACTGGTCGCGTTGTGTCTGTGGGACGTTTTTTCGGACAATCACGAGGTGATCGCGGCGGACCGGCGCGTGGCGGACATCGGGTCGTTCCGGGGCGCGGCAGGGTTTCTCGTCGAGTATCTCACCGGGCCGAACGACGATATTTGGAACATGGACTACTGCCGGATTTACATGGGCACGATCTGGATTGGGGATCGCGCGGACCTGACGCCGGTGTACGCCATGATTTTCCGTCGGCTCAAGGCGCTGGGCGCGGATTGGGAATACCATTTCCCGGAGCTGGGCATCGTGGATCTGTCGCCGCTGCGCGAGGCGATGGAGGAACAGAAACCGGAGGAGTACTCGCCGTCAGAAGCCTTCGGCAAAGAGCAGGAGGAACGCGAGCGGCAGGCGGAACTGGAGCGTGTCCGCGCCGAACTGGCCGAAGGCACCGCCCAGGCCCGCCGCGAGGCGATGGATCGTCCGCCGCCCGCGACGGTGTGTGCTTATCAGACTGTTTATGGGCGCGATCCGAAGGGGTGGCCGCCGGCGTAACGGGAAACATGTGGGGGTTGTAAACCGGCGCAGTTCGGGTTTGATCCCACCGTGCAAACGCTGGAAGAAATTCAGAATGCAGTGAAGCAGTTGTCCAAGGCCGAGCAGGCGGCGTTGCGCGACCGGCTGGAAAATATGCTGGAGGACGAACTGGAACTAACGGACGAGTTCAAGGCGGAGATTGAGCGGGGCAAACGTGACATCGCCGAAGGACTTGGGCGCGTGGTGAAGCCATGAAGACCATGACCATTCAATGTGCTGACCAGTGGGAAGAACAGTTGCGGAAGCTGGTGGAAGCAGGCTGGTTCACCACGCCGGAAGAAGGCGTGCTGGAAGCCCTGCGCCGCTACTTGAGCGGCCATTCGGTGGAGCGGCAGGAGAAACAAATTTTGGCGGACGTGGAGTGGGCGTTACATGGCGGCGATTGCAATCCACCGGCGTAGAGAATTGCCGGATACAATCCTTGCCCCGGCTGCTGCAGAAAACTCTTTAACCTGATTTCTCATGACCAAACTCTCGCTCCCCCTCACCGAAGAAAAAGTCCGCGCGCTCAAGGTCGGCGATGAAGTGCTCATCTCCGGCGTCATCCACACCGGGCGCGATGTGGTTCACAAATACTTGCACGAGGGCGGCCAACTGCCCGCCGGCGTGAGCTTGCGCGACGGCATCATTTATCATTGTGGCCCGGTGATGATGCCGCAGGCCGATGGCTCCTATGTCTGCACGGCCGCGGGGCCAACGACGTCGATCCGCGAGGAGCCGTATCAATGGCAGGTGATCCGCGACTTCGGCGTGCGGGGGGTGATCGGCAAGGGTGGCATGGGCGAGCGGACCTTGCAGGCGTGCAAGGACTACGGCTGCGTCTATCTCCACGGCGTCGGCGGCGCGGCGCAGGTGCTGGCCGAGTGCATCAAGCAGGTGCGCAACGTGTATTTTCTCAAGGATTTCGGCTCGCCCGAGGCCATCTGGGAACTGGTGGTGGAAGATTTTCCCGCCGTCGTGACGATGGATGCGCACGGCCACTCGCTGCATCGCGAGGTCTTCGCCAGCAGCCAGGCGGAACTGGCGAAACGCCTGTGAAGCCGGGCGGGCGGCGGCACCACGCGACAGACCAGGGAAATCTCTCGCCGTCTCCCGATCCTCCCCCTCCGCCCGCGTCCCCGTGCGCGGCGAAGAAGGCGAGCATCTCAACTCCCTCGTCTGGGCCGGCGACCGCTTCGTGGCCGTGGGCGCGGGCGCGACGTCTTGCTCCCCCGACGGCACAACGTGGCAACGCGAGCCCAATACCGGTGCGCCCGTGACCGTGGTTTTCGGCAAGCACCTTTTCGTCGTCGCGAACCGAAAAGGCCTCCTCCTCCGCTCCACCGATGGCGTGAAATGGGCGCAAACCTACCCGGCCGAGCATCACTTCGCGGCGGTTTGTTTCGGCGGATGAAGCGTACGCATTCTGCACCGTGGTATGGGCGGGCGCATCCGCGCACTGCTCGCGCGTACCGCAGACTTCCAAGTCTGCTGTAGCGCGGGTTTCCAAACCCGCCGCCGGTCCAGCTACCCGCAACGCCCCGGCTTGTCGCACGCGCCCGAAACCCCGCGGCCCCTGCCGATTCGGAAATCGGCGATGCCGCAGGTTTGGAAACCTGCGCGACACGGGCAGTGCGCCGACGCGCCGGCGCGGGCGTCCTTCACCGTCGGCCTTGGACTCTTCCGCAATCCCCCTTACAAAGGTCCGCGTGAACGATGCGATCATCATAGGCGGCGGCCCCGGCGGCTCGACCGTCGCGGCGCTGCTGGCGGCGGGCGGGCGCAGGGTGGTCGTGCTCGAGCGCGAACGTTTCCCACGCTTTCACATCGGCGAATCGCTGCTCCCTTACAACTGGCCGATCTTCGCGGAGCTGGGCGTTCTCCCTGCGCTGGAGGCGGCGGGCTTTCCCCGCAAGACCGGCGCGCAGTTCCATCTCGGCAATGGCCGGAAGTCACTGAAGCTCGTCTTCCGCGAAGGCCGCTTCACCGAGCAACCGCAGACGTTTCAGGTCGAGCGCGCGAGCTTCGATCACATTCTCCTGAAGAACGCCGCGGCCAAGGGCGCGGAGGTGCGCGAAGGCTGGCGCTTCCAGCGCTTCGAGCAACTCGCCGACCGCGTGCGCGTGGAGGCCGCCGACCCCACGGGCGCGACGCACACGCTCGAGGCGCGTTTCCTCATCGATGCCAGCGGGCGCGGCAACGTGACCGGCAATCAGGAGGGTCTGCGTGTCATTCATCCCGACCTCAAAAAGCTCTCGCTCTTCGGCCACTTCACCGGCGTGGTGCGCGACGACGGCGCGCCGGGCGGCGACACCGTGATCGTGCGGCTCGCGGACAAGTGGTTTTGGTTCATCCCCGTTTCTGCCACGAAAATCAGCGTCGGCTGCGTGCTGGATACCGCGGAGTTCGCCGCCGCGAAGACGCCGCCCGCGGAGCTCTTCCATCGCCTCGTCGCCACCAGCCCCGTGCTGCGCGCGCGGATGCAGGACGCGCGGCTCGTCGGCGAGTTCCAGACCACCGGCGATTTCTCCTACTACAACCGCCGCCTCACCGGCCCGCGCCTGCTGCGGGTGGGCGACGCCGCCGGATTCATGGACCCCATTTTTTCCGCGGGCGTTTACCTCGCGATGTTCTCCGGCAAGCTCGCCGCCGAGACGGTCGAGGCCTGTCTGCACCGGCCGTTCGGCACGCGCTGGCGGCTCGCGCGCTACGAGCGGAAGACCTTTCGCGCGCTGCGGTTTTACTGGGAGATGGTCGAGCAGTTTTACACCAAGCCCTTCATGGAACTCTTCCTCGAACCGCGCGATCTGTGGAGCATCCCCGCCGCTGTAAACGCCGCGCTTGCCGGCGAACTCACCGGCCGGTGGGCCATCCGCTGGCGCATGAGAATCTTCTTCCTGCTCGTGAAACTCCAGGCCCGCCGACCCCTCGTGCCGCGCATCCGGTTCGACTGAATGAGAACGCTGAACCGAG
>CAMAUZ010000021.1 GCA_945861535.1 Akkermansia muciniphila | reverse complement strand
GCATAGGGTGATGGCGGGGCGAATGTTGGGGGGGATTCTGCGCAAACACCAGGAAAGTCGCGCGAAATGATTCCACATTCGCACCCGCAGAGAGCCGCCGAGACCAATGTTTACAGGCCGATGAATCCATGTCGGCCCGTCACTAATTAGCGAACCTATGAAAAACACTGTTTCATTGACCGTTCTCGCGGGAGTCTGCCTCCCCCTCCCAGCGATGGCCCTCGGCCTCCGCGTCGCCGATCAGGATGCCGCCGCCACCGCGCGTGGCAACGCGTTTGCCGCCACCGCGGACAACCCCTCCGCCATCTATTACAACCCGGCGGGCATCAGCCAGCTCGAGGGCACGCAGGTTCGCGCCAACTTTTACGGCATCGGCTTGGAGTCCACCTACACCGCTCCCGGCGGCGCGCAGACCAAGACGAAATACAAACTTCAGGGCATCCCCGATTTTTACTTCACCACCGCCCTGAAATCCGCCCCCGTCACGTTCGGCCTCGGCGTCTTCGCTCCCTACGGCCTTGGCGTCGAATGGCCCGATAGCACCGCCGCCTTTCGCGCCACCAAGGGCCAGATGGCCTACTACTCGATCACTCCGGTGGTCGCGTGGAAGCCGCACAAGACCTTTTCCGTCGCCGCCGGGCCCACGATCAATTACGCGAACACGGAGTTTCAGCAGAGCGTGCTGCCGCGCCCCTTTCCGCTTCTGCAAACCCGCCTCCGCGGCGAAGGCACCGCCGTCGGCTTCGTCGCCGGCGCGCAGTGGAAGCCCGTGGAAAAGCACGCGTTCGGCCTCAGCTATCGCAGCGCGACCGCCATCAATTTCGAGGGTTCCCTCGACGCCCCGAACCCGCTCGCTCCCTTCACCTCCCGCGTTTCGGCCCCCGCCAGCGCCCGGATCAAATTCCCCCAACACCTCATCGCCGGCTGGTCCTACCGCCCGACCCCCGCATGGAATCTCGAGGTCAACGTGGACTGGACCGACTGGTCCCGTCTCCGCCAGGTTGATGTGAAATCCGGCGGCACCACCGTCAGCACGCTGCCCTTCAACTGGAAAAACAGCCTCTTCTACGAGTTCGGCGTCACCCGTTATTTCGACAAGGGCTGGCACGCCAGCGCGGGCTACATTTTCAGCGAAAACTCCGTGCCCGACGCCACCCTCAACCCCATCGTCCCCGACTCTGACCGCCACATCTTCAGCATCGGTGGCGGCCGCAACTATCAGAAATGGCGCTGGGACCTGGCCTACCAACTTGCCTACGGCCCCGCGCGCACCGTCACCGGCAACACCTACACCCTTGCCGACACCGCCGGCCCGGGCACCGGCATTCCCGCTTCCGCCAACGGCACCTTCGAGTTCATGAGCCATGCCCTTGCTCTCTCCGTCGGATACAATTTCTAAGGCCCCGACTGCCCCTGACAAGGAGCAGTCCCGCCGCGTCCTCCTCGTCGTCGATGACGAAGAAGGGCCGCGCCAATCCCTCCGTATCGTCTTCAAGGACGAGTATCGCGTCCTCCTCGCCGACAACGGCCCGCGCGCCCTCGAGCTTGCCCGCCAACACCCCGTCGCCGCCGCCCTCCTCGACATCCGCATGTCCGGCATGTCCGGCATCGAAGTGCTGAAAAACCTCAAGCAGATCAATCCGGGCATCGAGGTCATCATGCTCACGGCCTTCGAGACCCTCGACACCGCCCGCCAGGCCCTCCGCCTCGGCGCCTGCGATTACCTCAACAAACCCTTCGACATCCCGACCCTGCGCGCCGCCGTCGCCAACGCCATGGGCCGCAGCGCCCTCAACGAAGAACGCCAGACCACCGGCCGCAAGCTCCGCGAACTGCAAACCGAAATTCACGACCACCGCCTCTCCGAGGAAATTTCCCGCACCAAAGGCGAGATTTACGCCAGCGTTCTGCACGACATCAACAGCCCCCTCACCGTCATCGCGGGCTTCGTCGAGATGATCAATGAGAAGGTCTGCCAGCCCGAACCGCTCGAAGACCAAAACCTCGACCAAGTCCGCCAGCAACTCGCCCTCGTCAGCCGGCAGGTCAACAAATGCGTCGAGATCTGCCACCGCTATCTCAACTTCGCCCGCACCCGCGGGACCGAGGGCGCCACCGTCAGCATCAATCAAATCCTCACCGACCTCGGCGAACTCCTCCGCGTCCATCCCAGCGCCCACACCCACCAATTGGACCTCCGCTCCCTCGCCGAAGACATCCAAGTCGGCATCAACGGCACCGACCTCATCCAGACCCTGCTCAACCTCGCCGTCAACGCCCTCCAGTGCAGCCCCGTGCCGCACCGCGTTGAAATCACCGGCACCCGCCTCACCGAACCGCTGCCCCTGAGCTGCTTCGCCAACACGACCGAAAACCGTTTCGTCGCCGCCGATGATTTCGTGAACCAGGAGCCGCTGCTCGCCCTCACCGTGCAGGACGACGGCCCCGGCATTCCCGCCGAAATTGTCCCCCGCCTCTTCGAGCCCTTCTTCACCACCAAAGCCCCCGGCCAAGGCACCGGCCTTGGCCTCGCCATCGTCCACCGCCTCATCCGCGGCGCGCACGGTGCCATCCAGCTCCACTCCCGCCGCGGCACCGGCACCACCTTCACCGTGTACCTTCCCCTCCGTGCCAAGGCCGCCGGCAGCGCGGCTTGACCGCCGTTCCGACCGGCGCGCACGCGAGCAGAAGCCCACGGCCCCAAACCGTTTCCATTCCGTTGGAATGGCAGAGAAAACCACCGGGACACGATGAACGCAGACAAAACCGCGGGGCGCCGCCGACTCCAGAAAGTCACCAGGCAGTGAACCCTGATCGACCAGCGAGTTCTTGATTTCTCGGCACTACAACTCTTCAGAATCCTCGCGCGCCGCGAGGATTTTACGGTCGCACAGACGGCCGGTTCAGCCCGCTCCCAAATCGTCCCTTTCCATTCCCGTGCCCCCAATTCCCCTGCCAAATTCGGCCGCACTCACGAAGCGCCGCATCGCGCCCCACCCGCTGGGCGTCTGCCGCGCGAGTGGGGGGGGGCATGTCCCTCGGTTCCTTTCCTCGCTGCGTTCTTTCCGATCGTTGCGGTGTTCCACTCCGCTCGACCACCATCGGAGCGCTTCCTGAAAACACCGCAGCGATTGGAAAGAACGCAGAGCGGGAAAGGGCGGATGCGCGCGCACCGAATACGCCCGACCGAGGCTATCAGAGTCTTGCATCCACCCTTGGCGCCCCACGCGCTCCGCGTTGGTTGGCTCCGCCGCTCCGTGTTCAACGTGTCTCTGTGGTCCTCTCCGCGGTCTTCACTGCATGGGTGCGGCTTCGAGCCTGTTTGAAAACCCCGGTTCTGAGTTCCGCGTTTATGCGGTTCGGGCGATGTCCGGTCAGCGGGTCGCGTAAACGCGGAACTCGCAACCCAGTTCCTCGCGGCTCAAGGGACTTGGCAAACCGGCTCTTAGACGTCGGCGCTACGGGACAGTGCGCGGACATGCCCGTCACATCCTCGGCGCGCGACAAATGTTTTTGAAGTCTCGGGAAGTGGATCTAGGTTGCGAAAACCCAGTTCGCAACGAACCCAAGAAAAAGGCCATGGGTCCGCTGCCGCTAGCGTGGGACCGGACCGACCCGGACGTTGAACAAATCAGAATGTGAACCGCCCTACCGACGAAACTTATCCACCATCTCCCATGAAGATTATGCTCTGTATCGCCGCGCTGCTGTGGCCCCACGTAGCGCCGTCCGCGTTCCTGTTTGCCCCGCCGCGCACGGTCTATCACGAACTGGCGGCGCCACCCATTGGCGAGACGGCTTATGTCAATTACTCGGAGTATCCCCGCCTGAGCGGGGACGGCTCGACGATCATCTATCGGGCCGTCACCAACAACGTCACGTCCGTCCACGTCGTGAACTTTGATGGCACGAACGACCGCGTCGTGGACCGCATCACCAATTCCGGCTACCGGGCCTATGTGCTGAACGGGGACGGGACGGTCCATGCCAACGCGGACGGCTTGGGCTCGCTGCGCACGGGATTGACGAGCGTCGGCGCGGGGACGGTGGCGCTGGCGCTGGATTCCGGCGGGATCAATTCACCCGCGTTGTCGGCGGATGGCAGCAAGGTCTATTTCTGCGTCTATAACAACGGGGCGACGGCGGTCACTTTCGCGCCGGTGCCGAAGGGGCTTTATGAGGCGAACGCCAACGGCTCAGGCCGCCGCTTGATCGCCGGCCTCGGGGCGGTGGCGACCGTCTTGGGCGCGCCGGCCGACGACAACATCCGATTCTATTTCGCCGCCGCTTCCGCCACCGCGCAGCAACTGGTGTTCGCGGTGACGCTCGACGCCTATCAGGGCACCAACGCCATCATGGGCGTCAACCGCGACGGCACCGGACTCCATGTGATCCAGCGGGTAGGATACTCCCTCAGGGACGTAACCATCAGCGCCAGCGGCAATACCGTGGCTTGGGGAGAATACATTGCCGGGGGCGGCAATCAGGTATGGAGCGCCGGTTTCGATGGCAGCAGTGCCCGCGTCATGATCCCCGCCGCCGACTCGCCTCAGGAACCGCTTTCTCTCAGCACCGACGGCTCAGACCTGATGGAAGGTTCGGGGCGCATTTACCGCACCTATGGACTGGTATATGGCCCGAGCGGGCTGGGGTTGCGGACGGTGCTGTATAACCCCGGCACGGTGGCCGACCCGGTGCTGACGGCGGGGCGGCTGGCCATGCTCGCGCCCAGCGGGCAGCGGGGAATTTTCATTGGTGAACGCCGCGCCTACGGCAATCAGGTTTGCACGTTCGAGTTCAATCCGGCGGCGCTGAACGGGGCACCCGACATCGTGAGGCATGCCGTGACGCCCGCCTACGTGCGGCCAGCGGCGGCGAGCATGGCCACCGCCTCGGCCGAGGTCCGGTTCACCGGCACGAGTCGCGGGGTGGGGACGGTGTGCTTTCGCCAAGGGCCGTATGAAAACCTTTTTTATCTGGGCTTGCCGCTCTCCGACACTGGCACTACCGGCGACCCGGTGGCGGGCGATTCCCAGTTCGTGAACAACCAACTGCAATATATCCACAACGATCCGGCCATGCTCGGGCCGCGCACCTTGCTCTTTCACGCCGAGTCCACGGACGCGAACGGGCTGCGGCACGCGACCACGGTGGAGTACGCGACATTTTTCGTCGTGGCCACCACGCCGCCGGTCAGCGGGGGGCCGACCATCAACCCGGGAACGACCACGACGACCAATGGCGGACGGCGCGAAATTCGCTTTTACGGCGCCGGCTTCGCGCCCGAACGCACCAACAACGTCGTCACCCTGAACGGCTCTCCGCTCGAGATTCTCACGGCCAGCGGCACCGAGTTGCTGGTCGATCTGCCCGGCTGGTTTGCCGACGGCATCTATTCCGTCCTGTGCGGAAAACATGGCCAGGTGAGCACGCCCGTGAAATATCGCAGCCCCGGCCTGCCCGCCCCGGTGCTCGCCCCGCTGCCCCGGTCGGTCGCCAATCCCCTGACCCTCTCGTGGACCGCCCAACTGCGCGGGCAGTACTCGATTCTCGGCTCCGCCAATCTCGTGAACTGGCTGACCCTCACCAACGGCGTGCCCGGTACCAACACGACTCTGAGTGTGGACGTTGAGCCGGCGGCGATCGGCGGAAACGCGAAATTTTTCCGCGTGGTCGAAGAATCCGTCGTGTTGGAGTGAGGCGAACCCAACCGGGAAAAAAACCTTGAACTTCCCCCCAACGTGACTCTTTTCGGCCTCACCGGCGGCATCGGCATGGGTAAATCCACCGCCGCCAAACTCCTCGCCCAGCGCGGCCTCCCCGTCCTCGACACCGACACCATCGCCCGCGACATCGTCGCCCCCGGCCAGCCCGCCCTCGCTGAAATCCGCGCCCGCTTCGGCCCCGCCATCCTCACCCCCGACGGTCACCTCGACCGCGCCCGCCTCGCCGACCTCGTCTTCGCCGACCCCGCCGCCCGCCACCAACTCGAAGCCATCCTCCACCCCCGCATCCGTGCCGTGTGGACTCAACAGACTGAAATCTGGCGCACCGAAGGCCGCCCCACCGCCATCGTCATCATCCCCCTCCTCTTCGAGACTGCCGCGCAAACCGCCTTCGATGCCACCCTCTGCCTCGCCTGCTCCGCCGCCACCCAACTTGACCGCCTCCGCGACCGCGGCTGGACCCCCGACCAAATCGCCGCCCGCAACCGCGCCCAATTCGCCACCGAGAAAAAAATGTCCCTCGCCACCTACGTCATCTGGACCGAAGGCCCCCCCGCCATCCACGCCGCCCAACTCCACCGCGTCATCCCCTGACCTTTCCGCCCCGTTCCTGTTACCCTCGACCCGCTCATGAAAACACTGCCCTACCTCTTCACCCTCTGTGCCTGCACGCTCGCCCTCGCCGCCTGCACCAGCACCCACCCCAAGTTCGCCTCCCCCGTCCCCGAGATCGCCCCCGTCGAAGGCCCCTGGCCCGGCCCCCGCGCCGATGGCTCCGTTCTTCTCCCCAACGGCTGGTCGCTCCGCCCCGTCGGCAAGCAGGTGAAACTCGCCGACTTCCCCGTCAACGTTGCCGTGCATCCCGGCGGACGTTTCGCCGCCGCGCTCCACGCCGGCCAGAGCAAACACGAAATCATCGTCGTCGATTTGGCCACCGCCGCCATCGTCTCCCGCACCCCGCTCGAAGAAACCTTCTACGGCCTCGAATTCTCGCGCGACGGTCGCCGCCTCTTCGCCAGCGGCGCGGGCACCGAGTCACTTTTCAGTTTCAGTTTCGCCGACGGCCGCCTCGCCGACCCCAAGACCATCCAGCTTCGCAACGCCAAGGAACGCGCCGTCCCCGCCGGCCTGGCGCTCGCCTCTGACGCCCAGCGCATCTACGTCGCCAACGTTTGGGGCCACCGCGTCTCCATCGTGGACCTCACCCGCACCAACCCCGTGCAAGACATCCTCCTCGGCGGTACCAACGCCCTCGCCCAGGCCGTCGCCGGCCCGGCGGACTTCGACTCCTTCGCCGCCTCCAAACGCGCCACCGCCAACGAATCCGCCGCCACCCGCTCCAACGATCCCTTCCCCTACGCCTGCCGCCTCGACGAAGAACGCCAGCGTCTCTACGTCAGCCTCTGGGCTCAGGCTGCCGTCGCGGTCATTGACCTGCGCGCCAACCAAGTCATCGCCCGCCTCCCCACCGAAGAGCATCCCTGCGAAATGCTGTTGAACCAGGCCGGCACCCGTCTCTTCGTCGCCAACGCCGCGCGCAACACCGTCACCATCTTCGACCCCCAATCCAACCGGACTCTCGAAACTCTCTCCTCCAGTCTTTACCCCAACGCCCGCCCCGGCTCGACTCCCAACAGCCTGGCTCTCAGTCCCGACGAAGAAACTCTCTTCGTTGCCAATGCCGACAATAACAACGTCGCCGTCTTTGATGTCTCGCTACCCGGCAAATCGCGGCCGCTGGGCTTCATCCCCGTCGGCTGGTATCCCACCTCCGTCCGAGTTACTCCCGATGGCAAGAACCTAGTTGTAGCCAATGGCAAAGGATTAGTCTCCAAAGCCAATCCCAAGAAGGAATACATCGGTAGTCTCATGACCGGTAGTCTCAGCATCATTCCCATCGACCGCCGCTCGCGCTTCGAGTCACAGCTCGCCTACTACACCTCCCTCGCCTATCGCTGCTCCCCGTTGAAGAAAGACGACCTCGTCACCGCCGCCGCCAGCGCCGGCAATCCCATCCCTTCGCGCGTCGGCGCTGTCAGCCCGATCAAATACTGCTTCTATGTCATCAAGGAAAACCGCACCTACGACCAGGTCCTCGGCGACCTGCCTCAAGGCAACGGCGATCCCAAGCTCTGTCTCTTCCCGGAACGCATCACTCCCAACCACCACAAGCTCGCCCGTGACTTCGTCCTGCTCGATAACTTCTACGTTGAGAGTGAAGTCAGCGCCGACGGTCACGAATGGACCATGGGTGCCTATGCGACCGACTTCGTGGAGAAATTCTGGCCCCTCAGTTACGGTCACAACAAAAAGCACAGCAAATATCCCTACCCAAGCGAAGGCTCCTTCCCCATCGCCGAACCCGCCGGCGGTTATCTCTGGGACCGCGCCCGCGCCGCCGGAGTCACCTACCGCAGCTACGGCGAATTCGTCGCCAACGCCAAGAAACTCGGCGACCCCGGCCGCGCCAAAGTCCCCGGACTGGAAGGTCACTTCGACCCGCTCTACCGCAGCTTCGACATGGACTACCCCGACGTGAAGCGCGTCGAGCGGTTCATCAGCGAACTCAAACGCTTCGAGCAGGAAGGTGACATGCCCCGCCTCCAGATCGTCCGCCTCCCCGCCGACCACACCCACGGAGCTACCCTTGGCAAGCTAACTCCCACCGCGTGCGTAGCGGACAACGACCTGGCCTTCGGTCAGTTCGTCGAAGCCGTCTCTCACTCGAAATTCTGGCCGCAGACCGCCATCTTCGTCGTCGAGGACGACGCGCAGAACGGCCCCGACCACGTCGATGCCCACCGCACCATCGCCTTTGTCATCAGTCCCTACACCAAACGCCGCGTGGTCGATTCCACCCTCTACTCCACCAGCAGCATGTTGCGCTCGATGGAACTCATCCTCGGCCTCGCACCCATGACCCAGTTCGATTCCGCCGCCACGCCCATGTTTAATTCCTTCACCGCCACCCCCGACCTCACTCCCTACCAACACCTCCCCGCCAGCGTGGACCTCAACGAGCGCAACAAGAAACTCGCCTGGGGCAGCGACGCCAGCAGTAAGATGAACTTCGCCAAAGAAGACGCCGCCGATGACATCCTTCTCAACGAAATCATCTGGCGCAACGTCCGCGGCCCTAATAGTCCGATGCCCGCCCCCACCCGCGCCGCCTTCGTCTTCTCGCACCCGAAGGGGGGTGATGATGACTAAATGGGGAGACAACGACGCGGGGGCGGGCGCGCAGCTTTTTGTTTAGCTTGAGGTGGTTTCTTGCCTGGCACGCCCGCTACGGCACCACCGTCAGTTTGGCGGCGTTTGCCATCACTGCCTGCCGCAGATCAAACGTGCAAAACTCTGTCGCGCCCAGCTCGAGAGCGAGCGCAACGTGGAGCGTGTCCAGTGAACGGCAGAGGCTGGACGACGAATGCGCGGCGGCGAGCGACTCAGCTCGGGTGAAAACCGCCGGCCAAGCCGGAGCCGTTTCGGCAAACACCCCGGCAGCGAGGTCGTTTTCAAAATCCGCCAGCACCGCGTCGCGCTCCGCGGCCGTGATCTCACCGCGTCCCTGCTTTTGGCCAATCGCCGCCTTCATCTCCAGACGGTGCAGTGCCGTGAGCGGCGGTGCCGCGCCTCTTTCCCCCACGAGCGCCACCGCTTGCGGCGAATTCGGCTTGCGCAGGTACAGCTTCAGCAGGACGCCGGAATCGAAGTAGCGCATCACCGGCGATCGGCACGGAGTTCATCCAGCACGGCCTGCGAATCCGCCAGCACACGCTCGCCAAAAACGGCCCTTTGCCGCGCGAGAAAATCGGGCCGCGGATGCGCCGTGGTTGCCGCGCCCGCGGGGCGCGGGATGCGGCGGTCCAGCCAGTGGCGGATTTCCAGCCACTGTTCAGGGGCCAGCGTTTCGAGGGCATGTTCGATGTCTGCGACCGTGCTCATGCGCGCAAGGTACCGCGTCCCCCGGGCGATTCAAGCCAGCCTTCATGTCGTAAAAGCGAAGCCACGATAAACCGGTTCGATACGCCACCGGCAGAATCCAAGGCACCTCGTTCGCGTACTTCCGCTCCAAGCCCGTGCTCTGACAATGCTCATCCAGCAGCGCGCCGCGCGCCCGCTTGCCCCACCGGCGGGCGTACCGGCCGCGCATCACGCGGGTGTAATCGGGAAGGCTCGTTTTCATCAGTCGTGTTTCCATGCCCCACGGTGTCCTCCTTTCTGCGGCACCGACTAGTTCCAAACTCCCCGGACTCTCCGCCCTCGGTGCCCTTTTCAATGAGTTACTGCGGGGGCGATTTGGGCGGAATACCTGCAATTGACGCACGACCGTGGAAAGCTAAGCTGCGAGGGCATACCATCTGCCGAAGCCGACTTTAACGCTTATGAGAATTCCGCTGTCCACCTTTGGTGCTCGCCCCGGCGCACGCGGGTTCACCTTGATCGAGTTGCTGGTCGTGATCGCCATCATTGGCATTCTCGCCGGCATGCTGCTGCCCGCGCTCGGGCAGGCGAAGCTCAAGGCGCAGGCAGCCGGATGCGCGTCGAACAGCCGGCAGTTGACGCTCGCCTGGATTCTCTACTACCAGGAAAACGACGGTCGCCTGATCAACAATCTCGACACACCGCAACAGAGCTGGTGCTTGGGCAACATGACAACCGGTGCGTCCAGCGGCCAATCGACGCAGGCCAATACCGATGCGCGCACGCTCGTCGATACGGCATGGATGCAGTCCACGGCGATCGGTGCCAATGCAAACAACGTCAGTCTGGGCGCCTATGTCGGCATGAACGCCAAGTTGTTCAAGTGTCCGAGCGACAAGAGCCGGGACAACCCCACCGGCGCTGCCCGCGTGCGCAGCGTCTCCATGAATCAGGCGGTGGGCTACAATGTGAATGCCGGATGGCTGCCGTCCCCAACCTTTCGAAAGTATCGGGTCGAGGCCGACCTGGTAGCACCGACGCCCGACGCTCTGTTCATTTTTGTGGATGAGTATCCCACCAGTCTGAACGACGGGGGATTCGCAGTGCGCATCTATGGTCTCCCGGGCGGCAACGCCAGCCCGGACATGATCGACAAACCGGCCAACTACCACAACGGGAACAGCGCGTTTTCGTTCGCCGACGGCCATTCGGAGATTCATCGCTGGAGTGATCCCGAGCTGCTGAAGCCGGTCAGTTATACCGCCGGCCCGGGAGCGGTGACTTCCACGAACGATTCCCGGTGGCTGTCGTCCCGCGCGTCAGCGGTGCCCTGAACCTGCGGGATTTTTCGCCGTCAATTGTTGCTCCCCGTTTATGCGTCTTCTCGGAACCCTTTCTGCCCTGCTCATGGCGGCGCTCTGGACGGCGTGTGCCGACTCGAAAAAGCCGGCCTCCGACCTCACCCCATCGCCGCCGGAAGAGACGCCGACTGCCTCGGTGGACAGTTTGCTGGGAAACCCCACGCCTCCCGTCCCGGGTGCGCCAGCCCAGCCGAGGGCTTCAACTCCCGCCCGATCGGCGACCAAGCCATCGATCGACTTGGCGGCGGAAGAGCGGGAATATCAAAACTGGGAGCAAAGCAGCCGGCGCGCGGACTGGGACAAGATGCTGCAAATCTTCGTCAGCGATAACAAAGGGCGGTTTCCCGGCTCCATCGAGGAATTGGCGAAGGCCTATGGCCGCCCCCTTCCGCCGCTGCCGGCCGGCTCGGTTCTGTACATCGACCGCACGAACAAGGTGGTCCGTCTGAAGCGGTTTTAGGGTAGTGCCTCGCGGTCCTGCTCGGGCCGAGGCGGTTGAAACGGCGCTCCGCCTCCCATGACTGGATTTTGAGCAGGCGCGGCCATTGCTGACTGGCAGTCGGCGTGGGGGGGATTCGGCGGTTGGGCAGGTCACGGCGCGCTCTGCGTTCGCCCCCTCCGGGTCGTCCGCCCGCGTTCACCAAATACTTATCGCCAATTACTTTTCCCCTCCGCTAAACCCCCTTGCCCCGCGCCCGCCCCGCCCCCACTGTCCCGCCCGTCAACGGCAGTTTGTGAAAGGAAAAGTCATGCGTTTGTTAAACTTAGTTTTCGGCGTGCTCGCCCTTGCGACAGTTGCAGCGGGCGCCGAGGACATCGACCCCCAGCTCATGCAAAAGCGATGCAAGTTTGAAAGCCAGCTCACCAAGGCCGTGAGCCTCGGCTATCTCCTCTATCTCCCCAAGGACTACAACGCGGCCGACAAGGCCCGCAAATGGCCGCTGATGCTCTTCCTGCACGGCTCGGGCGAACGCGGCACGGACCTCTCGAAAGTCTCCGCCCACGGTCCGCCCAAGCTCGCCAAGCTCAAGCAGGACCTCCCCTTCATCGTCATCTCGCCGCAATGCCCGGCGGGCCGGCGCTGGGACAACGACGCGTTGCTGGCGCTGCTCGACGACGTGATCGCACGGCACTCGGTGGACTTGGGCCGCGTGTATCTCACGGGCCTGAGCATGGGCGGCTACGGCACCTGGAGCCTCGGTCTTTCGCATCCCGAACGCTTCGCCGCCATCGCGCCGATTTGCGGCGGCGGCGACCTCATCCTCGGTCTGCTGCCGGACACGAAGAAGCAGGCCGCGCTGAAAACCCTGCCGATCTGGGCCTTTCACGGCGCGAAAGACAACGTCGTGCCGCCTGTTGAATCTGAACGTATGATCGCCGCGGCCAAAAGCGCCGGCTGCAAGGAAGTGCAGCTCACGATCTATCCCGACGCCGGCCACGACTCGTGGACCGAGGCCTACAACAATCCCAAGCTCTTCGAGTGGTTTCTCGCGCACGAACGGAAGTAGAGGCAGTGCGTCGGCGGAGTGCGGGCGGCTCGTCCGCAGCGGTCGTGGTCGTAATCTTTGCGAACGTTCGCGCCGAAACCGCGGTAACGAGTAGCGCGTCCGTCTCCCTCGCCCCGTGAGGCACGAATGGGGAGAGGCCCCAGTGCGGACGGCGCGAACATTCGCAATGACTGGTAGGGCGCGCCTGTCCTCAGCGCGCCGCCGCACCGTTCGAACGCCCCGACGGCGCGCTGAGGACAGACGCGCCCCACCAACTGCCGACGTATCTCGACGCTGCCCCGGTACCGGGGCGGCGTCGAGCTGGTCCCTACCAATCGCTGCGGTTTAACAATTGGTTGCCGCTCCCCGCCGCCGCCGCCATGTTCGGTCCCGCATGGTGATGACTGAAGCAAAGGCCTGGCGGCGCGCGGCGGAGCAAAACCGCGTGCTGTCCGCCTTGCTGATTTCCGTCCTGCTCCACCTCGGCATTTTCGGCGGAATGCGCGTCGCCAAACGCCTCGGTCTCGAGCTACCGCCCGTCCCGCGCTGGGTGCAGAAGCTCCTCCCGATGATCGCGTCCGTGCCCCCGCCGCCGAAACCCGACGCCCCCAAGCCCCCCGACGAAGAGCGCGTGCTCAATCTCACGTTCGTCGAGGTGGATGCCACGCAAGCCGTCCCCGAGCCGCCGAAGGACGCGAAATATTATTCCTCCCAAAGCACTCGCGCGGCCAATCCCGAGCCGCCCAAGGTCGCCACCCGCGACCCGCAAATCGACGGCAAACAAACCCGCATCGTGAAAACGATCGAGGCCGTCAAGGTCGCGCCGACGCCCGCGCCACCGCAGCCGAAAGCCGCGCCCCAGCCCACGCCCGAACCGCCCCAGCCCGCGCCGCCGAAGGTGGAAGTCAAGAAGCCGGACCCGCCGAAGCCCGCCCCGCCCCAGCCCGAAATCGCCCGCGTCGAGCCGCCCAAGCCGCAGCCCGAGCCGCCGAAACCCACGCCGCCCAAACCGCCGCCGCCGCAGGTTGATCCTACCCAGCCCGCGCCGCCGAAAGCCGAGTACACCGAGATTAAGCCGCCCAAGCCGAAGCTCGAGAAAATCCCCCTCGATGAACCGCGCAAAGAATTGAAAACGATCGGCGACCTCGCGCTGGCCCGGCCGCTGCCGCCGCCGGCGCCGACGCCGCAGCCCGCCCCGGCCCCGCCTTCGACCAGCCTGAATCCGAATCCCGGCGGCAGCGGCGAACCTTCGGAATTGGTTCCGGTGAAGCGTCCGCGCACGCTCGCCGATGCGCGCGCGCGGATGGATGGCGGGATGTTGATCGGCGAAAAAATGAAGCAGGACGGCGGCGTGCAGCGGCGCGGCAGCATCGCGCTGGACGTGCGCGGTTCTCCGTTCGGCGCGTACGATGCCAAGATCATCGCGGCCATCCAGCAGGCTTGGTACAACCTGCTGGCGGACCGCCTCAAGCCGATTGGCAAGGTCGTCATCGAGTTCTGGTTGCACTCCAACGGCCGCGTCTCGCACCTCTCCGTGACGAGCAGTGAAGTCGGCGAACTCTACGGCCAGATGTGCGCGCTCGCCGTGCAACGCCCCGCGCCCTTCGACGCCTGGCCGCGCGAGATGCGGCTGGCGCTCGGCGCGGAGTATCGCGAGGTGCGGTTTACGTTTTTCTACGAGTGAGCGGGCGGGGGGCGGAAGCTCAAAGGCTAAAGCTCAAAGCTCAGGGGAAAGGTTCAAGGACCAAGGTGAGGACGAGGGCGCAAATGATTCGGAGCGGCGAAAGCAGAAGCCGTCCATCAGGCGACCGTCCGGTTCGCTGAAACCACCGCGCACCGCTTGGTATCTGGGGCTTGGTGTTTCCCTTGAGCTTTGAACTTTGAGCTTCTCGGCAAGCGCTCCCCTCCCCACCAACGTCGTCGCTTTCGCGCCGCCCCTTCTTGCCGTGCTTCCCGCTTGCGTTTGGCGGGGGTGGCTCGTTCAATCGCGCGCGTCTTGAATCCGGCACGTCAGCCCGTCTGGCGGCGCAACTTTCGATTTTCAACCTACTACCTACATCACGATGGAAGGATTAATCATGGTCGCGTTGGTGGTCGCCTCGATCATCAGCCTGACATTCATCATTGAGCGCGGTCTCGCCCTGCGGTGGAACAAGGTCATTCCCGCGGCGGTCGAGGACGCGGTGGAGAACTGCCGCGCGTCCGCCGACGCCCCGATCTTGCGCCGCGCGTGTGCGGCGAATCCCTCGGCGTTGAGCACGCTGCTGATCACGGCGGTCGATCATCTCGGAGTGCCGCTGGAGGAGATCAAGGACGCGCTCGAGACGCGCGCGCGCCACGAGATCATCCGCCTCGAGCGCGGCCTCATCGTGCTGGAAATCGCGACCGGCATCGCGCCGTTGATGGGGCTGGTGGGCACGATTTACGGCCTGATCAAGCTCTTCAATGCGCTCGGGGAAAAGGGGCTGGCGGATAATTCGGCGTTCGCGTCGGGCATTGCGCTGGCCTTGAACGCGACGCTGCTCGGGCTGCTCGTCGCCATTCCGTCGCTCATCGCGTGGAGCTACTACAGCCGGAAGGTTGAGACGCTGACTGTTGAGATGGAAACCATCTGCGACGAGCTGCTCCGGCGGCTGGAGCGGACACGGAAAAAAACCTGACCATGCGTTTCAGCGAGCGCAAACGTCGGCAGCCGCCCGCCGTCATCATCGTTTCCCTGATCGATGTGTTGATGGTGGTGCTGATCTTTTTGATGGTGACGACCACTTTCAAAACGCAGCCGTCGGTGCGCCTGACGCTGCCGGAGTCCAAGCAGCAGAAGGACGGCGCGGGCGACCAGAACGTGGTGGTGGTGACGATTGCGAAGGTGGAGCCGCATCTCTATCTCGAAACCATCCCGGTGACGTACGACAAGCTGCAAACGGAACTGACGGCGCGGGCCAAGCGCAACCCCGCCGTGGTGATGGCCATCCGCGCGGATCAGGATGCGCCCTTCGGCCAGATCGTGAAGGTGATGGACGCGGCGAAAACGGCGGGGATCAAGAACGTGAGCGCGTTCACGCAGAAGGCGGGAAAATGAGGGCAAAGCTCAAAGCTTAAAGCTCAAAGCTCAAGGGAAGTTCCAATGGAAGAAGGACCAAGAACGCCGGAGCATTGGGTGGACTGGTTGGCAGAAGAATCGGCGTTTTCTGATGGCTTGCTTCGCGATGGGCCGCCGGAGTCGGGACCGCAGCACGCGTGGGACTTGCTGGAACGCACCGCGAAGTTTGGAGAACAAATTGTCCGCTTTGCAAAACGGATTCCCCGTGACCCGGTTAACAACCGTTTGATCGATCAACTGGTCGGAGCAGGAACGAGCATTGGTGCCAATTATTGTGAGGCGAACGAAGCCGTCTCGAAGAAGGATTTCCAGTTCACGGTCAGCCGCTGCGTCAAGGAAGCCAAAGAAACCAAGTTCTTCCTCCGCATGGTCGCCGCCGCGGAGCCATCGCTCGCCGAAGCCGCCCGCCCACTCTACCGCGAAGCCCACGAACTCCTCTGCATCTTTGGTTCGATGCGCACCAAATGATTCTCGCTCAATTGGACCTTGTCCCTTGAACCTTCCCTTGAGCTTTGAGCTTTAAGCTTTGAGCTTCCCATCTCACTTCGCCCGGATGTCATAGCAGAGCAGGTTGTCCTGGTCGCGGAGGTAGAGGAGCCCCTTGTGGATGACCGGATGCGACCAGCTTTTGCCGTTCTTGCTGGCGAGTTCGAACGAGCCTTTCTCGCGGTAGCCTTCGGGCGTGGCTTCGATGAGGGCCATGACGGCGTTTTCGTAGCGGAAATAGAGATGGCCGTCGGCGAAGAGGATCGCGGCCGAACCTGCGCCGGGGCCGCGGTCTTTGCCCCAGATGACCTTGCCGGTCTTGAGTTCGAGGCAGATGGGGAAGCCGTTGTTGTGGCCGTGGCCGGCGTAGAGATGGTCGCCGACGAGGATCATGCCGCCGTGGTGATTTTGAAAATCCTTCGCGTTGAGAAAATAGACTTCCTCGGCGTTCACACCCTTGTCGCCGCTGGGGACGAGTTTCAACAAACCGCCGCCGGTGCCGTAGCCGGTCGAACAGAAGACGTGGTCGCCTTTGACGAGCGGCGTGGGAATGTTGGCGGTACCGTTGGCGACGCGGTTGTAGGTCCAGAGAAGTTTGCCGTCGCTGGCGCGCACGCCCACGACGCCGCGGCCGAGGAGTTGGATGTATTGCCGCACGCCCGCGCCTTCGCTGACGACCGCGCCGGTGTAAGCCGAGCCGTCCTTGCCGCGGCCGCCGACGTCCGCGACGGGGCATTTCCAGATGAGTTCTCCGGTCTTCTTGTTGAGCGCGACGATGGTGGATTTCGTGCCGCCGGGAGTGACGATCAGTTTGTCGCCATCGACGAGCGGGGATTCGCTGAAGCCCCAACCGGACATCATGCCGCCCTCAAAATCTTTGCCGAAATTTTTGCTCCACACGATTTCGCCGGTCGCGGTCTTGGCGCACACCAGCGTGCCGCCGAGCGAGATGGCGTAGGTGAGTTCGCCATCGACCGTGGGCGTGCCGTTGGGATTGCCGTCTTTGCCGCCGGCGGGGAAGAGCGTGGCCCAGACGGGTTTGCCGTCCGCGAGCGCGAGGGCGACGAGATGCGTGCCGCCGCCGTCTTTGCCGCGGCGGTTGCTGATCGTGTAGATGCGGTCGCCGACAATGGCGACGCTCGAATAGCCGCTGCCGAGTCCGCTGGCGCGCCAGAGCAACGGCGGGCCGTTGGTCGGCCAAGTTTTCAGCAGGCCCGTCTCGGTGCAAATGGCGTCGCGATTCGGTCCCCGCCATTGCGGCCAATCGGTGGTCGCCGCGTGGGCGGGGGCGAAGAGCAGGGTCGAGATGAAGGCGGCGAGGCAAGCGCCGGAGATGCGGGGCAGGGCGGTGAACATGCGCGGAGTAAAGGGAGGGCGGGGGCGGAAGTAAAGCGGGGGATGGCCTGGGTGAAAACGAAGGCAGAAAGGCGAAGAGCGAAACGGGGAGTGGCTTGGGGCGCGGCTCGTTATCGAGCGCGAAGAACCTCTCATGTCCTTCGCTGCTTTCAGCGGCGGAAATGAAAAGTGGGCGGGACCGGTCGGGCCGGAAGGGGATGCAGGGCTGCAAGTCCGTGATGTGACACCCGGGGCTGGACCGCGAGTTTATGCGGCGGTTTCGAGGACGATTTTCGGGTGTTTCGCAGCGATTCTCAGCAGCACTTTGGCGGGGCCGGCGGGTTTGCGGCGGCCTTGCTCCCAGTTTTGCAGCGTGTCCTCGCTGATGCCGAGCAGCTTGGCAAACTTGGTTTGCGGCAGGCCGAGATGGGTCCGCACCCGCACCACGTCGTTGGCGGTTTTCACCGTAAACGTGCGAGAAGGCTGGGCGGCGCCCCGCTCGATGGCGGCCGCTTCGTTCACGCTTTGCAGCAGTTCGTTGAACAGTTCTTTTTTCATGGCTCAAATTCCCAACGCTCTCCGAAGTTGTTTCACCTGCTCCGCGCTCAAATCGTCCTGCTCGTTCTTCGGATAAACGAGCAGCAACGAAATGCGGTCCGTGGCCACCCACCAGTAATAGATCACCCGCAGCCCGCCGCGCTTCGCCGTCGCTGGCCTTGGGCCGTCGGTCAAGTCAGAGCGCTTGACCGACGATGCAGCCGCAGCAACTCTTTTCCCATGCCAAAAGCACTGGATGATATCACCAAAGATGCGATGGAGCTTCTGCCTCCGCAGCGGGTCGCACTAGCGGGGTTTCTGCTGGAGAGCGCGGCAGGCGCGGTTGATCCCGAGGCGGAGGCCGCATGGGATTCGGAGATTCGCGACCGCATCCGCGCCATTGACGAGGGTCGCGTCATTGGCGTGGCCTACGAGGACGTGATGCGAGCGGCGGCGAGAAGATTGGGCCAATGACAATCCGCTTTGTCGAGGAGGCCCAGAGCGAGTTTCTCGAGACGCTCTCGGGCTACGAAGCGGCGCGACGCGGATTGGGTCAACGGTTCAAGGATGAACTGGATCGATGCGTGCGTCGGATTGCCGACCACTCGGAGTATTATCACCTCCGCCCGGGAGCGTATCGCCGCATCAACCTCCGGGTATTTCCATATTACCTGCCCTTCGTTGTCAGGGAACAGACGCTTTGGGTTTTGGCGGTGGCTCACAACCGTCGAAAACCGCTCTACTGGATTTCCCGGCGCACCAAGGTCGGTTAGCAATCACAAGCAGGATTTCCGCGCCCGAAGCTCGGAGACTGACGCATTGGCGGTTCAGGGGGTTGGGTGTCAGGGCGGCGGCGGTGACGAACCAGCGGGGGCTGTTGAAATAATCAGGGAAGGCTGGACATCGCTGGGAACTCACGAGGCGATCCCGCTCCGGTGCGTCCAGCGGCGGTGGTCAGAACTGGCGAAGTGTGCCGGGCGCGGTGGCGGCGGCGAAGTCCAGTTCGCTGCGGATTTCTTCGATGGTGAGGGCGCTGGTTTCGTGGAGGGTGACGAGTTGCGGGGCGGTGTTGAAGTCCACGGCGAGCAGGCCGGCGGGCGCGGGGAGGAAGTCCACGGCCCAGAGGACGCGCGGGATGGGGTTGGCCTCGGCGTGGTGGGTGCGGGCGAGGACCGTTTCGTGGTCGTTGCGGTTGGAGCGCCAGTCGTCGCCGCCTTGCTGCCGGAGCCAGAAGCCGAGACGGCCAACGCGGACATGGCGGAGGCTGACGGCGGGGTTCGCGAGCGGGATGAAGAGGGAGCCGTAGTGGTCGGGGAATTGCGCGAGCGCGTCGGAGAGGGGGAGTTTCAGTTTGCCTTCGCCCTGATGTTGGAATTCGTCGAGATAAACGATGACGTCGAGTTCGCGCTGCCAGGTGGCGGCGGGGAATTGCCAGTCGCGGGCGAGGCCGGTGCGGGTGGCGAGTTCGGCGATGACGCCGTGGGGCGGGACGGCCCAGCCGAGGCGCTCGAAGAGCTGGAACTGGTCGCGCTTGGCGAGTCCGCCGCGGGTGCGCGCGGTGCGGTGGAAGGTGGGGCCGGTGTCGTCGAAGAGGTGGTCGTACCACTGGGTGTAGTCGGTGAGGAGTTTCATCTTAGCGGTAACTATTTAAGTAGGGATGATGGTTATTAACCACAGAGACACGATGAACACAGAGAAGACAAAGCATTGGCCGGCGGATGCTGGCACTGTCTTTCCTTTGTGTTCATCGTGTCTCTGTGGTTCATCTCGGTGCTTCCAACACCGTGGTTACAGCTCGGAATAAGAAGTTGAGACCACGAAAAACACAAAAGACACGAAAAGGGAAAGGGGCGGAGGCGGTGCTCGTGTTCACGGACAAGTGAGGTTTTTCCGAACCGGCGAAAGTCATTCTCAGCCTCTGTTTTCATGTGTTTCGTGTATTTCGTGGTTCATCTCTCCTGCGGTTCTAGTCGCCGGAGCGGCCGAGTTTTTCCTGCCAGTCGGCATCGAAGGTGCGGTAGTCGCAGGTGAGTTCCTCGCCGGCGATGAGGTCGCGGAGGGCGAGGTTTTCGGTGTTGCCGTTTGGGTTCATGCCCACGTTGGGGGTGTCGCTGTGGTTCATGTAGCGGTCGTGGTCGCCGGTGAGGATGTAGAGGCCGGTGTAGCGGCTGCGGTAGGCGAAGTTCCGCAGATAGGCGCGCTCGGCGTCGCTCAGCGCGGGGAGGAGGACGGCGGGGTATTGAATATCGAAGGGCGGCAGGAAGCGCGAGACGACGGTGCCGGCGCGGACGGGTTGCGTGGTGAAAACGCCCAGGCCGTGAACGGGGCTGGGCCGCAAGGTGGTGGCGATGATCAACATGTTGGCGGGAGATTAGCGGGCGGCGGCGGCGGAGAGAAGGGTGGTCAGTTCGTCCGGGCGAATGGGATCGGTGACCTGCACGATTTGGGATGCGGGATGCGCGGCGAGTTGTGGGGCAAACGCCTGCTTCAGCGCAGGGAGGAGCGTCTCGGCACCAGGCAGGACGAGGAGCGCGCGGCACGGGCCGGCGAGGGTTTGCGCGACTTCGGCGAGGAAGGGCAGGCGCTCGGGGCGTGCGAGGTCGCAGCGGATGGCACCGACCCATCGGGCGGCGGTGGTCTGTTCGCGCACGAGGTCCACGGCGGTGGTTTCCGAGTCGTGCCAGGCGAAGAGGATGTTGAACTGGGGAGAGAAGTGGGTGAGCAGGGCGCGCCAGTGGGCCGGCGTGCCGCCGATGAGGAGCATGACGGGACGGGACAAATCTGGCGGGCGGGTGACGGCGAGGGTTTCGCAGTCGCGCTGCTTGGGGTGGCTAGGGACGCGTCCGGTGGGGAGCAGGCCGCAGGCGAGGTCCACCTCGCGGATGGAGGTGTTCGACCGCGCGATCACGCCGTGGAACTGGGTCTGGCCGGTGGCGATGGCGGACTGAAGGAGTCGCAGCACGAGGGCGCGCGCAAGGCCGCGACCGCGTTGTGTGGCGCGCACAAACACGCGTCGCAGCTCGCCGCGCCGGATGCCGCCCATGCCGCGGAGTTGACCGTCCGGGCCGGTGGCCACGAGAAAGGTGTCGCCCGGAGCAGTGTAGGCGGCGGGGAAGTCCACCAGGTCGGCGTCCAGTTCGGCATCGGGCGTCAGGCCGAGGCTGGCGAGATATTCGGCGAACAACTGGTTCACCGCCGGGGCGTCCGCGGCTGATGCGACGCGGAAGTGGCAGTCGGCAGGCGAGACGGGTGCTGGGTCGTTCATGCGTGAGGGTGCGGGCGGGGACGGGTGAATTGAAACGCGTGGCAGTTCTTCCCGAGGCGCACCATCGGGACGCCGATGCCGGAATCGCGGGCGAGCGAACCAGTCGCGTGGGGCCGACACAAGAGCGAAAGCGCCGGCGGGCTGGGGCGCATCCGCGCACTGCCCCCCCGCGTAGCGTAGACTCCCCAGTCTGCTGTATCGCGGGTTTCCAAACCCGCGGGCGGTCCGGCCATCCGCAACGCCTCGGCTGGTCGCACGCGCCAATCCCTACCACAACGCCTGGACCGAGTCCTTCATCGGCACCCTCAAGACCGAGATGCTCCAAGACGGCAGCTTCAGCACCCACGTCGATGCCAACACCAGCTCTTCGCCTACCTCGAAGCCTACTACAACACCCACCGCAAACACTCCTCCCTCGGCTACAAAACCTCCGCCGCTTTCGAGGCTCAGTTCAACCCCAAAAACCAACCAAATGCTGGTCCAGAAATCCGTTGCATCTCAATACGGCGTGCGCTGGCAGGTCGAGCTGAACCCGCGCTATCTCAAGGCGCAGATGAACTTGGGGGCAGTTGGAGGTCAAATCCGCGCGCCCGGCGATCAAGCAATGGTATGCGGGTCTGCTGGCGTACAATTTGATTCGCGGCGTGATGTCGTGGGCGGCGGCGACGACCGCCGGGGTGACCGTAAACCCCTTGGCGTTGTTCTTCGCCCAAACGCCGCGGCTGCTGGGGCACACGCTGCGCGGCTGGCAATACACGGGGCCAGGGGAGCGGTTGGGGCTGTGGGAACGGCTGCTGGCCGACGTGGCCGTCACGGTCCCGCCGCGCCGCCGGAAGCCCCGGCCCGCCGAACCGCGCCGCCAACGGCCCGTGCCACGGACCTTTCCAGTCTTGCGCGGTTCGCGTGCCGTCGCCCGGACCCGGATCACCGAAGAACAGATGAAAAGTTAGTGACATTGGGCGGGACGCCCGCGCTCCACTTGCATGGTTCCGGCTTAACGCTTGTCCATGGATCCTTTCCAGGTAGCCTGCCGCCATGAGTTCCGAAATTATCTTCGAGGTCACGGAAGCGGAGGAGGGCGGCTATTGTGCCTCGGCGCTGGGTCTCGGCATCCACACACAGGGCGAAACCTTGGAAGAGTTGCGCCTGATGGTGCGGGACGCGGTGGACTGCTATTTCGATGTCCCTGAGCAAGCGCCCAAAATCATCCGCCTCCATTTCGTCCGGGATGAAGTGCTGGCCCGATGAAGACGCCCCGCGACCTCTCTGGTCTCGAACTGGCCAAGGCGCTCCGGAAGCTGGGTTACACGGTGACGCGCCAGAATGGTTCCCATCTCCGCGTCACGACGCAGCAAGGCGGCGAGCATCACGAGGTCGTTCCGAATCACAGCCCGGTCAAACTTGGCACCCTGAAGAGCATCCTCCGCAGCGTGGCTCAACACCATCGGATGAGCGTGGCGGAGTTGATGGCGGCGCTGGACCTGTAGGCGGGGAGTTGTTTGAAGGGAACGGTGCTCCTTCACCCGGAAATCAGGTCCTGCCTCCTCGTCCGATACCTCGCCAGCGCCCGCCTGGGGCGCAAGGTGCAGATCGGACCGGGCACGGCTGCATGAGGTTTTCGCAGGAGTCGTCCAAATCCTCTGCCACTTACCTTGAATCCCAACGGGATTGCGGGGCGCGACTGAGGCTGAACCGTAGCTGTGAAGTGGCTGGAGCGTCGGCTTCCCGCCGGCTCACCGTGTGACTAGTCCGAATCGGCGGTTGCGCCGAACCTTTCGGCTCACCATTGAGTTCCCCTTGCCAACACCCGGCAAAGCGCACCCCTGCCTTATTCGGACGACCGAAGGGATGGCAGCCCGTGCTCCGGCTGCATATCAATCGTTGCGAAAGTTCGTGCCCACCCTTCTCCCCACTACTCACTCTCCGTTCGCGCCGCTCGGGGCGAGGGAGACGGACGCGCTACTTGTTGCGGCGGTACCGGCACAAACTTTCACAACCAGTGATACAGGTGGGAGCGCGGCGTTCACGCCGCGGGAACGTGGACGAGAAGGGAGCGTTGGATTTGCCGGTGACTTCGTGGTTAAGCGGACGTCTCTGCGGCGTGAACGCCGCGCTCCGGGGCGCGCGCCGGTGTTTGAAAAATTTGGGCGGTTTCGTGCCGTACAAGTTTTCCGCGAGGTCGCGGGAAACGACACCCGAGTGCGGGTGTGCCCCCCCGATGGCGATGTGGCGCGGCCGCTGCGGCTGGTCTGCGACACAGCCGCGCTCCCGAGGTGGTTCGCGGAAGATCCTTTTGGCTCGCGCGGGCGCGCGGGGCTTGGGTACGGTGGGGGGAATGAAGCCTTTGAATTTATTGTGCGGGATGATTGTGGGTGCGGTGGTTGGATTTTTCGTCACGGGTGCGGGGGCGCAGGAGGCGGAGGTGATTGTGCATCATGGGCGGGTGGTGACGGTGGATGCGGGGTTTTCGGTGCGCGAGGCGATGGCGGTGCGCGGGGGCAAGATCGTGTTGGTGGGGAGCAATGAGGAGGTGCTGAAGTTGAAGGGGGCGGGGACGCAGGTGATTGATCTGGCGGGGCGGATGGTGCTGCCGGGGTTGATCGATTCGCACGTTCACTCGACGGCGGCGATGACGGAGTTCGATCATCCGATTCCGGACATGGAGGGGATCGCGGATGTGTTGAAGTATGTCGCGGCGCGGGCGGCGGCGTTGGGCGAGGGAAAGTGGGTGGAGGTGCGGCAGGTGTTCATCACGCGACTGAAGGAGCAGCGGTATCCGACGCGCGCGGAGCTGGACAAGGCGGCACCGAAGAATCCGGTGATTTTTGCGACGGGGCCGGATGCGTCGGTGAACAGTCTGGCGCTGAAGGTCAGCGGCATTGACCGGAATTTTCAGGTGACGGATGGGGGGGCGGGGTATCTGGAGAAGGATGAGCAGGGGGAGCCGAACGGGATTCTGCGGAATTGCACGCGGTTCGTGAAGGTGGTGTCACCGTTGAAGTCGGCGAAGGAGGAGGATTATCTGCGGCGGTGGGTGGAGTTGTACAAGGATTACAATGCGGTGGGGATCACGGCGGTGGGGGATCGCTCGGGGAATGCGGGGTCGATCGCGCGGTATGAGGAGTTGCTGAAGTGGGGCGAGCTGTCGGTGCGGGTGTCGATCTCGCATCATGTGGATAATCTCGGGCCGGTGGCGGACATCCAGAAGCGCATCCGCGCGGTGGCGGAGCATCCGTTGCGGAAGGAGAATCCGATGCTGCGGATCGTGGGGATCAAGATGTTTCTCGATGGCGGGATGCTGACGGGGAGCGCGTATATGCGGGAGCCGTGGGGCGTGAGTGAGATTTATGGGATCAAGGATCCGGCGTATAAGGGGCTGCGGTTTATTTCGGCGGAGCGGTTGTTGCCGATGGTGCAGACGGCGGTGGAGAGCGGCTTGCAGTTCACGGCGCATTCGGTGGGGGACGGGGCGGTACATGCACTGCTCGAAGCTTATGAGGAAGTGGGGAAGGGGCGGCCGATCCGGCAGACGCGGCCGTGCATCACGCATTGCAATTTCATGAGCAAGGAGGCGGTGGAGAAAATGGTGGAGTTGGGGGTGGTGGCGGACATTCAGCCGGCGTGGCTGTATCTGGACACGCGGACGTTGGTGAAGCAGTTCGGTGAGGCGCGGTTGCGGTATTTCCAGCCGTTGCGGAGCATTTTCATGGCGAATGGCATCGCGGGCGGCGGATCGGATCACATGCAGAAGATCGGGTCATTGCGGTCGATCAATCCGTACAATCCGTTTCTCGGCATGGCGACGACGGTGACGCGGCAGGCGAAGTGGCATGACAAGCCGCTGCACACGATCGAGGCGTTGAGCCGGCCGCAGGCGATTCGTTTTTACACGGCGAACAATGCGTTTCTGTTGTTTCGCGAGCACGAGGTGGGTTCGCTGGAGGCGGGGAAGTTCGCGGATTTCATCGTGGTGGATACGGACTTGCTGGCGTGCCCGGATAACAAGATCGCGGGGACGCAGGTGCTGGAGACCTGGCTGGGGGGGAAGCGGGTTTTCAAGCTGGCGGAGTAGAGGAGCGGCGGGAAAAAGCTCCAAGGATAAAGCTCAAGGGAAGCTCCAGGAACAAGGTCCAAGGGGACGCTGTTGTTGGTTCGCGCCGTGATTTTCCCGCGGCCTCTGCGTTGGCGCTTGGTCCTTGGTCATTCCCTTGAGCTTTGTGCTTTGTGCTTGGAGCTTTTTTCGCCGTCAGAGCGGGAGGAATTCGACGTTGGCCGCGGAGTTTTCGGCGCGTGTGGCGGGAAGCAACGATTCTGGTGAGCGGACCGGTTGCGGGTTTGGAAACCCGCGATACAGCAGGTTTGGAAACCTGCGCTACAGCGATGGTGGCACGACTCTCCCGGTGAATGGCTGCGTTTGATTGGAGCTTGTTTCTGGAGCTTCCCTTGAGCTTTGAGCTTTAGGCTTGGAGCTTTTCCCCCGTCAGAGCGGGAGGAATTCGACGATGAGGCTCGATGCGGTGCAGGTGAGGCGGGCGACGGTGCGGGGGAGGTTGAAGCGGGGGCGGCCGGAGTAGCCGGGGTTGAGGTAGCGGATTGCGCCGAGGGTTTGGTCGGAGGGTTTGTGGGTGTGGCCGAAGATGACGAGGTCGGGGTGTTCGCGCGCGAGGAGGTCGCGGAGATGGGCGGTGGGGCGCGCGGGTTCGACGATGTGGTGGAGGAGGAATTTGCGGCCGGCGAGGTGGAGGGTTTCGGTTTCGCGGAAGGGCAGGCCGGCGTCGTTGTTGCCGAGGACGGCGGTGACGGGGGCGATTTTTTCGAGGGCGGTGATGATGGCGGACTGGCCGATGTCGCCGGCGTGGAGGATGTGGTCCACGCCGCGGAAAAGGTCAGGGATGCGCGGATCGAGGTGGCCGTGGGTGTCGGAGAGGAGGCCGATGTTCATCTTAAAGACGGGGGAGGAAATGGCCGCAAAGAACGCAAAGAAACGCAAAGAGGGGGCGAGGGTGGGGGTGAGGTGAAAAATTTGGAATCAGGAAACCACGGATGGACACGGATAAACACCGATGGAGAAGGACTTCTGTGGCCGTGCGGATGGAGTGAGCGAGGCAGTCGGGCCTCGGCGGTTTTTCTCCGTGTCCATCCGTGTGCATCCGTGGGTGAAAACTTTTCCGGTCTCAGGCTTTGGATTCCTCGGGTTCGGCTTCGGTGGGTTCGGCTTCTTTTTCTTCGGCCGGCTCGGGTTCGGCGGCTTCGCTGAGTTTCATGGCGCCGACGAAGAGGCTGGTGAAGAGGCCGCCGCTGAGGAGGGTGTTGCGGAAGAATTCCCAGGTGTAGGGCCAGCCGTCGGTGCCGAGGGAGAGAGCTTTGATCCAGCCGGCGAGGGTCTTGGCGTATTCGGGAATTTCGAGCCAGGCGAAGGTGTTGGTGACGAGGTAGAAAATGATCGCGCCGAGGATGCCGCCGCCTAGCAGGGCGGTGAAGGGGGCGCGTCCGGTGATTTTTTTCCCGAGCCAGATGAGCGCGGCGTAGATGAGGTAATTGACGAGCATGTAGGAGCCGACGGGATCGGTGTGGTAGTGGAAGAGATTGATGGCGATGTCGGACAGGAGGAGGGTGCCGAGCGGAAGCCACCAGGCGAGTTTGCCGGGAAAATAAGCGCCGGCGCAGAAGACGAGGGCGTAGGCGGCGCTAAAGTTGGGCGGAAGCACGCCGGGCCAGCGGGTGATGGCGAAGACGGCGAGCAGCAGGACGGCGAGCCAGAAATTCCACTTTGTTTTCAACGGGCCGGATGTTAGGCGGGGCCCGGGGCTTTACAAGCGGAGGGTGCAAGGGTGCGAGGGTGCAAGGGTGCGAGGGTGGGGGAGTCTGGGGGCGGGGGGGAAGATTTGGCGGGGATTTTTTGGGATTGAAAGCATGAAGGAACTGGAAGGCGGGATGGCGCGGGAAGCAGGTACGGGGCGGGAGTTGTTCGAGATTGTTCACGAGGACGCGGAGTTGCTCGTCGTAAACAAGCCGGCGGACTTGGTGTGTCATCCGACGAAAGGGGATGTGTATTCGAGCTTGATCAGCCGGGTGCGGTTGCATTTGGGAGCGGGGAGCAATCCGCAGATGATCAATCGCCTGGATCGCGAGACGAGCGGGCTGGTGCTGGTCGCGAAGAACGAGGTCGCGGCGCGGGAGTTGCGGCGGATTTGGGAGCGGCGCGCGGTGGAGAAGGATTATCTGGCGGTGGTGCATGGGGCGGTGGCGGAGGCTTATGGGGTGATCGATGGGCCGCTGGGGCGCGATGAGGGGAGTCGGGTGGCGATCAAGGATTGCGTGCGGGCGGATGGGGCGGAGTCGCGCACGGAGTTTTGGCGGGAGCGGGTTTTTGCGCGCGACGGGCGGGAGTTTTCGGTGTTGCGGGTGCGGCCGCAGACGGGGCGGAAGCATCAGATTCGGATTCATCTGGCGCATCGGGGGCATCCGATTGTGGGCGATAAATTGTATGGCGGGGAGGAGGATTGTTATCTCGCGCTGGTGGAGGGGCGGTTGACGGAGGCGCAGCGGGGCCGACTGATTTTGTGGTGTCACGCGCTGCACGCGGGGCGGGTGCGGTTCGAGTGGCGGGGGCGGGAGGTGATTTTTGAGGTGGGGCCGGAGCGGTGGTTAGCGGATTTCATTGAAGGAGTGGGGCCGGGTGGGGTGGTGTGATGGGGCGGGAGCAGGGCGCGGATTTGGGCCTGTTTTGCGAATTGGAAAACGATGGGAGGTGGGAAAAATCAGTGTCAAGTGACGGCGGTCTGTGGTTTAACGCGCGCGATGTTTGAGATTCCCAAGACCATGAAGGCGGTGGTGTATCGCGGCGTGAACGACCTGCGGGTCGAGACGCTGCCGGTGCCGCGCGTCGGGGCGAATGAGCTGCTGGTGAAGGTCGCCGTGTGCGGGGTTTGCCCCACGGACATCAAGAAAATCCAATACGGCACGGTCGCGCCGCCGCGCGTTTTTGGACACGAGACGGCGGGGACGATTGTGCGGGTGGGGGCGCGGGTGCGGGGCTTCGCGGTGGGGGAACGCGTCGGGTTGCATCATCATGTGCCGTGCTTGGATTGCCATGCATGCCGGCATCGGGCGTTCGCGCAGTGCGCGCAATACAAGCGCACGGGCATCACGGCGGGGTTCGAGCCGGCGGGCGGGGGGTACGCGGAATATGTGCGCGTGCTGGCGTTTTGTCTGCCGGGTGTGGTGAAGATTCCGCGGAAGAACTCGTTCATGGATGGGGCGATGTTGGAGCCGGTGAACACGGTGCTCAAAGCGGTCAAACGGCTGAACGTGCTGAAGGGAGATTACGTGTGGGTGGCGGGGCAGGGGCCGATTGGATTGTTCTTCACGCGCATTTTGGCGCTGCGGGGAATTCGGGTGATTGCCAGCGATCTGTTTCAGAACCGGCTGCGATTGGCTCGTGAATATGGGGCGGCGTATGTGCTGGACGCGGCTGCTGCGGGTTTTGCGGAGAGCATTCAGCGGATCACTCGGCGTGCGGGGTTGGATGCGGCGGTGATTGCGACTCCGGCGGATGTGCTGGTGAAGCAAGCCTTCGAATTCACGCGGGGGGCGGGGCAAATCCTGCTGTTTGCGCACACTAAACGCGGGCAGGAACTGGCGGTGGATCTGGCGCGAATCTGCGTGGACGAAAAGGATTTGATGGGGAGTTATTCGGCGGATTTCACCTTGCAACATGAGGCGGCACGACTGGTGTTCTCGCGGCGCATCGACGCCGCGAGCCTGGTTACCCACCAGTTCGCCCTGAACGAAACAGCGGCGGCGATTGCGCTGGCAGCAAGACCAACCCCGGAGTCGCTGAAAATCGTGGTCGCGGGGAAATAATTTTTCGCGGAGCAGTTTTTGTGGCGAGACATACGCCGATGACCTCCCTGTTTACTCAAGTCGCAATATTCTTATCTCAAGTTAGTTGCGACGATCAACCCCCACTGAAATGCGCTTCAAAGAAGTCGAGGGACTACAGCAAACACCCCAGTGGAAAAGAGGTTAAAAAGCGTTGACGCCTGCCGATATTATGTTTTGATGTCGCAGCGCACAGAAAAAGATTTCGCAATATGAAAACAAAAACACTTCTCCTTGCAGTCGCCTTCGCCGGTGCCGGTGCCGTCTCCGGAGTGGCGCAGACGGTTTATTCGGTAAACGCGGTCGGTTTTGTGAATGTCGTCATTCCGGCCGGGCCGAATAGTTTCACCATCATCGCAAATTCTCTGGACGCGGCGGACAATTCGGTGGCGGCGTTGTTCCCCACGACCGCCAGTGCACCGGTTGGTTCCGCAATTTACAAGTTTGTTGGTGGTTCGTTTGTCGCCAACAACCGGGGCTTTAGCGCGTGGAGCATCCCGTCTATGACGCTGGTTCCTGGTGAGGCGTTTTTCTTCAAGAACCCGTCATCAGTAGCCCTCACAAACACTTTTGTGGGTGAGGTCAAGCAGGGAACCCTGACTACGCCTCTGACTGGAGGATTCCAGTTGGTGGCATCGCAGGTCCCACAAAGCGGATTGGTGACCACCGATTTGGGCTTGCCGATGACGACCTCGGAAGCGGTTTACCGTTTCGTAAACGGCGCTTATGTAACTCACAGCCGAGGGTTTGGGGCGAATTGGAGTCCGGCAGAGCCGACGATCCAAGCCGGCGAAGGCTTTTTCCTCAAGAAGAATGCCAACCCTGCCAACTGGGTGAGAACTTTCAGCGTAAATCAATAATCAGTTTAGCGAACCATTCAGAAAAACCAAAATCAGCGTTATGAAAATTAAATCGGTTATCACTGGGTTCTGTTTGATTGCGGCAACCTTGACCGCCAAGGCAAACTACGACATCGGATTTCAAACTTACGATTTAAATGACCTAAACAGTCATGTCGTCTTTGCTCCGGATGGCGTAACTCGAATTACAGGCAACACTATCCTCTCATCTCAGCCTGCGATTCCTACGGGTGACGCGTCTCAGTTTGTGGGGCGCTTGTTTGTCGGGCCGGTTGGTGGGTCGTTGGGGGCGATTGGAACTTCGACGCCTTTTTCCCAACAGAGCGGGGCTGAGGGTTTCGTCGATGGAACAACGTTTACCGTTACGGATGCTTCGTTGAACGCAGGATCGCAAGCGGAGTACCGCTTTCGTGTGTGGAGTTCGATGGTTAACGGTGTTTCGATCAGTAGTTTTGCGCAGGCTTCGACTACTCCGGGAGCATATATCGGGGAGTCGGCTCTGACCGCAATTACTCTTGGTGGCACGGTCCCCGGATCCCCTCCGACACTGGTGACAGCTACCGCGAACCTTCATCCCAGCTTTCAGGTTGCTCTTGTGCCGGAACCGTCGGTATTGGCGCTGGGACTGCTCGGTGGCGCTGCTCTTTTGTTCCGGCGCCGTAAGTAATTCGGTCGGTTTTCCTTCAAAGGCCACCGTCATGGTGGCCTTTTTTATTGTGCAGAGTTGACTTCGTTCGGTGGGTGCATAAACTGCGCCGCGTTTGGTGTCTGGCCCGTTCGTCTATTAGTTAGGACACGGCCCTCTCAAGGCTGAAAGATGGGTGCGATTCCCATACGGGCTACCAGATTCCGAAGTAATTTATCAGGTAGTTTTACTTCTCCATTGGCACTGCTCTATGCGTCCTTTTCAGATCATCTTCAATCCCACCAGTGCCGCGGAGTTATCGAAAATGCCCAAGGAATTGCAATTGCATATCTTGGGTGAGTTCCGGGGCTTGCCGCTGGAAATTATGAGCACCGAATTGGAGCGTTTCGGTAAACTCGAACGGGACGGTCGTGTGCTTCATCGCTTCCGGATCGGGGATTTCCGCGTCTATTTCGAGAAACACGATCTGGGAATCGTCATTCACCGTATTTTCAGCCGCAACACCCTCAAGGATTTTCTCTTCCGCTCAAGCCTGCCGACCGGGGAGGATGAAGCGCTACAGGATAGCCCCAAATTCTGGGAGATGATCGAGGTGGCGAAGAGTCACGGTTCCACCGCCTGACCCGACGTTGCCCGTGTCATAGGAGGGAATTCCGAAGTGCGGTTCGAGCGACTAACCTTCGCCTAACTCGACGTTCCAATACGCCAAATCTAGGAAGTGTTTCCAACTGTCGTGGTAATCAAGGGCGAAACTAACCTGTACAAATGGCCGCCATTTGGGCCGCTTTGGTTTGCGGATCAGCCGCAGGCCGGCCTCAGCCGGGGTACGGTTGCTTTTCCGCGTATTACACGGGATGCAGGAGCAGACGATATTTTCCCACGTTGTCGGTCCACCCCGGTCGCGGGGGATGATGTGGTCGAGGTTCAAGTCTTTCCGGGCAAACACAAGGCCACAGTACTGACAGGTGTCGCGATCGCGCTCGAAGATGTTGTGCCGGGTAAACTTGACTTCCTTTTTTGGCAGACGGTCAAAAACCAGCAGCATGATCACGCGCGGCACGCGGATCTTGAACGACACGGATTGGATTAGTTCGTGCGCCGGACCTTGGCGGGAACAATCCTGCCACTCCCGAAATCCGAAGGTTTGGAAAACCCCGTCGTCGTCACCGAGCACCACTTGGGCGTGTCCTTGAAATAACAGGGTGAGCGCCCGCCGGACAGAGCAGATATTTACTGCCTGCCAGAGGCGGTTAAGCACGAGGACTTGCTGATTTAGTAACAAGCTCATAGCCGCACAATCGGGCCGGAAGCTAGCACGCCACGTTTTTTGGTGTCAATACTGACCGGTCCGGTCCAAAGCCTGGTTGCTTTCTTCATGCGGCAGATTTATCGATCCGACTTGCATTCCGGGAGGTCTTTCGCTCACCTTTTCGGAATGGGTTTGCCCAATAATTCCGTCACACTCGCACCGTCGGAGGTCGAAGCGTTGAACAAAAAACTTTCCGAGGCCCGGCACAATGTGAACAACAGCCTCTCGTTAATTGTCGCCGCGGTGGAACTGATCAAACTCAAGCCAGAAATGGCGGCCCGCATGCTTGATACATTGGGCAAGCAACCGGACAAGATCGTCGAAGAATTTCGCGGTTTCTCGGGTGAGTTTGAGAAAGCCCTGCACATCACCCGCGACTGACTTCAGGCCACGGACGTGGAGTCGGTCAGCGTTGGCATCTTTCGTGGGAGTTTCTCCTTTGCGACCGGACTCCCGCTCCGCTAGTTTGCGCGCCTATTTATGACTCTGACTGAGAAAGTATTGGCTCGCGCCGCCGGCAAAGCATTCGTCCAGGCGGGCGATAACATCTGGGTGAAAGCGGACGTCCTGATGACGCATGATGTGTGCGGGCCGGGGACCATCGGGGTCTTCAAACGTGAATTCGGACAGTCGGCAAAGGTTTGGGATCGTCAGCGCGTGGTCATCATTCCCGATCACTACATTTTCACCGCGGACTCCAAATCCAATCGCAACGTGGACATTCTCCGGGATTTTTCGCGCGAGCAGGGGCTGCCGTATTTCTACGATGTCATTGATGATGCGAACGGGCAGTGGAAGTTCGATGCGGCGAAGGGAAATCTGAAACGCCAATACGGCTCCAACTACGCGGGAGTCTGTCACACGGCCCTGCCCGCCAAAGGTCACACGCGGCCGGGGGAGGTGCTTTTCGGAACGGATTCGCACACCTGCATGGCGGGGGCGTTCAATGAGTTCGCCACCGGCATTGGCAACACCGATGCGGGATTTGTGATGGGCACCGGACGGTTGCTGCTCAAGGTGCCCGAGACCATGCACTTTCGCATCGAAGGGAAATTGCAGCCCGGCGTAATGGCCAAGGATGTCATTCTCCACTGTATCGGCGAGATTGGTTTCGATGGTGCGACCTATCGTGCGATGCAGTTCGACGGCCCTGGCGTGGCGACTCTCTCGATGGACGATCGCATGACAATCGCGAACATGGCCATCGAAGCCGGGGGCAAAAACGCCATCTTCGAGTTCGACGCCCGCACCGCGGAATACGTGGACGCCCGCACCCGCTTGAATGGAACCATCCAGAACTACGACCCGGTGGTGGCCGATGCGGCCCAGAAGTTCGTATTTGAAACGGTCGTCAATCTCGACCAGCTCGAACCCACGGTCGCGTGCCATCCCGACCCTGGACAGCGCAAGCGCGCGAAGGAACTCGGCCACATCAAATTGGATCGTGCCTATGTCGGTTCCTGCACCGGCGGCAAGACCAGCGACTTCGTGGCGGTCGCGCGCGTGTTGCGCGGCAAGCGTGTGACCATCGACACCTTTGGCGTGCCAGCCACGCCCGAGATTGTCCACGACCTCCAGACCACCCGCTGGGGCGACCAGACCATCTGGCAGATTCTCGAAGCCGCCGGCGTGCGCATGACGGAAAACGCGGGTTGCGCGGCCTGCCTCGGCGGCCCGGTGGACACCTTCGGGCGCATCAATCAGCCCGGCTTGAAGTGCATCAGCGCCACGAACCGCAATTTCCCCGGGCGCATGGGCGACAAGGAATCGCAGGTGTTCCTCGCCAGCCCGGCCACCGTTGCCGCCAGCGCCATCGCCGGTCGAATCACCGATCCGCGGGAATACGTGGGAGCGTGAGCGTCCTCCTCCGGCGCGGCCTTGGCGCTGCGCCGCTGGGTCGCTTGCCCGGGATCGGAATTATCGGCTTTTAATGCGTCGCGCGCCGGGTACGGTGACGCCCGTGAATCAAGCGGTGTGCGACTCGCCAACAGTCCCGTCCTGACGTTTTATGGCCGCTCCTCTTCCCAATCCCCCTCCCGCCGCCGGTCCGGCGGCACCCGCGCCGCAACCGCTCAACATCTATCTCCTGCCGAATCTCATGACGGCGGGGAATCTCTTCTGCGGCTTCCTGGCGCTGACCAAGATCGTCGAGGCCGATCGCGCCACGAACTTCGGCGTCAACATCAACACAGCCCTCTTCCTCATCCTGCTGGCCTGCGTTTTTGACCTCTTGGATGGCCGGTTGGCCCGTATGGGCGGCAAAGAAAGCCCGTTCGGCCGCGAGTTCGATTCGCTGGCGGATGTGGTGTCCTTCGGCGTCGCGCCGGCGTTTCTTGTTTATCGCGTCGTGCTGAAAGACGTGTTTGCCAATGAGCTTGAAATCGCCTGGTTCATCGCCTCGATTTACCTCGTGTGCGGCGCGTTGCGACTGGCCCGGTTCAACTGTCTCGCCGCCCAGCCAGGCTACGCCGGCAGCTCCGAGTTCATGGGCTTCCCCATCCCTGCGGCCGCCGGCCTGGTGGCCTCGCTGACGTTGTTCATCATGTGGCTCGACGGCAAAGAACTCACTCAGGGCAACTGGCGCTACATCCTGCCGGTGATCTTGGTTTTCCTGTCGTTCATGATGGTCAGTGAGGTGAAGTATCCGTCGTTCAAAAAGATTGATTGGCGCACCAAACGGCCCTTCGTGAAGGTCGTCGTCGCCATTCTGGTCATCGGCTTTTTCCTGATCTTATGGAAAAAAGTGGTCCCCGTGGCGGCTCCCGTGGTCTTCACCACCTATCTGCTCTACGGCTTCATCCGGCCGCGGATTTCGCGCAAGGTGCGCGATGAAATCGAGCAGGAAGACGAGCCGGACGACCACACCGAAGGACATGCCTGATGGAGTTCTTCGCCCACCACCCCTTGATTGAAGCAGCGGCAACCGGGGTGGTCGCCGGCGTGCTGGTGTCGATCCTGCCGGGACCGATTAACATCTCCGTCATCCACGAAGGGGCCAGTCGCGGATTCCTCCGGGCGCTGATGATCGGCCTGGGTGCCGTGGCGATGGAGACCGTCTATTGCGCGGTCGGCTTCGCGAGCATCTCGAGCCTGTTCCAATCGCGGCTGATGCACGCCGCCATCGAGTTGATCAGCTTCATCCTCGTGCTGTTTCTCGGATTGAAATACCTGATCGCTCCGAAGCTTGCGAAGACCTCGCATAGCGCCGACAAGATCGAGCACCGGTTGCATCCGCACACGGCGTTCATGATCGGCTTCGTGCGGGTGTTGGGGAATCCCAGCGTGCTCTTTGTGTGGATCACACTCTCGGCCACCTTCACCGCCCACGGCTGGGTGGACCCGAACTGGACCAGCAAGTCGCTGTGCATCGGGGGCGTGAGCGTGGGCGCGGCGCTGTGGTTTGCGGTGTTGAGCTACAGCGTGTCACTCGGGCACCAGAAACTGACGGACCGCGTGCTGCTCCGCCTGTCGCATCTTTGCGGCATGCTGCTGTTGATCATGGCACTGATCATCGGTGTGCGGTTGGTGAAAGTGCTGGCCCAACCCGAACGGACGCAGACGAACGTGCCGGCGCGGTGATTTGGCGACGGAAGAAAAAGCTCCAAGGTTAAAGTCCAAAGCTCAAGGGAATGCTCAAGGGCCAAGTGCCAAGCTGTCTCGTTCCCTCCCATTTCTCTGCCCCAAATTCCCCTGCCCAACTCTGCTGTGCTCACGAGCGCCTGCCACCAGCGAGATCACGCGTGCCCCTCGCAACGTGACCACCGGGCGTAGCGTGCCAACCGCTCGCATTTCCCAGCGCTATCATCCCCCCTCCACTCGCTGCGATGGGGGACCGGTCGCGCTCCGCCACAGTTGCAACTCCGCCGCGCCTTCGCTCAGCGCCCTCCGCGCGGAGCCTGACCCTGCGCCTGCGTCGTCAGGCCGGACGCCTCCAACTGTTTTCCGAACCATTCGCTGAACGCGAAGTTCTCCCGCGATTCCCGGATCTGTTCTACAAACGCCGGGAACTCCTCCTTGAGCTTCTTCTCCGACACCGGCACGCGGGCCTTGAGATACAGCACCATCCCGCCATCGCGCGTCGGGGAGAAGCCGGTGGTTTTGCCCGCCGCGAGCACCGCGACGCTGTTCTTGATCATCGGGAGGCTGACGCGGTCCTCAAACTTCTCCAGTTCCTGCGTGCTGAGCGAGAAATTCGGCAACTCCACCGCTTCCAGCTTGGCCTCGGTGGCCGCGGCCTTGAACGTCTTCCCCGCCGCCAGCGCGTTCGTCACGCTGCGCGCGAAGCTCATCCCCGCAGTGCGCGCCAGCTCCTGCGCCTGCGATTTGCGATAATCCTCCGTCACCTTCTCCTCCACGCTGGCCAGCGTCGGTGCCGCCGACGGCACCTTGTCCTTGTACGCCATCAGGTAGATGCCGTCGGAACCCATCACGGGTTCGCCCAACGGCTCCTGCTCGGTGAGCTTGAAGGCCGCGCGGGGAAACGAAAATGCCCGGATACCTTTCGGCCCGTCGTTCTCGCTGAACGGCTCGGTGATCTTCACGCTCAGCCCCTTTTGTGCGGCGATTTTGTAGAGGTTGGTGGCCAGCAGCGGCTGCATGCCGAACAGCTCGTTGGCGATTTCGTTGGCGCGTTTGCGGGCGGCTTCCATGCCCATTTTCTCGCGGATGTTCTCGCGGATCTTTTTCTTCGCCGCGTCCGCCGGGAGCGCCACGCCCTTGTCATCGGTGTAGTTGTTGGTGCCGTCCTTCTGATAGATCGCGTCGATGCTCGCGGTCAGGTTGGTGTCCTTGGCGAGAACCGGGTCCACCTCGGCGAAGAAATTCGACGGCGCGAATTGCACGTAGCTCACCTGCATACGCTCAGGGATGCGGTAAACCGCCAGCCGGTTCGTAAAAAACAGATTCAGGTCGTTGGTCTTGATCGTCACGCTCGCCAGATAGTTTGTGTAATGGAAAAACACCGCCTCGGTCGCGAACTCCTCGTTCTCCCGTTTGAACAACGGATCGGCGGCCCGGGTGGTGACCAACCGGCCGCTCAAGCCTACCAGCAGGCTCAGTTGATGCCGCTCCAGTTCGTGCCGCAGGAACCGGTACAAATCCGCTTCGTTCAGGCGCCCCGTCGGCAGGATATTGTCCACAAAGTTCTTGTAGCCCTCTTTGTTGAACACCTGCGTGTCGCGACTCTTGAAAATCCCCTCGATCTGCTGCACTACCGCGTCATCACTGATCTGGATGCCGAACTGCTTGGCCAGGTCGAGCATCAGCACGCGCTGCTTCACTTCGTTGTCGCGGAACGTGTCGTTCTTGGGCCAGTCCCCGGAGTTGAACCGGCTCAGCAGCATCAGATCCTTCCGCGCGTTTTGCAGCTCCAGCAGCGTCAGCTTGCGCCCGTTGATCGAGCCAAAGTCCGAGTCGTCCCGCCGCCGGAAATCGACCTCCGGGGTGAAAAAGATGACGAAGCTCACGATGATCACGATGATGATAACCATCCAGAGCCAGTTTTGATGACGGCGAATTGTCCCAAACATAAGTTTTTAAGAGCGCGCACAGTACTCCCCGGTTTCAAACGGGGTCAAACGCAAACTCGTTTTTATCGCTCGTCGCGGTGGATCCCCGCAGCGGTTGGCTCAAGGACGTGAGTTTGGGCCGTGCTCCGACACGCCGCGGCTGGTCTCTGACATTCCCGGATATTTCATAGTCCCATCGGAGCCGCAGGCCGTCCGCCCGTGTAGCGCAGGTTTCCAAACCTGCTGTGTCGCCGACTTCCAAGTCGGCAGGGTGTCGGCCTCGCCGAGCGCGCGGCGGGTTTAGAAACCCGCGCTACAGCAGGCTTGGAAGCCTGTGCTACAAAATGTGCATGAAAAATCCGGGCTATGGACCGAGGTGATCGGTTCCTCCCGGCCCTCCCCTCCCTCCCGCCACTTCGCACTCAACGGCGCTCACGGGCGAATTCCCCGAGGAATGGCAAAGGAATGGGGGCAAAGGAATGGAACTTCTGGTTCCCATTCCTTTGCCTCCTTTCCCTTGCCGACATTTCCGCCCGGCCGTTGGCGAATCACATCCGGATCGCGCGAAGAAATCCGTCACCTTCGCAAAGCGCCTATCCGCCTACGATTTCAACACTCCCTCTCCACGAGCGCCCATCGCCGCCGCATAAAGAAACAAGCGCGTCGCCCCGCCTCCCGGATCACGGATCCCGGACTAAGCATCACGCCCCTACCTTCGTCCCCCGCCATTCAAGAACGTCCCGGGCGTGATCGCCCTCACGCCTTCAATGATGACCTCCTCGACCAACGGCGCGAACTTCGTCGGCCGATCGTAAAAGAGCATCGCCGAAGCCGCCTCGTAGCCGCCCTCCTCGAGCACCCGGCGCGACGGGATGTAGCACGGCACATCGTTGGCGTAGGCGTTGACCCAGACCCGCGAGCGGTCCAGCTCCGTCTTGAGCCGCAGCGAGTAATCAACCACGACCTCGCCCGGCAGGAACACCATCACCAGCTCCGCGCCGAACGACCACGTCTGCACCAGATACGGCAGCGTCGTCGGGATCGTCTCCCCGCGGTCGAGCCGCGCCAGATTCTTCCGCGCGTGATAAGCCACGGTCGTCGCCTTGTCCCGCGCTTTCGCCTCCCACTCCGCCCGTGTCGGCAGCGTGTCAAACGGCAGCTCCAGTTGCGTCGCGCGACAGTTCAAAGCATTGGGCAGCGGGTTGAACTTCCCCGTCAGCACCCGCGCCACCTCGCTCGTGAGTTCGCGCCCGTGCTGCCGCGCCAGATCGTAGGTGCCGCGCGGATACGGATTCTGATCCGCGCCGCAACCGACCGCCGTCAACACCACCGCGCCGGGAAAATCGCGCTCGAGAAACTCCTGCGCGCACCCCGCCCAGTCACCGTGAACGCGGTTGAAGCCCACCGTCGTGCAGTGACACGCGTAGCTCGTGAAAATCGCGACCACCCTGCCCGCGGCATCCGTGGCGCGCAGCACCGGCAGCGCGTGATCGGTCGGGCCTTGCGGATACGGACTGTTCTGAAACCCCTTGATCGTCGGCAGCCGCCGGTTCTTCGCAAACCCCACCTTCCCCTCCGCCCACGCGAGTTCCGCCGGCTTTCGCGCGGCGAGCGCCGCCATCACGACCTGTTCGAGTTTGTCAGTCAGGTCGCGCGTGTAACGGTCGATGCCCGCCTGATCCTCGGGGGAAATATCCATGCTGAAAATATTGACCAGCGCCCCCGCCAACGCCGGCGCCGAATGCGTGTGCGACGAGCAGATCGCAAACCGCTCGTTGTTCACCGTGCTCTTCGCCTGCACCCGTTTTAGCACCGCCTCCCGCAGGCTCGCGGGCACGCCGCAATTATCCACCGTCACCAGCACCGCAGTTCCCTCCGCGTCGCTGCCGAACGCGAGCGCCTTCGCCCAGATCGGCTGCTCGACAGCCTCGAACGCCGTGCGCCGCCCGCCGTAGCCGGTGAGCCGCACCGGATAATCCGGAGTGATGTTGATCCGCGCCGCGCCGACCGGGCGCATCTGCGAAACGTCCGCCGCCCCCGCGATTTCCGCGGTCAGGCCGGCGACGAGAAGGAATAGAACGAGCGACCGGGTGGTGTTTTTCATAATGAATTCAAGGCTTCACGAATGACCCGAGAACAAAAATTTCCTGAACTATCCCGGCCAATGGTGCCGAGGAATCCGGCGGCAAGCCGTCTCCGCGAAGCGAGTTGCGCGTGCCATCCGGTCGCGCAGACGCTACTTCAAATCCTTGCCGTCCTTCAATCCCCCGATGGTCCAGTCGAAGTTGTATGGCCCAAACGGTGCGGTGGTGTTGATGCTGTTGTAATTGATGTAGCCCGCATGACCGTCGGCGAAGAGCAGGGGCAGACCTTCGGAGCCGTGGACGATGTTCTTGGAGCCGAGGGGCGTCGCATCCGGGCCGGCGTAGCAGGTCATCATGACCTTCGCGGTGGGATAGCCGACGTGCGACTCGTGGCGCATCTGCATCGGGCCGTTGGCATCGTCGCGATAGTACTGGGTTGGATAGTAATAGGAGTTGGCCATCGGCAGTGCGTTCGTGGCGAGACCGAATCCCGGATTGGCCAGGCACCAGTCCACGTTCCACGGAATCCCCTTGTCGGCCGCGCAGAGATAGAAGTTGCCGTTGGTACCGATGTACCGATTCAGCAACACCCACGCGTTCACGAACGACATCTGCGGCCAGTTCACCCCCGGCCCGGCGTAGGGGAAATAGCCTTCGTGGTCCCCGTTGTACAACGCCATGGCGATGCCCAACTGCTTCAGGTTCGAGACACACTTCACGTTGTAGGCTTTCACCTTCGCCCGTCCCAACGCGGGCAGCAGCATGGAGGCGAGGATGCCGATGATGGCGATCACCACCAGCAACTCGATGAGCGTGAACGCCCGGTGGGGCAGGGGAAGGAACGATTTCGATTTCATACGAGATTGAGTTCTCCAGGGCCATACCGCGGCACGGCTCGGGGGGGAAATGATGTGACGCGACGCCGCCGAACCGCGTGTGCTCCGTCAACCGCATTGCGGGCCGGCGAAGGCCCGTCCACGCCGTCGCGCACGGTCGCCGGAGCGCGGCGTTTACGCCGCAGAAACGTCCGCCTGAAACGGAAACCGCCGCTCTGCCCAGCGTGTCCGTGGCCCGCCCCCGCGCCGCCGCTCACCTCTGCTGCGTCGCCGGCTTTGGCCGGTAAACGAAAAACGTCACCACCCCGAGCAGCACTGCCTGCACGAGGCCAGCGAAAAACCACTTGAGCGGAATCTCCGCCGGCACGGGCGTCACGACGTAGGTCATGATCGTGGCCGCCTGGCTGAACAGACCCATGAACAGGCCGTACATCACCGCGCACTTCAGGCAGGCCTTTTCGGCAAAACCCCGCGCCCACAACACCACAAACGTCATCGCCGCCAGGAACTGCCCACCAAACATCCAGCCCATGCGCGCCTGCATCTCCGTCTCCGAGCGCCACAGGCTCGCGGTTGCCCCGTACGTGTCCTTCAGCCACACGCCGTGGATGACGAAGTCGCTCGCCACGACAAAAACGAAGGCGACGGGAATGGCAATGAGGAGGCGCTTGGGATTCATGGGTTGGGTGGGTGATGATTGACTATTATCGAACCGCCGCCAGTTTCCCGGCGCACTTCGGCGGGGTCAAGTTTTGGAAAGTGACGTTTTCAAATGCGGGGTGAAATCCGGTTCCGGCGGCCACTTCCCGCAAATTGCTTGGCAGCGTCCCACCCGACCGCCAAGTATCTCCTCCATGAAAAATCTGCTCCTGCTCGCGTGTTTCTCCGCGGCGTTGTCCTTCACCGCCCTCGCCGCGGAACCCGAACCCGGTTTCACGACCATCGGCGACGGCAAGAGCTTCGCCGGCTGGAAGATGGCCAATGAAAACAAGGACACCTGGAAGCTCGAGGACGGCGCGTTCGTCGCGCACGGCAACCGCAACCACCTTTACTACGTCGGCGACGAAACGCCGTTCACCAATTTCGAACTCAAGGTGGACGTGAAGACCGCGCCCGGCTCCAACGGCGGCATTTACTTTCACACCCGCTATCAGGAAACCGGCTGGCCCAAGCACGGCTTCGAGACCCAGGTCAACAACACCCACGGCGACTGGAAGAAAACCGGCAGCCTCTACGACGTCGTCAACGTCAAGGAATCCGCCGCCAAGGACAACGTGTGGTGGACCCAGCACATCATCGTCCAGGGCAACCACGTCACCGTGAAAATCGACGGCAAGACCGTCATGGAATACACCGAACCCGCCGACTACAAACCCGGCAAAGACTTCCCCCGCAAAATCAGCGACGGCACCTTCGCCCTCCAAGCCCACGATCCCAAGAGCGTCATCCACTACAAAAACATCCGCGTAAAACGGCTGTGATTGAGCAGCCAGTGTTGAAGGGTTCAAACGTTGAAAGGCGACGAGTTGACACGTCGAAGAGTTGAAAAGTTGAAAAGTAAAAAGTCCGGCCGATGAGTACCCTTGTCCAGAGAGCTTCATCCTGAGCAGTCCGCCAATCTTCCCATCTCTTACCCCTTCAACCCTTTTACCATTTCCCTTTTTACCATTTTACCTCCCCCCTCCCCATGCCCCCCGACCTCACCAACCCCCAAATCCGCAAACTCAAAGCCCTCGGTCAGCGCCTCGATCCCGTGCTCGTCCTCGGCCGCAACGGCGTCTCCGAAGCCTTTGTCAAAAGCCTGAACGAAGCTCTCGACCAGCACGAACTCATCAAAATCAAATTCGGCGATTTCAAGGATCAGAAGAAAATCCTCGCGCCGCAGCTCGCCGAAAAATCCCTGAGCCACCTCGTCCAGCGCGTCGGGAACACCGCGCTCCTCTACCGCGAACAACCCGCGCCTGAGCGCCGCAAGATCACCTTCTAAACCGCCGCCGCGTTCGCCTTTTTCCACCGCCCTAATTTTCCCCCATCGCCCCCAAAACCTCTACCCCACCGCTTTTCCCCACCCATGAAACCCATCTCCCGCGAAACCGTGGACCTCATCATCGACCGCTTCGAAGCCCACGATGACGCCGAAATGCAAAGCCGTTTCAAACGCTTCAGCGAACAGCAGCCCTTCCTCATGGCCTACCTTCTCGCCGGCGACGAGGAGTTCGTGGAAGAAGAAAACCGCGGCGACCTCCTCTACCTCGGCTTGATGATTTTCGAGGTCCTCTCCGGCGAACGCGGCGGCCTGCCCGAAGTTGGCGAAGACCCGCTCATGGAAACCGACGAGCGCAACATGCAGATGGTGATGAACCTCGACGAAGCTTCGGAAATGCACTTTCAGGAAGCCATCGAGCGGATGCTGGAAGGCTACAACCAACAGCCGCTCCTCACCGCCATGCTCGAAGTCCTCATGTCCGGCAATGAAGACACCCCCGAACTCGCGCCCGAAAGCGTCGGCATGAACCTGATCCACCTCAAGACCGTGATCGATTCCCTCGACCGCTGAAGCGTAACTGTCCCGTGGCGACCAGCGGCATCAGCCACACCGACGCGGTGAACCCCGCGCGGCGGAGCCTCAACCCAAGGAGCGCGGCTGTGTCCGCCGAGGACCAGCCGCAGCGGTCACGAAACCTCGTAGCCTCCCGGCGGAATCGGACGCGTCCCCTGCGGCCAACCCGCTGCGCCTGGTGCGCTGCGCACACAGCCGCGCTCCAGGAAAAATCCTCGCGTGCCGCGACAATTCTTCCGCTGTACGGCCAGCCCGTCCGGACCGCCTCCAATTCGTCCCCTCCCATTCCCTTGCGCCAAATTCCCCTGCCCAACTCGGCTGTGCTCACGCGCGGCTCCGTCCCGCGCCGCCAACCCAATCACGCGTCTCCCTCAACGCCCGATTGCGCCTGCGTCTTCGCCCCACCCGGTTCTTCGCATCTCGGTAATCATCCCGGCGGTTCCAACTTCGCAGTCATCGCCGCGGCGAGCCCCCGCTCATGACCCCTGCCGCCACCGACCCCCTCGTTGCCCCTCGGCCCAACGCCAGCACGCGGCTCCTCTCCCTCGATGCCCTCCGCGGCTTCGACATGCTCTGGATCATCGGCGCGGGCGCAGCCGTGTGCGCGCCGGGCAAGGACAGCGACTCTGCTTTCCTGCGCCTGCTCGCCGGACAGCTCGAGCACAAGGACTGGGCCGGCTTCGCCTTCTACGACCTGATCTTTCCGCTCTTCGTTTTCATCGTTGGCGTGTCTCTCGTGTGGTCGCTCACCCGCACCATCGCGGAGCAGGGCCGCGCTCCGGCGATCCGTCGCATCGCCACGCGGAGCGCGCTGTTGTTCGCGCTGGGCATTTTTTATTCCGGCGGACTCAACGCCGCGTGGCCCGACATCCGACTCCTCGGCGTGCTCCAACGCATCGCACTCGCCTACGCCGGCGCCGGGCTGCTGTTCTGCTTTTTCAAACCCCGCGCCCTCGTCGGCATCTGCGCCGGCATTCTCCTCGGCTACTGGGCGCTCATGACCGTCGTGCCCATCCGCGACCTCCGGCTCGACAAAGGCAACGTCGCAAAACTCACCGCCGCGACCGGCCCCGCCGACGCCCGCCAGCTTTTCCTGAACACCACCAACCGCGTCAGCGGCCGCTTCGAACCGGGCTACAACCTCGCCCACCACGTCGATTTCCAATTCTTGCCCGGCAAAAAATACGACACCTATTGGGACCCCGAAGGACTCCTCAGCACGCTCCCCGCCATCGCGACGTGCTTGCTCGGCATCTTCGCCGGACTGCTCCTGCGCAGCGCGAACTTTTGCGACCAATGGAAGCTCATCTACCTCGTGTCCTTCGGCGTGGCGGGCGTGCTGCTGGGCTTTGCCTGGGGCCTGCAATTTCCCGTCGTGAAGAAAATGTGGTCCTCCTCCTTCGTCCTCGTCGCCGGCGGTTACAGCGCGCTGCTGCTCGCCGCGTTCTACCTCCTCGTCGATGTCTTGAAATGGCAGCGCTGGTGCCAGCCCTTCGTGTGGATCGGACTGAATCCGATCACCATCTACGTCGTGGGCAACCTCGTCGGCGGCTACGGCAAAGTCGCCACGCGCCTCGTCGGCGGCGACGTGAAACGCTTCTGCGACACCGCCCTCGCGCCCGGCAGTGGCGACATTGTCATCTCCGTCGCCGGCCTCGCGCTGGCCGTGCTCTTCGCGCGTTTCCTCTATCAGCGCAACGTCTTCCTCCGCCTGTAAGCGCGACGTCATCGCTGCCATCTGGCGTGGCGGACAGCCCCAGGCTGTCTGAAACCGGCGACGCTCCGCAGCCGCCGACGTGCGGAGAACCCGAGCGCCAAGAGAAGGCGCAGCATGGGGCCATCGTACTCAGAAGGCCGAGCGGGGGAGATGACCAGTCTCTGCCCATTTCCCAAGGCTTGCGAATTTGCCCATAGCCCCCGGAAAGCCCGCCCCCAAGCCACGACAAAACTTTGTCGTATATGCGACAAAGTTTTGTCAAACTGATTGCTGGCAAGGCGTTAAGCATTTGTGTTTTTCGTGCAGATAACGGCCACGGAATCCGGAGGCGGAGGGGGTACGTTGGCAGGCGGATTCCTGCGGCATTCGCGTTGGGTCGCCTCCGCCTCGTCACCTCGGCGGCTACCTTTCACACAACCTGAGACCGCCCGCGCGCCGGCCGCGAAGTTCCCTCGCCAGCCTCGTCGGGATGCACCGTCGCCGTTCCTTCGTTCCACTTAAGAACGGCAGTTGCGTAGGACCACGAAAGACACGAAAGACACAAAAAGCCGGAAAACAAGGGGCGGAAGCATGGTTACTCGACATCCGAATACCTCACCCGCCCGATGACACCTCCCGTTTTCGCCAGCCCCTCTCCTTTCGTGCTTTTCGTGTCTTTCGTGGTTTCCACTGCTTTTTCCAGGTTGAATGCTCCGCACCCGCCAGGCCTTTTCCTTTCATGTGTTTCGTGGTTCCAACTGGTTTTTCTGCCGTCAAAAACTGCCTTGCCCGGTCACCCGCCACCGATAGGCTGCGCCCATGTCGTCCAACCCTTTCCCCGGCGGCGACGACTGTCGCCGCACAGAGCGGGCGTTCACCCTCATCGAATTGCTCGTGGTCATCGCCATCATCGGCGTCCTCGCCAGCCTGTTGTTGCCCGCCCTCGCTTCCGCGAAGAAGAAGTCGCACCAAGCCTACTGCATCAACAGCCTTCGCCAGCTCGGCATCGGCATCCAGCTCTACGCCGCCGACTGGGACTCCCGCTATCCGCTATGTCGCAACTGGGGCCGCCAGTGGAGCCCGACCGACCATCCGCTGCGGGCGGACTTCAATTATCTGCCCGAGATGATCGCGCAGTATCTGGGCAGCAACACGCTCAACGTCGCGACCAATCCGGCGGGACTCCGCCCCGGCATGTACAACTGCCCGGCTGGCATCAAGGTGCCCACGATGCAGAACCTCATTGTCGCCAACCAAACCTCCTACGTGTGGAACCACATCTACTGGATTCCCGGGGTCGGCTACGGCACCGCCAAGCCGGTCAGCGGTCGCCTCGACGCCGACGTGCTCGACAACTCGCGTGCGACGTTGCTCTGGGAAGTCCCCTACTGGACGCCCACGCAGAACATGCCGCACAACCTCGGCATCAATACCCTCTACGCCGACGGCCACGCCGCGCGTTTCCCGGGCAATCCCGCCGAGGCCGACTGGTGGCGCTACCACTCCAGCGACGGCTGGGAGTAGCCGAACGCCCTCCCAGCCGGACGGATTCGCGCTGGCACCGGTGCGTCAGAACTTGATGCCGAGCATCAGCGACACGGTGTGGAAGCGTTCGGAATTCTGAATGTCCGCCCACGCGATGCGATACATCGCCTTCGCAAAAAAGGTGCTGTTGATGTCCCAGCGGAGGCCCGCGCCGACTTTGTAGGAGAGTTCCGACTTGGAAATTTTCAGCGTACCGCTGCTGCCGTCGAAACTATCCACCCCCAGGCCGCCGGTGAGAAACGGAGCGATCGGGCCTTGCAACAGGTAGGCGTCGAGGTTGACGTGGGCGGCAATGTGGTTGGCGTCGGTCTTCACGGTCGCCGAGCCTCGCTCCAGACTGACCCGTGAGAACACGACATCCGTGTTCACGTTGAGATGATCGGTGAGGTTGTAGCCCAGCCCCAGGCCGCCGCCGAAATCGTTGCCGAACCGCAAGATTCCGGCCTTGTCCGAGCCGGTCCATTGGCCGACGGCGAACGTTTCAAACTTGTGCGCGCGATGGAAATCGGCGGCCGACACCGCCGGTCCGCCGAGGAGCAGGAGGGAGGCTGCGAGCGAGAGGAACTTCGTGAGGTTCATGATGCGAGGGTCTGTTGGTTTGCTGAGCCAGGCCATGATCCCGCACGGCGGGCGTGGCGATTGGCTGGTTGGTTCGGAGCGGAGAATAGGTCCGCCGAAATTGAAGACAAGCCCGCCGTCGGGGCGCGGAATCGCGGGCGCAGCTGAGTTTCCCGTACTGATCAGTGCGCGTTGGGGCAGTCCCGCAGGGACGACCGAAAATAGCCCAGCACTTCAGTGCTGGGTTGGCGGCCGGGGAGCTCGAAAGTCCCGGCAGGGACGAAAGAGGCGAGACGGCGCACGGTTTCTTTCGTCCCTGACGGGACTGAGTCGCTCCCGACGCGGACCCAGCACTGAAGTGCTGGGCTATTGTCTTTTGCCCGCTGGGCTGGGGGCGGGAACCAGACGGGTTCAAGAAACCGAAATGCGCCCTGTGCTGAATCTCCGTCTGGAATTCAGGCTGCCCCCACCCGTCACTCTGCGTATTCTTTTGCCGTTCGAAAGCCACACACCAACTCCAGCGCATGTCCGCCCACTCACTCAGCTCCCGCGAAGGCAAAGGCGAAACCCCTGCGGGCGAATCGCACCCCGCGCACCCGCCCGTGCGGCCCATCCACGTCCACCCCAACCGCATCGAGATCACGCTGCGCGACCTCAGCCAGCTCTTCAACTCGATGGACCCCTCGCCGTTTCACGAGAAGGACCTCGATGAGGACGCGGTGGAATTCATCCTGAGCTGGGCGCAGGAATTTCCGCTCGGCGAGCCGGTCTCCCTCGTCATCCATCTCCAGCAACTGCCCGCCACCGGCGACCCGCGCGACCTGATCAAGACCGCGATCCACAACTACTTCGCCTACCGCGCCAAGCTCAATTCCCTCGAGTTCAAGCGCCTGCTTGAACAGGGCCGCACGAGCCTCGCCATCGGCCTGATCTTCCTGGTTGGCTGTTTGTTGACCAGTGAACTGTTGATCCATGTGCAAAGCAGCACTTGGGCGAAAATCATCCGCGAAAGCCTCACCATTGGCGGCTGGGTGGCCATGTGGCGCCCCATGCAGATCTATCTCTACGACTGGTGGCCCCTGCGCCGTCGCGGCAAACTCTATCAAAAGATGAGCCGCGTGGACGTCGAGCTTCGCCAGACCCGGTGACACCGCCGGCGTGGGGCAGGCATACTTGCCTGCCAGGTCACGGGGCAGCCCGGCCCCGTGTTCCAGCTTTCGCGCGGGACAGGTCGTGCGGAGAAACGCGCGGCAGGGATGCCGCCCGAACTGGCAGGCAAGGATGCCTGCCCCACGCCCCCGGCGCGCGCGCCAAGTTTCCTGTTCCCATCCGCCGGTGAATCCGCTTCATTGTGCGCCGCTGATTTCGATGACCACGCCATTTGACCCACAAACCTTTGTCGCCGCGCATGTGGCGGGCATTCCCCGCTCCGGCATCCGCGAGTTTTTCGACATTGTCCAGAGCCAGAAGGAAGTGATCTCGCTCGGCGTCGGCGAGCCGGATTTCGTGACGCCGTGGCACATCCGCGAGGCGGCCATCTACGCGCTGGAACGCGGCCGCACCGGCTACACCTCCAACCTCGGCCTGCTCAAGCTCCGCGAAGCCATCAGCGTGAGCCTGCAAAAACATTTTCACGTCAGCTACGATCCCAAGACGCAAATCCTCATCACCGTCGGCGTGAGCGAGGCCCTCGACATCGCGTTGCGCGCCCTCATCAATCCCGGCGACGAAATCATCTATCACGAGCCGTGCTATGTGAGCTACGGACCGAGCGTGACGCTCGCGCACGGCGTCCCCGTGGCGGTGGCGTGCCGGGCGGAGGATCAGTTTGCCGTCACCGCCGAGGCCATCGAGCGCGCAATCACGCCGCGCAGCAAGGCGCTGATGCTAAATTTCCCGACCAATCCCACCGGCGGCACCATGACCCGCGCCGAGTTGGAAAAAATTGCGGCCGTCGTTCAGCGCCACAACCTCATCGTGCTCACCGACGAGATTTACTCGGAGCTCACGTTCGAGGGCGAACACGTCAGCATCGCATCGCTGCCGGGCATGGTGGAGCGCACGATTTTTCTCCACGGCTTCTCGAAGGCCTACGCGATGACCGGCTTCCGCATCGGCTACGCGTGCGGCCCGACCGCGCTGATCGAGGCGATGATGCGCATTCACCAATACTCGATGCTCTGCGCGAGCATCATCAGTCAGGAAGCCGCGCTCGAGGCCATCCAGTCCGGCGAACCCGACACGACCGCCATGCGCGACCAATATCGCGTGCGCCGCAATTTCATCGTCAACGCCCTCAACGCGATGGGCCTGCCATGTCACCTGCCGCGCGGTTCCTTCTACGCCTTCCCGTGCATCCGCTCGACCGGCCTGACCTCGAAGGAATTTGCCCTGCGCCTGTTGCAGGAGGAAAAGGTCGCCTGCGTGCCCGGCGGCGCGTTCGGCGCGAGCGGCGAGGGCTACCTCCGCTGCTGCTTCGCCACCAGCCTCGAGCAACTCAAGGTCGCCGCCGAGCGCATGGCCGGCTTCGTCCACCGCGTGCGGAAATAGCGCGGCCGGCCCCGCAGTCGCCGGATACCGGACAGAAGGAGCCACTAACCGGCACTAACCGGCACTAATGGGAAACGATACGGGCGGCCGCCGGGAATTCATCCGCGGTGTTTTCCCATTAGTGCCAGTTAGTGCCGGTTAGTGGTTTTTAACTCCCCCGTCCCGCCCGCTGCTCACCGCGCGAAAATCTGCCGGATGATGTCCTCGATCGGCACTTCCTGAATGTCGATGTCCGTCACCGGCAGTTCGTCCAGCAGCGCCTTACACGCGGGAATCACGCGGTCGCGCTTCACCTTCAACCGGATTTGTCCCGCGTTGCGCTCCACGACTTCGCCATATTTGGACAAATTCTCGGAACTCGTCGCCGCCACCGTCCCGCCGCACTGGATCGTCACGATCTTGAAATCCACAAACCGGTCCAGCACCTCCGCGAGCTGGCCATCGAAGAAAATCTTCCCCTTGTCGATGATGATGACCCGCCGGCACAGCTCCTGGATGTCCGCCATGTAGTGGCTCGTGAGCAGGATGGTCGTCTTGCGCGTGGCGTTGTGATTGCGCAAAAACTCGCGCACCGTTTTCTGCGACACGACATCCAGCCCGATGGTCGGCTCGTCGAGGAACAGCACCTTCGGCTGATGCAACAGCGCGGCGATCAACTCCATCTTCATCCGCTCGCCCAGCGACAGCTCGCGCACCATCACGTTCAGCTTGTCCTTCACCGCGAGCAGTTCCGTCAGCTCCGCGACCGTGCGCTCGAAGGACGCGCGCGGAATGCCGTAGATCGTGGCGTTCAGTTCGAGCGAATCGCGCGCGGGCAAATCCCACCAGAGCTGGTTTTTCTGCCCGAGTAGCAACGCGAACTGGCGACGATACGCGTCGTCGCGCTCCCACGGCACATGCCCCAGCACGGTCGCCGTGCCGCGGGTCGGATACAACAGCCCCGCCAGCATTTTCAGCGTCGTGGTCTTGCCCGCGCCGTTCGGTCCGAGAAAGCCGACCAGCTCCCCCTCCGCGACCGAGAAACGCACGTCCCCGACCGCCGTCACCTGCTCGTAGTCGCGCTTGAACAGCCCTCGCACCGCCCCGCGCAGGCCGGGCTTCTTCTGATACGTGCGATAGGTTTTGGTCAATCCCTCGACCTGAATGACGGGTGTGGACACGCGGCGAAACTGTCAGGCGTGCGGGTGCAAAACAACGCTCGAAATTCCAAGCGGGCGCAGCGTGACATCACCTCCGGCGGAGCGCGGCGTTCACGCCGCAGGAGCGCGAGTTCGGACGGGAGCGGCGGATTTACCGGCGGCGGCCTTGGCGTGCGGACGTCTCTGCGGCGTGAACGCCGCGCTCCGCGCGCTTCCTCTCCCCGTCACGTCTTCCCGCCGCCACCGGCGTCGTGCGTCGCGGGCAGGAGCTTGCGGATCACGAGCAGCAGCCCCACGACGACCAATGCCAGCGCGCCCCAGAACACATACGCCGTCGGTCCCGCCAGGGCCTCGCCTTCGCGCTGCGCCGCCTTTTTCAAGCGCTCCACCGCACCCAAAGTCGCCACCACTTTCTCCGCCGACAGCAACGTCCCCGCGACCAAGCCGAGGTCATAGCGCGGTGCCGACACCCCCGCGTTGCCGAAATAAAGCTCCGGCGCCATCCCCGCCGCTGTCTTCGTCCGCAGCCGTGTCACGGGATGGAACATCTCGAAATTCGCCAGCTCCAGCGCGGGGTTGTCGCCGTTGTCCGTTTCCAAAAACAGCGTGTCCGTCTGCGGGCGCGCCGACCAGGTCAGCTCGAAGCGCGCGCGCGTCTGCTCCGGCGTGCGCTGCCACAGGCCCGTGCCCAGCGTGCGGCGCTGCCGCTCGCCGCCCACATCCTTCACCTCCTCAAACAAGACCATCTCGCGCTGAAACAACGCCGTCTGCGCCTGGCACGTCAGCCGGTTCACGGGCAGCGCCGCCAGCGGCAGCTTGAGCTGCCAGCGGCTCACGCGCGGTCGTTTCGGATCGGGCCGCAAGCTGAACTCCACCGTCACCTTGCGCTCGAGCGACGTCCGCTCGAACAAAAACGGCACCTGCCGCCCGTCGCTCACCAGCCGCACATCCGCCAGCGAAGCCTGCGTGTTTGCGAGCACATCCGCATCCAGTTCGATCTGCGCCACGCCCGCCTTTGCGAGCGTCACCGGTCGTCGGAACATCCAGCCCTTCGGCTCGAACGCCGCCCCGCGCGTCTCCACGTCCGGCAGCGTTTCCGTTTCGCGAAAATCCGGATTCGCCACCAACCCCGACAAGCCTCCCGCTAACGCTTTCGCACTCGTCACGCTCGCGCCCGCGCCCGCGAGATCGTAGCGCGCCGCCGCGACCTTCCGGTTGCCCGTCAGCAGAAAATGCGGCCCCGCCTGCCGCGCCAGCAGCACCAGGAACACCGGCCGCCGCCGCGCCCGCACCTCGCTGATCACCAGCGGCGGGCTGTCCCCGTTGCGTATTTTCACCAGCAACTCCCGCGTCTGCGCCTGCGTCTCCAGCGGCACTGACAAGCCCGCGCGCGCCGCCATTCCCTCCACCGCCTGCCGGTAAATCAGCCCGCCGCCCAGCGACCGCTCGCGAATCTCGCCCTCGCTCACCTCGCGCGTCGCGACCGTCACGGTGCGCGCAAACAGCGGCTCCTCCGTCACGATCTCCAGCTCCGCCAGCGTGAGATTCGCCGCGCCGAGATCGAGCGTCAGCACCGTCTCGCCGCGCGATTCCACGCGCTCCACGATCCGCACCGCCTGCGTCTCGCTCGCCACCGCCGCCGCTTCCGCCGCATGAACCCGCACGCCCGTCACCGGAATCGCCGCCGTCCGCCGGTCATCGAGCGTGAAACGCAGAAACGCCCAGCTCGCCGCCTCAAACCGGATGTCCCGCTGCTCCGCGCCATTGGCCATGCGAAACACCGGCACGCCTTGCGCCAACTCGCTCCACGCCGAGCCGTCTGCCGAACCCTCCACCTTCACCGCCTTCAAAAATGCCGATGCCGGCGTGTCCAACGTCGCGCCGTTGAGCGCCTGCGTCAGCCCCGTCTCGATCACCACCACCGTCGCGCCCGTGGCCAGAGTCGCCTTGAACGACTTCGCATTCCGGCTCACCCGCCCGACCGGCGCAGGACGCTGAATCAGATACGGCACCTCGTTCCCCGCGCTGTCCGTGACGCGCAAATCCTCCAGCCCCGGCCGTGCCGCCTCGAGCGTCTCCGGCGGCAGACTCAGCTTGAACAACCCCGCGCCCTCGACCGTGAACCCCTGCCGCTGCCGCCACTCCGCCCACGACGCCGCGCCCGCCCCGGCCACCCCCAGCCACAGCAACGCCACCGCCAGCACGCACTGCCAGCCGCTCCGATCATGTTTCGCTTTCATGTCTATTCCTGACCGCATTGGAACGGGTGAAGGGGTTAAAGGGTTAAAAAGTTGAAGCGTCGTCCGCCCCCCACCCTTCAACCCTTCAACTTTTTAACCCTTCACCCCTTCCCCTGTTTTCCCAAAAACCGCTGATACAAAAACGACGCCAGCATCGCAATCACCGCCACCACCAGAATCGCGCCGATGCGATACAGCCCCGACAGCCGCGCCAGATCGTGGAAGAACAGCTTGAGCAACGTGACGCTCAACAGCGCCATGCTCGCATACCGCGCCCCCGGGATTTTCCGCACGATCCCCACCACCAGCAACCCGAGCGCGAACACCGCCCACGCCATCGAATAGCTCATGTCCCGCGCCAGATTTCCCGAGAACTCGAACGTCAGCGCCCGCGCGCCCGGCGCGGTGAAATAATCCGCGATCTCGATGTTCACCAACAGGAACGCCAGCACCACGCCCAGCGTGTTCAGCACCGGCGGCGCGTCCACCGCGGCCACGCGGTTGCGCGGCGGCGCGAGCAGCGACGCGCCCGCGAACAAACACGCCGTCACCACGCCGTAGGAGTAGAGATACCAGTTGAAAATCGGCGTCGCGCTGCGCGGATGATAGCTGAACACCGCCGGATTCAGCGTGAGCCGCGCGAAGCACACCGCCAGCAGCGCCACGCCCACCAGCCGCAAACCCGGATGCGGCAGCCGGTGGAACAGCCACAGCAACGCCGCGCCCTCCAGCGCCCAACTGATCGTCAGCCATTGCCGGTCGAACTGGATCGGGAAAATCAGCGTGACGAAAAACAGCGCCGCCCCGCCGAACCACGCCAGCACCGCCAGCCGCGCCGGGTCGTCCGGCGCCAGCCGTTTCACGAGCACCAGCAGCGCGGCCAGCATCGGCACCGCCAGCACCGCGGGCAGCAGGCCCATGAACTCGTTCGGCCACGTCTGCAACACCAGCTTGTAAATCATCCCGAAATGCAGCGGCACCGACAGAGCCGCCGCCGCCCACGGCACCACCGAACCCGCGCGCGCTTTTTTCTCCGTAAAGGGGAACAGCGCGAACAACGCCGCGAATCCCAGCAACCACGCCAGCACCAGCCCCGGCTGCTCGTCGCTCGAGAACGACCGCGCGAACCACGCGTGCTCCACCATCAGCACGCCCGCCAATCCCACCGCCGGCAGCCAGTCGAATTTCAGCAGCCGCGCCAGCCCCAGCACGAGCACCGCGAGCAACAACACCAGCCCGAACACCGCCGACGGATTCACCAGCTTCAGTTGCCCGACCAGCAGCACCAGCAGGAAAAACGGCGCGATGGCCGACAACGCCGGCAGGCTCGCGGTAATCTCCGCCGGCAACTGCGGCAGCCATTCCTTCGCCTCCTCCGTCGCCTTCGTCCCCTCCGTCCCATCTGCTTTCGCCACGGCCGCTCCCCCCGCCAGCCGCCGCAGCAGCCACACCGCCACCGCCGTGAACACCAGCGCAAACCCGCCGATTAGCAGCAGCGTCACCGGCAGGCCCGTCAGTTCCGCCGGGATTTTCGTGATCGCGACGACCAGCAGCACGAGCGTCACCACGATGGCCAGCGCGAAGGAAACCAGCGAACCCGTCACCACCGCGAGGCCCATCGCGAGCAGGTTCACGAGGAACACAAACGGCCACACCAGCGCCGACATCACGGGTCGCGTCACCACCGGCAGCATCATCAACACGAGCGCCAGCGGCGGAAACAAATGGCCCCACGACATCCGATACTCGCGTGGCGACCGGCGCTTGAGCACGACCGGCAGCGCCGCATGCAGGATGCCGAACAGCAGGCTCATCCCCAGCGCCCACGGCAGCATTTCTGGCGAACGATGCGTCGTGATCCACACCGACAGCGCGAGAAACATCAGCCCGCCCGCGACCAGTTGCAGCCGCTCCAATTTCGCGTCCAGCCACACCAGCGCGAGCAGGCACAGGTCCGCGCCCACCACGAGCAGGAACACCAGCCCCGACTGCCCGGCCATTCGCGAATCCCCCGCCCACCCGATTCCCGCTAGCAGCGAGCACACCGACACCAGCACCGCCGCGAACGCGAAGCCACGCGTCTTCACCCCGAACCGGCGCGCCAGCACGAACGCCACGGCGAACAAAACATCGAAGACCAAACCCACCGCCACGGCCGTCCCCAGTTTCTCCGGCGCAAAAAATTTCGTCGCCCAGCCCATCTGCATTATCAGCGTTCCCACCGCGCCCAGCGGTACCAGCACCTCCCAGCCCGTCGCCAGCGCCACGGCCACGAGGCCCACGTCGAGGATGGTCAGATAACCGAACAGCCCGAGCGGATTGTCCTGCCCCGTCGATAACAGCAACGGCGTCAGAAAACCGCCGAGCATTCCCAGAATCGCCACGACCTGCGCCCGCAGCCGCACCGCCAGCACAAACCCCGTCGCCGTGATCAACGCCATCATCACGAAACAGAACTCGGGCGTGAACGCGGCGAAGTGATAGATCGACCGGCACCCGAACGTGACCGCATACAACGCCACGATGCCCGTCGCGCACAGCGTGTCCCCCGTCACCTTGTAGCGCTGCCGATCCATCATCACGCCGCCCACCACCAGCCCGATGCCGATGAGGAAACCCAACGCCGCCCGCACCGCCGGCGGGATCAGGTCGTGGTCGAAGGAATATTTGATGAAGTAGGCAACGCAGAACAGCGCCGCCAATCCGCCCAGCCACGCGAACAATTTCACGCCGACAAATTGCTCCCAGTTGATCGCGGGTTCCGGCGGGGATGGCGGTGGGAATGGCGGCGGCGCTGCCCCCGGCGACGGCGGCGCTGGCAGCGGGGCAGTTGCGGCGGGCGAGGTCGCGGCGGTCTCCGGCAGCGGGACCAAGGGAGGCAATACGGGCGGCAACTGGGCAGCAGCCGGGACCGTCCCGAGCGCCGCGACGGTCGGCGGTGACAAGGTCAAGGGCGCCGGGGACGGTTGTCGGTCCACGTCTGCCGCCGCCATCTGCGCCACCGAGATCACCGCCGGAGCCTTTGCCGGGGCCGGCACTGACACCGCACCCGCTTTGATCTGCGCCACCTCCTCCCGCAGCCGCGCGAGTTCCACTTCCATCCGTTGCGCCCGCGCCTCGGCCTCCCGCTTGTCTCGCGCGCGCAGCCGGAAGGCGAAAATCACACCGCCCACGAGGAGAAGAAATTCAATGAAACCGGGCATGGGCGTTGAAATGTGAAAGATTGCGCCGCGAGATGCGCAGTTTCTTAACAGCCTCCGCCCCCCGCCGCAACGCCCCATTGTCGCGCGCCGCAAACTGGACGCTTGCATTCAAACCGCGCGTGGCTAGCGTCCGCGCTCCGTCCCGCACCGAACGCGGGCAAATTATTTTTTCGACAACTCGCTTATGGCTACAGCAAACGATCTGCGGAAGGGAATGGCGATCAACTACAACGGGGACATCGCCGTGGTGCTCGACACCCAGCACCGCACCCCCGGCAACCTGCGCGCCTTCGTGCAGGCGTCGATTCGGAGCATCAGGACCGGCAAATCTTCCGACGTGCGCTTCAGTTCGACCGAGAAGCTGGAGGTGATCCCGATGCAGACCACCAAGATGGAGTTCAGCTATAAGGACGGCGCGGATTACGTTTTCTCCAATCCCGAAACCTACGAGACGATCACCATCACGCCCGAGATCGTCGGCGATGCGGTCAACTACCTGGTCGAGAACGCGGTCGTCACCGTGACCCTCGTGGACGACAAGCCGGTGCAGATCGAGTTGCCCTCCAGCGTGGTGCTAAAAGTGACCGAAGCGCCCGAGGGCATCCGCGGCGACTCGGCGAACAACGTGCAAAAGACCGTCACGCTCGAAACCGGCATCACGGTGCAGGCGCCGCTGTTCATCAAGACCGGCGAGAAGCTGAAGATCGACACGCGCACCGGGAAGTATATGGAGCGGGCCTGAGGCACCGGACTCCGGCGGCCCCAAAGCGGCGGAATTTTAGACAGCAAAAAGCCCGCGTTTCCGCGGGCTTTTTCGTTTTCAGATCGGACCGCCGGACGCTCCGGTCGCAGCGGTCAGGGAACTCGCGGGCGGGCCGCCCGCGCACCCGGGGCGTCAATCGTTCGGTTCCAGCGGCGGACGGACCTTGAACTTCTTCGGGAGCGCCAGACACTCTTCCAGTTTCTTCACCCCCGCCGTGCAGGTCGGATCGGAGAGCGACGCGGCGGCGACGCAGACCGCCGTGAGAAGGCAGCGCTGCAAGTCCCACCCCTCGTGCAGGCCATACAGGACGCCCGAACAAAACGCGTCGCCCGCGCCCGCCGTGCCCGCGATGGCTTTGGCCGGGATGTTTAACGAGGACTGCCAGAAATCTTTGCCGTCGCGGGTGCGTGCAAAGCCGCCCTCCGGGAAATGAATCACCACGATTTCCTTCACGCCGAGCTGGAGCATCGCGCCGGCGGCGTGGCGCAGGGCCACGGTGTCGAGCTTGCCGTCGGCCTTGCGAATCTTGAAACCCGTGGTGCTTCCGGCCTCAAGTTCGTTGAGAATGCAGTAGTCGGTGTACTTCAGCGCCGGTGTGACAATCTGGGCGAACCGGTTGCTGTCCTCGCTGACCACATCCACGCAGGTCTTCAGTCCGGCCGCCTGCGCCGCGGCCAGCAGGCCCGCGCCGCGCGTCACCCACTTCTTGTCCGGCGCATCGAGCGCGTCCAGCAGCAGCAGGTAGCCGAGGTGGAAAATCTTCGCCTTGGTCTTGGTGAAATCGAGATCCTCCCCTTTCCACAGCGCATTGGCGCCGCGGTTGTGGAAGAACGTGCGCTTGCCGTCCGCCTTCTCGGTCATCACGTCCGTGTAGCTGGTGGACGCCGCGGGCGTGGCTTTGAGAAATTTCGTGTCCACCTTGTGGCGCTGGCAATCCTCGAGGATCGCCGTCCCGAGCGCGTCCTTGCCGACCAGCCCCGCGCCCGCCAGCGGGAAGGGCGCGCCGAGCTTGGCGAGGTTGATGGCGACGTTGTAGGGCGCGCCGCCCGTGCCCTGCGACTGGCTGAGGATGTTGGCCAGCGACTCGCGCTTCGGGAAAACATCGATGATCTTGACCTGGTCAATGATCCAGTTCCCGCCGGCCAACAGGCCGCTGCGGTTCTGTCCTGGTTTGCTCTTCATAGGTAACGAATATGGCTGACGACACAAAACCCACACCGGGCCGCGCCGACTTTCGTTGAGAGTAGAAACTCCGGAGCCGTTTGTCTGTAACGAAAAAAAACGGCGGCGAAATCCGCCGCACCCCGGGCGCGGCGTTCATGCCGCAGAGCCGTCCGTCCGGCACGGGGAACTGCAAACAACCCAACGCTCCCTTCGCTTTCCCCGCCGTAGCGGCGGAAACACCGCCCTCCCCCGCTGTGCTCGGGGCGCACCCGGCCGATGAGTCGCCCACTTCTCCTCCGAAAAAAGAAACCGGCGCGAACTTTCGTCCGCGCCGGTGGTTGCGAAAATAAGCGCCCGCTTACTTCAGTTCGGCCTGATGCAGTTCGAACCAGTCGTCGATGTTGTTCAGGTCCACCGCGCCGGGGTTGACCGAGCCGTCGTCGGCGAGGCCGCTGGCACCGAGGATGCCCTTGCGGGTCGCATCGTCATGGATGTAGCCCATGATGGCGACGTTGTTCTTGTAGATCGTGGCCTTGTCGAGCTTCACGCCCGGCTGCTTCTGGATCCACGCTTCAAACTGCGGATAGGTCGGGCGCGAGGCCGCGATGAACGCCTTCACGGCGGCGGGGTTCAGATTCAGCGCCCCGCAGACCATGGAGTCGTAGCCCGCGCCGAGGCCGGGATAGCCCGCGGCCAGCTTGCCCCGCGCTTCGAGGGAGACCTTGAGCCACAAACGGGGCAGATGAATGACGCCCAGCGGGCCGGCCACGCTGGAGCTGATGACAGGGACAACGGTATTGCTCATGTTTTTTTGTTTAGTTGGATTGAACGGATTTCGGCGCGGACAGTACTGAAAAGCGTTCCCGAGGGTCAACGGGAATTTCCGAAAACCACGGCTGCCATGAAAAATCGCCGCCCGGCCGCGGACAGCCCGGCGGGAATTCAGACAGGAAGATTAAGGACAGGAAAATTGAAGACGGGATCATCCTCTCCATTTTCCTGTCCTCCATTTTCCTGTCTAAAAAAACAGCACCGCACCAGCCTCCCGTTCACCCCCGCCCGCGAAAGTCATCCATCAGCTTCAGGATGCCTTCCCGGATCGCGAACAACTCCGCGCGCACCTCGGCGACCACGGCCGCCGGCAGCACCTGCTTCGGGGCGACCGCCTCCAATCCCGCCTGCGCCTGGTGCAGGTGATCGAGCGCGCGCTTGAGATACGCCACCGTGAAACTCGCGTCGGCCGGTCTCGTGCCATCGGCGACTCCGCCGAGCGCGTCCGCCAGCTTCGCGCCCGTGATTATCCACTCGCCCATGAGCTGCCGGAAATCGTCGTCCCCCGCTTCCCGCAAGCCCAGCTCATCAGTCTGGCGCCGGAACTTCATCGCACTTTCCTTGCATCGATGTTGCAGCGGATGATGGATTCTCCCGTCCGCGTCACGCATCCAGTCGATGCCCTCGCGATGCGGCTCCGGCTCCGGGTCCGGCTCATTCAGCGCCGCTTCGCACGCGCGATTGATCTCCTCGATCCGCAGCCGTTGCTCCTCCGCCTCCTCTGGCGTCAGCTCCTCCAGCCAGCCCATCTCCCGCGCGATCTTTTCCTCGGCCTCGTCCGAATCGCCATACTTCTCCTGCAACTCCATGTATTTGTCCGTGCGCGCATCGGATTCCCGCAGCATCCGCTCGTAATCATGCTCGTCCCACTCCGCCTCCGGATCCTTCTGCCCGCGTTTTTGTTTCTCGACCGCCTCGCTCAATTGCTTGGAAAAACCCTCCCACCCCGCCTCGGCATCCTGCGCCCGCTGCTGTTCCTCGGCCGCCGTCAACCGCCACTCCGGCGCGGAAATCGTGAGCTGAAACTCCGTGCTCTCGAGCACCACCCGCCCGTTGCCGTCGCTGAACCATTCGAGATACAGCGCGTTGGCCAGCCGCTCCGGCGGCTTCTCGCCCCGGTCGATCATCGCGAACGCCACGTCGTCGGGCACCGTGAAAACCCGCACCTTCTGCGACGCCGAAAGATTCCCGATGCGCCCGCGCTGCACTGGCGCAAACGCCGGCTGCTTTCGCATCGGATAGGTCTTCGCCGGGTTCGCGAACTGGAGGAGGCAACCCGCCAAGTCCGGGCATGCATTACCCGCCAGTTCGAGCTGCACGGGCTCGGCGACACCGTCGAGCCACAGCGTCCCGCGCACGATTCCCTTTACCCGGTTGTCAATTTCACCCCGGACCACACTGTCGTGAATGCGCCATGCCATGCCGGAAAAATAGTCGCGCCCGGCGGCGACAGGCAAAATCATTTGGGACCGAATGTGTTCGCCGCAGCCGACCTTGCCGTCACCCGTCCCCCGGCTTCTCCCAAACTTTCCGGCCAAGCTGCTCCGCTGTCGTGCGGGCAATGAACTGACGTGGGTAGGGCGCGTCTGTCCGCAGCGCGCCGCAGGGCGTGGGGACCCGCAACTGGCGCGTTGCGGACAGATGCGCCCTACCCGCAGCGACCATCCCCGTGCTCCGCGAGCGCCGTTTTGATTGCACCGCCTCGCAACCGTTGGCCAGCCGACAAATCCGTGATTCCCACACCGCCCCTCATGGCTAAACTCCGCCTCCATGAAGCCGTCACGTTCCCTCCTCGCCGCCGTCCTTTGCTTGCTCTCCGGCATTGCGTTGGATTCCGTCGCCGCCCCGAAACCCAACGTCCTCCTCATTTGCGTCGATGACCTCAAGCCCATCCTCGGCTGCTACGGCGACAAGCTGGTGAAATCGCCGAACATCGACCGCCTCGCCGCGCGCTCGGTGCAGTTCAACCGCGCGTTCTGTAACCAGGCCGTCTGCTCGCCGTCGCGCAATTCCCTCCTCACCGGCCTGCGCCCGCAGACCCTCGGCATCTACGATCTCGGCACCAACTTCCGCCGCGCCCGCCCCGACGCCGTCACGCTCCCGCAGCTCTTCAAGCAGAACGGCTACCGCGTCGAAGGCATGGGGAAAATCTTCCACGTCGGCCACGGCAACACCAACGACCCCGCGTCGTGGAGCCTGCCGCATTGGAACGCTAACGTCGTCGCCTACGCGCTGCCCGCGAGCCAAGCCAAGGCCGGCCTTACGCGCGAGGAAGCACTCTTCTCGAACAAATCCGCGAAAGACCTCCCGCGCGGCGCCGCCTACGAATCCGCCGACGTGCCCGACCACACCTACCCCGACGGCGCGCTCGCCGACCACGCCATCGAACGCCTGCGCGCCGCCAAGGAAAAGCCCGCCGAGCCGTTCTTTCTCGCCGTCGGTTTCGTGAAGCCGCACCTGCCGTTCGTCGCACCAAAGAAGTACTGGGACCTCTACGACCGCAGCAGTTTCAAGCTCGCCGAGGTGCGCACGCCGCCCGCGGGCGCGCCCGTGTACGCTCCGCAGTCTGGCGGCGAATTGCGCCAATACAGCGACATCCCCGAAACCGGTCCGCTCAACGACGACCTCCAGCGCACGCTCATCCACGGCTACCACGCCGCCGTGAGCTACATGGACGCGCAGCTCGGCCGCGTGCTCGCCGAACTCGGCCTCGCGGAGAACACCATCATTATCCTCTGGGGCGACCACGGCTGGCACCTGGGCGACCACGGCATCTGGTGCAAGCACACCAACTACGAACAGGCCGCGCGCATCCCGCTCCTGGTCGCCGCGCCGGGCGTGAAGGCCGGCTCTAGAAGCGGCTCCCTCGTCGAGACCGTGGACATTTATCCGACCCTCTGCGAACTCGCCGGCCTGCCCGCGCCCGCCGGTCTGGACGGCCGCAGCTTCGTCCCCACCCTGCGCGACCCCGCCGCGCCGACCAAGGACCACGCCATCCACGTCTATCCGCGCAACGCCCCCGGCAAAGGCCCCGTGCTCGGCCGCGCCATCCGCACCGAGCGCCACCGCCTCGTCGAGTGGAAGAAAATCGGCGCGCCCGCCAGCGAAGCCGACCTGGAGCTTTACGACTACGAAGCCGACCCGCTGGAACGCAAAAACCTCGCCGCGGCGCAGCCCGAAGTTGTCGCGCATCTCCGGGCAATGCTCGCCCGCCATCCCGAAGCCAAACCGCAGATCAGTTCCGCGCCCGCCGTCAAGCCCGCCAAAGCGAAGCCTGCGGTGGACCGCAACGCCCTCTTCGACTCCAAGGACAAAAACAAAGACGGCAGACTCTCCCGCTCCGAATTCCTCGCCAACCAACCCGACCCCGACCAAGCCCCCGCGCGCCTCGCTGAGTTCGATACCGACAAAGACGGCTTCCTCAGCCGCGAGGAGTTCGTGACGCAAGGGGGGAAGAACAATTGAAGCCGGAGCCAATTAAACCGCGCCTATCAATCGTTGCGAAAGTTGGTGCCGGTATCCGCCAGCCCAACCCCAGCGGGGTTGTCCGTGAATAGCCGGGGGTGCGCGAGGCACGAGCGCACCCCCGGAAACTGCGGCCTCAATGTCCGCCACCCCGGCGGGGTGGTCCCATCCACCGAACCGTGGACGACTTGGTGCCGGGGGAACCCCGCCGGGGTTCTTGAGCGCTGCGGCGGAAATCCGGGGGTGTCGCTCGTCCCTCGCTCCACCCCCGGCTATGCACGGGGAACCCCGCCGGGGTTCGGCTGTCGGATGTCAGCGCCAGCGTGACTGACCGGTGGTTCCGACAACCAAGCCGGGCACCGTGTTTCTCCACCGGAGGACGGCGACCACGGAACCGACAGCGTGAACTTTCACAACGGCTGATACGCAGTCAGCGCCCCAGGAGCGCGGACTTCACAGGTCGTGAGTGAAAACCGCCGCCGCCCTGTAGCCGCCGACGTGAGGAGGCGGATTTCCCGCTCCGTCTGCGTGTATCACCTCCGCCTCGTCACCTCGGCGGCTACTTCTCACCACGCTCTTTACACCACGACCTTCAGCCCCTCCGCCTCCGCGAGCCGCTTCTGATTCCCATCGAACGTCAGGAACTCGCCCTTGCCCAGATGCAGCGCCGTCGCGACGTGCATGATGTCCGCGAGCCGATGCCCCGCCTGCTCGGTGTGGCGCGCACTCAATTCCTCGGCGCGTTGATGCACCGCCGACCAGTCCACCGCCACCACCTCCAGCACCTTCGTCCGCAGGTCGGACTCCAGGTCCTTCAGCATCTGCGTGGCCTCGTGTTTGCCGAAGCCCTTCGTCTTGTCGGCGGCGTGCAACCGCACTTGGAACCGCACCGACTGGCGAAACTCCAGCAGCAGAAACGTGGACACCGGCAATGGTTCCTTCCGCGCGTCCATGAAGGCATCGGCCTGCGGCGAATGAATCTGCGTGCGATACACCGAGCACAGGAACGAGGTGTCAGGAAAACAGTTCATCCCTCCTCGTCCTCCAACTCGGCCGCCCGCATCGCCTGCACCTCCGCGTCGCTGAACACCCGGTCGCCCCAGATGGCCTTCCGCCGCGCTTCGAAGTCAGGGTTCTTCACGCGCGCCGCCCGCTTGCCCCGCAACGCTGTGAGCATGGCGACCGGCTCGCCACGCTTCTCGATGCACACATCCTCGCCATCCCGCAGCCACGCCTCAAGCCGGGGGAAGTTGTTCCGCAAATCACGCACGGTCGCTGTTTTCATCGTGGGGACATTTTATGTCCACAGGTCCCGAAGTCAATTTCAGCGGCCGATGCGCCCCTTCAGCCCACGTTCTCTTCCGCGCTCTCATGAAGGAAGCGCCGGTGGGCATGACGCACTTGCAGCACGATCACCGTCTTCGCCGCTTCATCAATCGTGTAGAGCACCCGCCAGCCCACGCCCGATTTCCACGGGCGGAAGCGCACCTGGCGGATCTGATGTTGCGGAAGCCATTTGCCGTTTTCTGGCGCCAGTCGGTGGCGGGACGGCTCCTCTGCCAGTCCCGCGAGCGCTGCGTGAAGTTGTTCAAACCAGCGTTTCGCCAGCACCTCTCCGCCGCGACTTTCGTCCTCCTGATACCAGTCCACCTGAGCGGCGATGGAGGCATCAGCGAGAACCGATTGCTTTACGTGATAGCTCATTTGACCCGGGTCGAATTGAAGAGCTTCCGCCGCAGGTCAGCGAATGCTTCGTCCAGGGGGCGGCCCCGGTCGCCCCGGTCATAAGCCTCCAGCGCCGCCTTCAGCTCCATATCCAGCCGTCGTTCCTCCGCTTCATGAGCCATCTCCTCATAGCACGCCACCGACAGCACCACCGCTGCGGCCTTGCCATTCTGCGTCAGCACCCGCGGGCGATTGGTCTTGGTCAGCTCGGCCAGGTGCTCCTTGGTGCCGCGGGCGAAATCGGTCACGCTGATGATGTCTTCGGAAAGGATCATTTTCATGGCGGCAAACTAGCACGGAATTATGTGCGCGAGCAATCCCGCACTTCCTCGCCGCATTTCTGATCCCACGATCTGGCCACTCAGCCGCGCACCCGGGACGCCGCGGAAAAAGAGAATCGACTTCACCGCGACCCCACGGAAAGTGACCGCCACATAACTATGAAGCATTTCTTCAAAGCCCTGCTCCTGTTCACCCTCGTCACGACCGCGGCCACACCCGCCGGATCGGCGCCGGCCCCGACCGCCACCCGGTTTTACCTGATCGGCAATTCCCTCACCTGGGACACCGTGCCGTCGCTGTTGTCCGGCGATGTGCAATGGCATGTGGATTGTGGCACGCACCTCACCCGTATTTTCAGCCATCCGGACAAGCCCTGCGTGACCAATTCCACCCTCTGGCCGGCCGCCCTGCGTGACCGCCAATACGATGTCATCTCCGTGCAGCCGCACTACGGCTCGACCCTGGCCCAGGACGTGGAAACCATTTCCGCCTGGATGAAGCTGCAGCCCAAGGCCGTGTTCGTCATTCACTCCGGCTGGTCCCGACACGCCCAGCACGCGGACGAATTCGCGGGCTACGCCGCGCCGGATCAGATGGTCCACAACCCCGGTTATTTCCGCGCCCTGCTCGCCGAACTGCGCCGCCTCCATCCCGGCCGCGAGCTGCGGCAGACGCTTGCCCAAAATCTTCTGGCGCAAATCGCCGAGGACGTTGCCGCCGGACAGGCCCCGATCAAGAACCTCGTGGATTTGTATCGCGACGACATCCACCTCAAATCCGACAGCGGAAAATATCTCATGCACAACGCCATGCGGCTCGCGCTCGGCCAGCCTTTGTCAGCCGCCGGATTCGCGAAGACCGAACCCGCGATGAAGCAATATCTCGACAGCATCCTCGCCCGCCTGCAAACCGCTCCGCCCGACAAAATCCTGCTCCCGCACATCCTCTCGCCCGCGGCGACCCCGTTCCGCCCCGCACTCATCGCCAAAATCTCGGACAAGAATTTGCAGCGCAACCTCACGGCCCTGCTCCCCGCGATCGAGCGCGCCGGCGCCGCGCGCCACGCCACCCTCGCGCTCGAGGCGGAGATCAAGGAACTCGGCGGCAAACTCATCTGCACTCCCACCGCGCCGCAATGGCTTTACCTGGCGACCGGCGACACCGGGACCGAGATTTTCGATGTCCCCACCGCGGTCGATCTCTACAACGGCAACAACCCGCTCAAGGGCAAAGGCGGCCGCAACGAACGCGTCACCGACGACTGGCTCTGGCGCCTCGCGAACGTCACCACGCTGCGAAAAATCGACCTCGCCAACTGCGCCATTCAAGGCCCCGGCCTGCGGCGTCTCAGCAAGCTGACCGGCCTGCGGGAACTCAACCTCACCCTCACGCCCGTCAACGACGACGGCCTGAAGCATCTCGCCGGCCTGACCGAATTGCGGATTCTCGGACTGGCCTCCACCCAATGCACCGGCACCGGCTTCGCGCATCTCAAGGCCCTCCGCAATCTGGAGAGCGTGAACTTCCACTTCACGCCATTGAACGACGCCGGCCTGGCGGCCATCGCCGAAGTTCCCATCGCGGACCGGCTCTGGTTTGCGCACAGCAAATTCACCGACGCCGGCGCCGCGAGCCTCGCGAAACAAACCCGGCTCAAGCGCTGCGGCATGGGCAGCACCGACAAAGCCAGCTCGGGCGAAGCCGTCGCCGCGCTCGTGAATCTGCCGCTCGAAGAACTCACCCTGCTCGACAACCAGGCCACCGCCGCCGGCCTCGCCCACGCCGCGCGGATCGTCACCCTCCGCAAGCTTGATGTCTCCCATGCCCCCACCGTCGGCAACGATTCGCTCAAACTGGTCGCGCAAATGCCCGCGCTCGAAGAATTCAAACTCGGCAGCGCCCAGGTGGACGACGAAGGCCTCCAGTCGCTCGCCGCCGCCAAGTCCCTCAAGAAACTCTCGCTCTTCGGCCTGAAAAAAATCACGCCCGCGGGAATTGAACGATTGAAACAATCCCGCCCCGGCCTGGTGATCGAGGCGAAATAATGCGGCAGACCGCCGTGGATTCGACCAGCCCGCGCAGATGCTCCGCACCCGCCTTTCCTTCCTTTTTGCGTTCCTTTGCGTTTTTTGCGGCCATTCCCAAACCGCGCCCGTCCGGCCCAACCTCCTCTTCATCCTCGTGGATGATCTCGGCTGGGGCGATCTCGGCGCGAACGGCGGCGCAGGGGTGCCCACGCCGCGCATGGACCAGCTCGCGCGCGAGGGCACGCGCTTCACGCAGTTCTACGTCGCGTCGCCGATCTGCTCGCCGTCGCGGTGCGGGCTGCTCACCGGACAGTTCCCGGCGCGCTGGCGCATCACGAGTTTTCTCCAGAGCCGCGCGGGCAATGCTGCGTGCGGACAGGCGGACTTCCTCGACCCGAATGCCCCGTCGATCGTGCGTGCGTTCAAGCAGGCGGGCTACGCCACCGCGCACATCGGCAAGTGGCATCTCGGCGGCGGCCGCGACGTGAGCGACGCGCCGAAGTTCGCGGCCTACGGCTACGATGGCGGGCTGGGCACCTACGAGAGTCCCGAGCCGGCCGCACCGCTCGGCCTCAAGACCATGCCGTGGGCCACCAATCGCGAGCAGCAGCAGGTCGCGCGGCACGACCGCACACGCTGGATGGTGGACGAGACATTGGCCTTCGCGAAGCGGAGCGGCGCCCGGCCGTGGCTCGTGAACCTCTGGCTCGACGACGTCCACACGCCGTATAGCCCGAAGGAGGGGAAGGATGAGCGCGAGTTCGCGGCCAAGTATCGCGACGTGTTGGTGGAGACCGACCGGCAAATCGGCCGCCTGCTCGGCGGCCTCCGCGAACTCGGCGCGGCGACGAACACCCTCGTGCTGCTCGCCGGCGACAACGGCCCGGAGCCCTCGCTCAATCGCACACGCACCGGCGGCTTGCGCGGCATGAAGTGGAGCCTCTACGAAGGCGGCATCCGCACGCCGTTCGTCGCGCGCTGGCCCGGTGTCATTCCTGCCAACCGCGTGAACACCGCCACCGTCGTCAGCGCCGTGGATTTCTTTCCCACGCTCTGCGCTCTGGCCGGCGTGCCCACACCGGCGGGCGTGAAGTTTGATGGTGAAGATTTGTCCGCCGTGTTCCGCGGCGCGAACACCGGGCGCACCCAACCCCTCTTCTGGGAATACGGCCGCCAGCCCGCGCCCGTGGGCAAATCGGGCATCCGTGCCTTTCCGTATCCGAACGAACCCGGCGCGAAATCCCCGAACGTCGCCGTGCGCGAGGGCGATTGGAAACTCCTCGTCAACGCCGACGGCCCCGGCGCGGAACTCTACGATCTCGCCACCGATCCCAACGAAACGAAGAACCTCGCCGGGGCCGATCCCGCGACGGTGACTCGGTTGCGCGCGGCAGCCCTGGCTTGGCGAAAGTCTCTCCCATGAAATCACTCCTCTCCCTCTTTGCGTCTCTTTGCGTTCTTTGCGGCCAACTCTCCGCCGCGCCCGCCAAGCCCAACCTCATCTTCATCCTCAGCGACGACCTCGCGCAGGGCGACCTCGGCTGTTACGGGCAGAAGCTCATCCAGACGCCGCACCTCGACCGCATGGCGCGCGAGGGCACGCGCTACACGCAGGGCTATTGCGGCACGAGTGTCTGCGCGCCGAGCCGCACGTCGCTCATCACCGGGCTGCACTCGGGCCATTCGCCCATCCGCGCGAACCGCGAACTCGGCACCGAAGGCCAGAAGCCGCTGCCCGCCGGCACGGTCACCGTCGCGCAGATTCTCAAGTCCGCCGGCTACGCGACCGCGTGCGTGGGCAAGTGGGGCATGGGGATGTTCGACACCACGGGCAGCCCGCTGAAACTCGGATTCGATCACTTCTTCGGCTACAACTGCCAGCGTCACGCGCACAGCTACTTCCCGAAATATCTCTACCGCGACGACCAGCGTTTCGAGCTGCCGGGCAACGACGGCAACACCAAGGTCGATGGCACCGGCCCGATTTACGCGCAGGATCTCATTGCGGACGAAACGCTGAAATTCGTGAAAACAAACAAGGACCGGCCGTTCTTCCTCTACTACTCGATCACGCTCCCGCACGGCGCGTTTCACATCAACGATCAGGGCCTCTACAAGGACAAGCCGTGGACCGCGCAGCAGAAAAATTACGCCGCGATGGTCACGCGCCTCGATGCCGACGTGGGCCGTCTGCTCGCGCTGCTGAAGGAACTCGGCCTCGACGAAAAAACTCTCGTCATGACCGCCGGCGACAACGGCTCGTCCTTCAATCCGCAGTCGGAGATCGGGAAGCTCTTTGATCAGGCCGGCAACGGCCTGCGCGGCTTCAAGCGCGGTCTCTACGAAGGCGCATTGCGACAGGCGACCATCGCGCGCTGGCCCGGTACGGTGCCCGCGGGACGCGTCAGCCACGAGCCGTGGGCCTTCTGGGATTTTCTCCCCACCGCGACCGAACTTGCGGGCGCGAAACTGCCCGCCGGCTTCCAGCCCGACGGCTTCTCGCTTGCGAGTTTTCTGAAAGGTGGCGCGGCTCCGCAGCGCGATTACTTCTACTGGGAACTGCACGAAGGCCCGTCGCTCCAAGCCGTCCGCTTCGGCGACTGGAAGGCCGTGAAAAACGGCCTCAGCGCGAAGACGGAACTCTACAATCTCCAAACCGACGCCGGTGAAAAAACCAATCTCGCCGCCGACAAACCCGAGCTGGTTGCGAAAGCCGAGGCGCTCTTCCAGTCCGCCCGCACCACCCATCCCGACTGGCCCCTGCGCGACCGCGCACCCGGCAAGGGCGGTCGGGGCGGGAAGAAACAATGATGAAGTCCGTCCGGTGCGGGGGCTGACGACACGAAACTGAATGCGGCAACTGCTCGGCAGGGAAAAATTCAAAACCACTAACCTGCACTAATGAAAACCAATGCGAACGACACCGGGGAGTGAAGTCTGCTGGCTCTTCTTATTAGTGCCAGTTAGTGCCGGTTAGTGGTTTCAAATTCGTTCCGTAACCCAGCTCCCGCCGCTGCCGTCTGTTCGCCTGACTTCGTTCCTGTTCTTGAAATACCGCATCATCCATCCGCCCCCGCTCATTCCGCTGCTCAAAATTCCCCTGCCCAATTCCCCTGTGCTCACGCGCGCCCTGCCACGCCGCCGCTTTTCAAAATTCCCTTTCCACCAACACGCACGTCCCTAGCCTGTCTCCCACGCAGGTTCTCCGTCGGACAACACCCCGTGCGAGACACCAACACTGCCGACGCGAACCCGCCACCCAACCCAACCCAACACCCACCTTCATTTATGCGCTGGCCACCACCGCTCCTCGCCGCCGCCCTGCTCGCCACCGGCGCGCTCGCGGGAATTCTGCTCGACCGTCAGTTCGTCCGCCCGCCCCAGCCCCGTGCGGAAATTCCCGATCCCGGTCCCAAACTCACTCCCACGTTGCCGCCCGCGCCCGCGCGCTCGGCCATACCCGGCGTCCCGCCAATCCCCGCCCGTCCGCCCAAGGCCCATCCTTCGCCGGTCGGCGCCCATCTGCCCATCGGCGACCTCCCTGCCCGCATCCAAGACGCGCTCCGCGATCCCTCCCCCGACCAACGTCAGGCCGCGCTCTCCGAACTCGCCACCAGCCTCGCCCCCACCGACGTGCCCGCCGCCCTCGTCCACGCCCGCGCCATTCCCCAGGCCGACCTGCGCACCGGCTTCATCCAAAATCTCCTCGCCCGCTGGGCCGACGGCGATCCCGTGGCCGCCATCACTCACGCCCAAGGATTGAGCAATCTCAGCGAACGCCAGAACTCGATCCGTAGTATTCTCGAAACGTGGACCGCCAGCGACGCGCCCGCCGCCTCCGCGTGGGCTGCGCGACTGCCCGCCGGACCCGCGCGCATTCAGGCCATCCAGGCCGTCGCCCAGACCCTCGCCGGGCTGGACCCCCAGGCCGCCTTCGAGCTGCTCAAGCAACACAACGCCCTCCGCAGCCGCGAAGGTCCGCGCGATTCCGAAGGCATCGCCGAACTCATCCTCGGCAACTGGGCCGCGCAGGATCCCGCCGCCGCCAGCCGCGCGCTCAGCGAACTTCCCCCCGGCCCGCAGCGCGACGGCGCGATCAGCAGCATCGCTTCGCAATGGGCCGGTCGCGACCCCGCCGCCGCCGCCGCCTGGGTGCAGGGCCTGCCCGAGGGCCAGGGCAAACGCAGCGCCGTCCAGGCCGTCTGCGCCCAGCTCGGCGCCACCCATCCCAAGACCGCGCTCGACCTCGCCTTCACCCTCAGCCCCGCGCAAGGCCAGCTCGACGCCGTGAACACAGTCGTCTCCCAGTGGGCCGGAGCCGATCCCAACGCCGCCGCCGCGTGGGTGAAACAACTCCCCGAAGGCCGCGCCAAACAAGCCGCCTCAGGCAGTATAGCTACCGCCCTCGCACAGTCCGATCCCAACGCAGCGCTCACCTGGGCGCAGTCCATCACCGCCACCCAGGTGCGGCAGAACACGCTCCAGAACATCATCTCCACCTGGGCCGCCAGCGACCCGCGCGCCGCCGCCGCCTACGTGCAAACCCAGCCCCCCGGCTCCGCCACCACCAGCCTCCTGAACGCCGTCGCCTCCTCGTGGGCCGTCACCGATCTCGACGCCGCCACCGCGTGGTTCAAGACCCTCCCCGCCCCCGCCCAGCGCGACGCCGCGCAAGGCATCCTCTACCAGCTCGCGCAACAGCGCCCCGAGCAGGCCGCCGACTGGGCGATGTCGCTGCCCTCCAGTCCGCAGCGCAACGGTCTGCTCGGCACCGTCGCCGCCCAATGGGCACAGGCCGATCCGGACGCCGCCGCCGCGTGGGCGCAGAAACTTCCCGCCGGTCAGGGCCAGCGCGAAGCCCTGCAAAGCATCGCCAGCCAGATGGCCTCCACCGATCCGCAGGCCGCCGCGAAATTTGTCTCCGCCCTCCCCGCCGGAAATCTGCGCGCCGACCTCATCGGCAACGTCGCCGCGCAGTGGGCCGGCGTGGATGTCGAGGGCGCGATGAACTGGGCGCGCCAACTCCCCGACGAACCCTCGCGCGCCCGCGCCCTCACCGAAGTCAGCCAGCAATGGGCGGAATCAGATCCCGCCGCCGCCGCCGCATTCGCCCTCACCCTCCCGCGCAACGACGCCAACCATGGCACCCTCGAAAACATCCTCGTCACCTGGGCTGGCAATGATCCCACCGCCGCCGTCACCTGGGCGACCCAGCTCCCCGCTGGCGCGCAGCGTTCGCAGGCCATCGCCAGCATCAGCGCCGCCTGGGCCGAGCAGGCGCCCCACGCCGCCGCCACGTTTGTCGCGTCGCTTCCCAACGGCCCCGGCCGCAATGAAGCCGTGCAAAATGTCGTCACCGCCTGGGCGCGCAGCGAGCCGGACAAAGCCGCCACCTGGGTCGGCGTCTTCCCCGCGGGGACCGCCCGCACCGACGCCCTCACCAGCGTCGCCAGCCAATGGGCGCAGCAAGATCCCGCCGCCGCCGCCCAATGGATTCAATCCCTGCCCGCCGGGGCCGATCGCGATCCCGCCATCGCCTCCTACGCCCAGACCGTCGCCGCCAGCGATCCCGCCAACGCCCTCCAATGGGCCGCGACCATCAGCAATCCCGAGACTCGCGACCAGCGCCTCGCCGCCGTCGCCCGCAACTGGCTCCGCACCGACGAACCCGCCGCCACCACCTGGATTCAACAATCCCAGCTCCCCGCCGAGGTGAAGGCCCGGCTGCTAAAAAAATAATTCCTTGGTAGGAGACGACGTGAGGAGACTCTAACCCTCCCCCGCGAAAATCAGCAGCGCGGTGCGGGCTGAATCGCTCGTCCCCCCGCCGCATTTCGGCGCGCGGGCGGTCCCCGCCCGCAGCGGCGACTCACCCACGACGATGCTGGAAACTCCGAACGCCCCGGCTCCGATGTTGCCGCTGCGACCGGGGACCGGTCGCGCGCCGCCTCGCGCTTGCTCTTCCCCTTTCGTGTCGTTCGTGTCTTTCGTGGTTCCAACTGCTTTTTCCCACCGTCAAGCTGCCGCCATGAATGCCCTCGAATCCACGCCCGAACGCCGCAACCCCGCAACCTCCCCGGTTCGCCGTGCGCCCGGCGCGTCCTCGCCCGCCGCGCCCCGGACCGCTGCGCTACGCCGCGAGATCCGTTGCTCCGTGACCGCAACATTCCGTCGCGCCGTCGCGATGTTTCTACTCCTCGCCTCCGCGGCCACGGGGTTGCGCGCCGCCGAAGCCCCCTTCGAGGACGGCCTGAAAACGCATCTCGAAAAACTGACGCGTGACAACCTTCCCGGCCTCGCCGTGCTCGTCGCGCGCGACGGCAAAATCGTTTTCCAAGGCGGCTTCGGTTTCGCGGACCTGGAGAAGAAAATCTCGGTGACGCCGGAAACCAAATTCCGCATCGGCTCGGTGACGAAACAGTTCACCGCCGCCGCCATTCTGCGCCTCGCCGAGGACGGCAAGCTCGCGCTCACCGACAAGCTGGAGAAATTTTTCCCCGGCTTCCCGCGCGGCGGCGAGATCACGCTGCATCAGCTCCTCACGCACACTTCAGGCCTCCACAGCTACACCAGCAAGCCGGAGTTTCTCGCGCGCGTGAGCCGGCCCATCGCCCCCGCGGAACTCATTGCCTGGTTCCGTGATGACAAGGCGGACTTCGCGCCGGGCGCGGGTTTTCTCTACAACAACTCCGCCTATTTTCTTGCGGGCGAGATTGTCGCGCAGGTCGCGGGCAAATCATTTGCGGCCTTTCTGCAGGACACTTTTTTCGCGCCGCTCGGGATGCGCGACACCGGCATCCTCGTTAACGCCGCGCCGCCTCCCGGCCTCGCGCGCGGCTACTCGGTCGCCGACGGCAAAGCCGCGCCCGCGCTCGACTGGGACATGTCGTGGGCCGGCGGCGCGGGCGCGCTCTACTCCACGGTCGGCGATCTCCACCGGTGGAGCGAGGCGCTCTTCGGCGGGAAAATCCTGAAGGCCGAGTCATTCAAACGGATGACCACCGCGGTCCAGCTCCCGCCCGGCGTGGACGGCATGAGCTACGGCTACGGCCTCGTGATTTCCCCCGCCAGCCGCCTGCCCGCCTTCGGTCATGGCGGCGGATTGAACGGCTGGTCCAGTGATCTGCTGCGGTTGCCGGGCCAGGCCTGCACCCTCATCGCACTGGCGAACGCCATGCCGCCCGTCGCCGGCCACGACCCTGCGGGCATCACGCGCACCATCGCCGGGAAATTCCTCGCCGCGGAAATCGCCAAACTGTCGCCGCTGAAAACCGACCCCCAGGTGGACCGCAAAACCTTCGCCGACTTCGCGGGCCGCTACGATTACAAGACCGCCGTGATGACAGTGACGCTCGCGGACGGCCGGCTCCACGCGCAGCTCACGGGGCAGCCGAAGGCCGAGATTTTCCCCAGCGCACCGGACGAGTTCTTTTGGAAAGTGACCGATGCGCAGGTCGTTTTTCTACGGAACGAAAAACGCGAAGTCATCGCCGCACGGCACACACAGGGCGGCGCGACCTTCCAGGCCCCGCGCCTCGCGGAAGCGGAGGTGAAACTCACCGCCGCCGAACTCGACGCGATCCTCGGCCAATACCAATACGGCCCCGGCGCGGTGATGACCGTCACGCGTGACGGCGACACCGTCTTCGCGCAGCTCACCGGACAGCCAAAATTTCCCATCTTCGCGAAATCAGCCACCGAGTTCGCATGGCGCGTCGTCCCGGCCACGGTGAAATTTTCCAAGGACAAAGCCGGCAAAGTGACCAAGGCCGTCCACACCCAGTCCGGCGCGACATTCGATGCGCCGAAGATCAAGTGAACCCGCCGGCCGCGCCGCGGCCGCGGAGTGCGGTCGTCCCCGGCCGCAGCGACGCCCGCACGCACGGGGGCACTGGACCACCGAGCCTCCCCGTGCGCTCCACCCCGCTGCGTCCGAGAACGGGCGCACTCCGGCGCCGCTCCGACAACGCCTCCGGCGCGGACAGGTGGTCATTCCGGTGCGACGGGATTGGGATTCCTGCGTCAACGTAGCCTGCACGGCTGTGAATGATTCGCTTTTTTGCCGTTTGAATCTTCCCGCCTTGGGTGGTAGCTACCCCGCGACTTATGGCCAACCCGTTCACATCGCGCCTCCGCGCCTCGGCCCTGCTGGGCCTGTGGCTGACCGTACCCGCCGCGGGGTTCAGCGCGGAAAACATCCTGTTCATCGGCAACAGCTACACCTACGGCTTCGGCTGCCCGGCGGTACAAAACCACGGCGGCATCCCGAAACTGGTCGAGCTCATCGCCGCGGCGAAGGGACACCAGGCGGCGGTCGCCATGCGCGCCGGGGCGAACGAGGGCTGGTCCCGTCATCTGCGCGAACCGAAAACGGCCCTCGCGCTGCACGCCCGGCCCTGGAATTGGGTGGTGTTGCAGGACTCGAGCACCCGGCCGACGCGCCTGGGTAATCTCGCCAATTTCCTCGCGAACGGGAAAACCTTGTACCACCGCATCCGGGATCATTCCCCCGGCACCATGATTGTCCTCTACGAAACTTGGGCGCGCGGGGGCGGCTACAATTATTACTCCGTGGACAAGGCGCGCACGACGCATGTCAGTCCGGCGGAGATGACGACCGAGCTGCGGCGGGGCTACGCGACGTTGAAGGAAAACCTGGGTGATCTCGAACTGGGCGAACAAGTCCGCCTGGCCCGGGTGGGTACCGCCTTCGCGCTCTGCCAGAAAAAATTTCCCGCGATCAACCTGTTGTACGCCGACCGGATGCACGCGAGCGACCAGGGGAATTATCTCGCCGCGCTGGTGCTCTACACGACGATCTATCGCGACAGCCCGCTCGGCGCGCCCCGGAAATTTCCCGGCCTCACCATCGACGCCGGCGTCGCCGCCAAACTGCAGCAGATCGCGGTGGAAACCGCGAACTGAGGCGCGCGCGCCGCTCCCTTGTAGGAGTCGAGGTAACGAGACTCTAGCCTCCGTCCGCGAGCGGACCGCCCAAACGCACTCCGAGTGGCGTCTGGCAACCAAGTTCCGGTTCCCAGCGGCTCGCCCAAGTCAGCCCACGAGACTCAGGCCGCGTCTCGCGGGGAAAAGGTTAGAGTCTCGTTACCTCGACTCCTACAAGGGTGGGCGGGTCCGCCTCCTCACGTCGGCGCCTACAGCGGTCAGTCAAACCGCAGCGCCACCTTCGGCAGCGCTTCCTTGATGCTCGCCTGCACTTCTTTCGGATACGGCGGGACGAGGCGCATGGATTTGAGGAAGGCAAACTGCTTGAGCACCGGCAGGCGCGCGGGCGGCAATGGCAGGCCGCCCAGTTCCAAGTGTTCGAGATGCGTCATGCCGGCCACGGTTTTGAGGTCGGCGTCGGTGAGCATTTTGCCGTTGCTCAAGGTCAGGCGCTTGAGCGTTTTGATTTCCTTGAGGATGTCGATGCACCCGGCGGAATCGACGCCTTCGCCGAGCTGGAAATATTCGAGCGGCAGGCCGAGCAGATGCCGGAGCGTCTGCGACGTGGCCTTGGTCGAGCCGAGTTCGAGGCCCTTCAGATTCTTGAGCTTCGCGAGATGAACCGCCGCCGCGTCGCTGAAATGCGCATGGGCGAGGCTGAGGGTTTCGTAGGTGGGGAAGCGTTCGCAGAGGTACTGGAGTCCTTCGTCGTCGAGCCGGCTGCCGCGGAAGCTGGAGCTTTTGAGCTTCGTCCAGCCCGCGAAATCCTTGAACGGTTTGCCGGTCATCGACGTGCCGATGTAGGCGAAGCGCTCGAGCTGCTTGAGGCTGGCGAGGTGCGCGAGGCCGGTGTCGTTGAGCTTGGCCTGGTTGATGATGTCGAGCCGGGTGAGCGCGTGGAGATTGGTCAGCGGAATGAGCCAGTCATTCTGCGCGGTGGTGTTGAGAATGGTGAGGCTCTCGAGATCGCTGATGTGGCCGAGGTGCTCGTAGAAGGCCTGATCGAAGGGATCGGTCTCGCGCTTGCCTTTGATGCCCAAGGCCGCGCTGCCGAGGTTCACCATTTTCAACGTGTCGAACAGCGCGGCCTCGGCACCGAGGGCGGCCTTGAGATCGGCGGGCGCGGTGTTGGTTTTCGTGTAGGTGCCGGGCGCTTTGTCGAGCGTGGCGACGACGTGATCGACGTGGGGCTTTTTCGCCGCGGCGGCGAGGATGGCGGCGGCGTGCGTTTGCAGCGCGCGCTTCGCCGCCGGATCGGTGGTGGCTGTGATCGCGGCCGTGAGGTCGGCCTGGGTTTTGATTCCACCCAGCGCCACGGCACCGGCGGCACGCGCGGCGTCGGCGACGGTGAATTGAACCAGCAGGGCGAGGACGGCGGAGGAGAGGAGGCGGCGGGTTGAGTGCATGTTTGTTTTATTTTTCGGCGGATTGAGACGCCCGCGCGGCGTGGGGGTTCAATTGGCTTTTGAAATGTGGCGAAAGCGGCGGCGAAGCGTCGGGCGGAACGGAAGCGCGGCGAAGCCGCAGCCAAAACGGAGCGCGACCGGTCCCCGGTCGCAGCGCGTGAATGGGAATCGAGCGGTGGAATATCCTGACGACCCCGTGCGTGTGTGGCCGCCGCGGGCGGGGACCGCCCGCGCGCCGGCGGCTTCCCGTCCCGGAGGGACACCAGAGGAAATTAGCCGGGGGCAAGCCCGCCGCGGGCGCGGCCCCCGGATATTCGGGAAGAGAATATTTTTTGCCCCAGCGGGGCATCGAAGAAATTTTTTGGGCGCGCGAATTTCCGGGAGCTTTTCTGCTCGTGGCCGATGGGGAGCGTGTCGCGCCGACAACGCCACAGGGGACGATTCTTCGATGCCCCGCTGGGGCACGGTCTCCTCGTCGCAGCAACCGGGGGCTGCGTCCGCCGGGGCGGACTTGCCCCCGGCTAATCTCCTGACGGCGTCCCTCCGGGACCAAGCACATGCAGCCACCGGGTGCTTCGGCAACGTGATCCGTGACGACGTCGGCCATCACGCGATGATTTCCGTGATCGGTTTTCCGTGATCGATCTCAAGCCGTTTGCGGCCGGGGATTTCGAGGCGGCGGGAGTCGAGGCCGAGTTGTTGGAGGATGGTGGCGTGGATGTCGGTGACGTAGTGGCGGTTCTCGGCGGCGTGGAAACCGATTTCATCGGTGGTGCCGTGGACGACACCGCGTTTCAGTCCGCCGCCGGCCATCCAGACGGTGAAGCCGAAGATGTGATGGTCGCGTCCGTCGCTGCCCTGCGAGCCGGGCGTGCGGCCGAACTCGGTGGCGAACACGACGAGCGTTTCGTCGAGCAGGCCGCGGCGTTCGAGGTCGATGAGGAGCGCGCCGGTGGGCTGGTCCACGGCGAGGGCGTTCTTGGTGTGGTTGTTCTTGAGGCCGCCGTGGGCGTCCCATGCGCCTGCACCGCCGGCCCCGTGCTGGATTTGGATGAAGCGCACGCCGCGCTCGACGAAGCGCCGGGCGGCGAGCAGTTGCATGGCGAAGTCACGGCAGTGCGGTTGGTCGATGCCGTAGAGTTTTTTCGTCTCCTCGGTTTCCTTGGAGAAATCGAGGACCTCGGGCACGGAGCGCTGCATGCGGAAGGCGAGTTCATACGAAGCCACGCGCGCGGCGAGCGCGGGGTCCTGCGGATACTCGACGCCGCGCAGTGCGTTGAGCTGGTGGACAAGGTCCATGCCAAGCGTTTGCGCCTCGGGGGTGAAGGGGCGTTCGGGCCGGCTGAAGTCGAGCGGGTTGTTCGGGTCAATGCGCAGCGGCACGGCGTCGTGCGCGGGGCCGAGGTAATGGGCGTCGCGCTTGTTCCAGTATTCGCGGTTACCGATGGAGATGAACTGCGGCAGGTTGTCGTTGAGGCTGCCGAGGCCGTAATGCACCCACGCGCCGAGGTTCGGGTAGTCGCCGTCGTTCATGTGGCGGCCCGAGTGGAACTGCGTCTGCGCGCCGTGGTTGCTGTCGGTGGTCCACATGGAGCGCACGACGGCGAGCTTGTCGGCGTTGCGCGCGATGTGCGGGAACCAGTCGCTGACCTCGAGGCCGCACTGGCCGTGCTTTTGAAAACCAATCTGCAGCGGATAGAGCGTGTTGCGCTGGTTGCCGTTGCCGTCGGGCACGACGAGGCGTTCGAGCGCGAGCTTCTTCGGGTCCTGCGCGTCCTTGAACGGCGTCTCGGCAATCGTCTTGCCGCCATACTTCGTGAGCATGGGCTTCGGGTCGAAGCTCTCCATGTGGCTCACGCCGCCGTTCATGAAGAGCCAGATGACGCTCTTGGCCTTCGCGGCGGAATGCGGCAGTCCGGTCGGCGGTGACCACGCGGCGGCGCTGCTGGCGCGGGCGTCGCGCTGGAGCATCGCGCCGAGTGCGAGGCCGGTGAAACCCATGCCAAGGTCCGCGAGAAACGCGCGGCGCGGCAACGGGCGATGGAGCGGGGGGAAGGGAGTTTTCATGGGAGATTGTCTGTTACGCGAGGGTCAACGCATGGTCCGTGAAGCCGGCGGGGTTGCCGCTGATTCAAGGTGACCACAGATGGGAAATGCGATCTGCGGGTTCTCTGAATCTGCGGTATCTCGTCGGCGGGCGAGACCGGTGGAGCAGGGAGTTTTTCCCGCAGATTCAGGGAAGCCACAGATGGGGAAGGGAATCGGCGGATTTCCTGAATCGGCGGGAGGGTTCATCGAAGAAATGTTAGCGCAGGGTGACGAAGTCATTGTGATTGAAGAGCGCCCAGACGAGCTGGGCGCGTGCGGTGGCGGGAGTGGCTCCCGGGAGCTTGCGCCACGCCTCGAGGGTTTTCCGGCAGGCGGCGGATTCCGCGTCACCGGGCGCGGTGCCGAGGACGGTGCGGAAGGCCTGGCGCACGAAGGCCGCGTCGTCGTTGGGCGGAACCTCGGCGGTCAGGCGCGTGGCGATGAGGCTGGCGGCGTCATGCACGAGGCGGCTGTTGGCGAGGGCGAGGGCTTGTTGCGGGACGATGCTTTGGTCGCGGCGGTAGCATTCCTTCACACCAGCTTCATCGAAGGTGGTGAGGAAGAGGTTTCGTTCGTTGTTCGAGTGAAAGAAGTAAAGGCTGCGGCGTTTCGATTCGGCCTGGCTGGCGGTGGGAACGGAGGGGCCGCCGAGGGTCGGGTCGAGCTGGCCGGAAAGGGCGAGGAGCGAATCGCGCACGGCCTGCGCCTCGAGGCGGATGGGAGTGCGGCGCCACCAGCGCAGATTGTCGGGGTCTTTCGCCGCGCTGATCTCGCCGCCCGCCTGCGACGAACTCATGCGATACGCCGCCGAGGTCACGATGAGCTGGTGGAGGTGTTTCATGCTCCAGCCGTTGTCCACCAACTCGGACGCGAGCCAGTCGAGCAACTCGGGATGCGTGGGCGGCGGATTCTTGCGGCCGAACTCGAACACGGTCGGCACCAGCGGCGTGCCGAGGTGGCGGGTCCACAGATGATTGGCTGCGACGCGTGCGGTGAGCGGATTGCGCGGGTCGGTAATCCAGTTGGCGAGCGCGGTGCGACGGCCGCTGCTGATGGGGCTGAACTCGACGGTCGGGTCGTCCTTGCCAGAATTGAAAAAGCGCGTGGGCGTCCACTTCGCGCCGGAAACCGGGGTGACTTTCTCGGTCGCGGCGACGGGGGTGCTGACGCTCTTGGTGGCTTTGTCGAGCGAGTCGCGGGCGGTCTTGAGTTCCTTCTCGACGGCGGCCTTCTTGTCCTTCGCGGCGCGGGCGAGGCGAAGCTCGGCATCGGCGATGGTGTGGCGGGCCTTGGCGACGGCGGTTTCGCGTTCGGCGAGGACGGCGGTTTTGATTTTTTCACGTTCGGCATCGGCGAGCGCGGGGTTGGGAGAATTTGTGCCGGCATCCGTTTTGGCCCAACTGGCGCGGAGGGCGGCGATGCGATGTTCGAGGCTGACGAGTTCAGACCGGGCGAGGGTGACGGCAAGTTCGGCGATGGCGAACTCGCGCTGGGCATCGTCGGCTGCGGCCCGGGCGCTCTCGGCCGTGGTGGGTTTGGCCGCGGCGACGGGGGCTGGAGTGGCGCTGGGTTCGCTCAGCACGGCGTTGTCGGCGAGCGGTGACAGGGTGAATTCGTGGAAGACCACGAGGGCATCGAACGTGGTGAGTTGCATCGCGCCGTCGCGGCGTGCGAGCGGCGAGCGCCAGGCGAGGAGCGGTTCGCCGTTGAGGGAGGTGTTGATGAGCGGGCCGCGCGTCTGCACGCGCAGGGTGTATTCGCGGTTGAGTTCGATGGGCAGGGCGCGCATGGCATCGGTCGGGTATTGCCACGCGGTGCCGCGGCTGTAGGCGGCCTGGATTTTCGGGCCGGTGGTCCAGGCGCTGACATAGACATTCAGCTCGCTGTCGCCGGGTGCGGCGGTCTGCGCGGGGTCGGGTTGGGTGGCATCGAAAGCCAGCCCGACACTGCGATAGGTCGTGCCGCCGCGGATGGTGAACCGGATGGTGGCGTCGAAATCGCGAGGTGCCTTGCCCAGCCAGCGCGCGGCGAAGCGGGTTGTGCCGTCGCGTTTCTGTTCCAGCCCGGCGGCTGTGTGCGACCAGTCGCCGCCGAAGAGTTTCCAATGCATCGGCTCGGGCTGCGCGAAGCGGGTGGTAACCAGCGGGGCGACAGCGGGAGGGGCGGGAGTGGCGGGAACGGCGGCGGGCTTGGGAGCGGATGATTTCTTGGACGGGGCGTCGTCGAGCAGGTCCTGCACTTCGTCGCGCGCGGGCTTGGTGACGGGGAGTTCGGCGGCGCGCTTTTGGGCGGCGGCTAGATTTTCCTTCGCCTTCGCGACGGCGGCTTCGTTGGTCGCGATTTTCTTGCGCGCGGCGGTGAGCTGCGATTCGAGAATCCATGGGCGGCGCTCGGGTTGCCACGCCTCGGGCGGGAGCTGGATGGGTTTGATGGCGAGTTCCTTGAACGCGAGGAGTTCGGGCACGCCGGGCGCGATGACGGCGGATTTGTCGGGCCGGTTTTCATCGCCACGCACGAAGCGGTAGGTGGGCGCGTCGAGCAGGCCGTCGTAAGCGCGAGGGATGCCGTTGCGAATGAGGTCGGGTTCGCCGGGGAGGGAGTCCATCCGCACATGATACGGCTCGAAGAAGGCGCGGAGCTTGTAGTAGTCGGTGTGCGTGATGGGGTCGTATTTGTGGTCGTGGCATTTGGCGCAGTTCACGGTGAGGCCGAGAAAACCTTTGCTCACATGCTCGACGGTTTCCTCCATCCACGAGTGGCGGTTGAAGAGGAACCAGTTGCGCGCGAGGAAGCCGGTGGCGCGGAGTTTCTGGAGGTCGGTGGGATGCGACTCGTCGGCGGCGAGCATGAGGCGGAGCATTTCGTCGTAGGGCGTGTCGGCGTTGAGCGATTCCACAATCCAGTCGCGCCAGTGCCAGATGTGTTTCTGGCTGTTGCGAAGCTGGTCGCCGAGGCCCCACCAATCGCTGTAACGCCAGATGTCCATCCAGTGCCGCGCCCAACGCTCGCCGTGGCGCGGGTCGTCGAGGAGGCGCTTCACGACGCGCTCATACCAATCGGCAGACTTGTCGCCCTCGACGGCCGCGAGCTCGGCCGTAGTGGGGGGCAGGCCGATCAGGTCGAGGTAAAGGCGGCGGAGTTGAACGGCGCGCGAGGCCTCGGGCTGCGGCGTGAGGCCGTGCTGCTGGTGCTGCTGCGCGAGGAAGGCGTCGATGGGGTTGCGGACCCATTTCGCATTGGCGACCGCCGGCACGGGCGGGCGGACGCGGGGGCGGTAGGCCCAATGGTCCTTGGGATCGGTCTCGGGTTTTTCATCGGCGGGCGCGGGCGCACCGGCGGCAATCCAGTCGCGGAGCAACTGCACCTGTGCGGCGGTGAATGGCTCGCCCTCGTGCTCCGGCGGCATGCGCTCGGCGAGGTCGGTGGCGGTGACGCGCGTGAGGATCAGGCTTTTCTCCGGCTGTCCGCGCTGGAGGGCGGGCCCGGATTTGCCGCCCTTGAGCATGAGTTCGACCGTGTCGAGGCGGAGCTTGGCCTTTTGTTTGATCGCGGCGTGGCACGAGTAGCAGCGCTCGTGGAGCAGCGGTTTGATGTTCTTGGCGTAGTCCACCTCGGCGCGCGCGACATCGCAGCACGGCCAGATCAGGGCGAAAAAAAGAACTCGGGCTAAAGCACGCATGGGCATTGGGCGATTCGGATGCGGGGAAATTAGCACCGGGCCGGAGCCGGGGGGAAGCGGCAAAAATGACGGCGGGGACGCCGGGCGAGCAGGCGCGTCCTGTCGTAAAGGGGCATGTATGGGGCCGTTTTTGGTGAGGGCCAATCGTTCCGCGTCCACGTTCCCACCTGCCGCTCACCCTTGCGACGCGTGCTCAACACTTTGAGCTTCACCACAGGGGGGGCGCGATCTACCCAGGCTTTCCCAGACTTGCCGGTGAAAGCGGTTGATGTGCGCCGGGGCAAAATCCAGACTCTCCTCCGTGCATTTGCCGCCACCAACCAGTCGGCGCCCCTTTCCATGAGAGGCCTGCTGGAAGTGGTGTTTGTGCTGGCGGCGGCCCTCGCTGGCGGATTGAGCGTTTACGTTGGCGAGGCCCAGCAATGGCCAGGCTTCCACGTGCGTGACGGCTACTGGGGAACTGCTTTCATGAGCGACTTTCTCTACGCGGCGGCCAGTGACACGACCGTGAAGCTCATCGTGGCCTGTTGCTGGGCGCAATATGCGGCCGTGCCCGCCCTCGCTGGCGTGGTTCTGCTGCGTTTTTGGTTTCCCGTTCGCCGCTCCGCGAAGTGAATGGGGGCGGCTTGGGAGGGGGTTGGAACATCCAACAGCCAGGGCGGTCGCGCTGGAAGCGGGCAACAGTCCGCGGATGATCTTCCGGCATTACCGGGAGTGGGTGCGGACGGAGCGTGGCATTCATGCCGCTTGAACGTGGAGCGCTCCGGACAGGGCGAACGTGCCGCGACGTCCGGACGATGAAGCGGCGTGAACGCGGCGCGCCAGCCGCGCCAACCACGTCGGCGGCGCGGCGGAACTAAAGTTTGAACTCTGCTTCGGCGGGCGGGTAGCCTGCCGCGCGTGATCCCGCAAACTTCATCCGCCCCGCCGCCGCCCGCCGGCGAACCCACCCGCACTCGTACCGTTGTCCTGTGGTTCGCCATCGCGCTGGCGATCATCACCTACGTGGACCGGGTGTGCATCTCGCAGGCGGCGCCGCAGATGCAGAAGGATCTGGGGCTGACGAAAGAGCAGATGGGCTGGGCGTTCACGGCGTTCAGCCTGGCGTATGCGCTGTTTGAAATTCCTGGCGGCTGGCTCGGCGACAAGATCGGGCCGCGCAAGGTGCTGATGCGGGTGGTGTCGATGTGGTCGATTTTCACCGTGGCGACGGGCTGGGCGTGGAGCCTGGGGTCGTTGGTGTTGTTCCGGTTTCTGTTCGGCATCGGCGAGGCGGGCTGTTTTCCCAATGTGACCAAGGCGTTCACGCTGTGGTTTCCGGCCATCGAACGGGTGAAGGCGCAGGGTGTGATGTGGCTGAGCGCGCGTTGGGGCGGGGCGTTCACGCCGTTGCTGGTGGGTTGGATGCTGGCGACGGGCGGCGAGGGAAAGTCCGGCCTCGGGATGCATTACAAATGGGTGTTTTTAATTTTCGGAATCATGGGGGTGCTGTGGGCGGTGCTGTTCTACCGGTGGTTTCGCGACCTGCCCAAGAATCATCCGCAAGTGAACGCGGCCGAACTGGCCATCATCGGTGATCATTCGCACGCGACGGGCGGGGATCATTCGGTGCCGTGGGCGGAACTGCTCGCGGCGCGCAGCGTGTGGATGCTGTGGCTGCAATATTTCTGCATGTCCTTCGCCTGGTATTTTTACATCACCTGGATGCCGACGTTCATCAAGGAGACCTTCCCGAATTTCACCGACATCCAGCGCGCGCTGCTGGGCTGCGTGCCGCTGTTCTTCGGCGGGCTGGGATCGATCTTCGCGGGCTTGGTGGCGGCGCCGTTGGAGCGCTACTTCGGCAGTTCGGCGGTGACGCGACGCTTCCTCGGCTGCGCCGGACTGTGCATGGCGGCGGTGATGTTGCTGGCGTCGATTTATTTGCGCCAGACCCCTTCGGCCAGCCTGGCCGGTTCGTGGATTCCTATTCTCTCGATGCTGGCCGTGGGCATGGCGAGTTTCTGCAATGACCTGGCGATGCCGGGTGCGTGGGGCGCGTGCATGGAGGTCGGCGGCAAACACACCGGCTCGCTGTCCGGCAGCATGAACATGATGGGCAATCTGGGCGGGGCGATGCCGGGGTTTGTCGTGCCGATGGTGCTCACCATGACCAATGCGCCGGGGGTGGCCGCGCCGAATTGGAACTCGGTGTTCTACCTCTTCGCCGCGGTCTATGTGGTCGGCGGTCTGGCCTGGCTGGCGATTGACGCGGTGACGCCGCTGGCGGAGCAGGCGGCCAAGACGCGCAGCTCCGGCTGGGCGATAACGCTGCGGTTGATCGGGGGACTGAGCCTGTTCGTGCTGCTGACCGGATTGATCGTGATGGCCGGCAGCGCGGCCCCGTCGCCGGCGGGACGGCAGATGGCGCTGGTGGGCGGGTGTCTGATGATGGGCTGTTTCTTCGGCGCGTTCCTGGTGGACTGCCTGACGGAGATGCGGGATGCGCTGCGGAAGCTGACGGAACGGTGAGAGAAGCGGGCAGTGATCTCCAGCCCGCGGCTCAGCGGTTCACCCGGCCCGAGGCGGCCCCGCCCATCAGCGCCTCGATCTCCGCGCGCGTGCTGTAGTTGAAATCTCCTTCGATGGAATGCGCCAGACAGCCCGCGGCGACGGCAAAGGCCACGGCGCTGGCTGGCGCGGCGAGTTCCGGCGTGGTGAGCGCGAAGAGCAGGCCCGCCGTGAAGGCATCGCCGCCGCCGAGACGGTCCACGATGTCCGTGATCGCGTACGGCTCGTAGCGGCCATCTTGCAACGGCGCGTAGCACGCCAGGTCGGTCGCCGCTTCGTAGAACATCCCGCCCCAGTTGTTGTGCGTGGCCGAGATGCCTTCGCGCAGGGTCATCGCGACGTGCGTCATTTTCGGAAATTGCGCGACGAGCTGGCGCGCGATGTCGCGGCACGGCTCGGCGCTGTCAGGGCGCGCGTGGATGCCCAGCATCACGGCATCTTCGCGACCGCCGATGAACAGGGACACGGCGGGCAGCAGTTCGCGCAGGGTGCGCGCGGCGAGATCGCGCGGTGACAACGCCGGCTCCCAATTCCAGAGTTTGCTGCGGAAATTCAGGTCGCACGCGATGCGCACACCGCGGGCGCCGGCCTCGCGCAGCGCCACGCGCGCGACCTCGGCGGCGTTGCGCGAGAGGGCAGGGGTGATGCCGGAAATGAGAAACCACGACGCGCCCGCGAAGATCGCCGACCAGTCGTACGCCTCGGGCGGCGTGATCGCCACGGTCGCGCCGTCGCGGTCGTAGATGACATTGCCGGGCCGCTGGTTCGCCCCCGTTTCGAGGAAGTAGAGGCCGAGCCGGCCGTGCGGCGTGCGCAGAATATGGCGCGTGTCCACGCCGAGGGAGCGGAGATTCGCCACGCACGCATCGGCGATGGCGTGCGTCGGCAGCGCGGTGACGAACGCGGCGTCTGCGCCGAGATACGCGAGCGACGCGGCGACCGAGGCCTCGGCCCCGGCGAAGGTGACGTCGAGCGTGCCCGGCATCGTTTGCTGGAAGCGCTTGCAGCCGGGCGCGGCGAGCCGCCCCATGATTTCGCCGAAGGTGACGATGCGGCTCACGCGCGGCCTCCCCGCACGCGGGCGACGAGGTCCGCGGCCTGCCGGGCGTTCGCCGTGATTGTCGCCCAGTCCTGGCGCTGGATCATTTCCCGCGGCGCGAGCCACGAACCGCCGAGCGCGTGGACGATGGGTTCGGCGAGGTAGCGTTCCGCATTCTTCAGATCAATGCCGCCGAGCGGCACGAAGCGCACGCCGAGGTGCGCATACGGCGCGGCCGCGCTGCGCAGATACGCCAGCCCGCCCGCGGGTTCGGCGGGAAAAAATTTCATCAGCCGGCAGCCGGCCTCGAGCGCGAGTTCGATGTCGCTTGGCGTGCAGACGCCGGGCGCGAACGGCAGCCCGATGCGCGCGGCCTCGGCGATCACGCGCGGATTGGTGCCGGGCGCGACGCCGAACGCTCCGCCGGCGGATGCGACGTCGTTCACCTGTTGCGGCGTGAGGATCGTGCCCACGCCCGCGAGCATCTCGGGCACCTCGGCACGGACGCGGCGCAAGGCCTCCATCGCGGCGGGCGTGCGCAGGGTGAGTTCCATGCAATCAACGCCGCCCGCCAGCAGCGCCCGCGCGAGCGGCACGGCGTGCTCGGGATCATCGACGACCAGCACGGCCACGACGCCGGTGCGGTGGAGACGGGAGAAGAGAGGTTCGGGGAAGAGGGAATGGCTCATGTGTCAATGCGGGTACGGCGCAACAGGCGCGCCGATTTGTCAATAGTGGCGGCAGGGGCGCGGCGTCCCGGCGCGCTGGGAGCCCGGCATTCATGCCGCTTCGACGTGTAACGTCGGCCCGGGTGCGAACACGATGGGGTGTTCGGACGGTGAAGCGGCGTAAACACCGCGCCCCGGCGCGCCGCGCGTTTGACTTGCCCGCTCCGCCCACCCAAGACTCGCGCCCATGCGCTTCGAATTCGCCACCGCCTCCCGCATTGTCTTCGGCCCCGGCACCGTGCGCGAGGCCCCCGGCATCATCAGCGCCCTCGGCCATTCCGCGCTCGTCGTCACCGGCAACTCGCTGCACCGCGCCCAGCCGCTCCTCCGCCAGCTCGACCTCGCTGCCGTTCGTTTCACCCTCTGCCCGATCGCCGGCGAACCCACCACCACCGAAATCCGCAGCGGCGCAGCCCAGGCCCGCGCCGCCGGCTGCGACTGCGTCGTCGCCCTCGGCGGCGGCAGCGCCATCGATGCCGCCAAGGCGATCGCCGCCCTTGCGACCAATCCCGGCGATCTCCTCGACTACCTCGAAGTCATCGGCCTGGGTCATCCACTGACCCACCCCCCGCTGCCCATCGTCGCCATCCCGACCACGGCGGGCACTGGCGCGGAGGTCACGCGCAACGCCGTCCTCGCCTCGCCTGAACATCGCGTCAAAGCCAGCCTTCGCAGCCCCCTGATGCTGCCGCGCGTCGCCATCGTGGACCCCGAACTCACGCTCAACCTCCCGCCCGCCCTCACCGCCAGCACCGGCATGGACGCCCTCACCCAGCTCATCGAGCCGTACCTCTGCGCCCGCGCCAACCCGCTCGTCGATGCCCTCTGCGTCGCCGGTCTCCGCCGTGCCGCGCGCTCGCTGCGCCGCGCTTTCACCCACGGCGACGACCTCGCGGCCCGCACCGACCTGGCCTTCGCGAGCCTCTGTGGCGGCCTCGCCCTCGCCAACGCCGGTCTCGGCGCGGTCCACGGATTTGCCGCGCCCATCGGCGGCATGTTCCCCGCGCCGCACGGTGCCGTCTGCGCCGCACTCCTCCCGCACGCCATGACCGTCAACCTCCGCGCCCTCCAAGAACGCTCTCCGCATTCCGAAACCCTTCACCGCTTCACCGAGATCGCGCGCCTCCTCACTGACCGCCCCGCCGCCACCGCCGCCGACGGCATTCCCTGGATTCAAGCCCTCTGCCGCGACCTGCAAATCCCGCCGCTGAAAAACTACGGTCTCACCGCCGCCGACATTCCAGCCGTCGTCGAGAAAGCCGCCCAAGCCAGCAGCATGAAAGCCAACCCGATCGCCCTCACTCCCGCGGAACTGGAAGAAATCCTCGGCCACGCCGTCACCGGCTGAACCTAAATGCAGAAGTCACGCAGGACACAAAACTTAGAACCACTAACCGGCACTAACTGGCACTAATAAGAACCAATCCCAGCCGCAGCCCGGGAGTAGAGTCAGAGGGTCGTCTTATTGGTAGTCTTGCCTTATTAGTGCCGGTTAGTGCCGGTTAGTGCCAGTTAGTGGTTCTAAATCGGAACTATTCCGCCACGCCGACAGGAGCGCGCAGTAAACCCTTGGCGCTTGGTCCCTTTGATTCTTCCCTTGAGCTTTGAGCTTTAGCCTTTGAGCTTGTTCTCGCCCGCCCCCGCACCGGTTTCGATCCCATCCCCGGCTTCGGAATTCTTCCCGAATTACGCATTGCTGTGCGCCGCTGGACTTGGTTACTCTCTCCTCAAACCACAACTATGTACTTCGGCGCTGATTATTATCCCGGTCACTGGGTCTTCCCCTACGATGGTACGGCCGAACAACCCGAGGCCCGCTGGGAGGAGGACGCCCGGCTCATGGCCGCCGCGGGCATGAACGTAGTCCGCATGGGCGAGTATTCCTGGGGCTTGTGCGAGCGGGAGGAGGGTAAGTTCGATTTTGCCTGGCTGCGCCGTGCGATGGACATCCTGGGCCGGCACGGACTGAAGATCGTGCTCGGCACCCCGACCGCCGCACCGCCGCTGTGGCTGGCCCGGAAGCATCCCGAGATTCTTCCGATGGACGACCACGGCCTGCGTCACCGCGAAGGGACGCGCCATGCCTACAGCCTGAACAGCGACATCTATTGGGACTACTGCCGGAAGGTGGTCACCGCCATGGCGGGCGCGCTGGGCAATCATCCCGACCTCATCGCCTGGCAGGTGGATGACAAGGTCGGGCGCGGGAGCACCGAGTATTCTTTCAATCCCGAAACGCGCCGCGACTGGCAGGCCTGGCTCAAGGCCAAATACGGGACCCTCGAGGAGTTGAACACCGCCTTGGGGACCACTTTTCGCGGGCAACAGGTGACTGCATGGAATGAGATGCCCATGCCGATGGCATCCCCGGACGCCCATAATCCCGCCCTGTTGCTCGATTGGCGGCGCTTCGCCAGCGACACCTGCGTGGCCTTTGTGCGGATGCAGGTGGACCTGCTTCACGGCGTCTGTCCCACGCTTCCGGTCACCACCAACCTCCGCCCCTTCGCCGCGCACTTTGATTGTTCGGATCTGGCCGACGGCTTGGACTTCATCGCGCTCGACACCGACGAAGATGCGAAAAAGCGCCCCGCTGAACGGGCCTGTCTCATTGACTTCGCCCGCTCGTTGAAAAAGGTCGGTCAGCGAACGCCCGACGGCGATGAAGGCTTTTGGGCCATCGAACAGAAGGTCGGGCGGATCCAGTGGGGCGAAGCCAGCGCGCTCTTCCGGCCCGGCGTCGTCCGCCTGCTCTCCTATCAGTTGATCGCGCGCGGAGCCAGCGGTCTCCTCTGTCAATACTGGCGGCCGCCGCGCATCGGCACCGATCAGTTCGATGGCGGGGTGCTGTCCCACAGCGGCAAGACCACCCAGCGGATGTATAAGGAAATCCGGCAGTTGGGGAGTGAACTGAGCAAGCTCGCGCCGCTCCTGGCCGGCAGCAAAGTCGTGGCGGACGCCTCCATTCTCCACAGTCAGCCGAGCGAATGGGCCGCCGACCAACCGCACCGCCCCAACCCGCGTTTCCAGCCGCACGAGGTGATGAACTACTTTTACCACGCGCTCCACGGCCGCAACATCCTGGTCGATTTCGCCCGCCCCTCCGAAGACCTTTCCGCTTACAAACTGGTCATTGCGCCCGGCCTGCAACTCCTGTCCGGCGCCGAAGTCGATGCCCTCAAACTCTACGTTCACAATGGCGGCATCCTCATCGCCACCTGTCATACCGGCCTGGTGGATGAATATCACATCGCCCCCCCCACCGGCGTGCCCTACGACATGACCGATCTCTTCGGCATGGAAGTCGCCGAGTGGGATGCCATCCCGCCCACCGATGACAACCAACTGGCCGTGCGCACCACGATTCCCACCACCGCCAGCCATCCCGCGCGCCTGTGGTGCGACCTCATTGAAACTCGCACCGCCCAAGTGCTCGGCACCTATGGCCGGGATTTCTACGCGGGCACGCCAGCCATCACGATGAACGAATTCGGCGCGGGCAAGGCCATCTACGTCGGCACGGTCAGCCACCAATTCTTCTACAACGATCTCATCGCCTGGGCGCGCACCGTCGCGGAAATCGCACCGCACTTCCGCGTCCCCGACACCGTCGAACTGTGCATCCGCCACAAGGACGGCCAGCGCCTGATCTTCCTCCTGAACCACGGCAACCTGTCCGTGCGCCTCCAGTTTTTCCATCCCGTCCACGACCACCTCACCGACGCCAGACTCAGCGGCGCCTACGATCTTCCCGCCCAAGGCGTGCTGGTGCTGACTGAACTGGCGCAGTGACCTCGTCCCCGTCCCGCAGCCGTCCCGCCGCCCTCGTGGCAACGCCTGAACCAGAAACAACTCTTCACCACTAACCTGCACTAACCTGCACTAATAAAAACCCGAACCAAACTCTACTCCCAAGGTGCGGGATAACTCCTTTCCCATTAGTGCCAGTTAGTGCCGGTTAGTGGTTTTCAACTCCGTGTCCCGCGCCACCACCAATTCAGGTTTCCTCGACATCCCGCCGCCGCCTCCGCTAACCTTCCCGCCATGGTCACCGCCGCCGCCCCTGCCATCCGCAAACCGCCCGCGCCCATCCGCGTTTCGTCCATTCCCACCATCGACCAGATCATGGTCGAAGAACGCGCCGCCGCCTTCACCAAGCGCAGCATCAAAAACGCCGCCAAACTCACCGGCCTCAAGCTCGCCGTGGCCATGATGGACCTCACCACCCTCGAAGGCAAAGACACCCCCGGCAAAGTCGCCTATCTCTGCCAGAAAGCCCTCCACCCCGCCGCGCCCCAATACGACGTTCCCCCCTGCGGCGCCGTCTGCGTCTATCCCAGCATGGTCCGCCACGCGCGCAAATACCTCGGCCCCGATTCCCCCGTCCACATCGCCTCCGTCGCCACCGGCTTCCCGAGCGGCCAATACCCGCTGCGCACCCGCCTCGCCGAAGTCCGCCACGCCGTCGCCGATGGCGCGGACGAGATCGACATGGTCATCGACCGCGGCGCCTTCCTCGCCGGCCAGCACGCCCGCGTCTCGGATGAAATTGCCGCCGTGAAAACCGCCTGCGGCCCCGCCCATCTCAAGGTCATTCTCGAAACCGGCGAACTCGTCACCTACGACAACGTCCGCCGCGCCAGCCAGCTCGCCATGGACGCCGGCGCGGACTTCATCAAAACCAGCACCGGCAAAGTCACCCCCGCCGCCACCATGCCCGTCACCCTCGTCATGCTCGAAGCCATCCGCGACCACTTCTACGCCACCGGCCTCCGCATCGGCATGAAACCCGCCGGCGGCATCCGCACCGCCAAGCAAGCCCTCGCCTACCTCGTCATGGTCAAAGAAACCCTCGGCGACGACTGGCTCACCCCCGACCTCTTCCGCTTCGGTGCCAGCACCCTCGTCAACGATGTCCTGATGCAAATCGTGAAACTCACCGACGGTAATTATCAAAGCCCCGACTACTTCTCCCTTCCCTGATAGAAGAAGACTATCGCTGATCGAAGAAGGCTATCTGCCACCCCAGCCTCCCCAACTAAAAACCTCGAACAAATCCCAATTACCCTGCCCCAAATTCCCCTGCCAAAATTCCCCCAAACCTATCTCCCCATGCGCCTCCTATTCCTCCTCCTCACCTGCTTCCTCCCCCTCCTCCAACCCAATGCCCCTGCCGCGACACCGCGTCACCTTGTGTTCATGATCGGCGAAGACGAATACAAAACCTGGGAAACCCTCCCCGAATTTGCCAAGACCGACCTCGAACCCGCCGGCTACCGCATCACCCTCATCCACGCCGACAAGGCCGACAAAAACAACTTCCCCGGACTCACCGCCGCCCTGCGCGACGCCGATCTCCTCTTCCTCAGCGTCCGTCGCCGCACCCCCTACCAGGACCAGCTCGACGCCGTCCGCGCCCACATTGCCGCCGGCAAACCCCTGATCGGCATCCGCACCGCCTCCCACGCCTTCGCCCTGCGACCCAAAGATAAAATCACCGACCCGAAACTCGCCGCGTGGCAGGAGTTTGACCCCGAAGTCTTCGGCGGACACTACACCAACCATCACGGCGCCGGCCCGCAGACCACCATCACCTTCGCCCCCGGCGCGGAGAAGCATCCCATCCTATCCGGCCTCACCGCCGCCCAACTCCCCGGCAACGGTTCCCTCTACATCGTCAAACCCCTCGTCCGCACCGCCACCCCGCTCCTCATTGGAACCATCCCCGACAAACCCGCCGAACCCGTCGCCTGGACCCATCGCCACGGCCCCAAACAAAGCCGCATCTTCTACACCTCCCTCGGCCACCCCGATGACTTCAAGAACCCCGCCTTCCGCCGCCTCCTTACCAACGCCATCACTTGGGCGCTGACCAAAGATTAACCGCAGTCTAGTTCGTGTTGGGCCGCTCAATCATGCCCTCACCTGTGAAACCATATCTACTTCGCTTCGGCTTGAGCTTTGTAGTTGTCGTTTTCACGACTTGGCTAAATGCCGGTGAAGGTAGTCATCGCAGTTCGGCAGCTGGTCTCTGGTTGTGGGCTTTCATGCTGGATCGTCACGAGATTCTGCCGAATACTACGAGTGTTATATACTTTGCGACGACTGTGTTGCTCGCGCTCGCTGCCTATCACAAATGGACGAGTATTCTCATCACGGGGTGGTGCGTGCTGAACGTCCTGATAGCACACCACATCAATTTTCATATTTATGAAGCCTCTTGAGAGACTACACCCACCCATCGAGCGCGGCTTAGTCGGGGAATCGGTGGCGCGGAAATGCAACCCGAGCACTGCAAGAGAGGCTGCCGTGAGGGTCTTGTTCCACGGAGCCACACCTAGTTTTCAAAGGAGGTTTCGCGGTCCGGCCGGATCAATCTTTGCCAAGGTTTGCGCAGTCCGGACCGGTGCTTCGGCCCCCCTCTCCTCCGTTCGGAACGGAGGAGAGGGCCGGGGAGAGGAGGCGCTCCGCAAGGCTGGGCCGGTCGCAAGGGTGAAGCACCCCTCTCCCCGCTCGTGCCTCACGGGGCGAGGGAGACGGACGCGCTTCTCATTACAGAGGTTCCGGAACGAACTTTCGCAACGACTGATAACTGCCATCCCAACCTGCTTTTGATCCTTGAACCTTCCCTTGAGCTTTGAGCTTTATCCTTTGAGCTTTCCACCCCTTCCCATTCGCAACTCCTAATTCCTACTTCATACTCCCCATGCCTCTTCGCCCCATCCCTGCCAGCAAACGCCGCCTCAACTTCGGCACCAAATGGGACTACGCCCCCGCGCCCGAAGACCACAAAGCCTATCCCATCGCCCCGCGCCACGAACTTTTCATCCGCGGACGCTTCGTCCCGCCGCATTCCGGCAAATACTTCGACTCCCTCAACCCCGCCACCGAAGAGAAGCTCACCGAGATCGCCCTCGCCGATGACCACGACGTGGACGCCGCCGTCCGCGCCGCCCGCGAGGCCTATGACAATGTCTGGTCCAAGCTGCCCGGCAGCGAGCGCGGCAAATATCTCTACCGCATCGCCCGCATCATCCAGGAACGCGCCCGCGAACTCGCCGTCCTCGAAACCCTCGACGGCGGCAAACCCATCAAGGAATCCCGCGACTTCGACCTGCCCATGGTCGCCGCCCATTTCTTCTACTACGCCGGCTGGGCCGACAAACTCGCCTACGCCTTCCCCGGCCGCACCGCCGACCAGGTCCGCCCCCTCGGCGTCGCCGCGCAGATTATTCCGTGGAACTTCCCCCTCCTCATGGCCGCGTGGAAAATCGCCCCCGCCCTCGCCTGCGGCAACACGGTCGTCCTCAAGCCCGCCGAGACCACCAGCATCACCGCCCTGCGCCTCGCGCAAATCTTCCAGGAAGCCGGCCTCCCCGACGGCGTCGTCAACATCATCACCGGCGCCGGCGCGACCGGCGCCGCCCTCGTCAACCATCCCGGCATCGACAAAATCGCCTTCACCGGCAGCACCGAAGTCGGCAAAGCCATCGCGAAGGCCATCGCCTCCCGGAGCGCCGAGCATTGCTCGGCACGA
>CAMAUZ010000020.1 GCA_945861535.1 Akkermansia muciniphila | reverse complement strand
GTGCGGTCGCGTGCAGCGACCGCACCGCGGGAGCCTATTTCTTCTCGGCTTTCAGCTTCGCCCAGCGCGCTTTCTGCGCCGCCGCGATGCTGGCGCGTCCGGCCGCACTGATTTTGCGGGTAGGCTTCTTGGCCGCCACGGTCTTCGTTCCCTTGGCCTTTGCCCACCGAGCAATCGCGGCCGCCTTGATCTTGGCGCGGCTGGCCGCGGTGAGTTTCTTCCGTTGCTTTCGGCCGGAAGTCGCCGGCGCGACGGTTGGCGCTGGCGCCGGCGCCGGGGCTGCTGGCGGGGCAGCCGGAGCGGAGCTGGCTTGCGCCAGGACATTGGTGATCTCCCTGATCGAGGCTTCAATGGCGGTCCGCTCTTGGAGCAGCGATTCACGGAGGGCGAGGAATTGTTCAATATCAGATTGCATACCCCGCGATAATGCAGAAGCCGCCGCCGCGTTACAAGCCGTCTTTACTATTTTGTGACTCATCCTCCTTCCGTCCACTCAGCCAGCCTCGCAACGGTAGCTATCTAATCCGAGGGCTGTCTTCATGCCGCAGTGAAGAGTCTCCCAAATGCGGCGACTGAATCTCGGGGACTACCGTTTGTGACTCACGCGATGGCGGGTTGTGGTCTGCATTCGGATTAATTGAGGTGGTCGCTAGCCCGGATATTTCATGCACATTCTGTAGCGCAGGCTTCCAAGCCTGCTGTATAGCGGGTTTCTAAACCCGCCGCGCGCTCGGCGAGGACGACACCCTGCCGACTTGGAAGTCGGCGACACAGCAGGTTTGGAAACCTGCGCTACAAGGCCGGACGGACCGCGGCTCCGATGGCACTATGAAATATCCTGGGTAGGCGCGGCCTTCTCGGTTGCCTTCAAAGGTTTGGGAATGGATTCATTGGTCAAATGCCGTTTGCCGCCAGACTCATGCCCCATAAGAAACGGATGCCGTATTAGAAAATCGGCCTTGGAGAGACATCAAATCCCCGAATCGGTGTCCGCGTCACTCACGCGCCAGGTCGATCGGGTCGAGTGGCCCGCGCGGCGGCAGGGCATGGCAGAGGTCGCCGTGGGGTTGCTGGAGGGCAAACCCGATGGACGCGGAGAAATTGATGCCCGGTGGCAGCTTGGAGATGAGGGGGCCGCGGACGGCCATTTCTGTTTTTCAACGCCAGTTGCACGACGAGCAGATTCATGGGGGCTGGAATCGCGTTGTGGTGGCGCGAAATCCAAGCGCGGCTCGCCGGCCCCAACCGGCTGGTCGTCAACTTGGATAACGGCCCGGAATGCCGAGGCCATCGCAGGCAATTCTTGTCCCGCATGGTGGCCTTGGCCGACCGGGAAAAACCGGCTGTTGGGCTGGTCTATTACCCTTCAAAAGGAGTCGGAACCACGAAAGACGCGAAAGGCACGAAAGGAGAAGGAGGTGGCTAATCTGGGGCTGCCATCTGGCGCGTGAGTTATTCGAATGTCGAGTCACCACGCTTCCGCCCCTTGTTTTCCGGCTTTTCGTGTCTTTCGTGTCTTTCGTGGTTCAACCCGCCTGCCGTCTAGAGAATTACCCGGCCTGCCACAGCAAATACCAAGGGATCGAACGCAACTGGGGCGGGCTGGAGCGTTCGTGGAACGGCTACTTGCTCGACTGTACGGAGACAGTCTTCAGTCGGGACGCCAACTATTGATGGCGGACCACCCAGACCACCAACCGCTTGGTCGTCAGTGCGTACGCGAAAGGGACGACGTTAGGCACGGCCGAAAGGCACGACCTCGAAAAGCGCCCGGTCCAAGCGCGGCGGTATCCGCCGAGGCCAAGTCGCAGCAGCCCTGAAACGTCGTGGGCGCCCGTTGAATTCAGGCGCTTCCCGTGCGGCGAACCTGCTGCGGCTGGTGCTCCGCGCACCCAGCCGCGCTCGGGAAGAAATCCTCGCGCCGCGCGAAGATTCTGGCGCGCGGGTGGTCTCCGTCCGACGCGGCACCGCACCCGCGGGGACCCACAAATTTCCAACGCCCCGACTCCGGTGTTGCCGCTGCGGCCGGGACGGCTGCGCTCCTTGGGTTGCAGCTGCGCCGCCCGGTTCCACACCCCTGCAAAATCCACACACCCTCGCCAGCCTCACGACTGCGGAATGCGCGCTACTTGGCCGCGGTCACGGACGCTTGCACGGGGACGGGGGTGAGTGTGCGAAGGAGCTTGGTGGTTGTGGTGTCGTAGAGTTGGACGTCGCCGGATTTGGTGCCGAGGAGGAGGCGGGTGCCGTCGCTGTTGAGGGATACGGCCAGGACGGGCGCGGGGATTTTCGGAATGACAGTTTTGCGCTGGCGGTCGGCGGTTTGGTAGAGGCGGATTTCGGGGCCGCGGGTGGCGACGGCGAGGAGTTTGCGGTCGCCGCTGGTGGCAAGGGCGGTGACGGCCTCGGCCTGGGCTTCGTAGGCGCGGAGGTATTGCGCGCGGTTGTTCACGGGCTGCGCGCCGTTGCCGGAGCCGCCGACTTCGACGCCGGTGAGCGCGAGTTTGAGGTCGTAGCCAGTCAGGGTGCGGGCGTTGCCGGCGGCGATGGCGGTGAGCGGGTCGGCAGCGACGGCGTTGATGATGTCGGGGGATTGATCGACGGAGCGGAGGAGTTTCAGGGTTTCGAGGCTGCTGAGTTTGGTGGTCTTGTCGCGGCTGCCGCTGATGAGTTGTTTGCCGTCGGCGGTGTAGGCGACGGCGAGCACCCAGTCGCTGTGGAGGTCGATGGACTTGACCGGAGCTTTGGGGTCGAGGGGGATCAGGTGAATCGCGCCGTCCGCGCCGCCGAGGGCGATGGTCTGGCTGTCGGGCGCGAAGTTGCCTTTGAACAACGTGTCCTTCCCAACGCGGCGCTGGGTCTGGCGTTTGCCATCGGCGGGATCGAAGAAGATCACGCCGCCGAATTGCTGTGGTGAACCACCGGCGGCGGCGAGGTGTTTGCCGTCGGGGCTGAACTCGACGTGCGTGAGGAGGTCGAAGTCGGTGGCGAGACGGCGGGGCGCGGCGTTGGTGTTGGCGAGGTCGAGGAGGACGATTTCGCTGCGGACGGCGACGGCGGCGAGTTTGCCGTCGGGGCTGAGGGAGACGCTGGCGATGGCAGGGGCGAAGGCGTAGGTCACGGGGATGACGACGGGAGGGCGGTCGGATTTCGGGGCGGCGTCGAGCTTGCCGCCCTGGGCAATCCAGTCGCGGAGGAGTTTCACTTTGGCGGCGGAAAGCGGGGCTTCGTTCTCGGGCATCTCGGGCGGGTCGCCGGTGACTTGTTTGATGAGGAGGCTTTTGTCGGGCTGCCCGGCGACAAAGAGCGCGCCGTGTTTGCCGCCTTTGCGCAGGGCGTCGAGGTCATCGAGGCGCAGCCCGCCTTTGGCTTTGCCTTCGGTGTGGCAGCCGAGGCAGTGGCGTTTGAAAATGGGCCAGATGTCGCGCTGGTAGCTGATGCTGTTGTCGGCGGCGGGGGATGAGAGGGTGGAGAGGAGGAGAAAGAGGGAAATTAGTTTCAGCCACGGAGTGGCGACAGAAAGTAGCCCAGGGCGTAAGCCCTGGGTTTGGGATTGGAGAGAGAGGAAAGCTGTGGAGCAGCGAAAGAGACGCTGCATTCGGAGCCGCGTTCTGTCGCCCCTGCCGGGGCTTTGCCCCAATACACGACTTACCCAGGGCTCACGCCCTGGGCTACTTTCTTTCGCTGCTCCGCAGCTTCTGAGGCCCGCGCCCGAATGCAGTTGAGATGCGCCACAGTCCCCTGCCCTGCTGCGTTCCTCATCTCCACTCATTCCCGATCTTTGTGTCATCGCCGTGTTTAGTCCGTGTTTCATCGGTGCTGAAAATTGGGCGGCGGCTCAGTGCAGCATCGTGAAGTCGCGGCTGTTCAAGAGACCCCACATGAAGTCCTGGGCGGCTTCGGCGCGTTTGTCGGTGTAGGTGGCCAGGAACTTTTTGGCGGCGGCGATTTCGGCGGGAGCGGGACGGCGGGCGAGGGACCAGAGGTAGAGTTGTTCGATGAGTTGGTCGTCGGTGGGCTTTTGCGCGAGGAGGAGCGCGGGGCGGCCGCTGGCGCTGGCGACGCGGTCGAGGATAGACTTGCCGTTGATGAAGTGGAGGGCCTGCAACATGTTCGCGCCGAGGTCGCGTTCGCATTCGCAGGCTTCCATGCGCTGGGGTTTGCCGAAGAGGGAGAGGAAAGGGCTTTGCACATTGGCGTCGGGCAGTTGCGCGGCGGTGAAGCCGGCGGGCGCGCCGCCGAAGTTTTCCTTCACGCCGGTGGCTTGCACGAGGGAATCAAGCAGCGCCTCGGCGGGCAGGCGGCGCGGGATGGCGTGGGAGAAATTGGCGTCGTCGTGGCCGTTGGAATCGTTGGTGAGCGAGCTGCGCTGGTAGGTGCGCGAGGTGACGATGGTCTGCATGAGTTGGCGCAGGTCGAACTGGTGCGCCACGAAATCCTTCGTGAGCGCATCGAGCAGCGGGGCGTTGATGGGCGGACTGGTGGAGCGGAGGTCGTCCACGGGATCGATGATGCCGCGATGGAAAAAGTAGCTCCAGACGCGGTTGACGAGGCTGCGGGCGAAGTGCGGATTGTCGGGGGACGTGAGCCATTTGGCGTAGTCGGCGCGGCGGTCGATGCCGGCTTCGAGCTTGGGTTCGCCGCCGCCGAGATAGCGCGGGGGCTGGGGTTTGCCGGTGCGGGGATTGGTCGAGGAGACGGCGCTGAGATTGAGGAGAATGGTTTTCGCATTCGCCACGCCGGTCAGGCGCGGGTCGGCCTTGGTGGTGACTTGATTGAAGAAGCTGTGGACGCCGTAGTAATCGCCCTGCGTCCAGTGCTCGAAGGGATGCGGATGACATTTCGCGCAGAGCATCCGCACGCCGGCGAAGACCTGCGTGGCGCGTTGCAAGGTGTCATCGGTGTCCTTGCTGACGGCGAAATAAGCGGCGGCGGGATGGTCGAGGTAGCTGCCGCGTGCGGTGAGGACTTCGCGGGCGAAGACATCCAGCGGGACGTTGCGCGCGATGCTGGCGCGGATCCATTCGCGGAAGGCGTACACGGCGGGATCGCTGATGGCGCTGCGCGAATTTTGCAGGAGGTCGCCCCATTTGAGCGACCACCAGTCGATGAACTCGGGGCGTTTCATCAGCGCAGCGATGGCCTTCGCGCGTTTGTCCGCGTCCTTGCTGGCGGTGAACGCGGTGACTTCGTCGGGCTTGGGCTGCACGCCGATGAGATCGACGGAGACGCGGCGGAGGAAGCGTTCGTCGTCGGTGAGGTCGGAGGGTTTGATGCGGAGGTCGTTGAGTTTCGTGATGACGTGGCGGTCCACGAGGTTGTCCGTCGGAACGGGCGTGGGCTGGAAGCCTTTGTCGGGCGGGAACACGAAGAGATTGGCGACGGCGAAGATGCCTTCGTAGCGGGCGACGATGGCGGTCTCGCCGAGGTCGGTGGCGGTGACGAGGCCGGTCTCGTCCACGCGGGCGACGCGCTCGGTGTTCACGGTGAAAATCCCGGTGCGGGAAACGTCGCGCGTGGTGCCGTCGCTGTATTTGGCGACGAGCTGGAACTGCTGCCGGGCGCGCGGCAGCGCGACGACTTTCTCAGGGAAGATCGTGACAGCGACGAGCGTGGGCAGCGCGGGGGCGTCGTCCTTCGCGCCCTCGGCGATCCATTGGCGGACGGTTCCGTGGAGCACGCCGCCGTGATCGAAGCGGACGCCGCCTTCGTGCGGGATGTCGCCGAGGGGCTTCAGGAGCAGGAGGCTGGCGGCGGGTTGATGGCGGTTGATGCGGCGTTCGAGGAATTCGTCGGTGAGCGCGGGATAATCCTTCTCCGGGTCCGCGCCGCGCAGGGAGAGTTTGAAGCCGTTTTTACCGAGCGAATAACCGTGGCACGCGCCTGCATTGCAGCCGCCCTTGGAGAGCACGGGCATCACGTCCTGCCGGAAGCTGAAGGGGACGGGCGCGGGCGGGAGTTTCACCGTGACGTTGACGGTGGCCGAGCGGTCGGCGGCGGTGGCGGTGATGGTGGTCTGGCCGTTGGCGACGGGGTGAATCCAGCCGGCGGCATCGACGCGGGCGATCTTGTCATTGCTGCTGCGGTAGCTGGCCGTGGCGGTGTGGTCGAGGTCGTAGCCGCCCTTGGTGCGGGCCTGGACGATGAGGGAGTGAGGGCGCTGAGGGTTGACGAGGGTGACCGCGGCGGGTGTGGCGCGGAGGTCGGTGATGGGGTCGGGCGCGGGTGCGGCGAGGGCGTGCGAAACGGCGATCACGATGAAGAACAGGAGGACGATGGGTTTCATGAGGGCAATTCTGATGGCTGCGGAAGGCGGTGGGCCAGCGGCTCGGTCGAAGAGCCGCGGAAATACGTTGCATCGGCAAGAAGCGGTTCGTTGTGGCGCATAACTAGGCTGTAGCTGTTCGGATGTGAGGTCGACCATCGCGCAGCGAGATTGCAAACTCGTGCAGGGCGAAGCTCTTGCCGGCTTTGGCGGCAAAGCTTGGAAGCCACAAATCAGTGGAAGCGATGTTGAGGAATGCGCCAATCGGGTAATCGAGCCTGGAACAAATCGTTGAAAGCTTAGTGAAATCCTCGTCCGCAAGCCTTTGCTTCGCTGAGAGCTTGAATAGGATGACCAAATAGTTGTCGTGCCGACGACTTGGGGAAACTCCACGGTCGTAGGGAATATGAATAACAATATCTGGTCGGAGCGTGATACCATGGACATCAGCACGCTTCTGATACTCCTGTTCAACGAGTGGGCGCGTGAAGCCGCCAGATTCAACGTCGAGGAGTCGGTCAAGTTCCGAGGCAAGCTGGCCTTGATAGCCTCGCTCAGTCGCGAAAAGACGAGACTCTCGGACACGTTCAATAGCGGAACGTAGTATCGTGATAGCATTCATTGGTTGTAGCGCGGCGACATGTTGGTTGAGGTTAGAAGTCGCTTTCATATCACTTCTTCGCCTCCGCCTGTTTTACGGGTGGCGGGTCGGGCGGGAGGATTTTCACGGCGAAATCGAGGTCGCGGGATTTGACGGTGGCGGCGGCGAAGGGTTTGCCGGAGGCGGAGAGTTTGAGGCCGGGGAAGTCGCCGGGCTTGGTGGTGGCGGGGAATTTGAGGGCGAACTTAAATTCGGTCGCGCCTTCTTTCACCGTGGAGGTGGTGGGGGCGGTCGCGCCAGCGGGGAGGTTGGAGAGGGTCACGGTGACTTCGCCTTTGGCACCGGCGAGGCGCTCGATCTGGCCGGTGAGTTCGAGGGTCGCGCCGGTCTTGGCGTCGAGCTTCACGGGGGCGGGCGCGGGGAGTTTGACGACGAGGGGATTGAGGACGGGGAAGTCGCGGGGCGGCAGGTAGGCGATGGCTTCGACAGTGCGGCGGTCGCGCTTGAGGAGTTCGGCTTTGAAGGCGAGTTGGTGCGGGATTTCGGGGAGTTCGCCGGGGATGACCAGCGCGAAATCGACGGTGTTGGCGGCCTTTTGCGCAGCTTCGGCGGCGGCTTTCTGCGCGGTGGCGAGGGCGGTTTCGGCGGCTTGAACTTTTTTAGCGGCGGCGGCTTTTGTCGGTTCCTCCTTCGCGGCGGCGGCTTCTTTTTGCGCGGCGGCGAGGGCGTTGGTGGCGGGAGCGAGGGCATCGAAGGCGGCCTGGGCTTTTTTGTCGTCTTCGATGAGGACGGCTTTTTCTTCGCGCAGGACGCGGGCGGGATCGACGGCGTTGTTCAGGAAGGGGCGGGCCTGGCTGGTGAGGAGCGTGAGGCGCACGGGGCCGTCGTGGCCGAGCGGACGGGCGCAGGTGAGCGGGAGAGTGAGTTTGCCGCCAAGGGTGAGCGTGGCGTTGGTGGGCGTGAGCGGTCCCCACGCGGCGGTGAAGGCGAAGTCGGGCTTGGGGGCGGCGGCGAGGGCGAGATCGTTTTCGAGCCAGGGCTGAAATTTTCCCAACTGCGCGCTCTCGAAACGCGCGGGGGCGGCGAGGTCTTTCGCCTTGCCGGTGAGGGCGGTGATGAACGGCGGCAGGGGTTGATCGGTGGTGAGCGTGAGGAGCGCGCCGGTGGCGCTGGCGGGGATGGTCTGGCCGGAGATTTTCACGCTGGCGGGCAGGCGGTCGAAGGTGAGGGCGATGGGGCCGTCGTAGCCGTCGCGTTTGGCTTCGACTTTGAACACGCCGGGCTGGCCGGGTTGCAGGGTGTGGCTGTCTTCGAGGACGGCGAGGGTGAAGGCGGGCATTTTTTCCTTCGCCTTCACTGTGACTTGCAGGCGGTAGAGGCAGCGCGGGCCGCCGTTGCCGTTCACGTCGCGGACGACGGCGAGGAGGTTGGTGACGGCTTTGAGGACTTTGTAAGTGAGGCGCGGGTCGGGGCGGTTGTTGGCGTCGTCGTTGATCGCGAGGCGCGCGCCTTTGAGGTCGCGGAGTTCGAGTTCGGCGTCGATGGGCGAGCCGAGGGAATCTGCGAAGACGTCGAGGTCCACTTCGGATTCGGGCGTGACGGTGAGGGTGTAGGTGTCTTCTTCGCCGGGCTGGCTGATGCGGCCGTTCACGGCGACGGGCAACGCGGGGAGCGCTTGGGGAGCGGAGTTGGTGCGCTCTTCGATCAATTCGGGAAGGTCGCTCAACCACACGGTGGCCTGCGGTCCGCTGGCGGTGGCGGGGTCGGGCCAGGGCGCGGGAATGGCGGGGCCGGTGCCGCTGGCGGGGAGGCTGACGGTGCGTTTCTCGCCGTCGCGGCCGATCAACTGGACTTCGGCGGAGACGCCGCGCTGCACGGTCGAGGGGAAGGCGAGGTCAGCGTAGGACCAGCGGCCGATTTTCAGGCGGAAATGATTGGGTGCGGTGGCGGCGAACTGGAGGTCGTGGAGTTGGAGGCGGTAATCGCCGTCGGCGGGGAGCTTGGTTTCGAAGCGCGTGTCGCCACGGAGGGCGAGGTAGGGGAGGCTCCATTTCAAGAGCGCGCCGTCGGGGGCGAAGAGTTTGAGGACGGGGCGGAGGCGGCTGTCGAGGCGCTGGGCTTCGACTTCGCAGATGATTTCCTGACCGGCCTTGGCGGTGAAGGTGACGTCGCGGACCTGACTGCCGGAGAGGGTGCCGTGAAGGGCGACGGGGAGGGAGATTGGAGGCGCGCCGGGCTTGTCGGAGAACGGCTGCTGCGGGAGGGAGTCGATGGCGAGGACGCCCTTGGCGGAGACGCCGCCGTCGGTGACGAGCCACCAGTTGTGCAGGCCGGGCTGGGTGCCGGGGGCGAGTTCGATGTCGAGGGTGATGCGGTCGGGCTTGGCACCGTCCTTGAGGGTTTGTTTCGCGATGCGCGCGGTGGTGAGGAGGCGCGGGTTGGGGACGAGGTCGGTGCCGGTGAGGGTAAAGGGGGTGGTCTTGCCGATTTGCAGGCCGCGAAGTTCGGGGGTGGTGACGGTGGGCGGGGCGGCGGGGGCGGTGGGGGAGAGGATAGAGAGGGAGAGGATAGAGAATAGAAAGAAAGGGAAGAGAGAAGAGAGGCGGAGGGACGCGGAGACTTTCAACGTGGTGGCGAACGCCCGACAAAGAATCCCAACGGGATTCCGGCCTCCAGCCCAGGGTTGCGCGATACGCGCTACCCTGGGAAAGGCATCCAAACAGAGCCAACCCCAACGGGGTTGCGGCTCGGTGAAGGCGAAGTGACGCAACCCCGGTGAGGTTGTAAACATTTTGGGCGACCACCCAGGGTAGCTCGTTCCTCGCAACCCTGGGCTGGAGGCCGGAATCCCGTTGGGATTCGGGAAGGCGGCGGGACGGAGCAAGTTCAGCATCCGTATCTCACCCGCAGCGCGCATGGCGGCCTGAAAGGCCGTCAGAACCCAGCCCAGGGCTGAGTGCATCAGCACGATGCCCTGGTGCGAACGCGCGAACAGATGAACGCGCCCTGAAGGGGCGAGAGAGGGGTTGGGGGCGGATGGCGTGTGAGAGCAAACATCCGCGATGCGCCGGGAAGACGTCTCTCGCGCCCCTTCAGGGCGCTGGTTTGTGGGGTGACGGTATTCCCAGGGCATCGCTGCGCTCAGCCCTGGGCTGGGTTGTGGCGGCCCGTTGGGCCGCAGGTGAAGCCGTCGCTCAGTCACGGGCCGCTGTTGGCCGACGCCTGCCTGCCCGATCGTTTTGTACGCCATTATTTTATGAGCGCTCCGGCGGGACGGGGTGGGAAACAAAACCATGGGGTACAAAATGATGGGGAGAGGGGGTGTCAGCGGACTGGGGGTTTGAAGGTCTTGCGGGCGCGGGCGACTTGGGGGCGGATGATGCAGTCGGCGACGTGGTCGTTGATGAGTCCCACGGCTTGCATGAAGGCATAGACGGTGGTGGGGCCGACGAATTTCCAGCCAAGCTTTTTAAGGGCTTTCGAGAGGGCTTCGGATTCGGCGGAGGTTGAGGCGGTTTGCGGGGCGGCGAGTTGCTTGGCGTCGGGTTCGTAGCGCCAGAGGAAGGCGGCGAGCGAGCCTTCCTGTTTGACGAGATGCTGGGCTTGTTGGGCGTTGTTGATGACGGCTTCGATTTTGCCGCGGTGGCGGACAATGCCTTCGTCCTGGAGCAACCGATCTATGTCGCGCTGGGTGAAGCGTGCCACTTGGTTGAAATCGAATCCTTGGAAGGCGGCGCGAAAATTCTCGCGCTTGGCGAGGATGGTGCGCCAGCTCAGGCCGGATTGAAAACCCTCCAGGCATAGTTTCTCGAACAGGCGGAAGTCATCGCTGACGGGGAAGCCCCATTCGGTGTCGTGATAGGCTAGGAACTCGGGTGCGGCAGCGCACCAGTGACAACGTAATTTGCCGTCGGGACCAGTAATCGTCGTACTCATAGAAGTCAGTTGACTAGGAATTGAAGCCGGGCATCGGTGACAGATGGCAGAGCGGTAGTGGCGGTGAAAGGGGTGGTCGTGCTGATTTGGAGGCCGCGGAGTTCTGTGGCGGCGACGAAGGGAACTGCGGCCGAGAGGGCAAGGAGCGACTCGGTTAGTTTGTACGCGATGGCAAGTACAAGGCCGTTCTCCCTCACCCCTACCCTCTCCCGCCGGGAGAGGGAGAAGGGTCTTCCGCGTGCGATGAAATCGAACCGTTCGGATAGTCGAGAAGCGGGCGAGCGGGCTCCCTCTCCCAGCGGGAGAGGGCTGGGGTGAGGGAGCCGCCGTTCGGCTGGCAAGGACGGCTGCTTTCGCACAGCGCCTGCCTTACTCATGATTCGGAACGCACTCCGGCGGAGAGTTGAGAGGCACAGAATCATGGAGCAGAGATAGGGCGGAGCGGAACAAATTCAACGGACGGGCCAGCGTAGTCCGAGTTGGCGATTACAGCGCGCTAGTTGCGCGACTGAGCACGATTAGTCATTGCGTTAGTTGGGTCTCTTCAACACAGCGCAGCCGTGTCGTGTGCATGGGAAAGCCGTCCAAACTGAGACCGAAACAAGCTCCCAGCCCTCCTTGTCCAATTCGGCGAGAACCGTTTCGAGTTGCTGCATCTGACCTGCTATTCCCCCGATGAGTTTTGAGCGTTCTTTAGGGCCATACGCCTTTCCCGCAGAGTCCGCCCAGAAGCGTAACGAGTGGGAACCCTGTCCCTCAATGCTGTAGAAAAGTGTTTTGTAGTTCATGCGATGAGCTCATTCGCTGGATGTGGTTTGGTTCGTTTCGCACATTTACGCAAACAGCTCCCTAATCGGCTCCGCCTCAATGAATCGTATCGGTCTTCCCCCCGGTCCCGGCAGCATCGTCGTTTCCAAGTCGATCCCCATTGCCTGATAAATCGACGCCACGACTTGCGGCGGGGTGACGGGGCGGTCGTGGGGGGCGGCGCCGTTTTTGTCGGTGGAGCCGATGACGCGGCCGCCGCGGATGGGGCCGCCGGCGAGGAAGTTGGTCCACGCGGAGGGATAATGGTCGCGGCCGCCGCGGGCGTTGATCTTGGGGGTGCGGCCGAATTCGCTGATGACGGCGATGACGGTTTCTTCGAGGAGACCGCGTTGCTGGAGGTCTTCGAGGAGGGCGGTGAAGGCGAGGTCGAACTGCGGGCAGAGGACGTGTTCGTAGTCGGCGTAGGTGTTGTTCAGGCTGCCGCCGTCGGCGTGCATGTCCCAGCAGGAGATGCCGAAGACGGTGTCGAACTGATTGACGGTGACGAAGCGGGAGCCGCGCTCGATGAGGCGGCGGGCCATGAGGCAGCTCTGGCCGAAGGTGTTCCGGCCGTAGCGGTCGCGGAGTTTGGCGGGTTCGTCGTTGAGGTCGAAGGCCTTCTTGGTTTCGGGATTGGTGAGGAGATTGAAGGCGCGGGCGTAGGCGGTGTCGCGCGCGAGGGTGCTGCTGGTTTCGACCTGGCGCTGGAGGTCGTCGATTTCCTTCAGAAGCTTGCGGCGGGCTTCGACGCGGAATTCGGTCTGGCCTTTGGGGGCTTCGAGGTCGGCGACTTTGAAGTCGGCGCGGGCGGGATCGTTGCCGAGGAAGAAGGGCGCGTGGGCGCTGCCGAGGTAGGCGGCTTCCTGGCCGTGCGGCGTGGAGGTGCCGGTGTTGCCGATGGGCACGGGGAGGACGATGGAGGCGGGGAGCGCGCCTTTCGCGCCGAACACGCGGGAGATGACGGAACCCATGTGCGGCTGCTTGTTCGCCTCGTTGAAGTCGTGGCCGGTCATCATCCAGCGCTGGCCGTTTTCGTGCGAGGAGCCGGTGTTGTAATGCAGGCTGCGGATGAGGGCGACGCGGTCCATGACTTTCGCCATGCGCGGGAAGTGTTCGCAAATCTGCACGCCGGGGACGCTGGTGGAGATGGGCTTGAACTTGCCGCGGATGTCCTCGGGGGCGTCGGGCTTCATGTCCCAGGTGTCGTGCTGGCCGGGCGAGCCGACGAGGAAGAGGGTGATGCAGTTGCGGATTTTGGCCTTCTTTTCATCCACGGCGCCAGCGGCCTGGAGCTTGAAAAGATTGGCGAGCGTCAGGCCGGACATGGCGGTCGCGCCGAGCTGGAGGAAGCTGCGGCGGGTGGTGCCGGAGCAGAGGGGGATGTATTCGTTGCCGATGTGGAGCATGGCGGGGGTTCCTTTTGGGGAGGGTTAAACGGAAAATGGGGGAAGGGTGGACCACGAAAGACACGAAAGACACGAAAGGGGAATGGGGGGAGCGGTGGAGGGGCGGGCTGCTTTTGCGGCGGTGGCGATTGAGCGCAGGCAGTTGCCTTTTTCGTGTGTTTCGTGTCTTTCGTGGTTCATCGCGTGAGCTGGATCAGATGGTGTAACTCACCGGCTCGGAGATGTTGATGTATTTGCTGGCGGTGAATTTACCGTCCTTGTCCTTGGCGTAGCTGACGTAGTGGAACTGCTGGAGGACGACCTCGTATTTGCCGGGGGTTTTGTCGGCGTGCTCGAACGTGAGTTCGGGGCCGCAGATGGGGGTGGCGATTTCCTTGCCGTCGCGGCTGACGCGCCACTGGAGACGGGTGCCCCAGTGGTTGGTGATGTCGCTGCGGGTGATTTTGCGCCCGGCGAGTTGCAGGGTGGCTTTTGGTGTGCCTTCGAGTTTCTGGTCCATGGTGGGAAACGAGTTGCGCAACCTGACTTCCGCGCCGCGGGCCTTTATTCACGGCGGTGGGGGTGAATTCCGAGGGGCGGATTTTAACCACGGATGGACACGGATGGACACGGATGGGGAGGGGCGGGAGCGGGGGGCGCAGAGACGAGAGAGCGCGAATTCGGGCGACGTGATCTGGAGTGCGGTGACTTGCCACCGCTTTGGAGTTTGAACATTTTCGTTCAGCCCCTATCCACGCGCGCAGCCTCGCCTCCGGGTCGTGCCGGAGGCACGTGAGATATTAGCCGGTGGTGAAGCGCAGCGGAACCACCGGACCCACCGCCCCAACCCAGCCGTGCGCCCCGGCGGGGCGCGAGAGCCGGGCAACCGCTCCAACGCGATTCGACTCTTCGGCGCTTCGTCCGCCCCCCTGTCTCCCGGCCCGCGCGCCGACTGGGTTGCCAGCAGGCCGGCAGGTCGCCCAAAGGTCAGGCGTCGCTACGGCGAGGCGTGGCGGCGGGGTTTCGCGGTTCTCGCGCCCCGCCGGGGCGCAGCGCTCTTCGATTCGGTTTTCCCGGTGGTTCCACTGCGCTTCACCACCGGCTAATTTCTTGCGTGCCTCCGGCACGAAGGGGCCGGTGCAGATGACCGCGGTCCGCGGCGGCGGGCGATGTCCAGCGCAGGGCGGGCAGGCGCGCGCTGGCTGCGCCGCGCTCAATCCACGCTCGCGAGTTCGACTTTCTCGGCGGGGGCGACGGGTTCGCCGAGGAAGCGGCGGGCGACCTGGGTGAAGCGCGTGGTTTCATCGGTGAGGCAGGCGCGCAGTTCGCCGGTGGTGCGGTGATCGGTCAGGAGGGCGCGGAGTTGGAGTTGTTCGGCGACGTGGCGGGCGCAGCTTTCCGCCGAGTCGATGAGCGCCACGTCCGGGCCGACGACCTGGCGGATGACGCGCTTGAGCAGCGGATAATGGGTGCAGCCGAGCACCAGCGTGTCGATGCGCTGGCGCAGAAGCGGGCGCAGATATTCCTCCAACACCAGCCGGCTGACGCGGTGATTGACCCAGCCCTCCTCGACCAACGGCACCAGCAGCGGACAGGCGTGGGCGAACACGCGGGCATCGGCGCGTTGTCCAAGGATGGCGCGCGTGTAGGCGGCGCTGCGAATGGTCGCGGGCGTGCCGATGACGCCGATGCGTCCGGTGCGCGTGCGGCGCAGGGCGGCCGCGGCGCCGGGGAGGATCACGCCGAACACGGGCAGCGCGAAGCGCTGCTGCAATTCCTCCAGCGCCCACGCGGACGCGGTGTTGCACGCGACGACGACGGCCTTCACGTCGCGCCCGACGAGGAAACCGGTGTCTTCACACGCGAAGCGCACGACGGTCGCGGGCGACTTGGTGCCGTAGGGCACGCGCGCAGTGTCGCCGAGATAGAGCAAGTCTTCGTGCGGCAACACGCGCCGGAGCTGGCGGGCGACGGTGAGGCCGCCGACGCCGGAATCGAAGATGCCGATGGGGCGGGAATTGGGCGAAGGATTCGGCGGGAGGTTCATCCAAGAAACGGAAATTTAATCACGGATACACACGGATGGACACGGTTGAAGGTGAATGGGAAAGGAGCGAACACGACGTGAGAATTCACCCCGTGAGCGCGACGGTTCGCAGCGTTTTTCATCCGTGTTCATCGGTGTCAATCCATGGTTTCCCAAATCCGTTGCCGCTCCCCTGCCCTGCGGCTCACCGTTCCACCAGCCGCCGGTAGGTCGTGATCCCGGCGACGATGGCGCGGGCGAGTTGCCGGCAGTAATCACGGTCGGCGATTCGTTTGCCTTCGTGGGGGTCGGACATGAAGCCGCCCTCCACGAGGATCGCCGGCGACCCGACATTTTTGAGCACCACGAAACGCGCGCGTTTCACCCCGCGATCCTCGACATTCAGAGTGTGGACCATCGACTTCTGCACCTGGTGGGCAAGGAAGAGATTAAGATGATCGAACTGATTGCCCGGCAGCATTCCGACTGTCGAGCCTTCCTGCCGCACGTTGGTGGAACTGGCGCGCGCCGGGGTCAGGCAATAGGTCTCGATCCCGCGCGCACCGGGACTCACGGACGCGTTGAAATGCAGGCTCACAAACAGGTCGACCGTCTTGCGGCGGGCCAGCTCCGCACGCTCCTCGAGTTCGAGATATTTGTCGCTGCTGCGGGTCATCACAACCTTGTAGCCGAGTTCGCGGAGGAGCCGTTCGATCTCGCGCGCCAGGGCCAGCGTGTGGGTTTTCTCCATACCGACGCCGTCCATGTTCCCGGCGTCCTTGCCGCCGTGACCGGGATCGAGGCAGACGGTCTTGATGCGCTGGCCCTCGCGCAACTTGGGCGGGTAGAGAATCGGGAGGATCGCGGTCTTGAGATCAGTGAGGGAAATCAGCGCCGTCGTGTTCGCGCGGGCAATGGGCGCGGACAACCAGACGGCGACGCCGTTGATCACGGCGCGGCGAGAATCCACGGTGAAGAGCAGCGTGGATTTGCGCGTGGTGACAAGAAACTCCTCATCTTTGCGGGTCCACTTGAACTGGAATTTGTTCGCCTCGGTCCAGTCCTGCGCCCGGATGTATTCGCGCCCAAAGGCCTGCAACCGTTCCAAATCCTCCAAGGGCGCCTGCGCCCGGACCGCCGCTCCGCCAAGGAGCAGCGCGAGCAACACCAGCCATGGAAAAAAGAGCTTCACGAGCGCGCGCAATCTGCGAGCCACACTCCGTGAATTCAAGGCAAATGCCGAAGTGGAGCGCTGAGGGCCTCCGAAACGGACCGGCCTTCGTCGGCCCCGATTCGCCAAAAAGAAATTCGGCGCTTCATGCTCCCACTGCGCGGCTAATCCGAAACAGGCGATCCCCTTGACTCAACTCAAGTTGATCTGGCCACGACCAATAGTCCAAATGGCTTCAAACATGGCGATGCGTAGCTGCCGGTTGAGGCAAGGACATGGCCCTGAAAAGCATCAAAGCTTTCCCATCTTTTACCCAGCATCTTTTACCATCATTTCAGTCTCGTGCGCTGCATTGGCTTTCTTGCCTGCACCGCAAACTCGTAGAGCCGGTTCAGCAGCCCCGTGATTGTGAAAGGTTCAGTCCGATGACGACTTCCTTGGCGATCACTTCGCGAAGGCAAGGCCACTGCTCGCGCGGGTGCTGCCGGAGAAATTTTTGGTAAAAGGTGCGGGGTAAAAGATAAAGACATCAGGGCCATCCCCTCGACTCAACTCACCTTGGTCTTGCCACCGCAAATAGCGCGATTGACTGTCAAAACTTCGATGCGTAGCTATCGGTTGCGTCAAGGACATAGGCCTAATCCGCAATTCGCACCAGCGTCCACACAAAGACGGGTGGCACAGGTGAGAAACCCGTGCCACCCGCCACACCGCCGACAACCCGCCCGCCCCCAAGCTCACTTGGTCGTAAACTTATGGATCGTCTTCGTGGCGTAGGTTGCACCCGGATAGAGAACCGTGCTGGGGAAAGTCGGCTGATTCGGGGAATCCGGGAAATGCTGAGTCTCGAGACAGACCGCATAGTTCTTCCGATAGACCTTGCCCCCTTTGCCGGTGTTGGTGCCGTCGAGATAGTTGCCGGTGTAGAGCTGGATGCCGGGTTCGGTGGTGTAAACCTTCATCAACCGTCCGCTCTTGGCGTCATACAGCTCGGCGGCCAGGACCAGTTCGCCCGGCTTGGACTGGTTCAACACGTAGTTATGATCATAGCCTCCGGGGGTGCCTTTGAGCTTGTCGAAGTCTTTCCGCAATTCCTTGCCCACGCGGAAATCCATTTCGGTGCCGGAGACCGCCCGCAGTTCACCGGTGGGAATGCTGGAGTCATCAACCACCGTGTAGCGACTCGCATTGATCATCAGTGAGTGATCGAGGACTTCACCGTTACCCGCGCCAGCCAGATTGAAATAGGAGTGGTTGGTCAGATTGATGACCGTGGCCTTGTCCGTGGTGGCGAGATACTCGACGATAAGCTCGTTGTCATCGCTCAGGGTATAAGTCACCGCGATATCCAGATTGCCCGGATAGCCTTCTTCGCCATCGGGACTGCGATAGGTAAACTTCACCGCCGGGCCGCGGTAACCCGGGAGGATTTCCGCCTTCCACACGCGCTTGTCGAGCCCCTTTACCCCGCCATGGAGATGGTTCGCGCCATTGTTGGTCGCCAATTTGTATTCCGTGCCGTGGAGCAGGAACCGTCCGCGGGCGATCCGGTTCGCATACCGGCCCGTGGTGCAGCCAAAATATGGATGCCCCTTGAGATATCCCTCGAGTGAGTCAAACCCGAGCACGACATCGGCCAACTGGCCGTTGCGATCGGGCACCTGCAACTCGGTCACCATGGCGCCATAGGTGGTCAGTTTCGCTTTCAACCCGTGCCGGTTGACCAGGGTATAGAGATCGACGGCCTCGCCATCGGAAGTTTTACCAAATGCTGCTTTTTCCACGCCGGGTTTCTCCTTGGTTCGCGAAGCCGATCCGCCGGGCGACTGGCACCCTGCCCACACCAACGCCATTCCCAGACTCAACAGGGTTACCGACCGGCCAACAGTTCGTTTCATGACTTCGTCTCAGATAGCGCAGCCGGTCCGATAACTCGCCGCGGCCGCGCAGGTTTGCTTGCACTGGAATCGCCGGCATGACCCCGCCAACACGACAGGTCCGGCAATCCGGGGCTTCATTGAACGTGCGGACGGTACCGCCGGGGCGGAAAGGCTGTCAACGCTATTGCCCCGGAGACAAGGCGGAGCACCGTATCTGGCGAGGTGGTTGGTGATAGACGAGGACGGACGGACCTCCCGGGCGCGCACGGAGCGCGGCCTTGATGCCGCTTCAGCGTGGACTGCTCCGGCCGGGTGCCAACGCGCTGTGACCTTCGGACGGCGAAGCGGCGTGAACTCCGCGCGTCAACCCCGCCCGCGCCACCTCATTTTTCGCCCGCCGCACCGCGGCGAGAACCACGCATCGCAGCTTCTGGCACCCGGCTGAAAAACTATCGCCGTTCTTCGTCACCCCAGCCCGCTCTCCCGCTGGGTAAGGGGAACCAGTTAGCGCCGGCTCGCCAACCCGGGCGTCCCGGTTGGTCGCGGCACGGCAGCGCCTCGCTCTTCAAAACTCAATGTCGCGACACTTCTCTTCCAACGCGGTGATGATCCGGCGGACCTGGTCGGGAGGTACCATGGCACGTTGTTTGGCCAAATACTTCTTCAGGAAGGTGGCATTCATCGCAGCAAAGCCTCTGGTATCCGCAACACTACACACGACATACCAACCGGGGAGAACTACCAGCGGAGCGACGTCAACGCGTTCGCCTGTCTTCTTGGTGAGATACTCGGCAACCCACTGCGCGTTGCGGCGCGCCTGTGGGATGGCCTTGTGGTCTTCAAAGGTGGGGAAGGCGAGTTTGTCGGCATCGTAGTTGACAACATGCGCACGCTGTAGGTCGGGCACTTTGCGTCGGCGGCGGGCCTTGGTCTCGATGGCGAACACGCCCTGCGGTCCAACAACGACGTGGTCGATGTTCCAGTTTTCTCCGCCTGGCAAGTCGTGAAATACGCGATAGCCAAACGAGGCGACTTCCGACAGGGACTCGGCCACCGCTTGCTCACCGCGTAGGCCAAGTTGGCAGTTGCGACGCTGGCGCAGGAGGACGCGCGCGGCAAACGTCTTCCGAACCGTGAAAACAACGCAAGCAATTCCGACAATCAAAAAGGCAATTCTAAGGGTTCGCATTTCAGGAACAAGAAACAGCACGAAGCCTTCAAATAGGGAAAGAAAACCGATTGCTCCGCTGCCGATGATCCAAATGAGCATCTGGGTAAAATCGTCCCATAACTTCTCCATTTTCAAGGCCAAGCTATAACCCGGCGGACGCAGCAGCTTTTCCTCTTGAGGCGGAGAACTCAACTCATCCCGACGTTGCCTGTCCCTCCTATCCAACAGGAGCAGCACCACAACCGGGGCGGACGCACCCAGAACCGCAGTGATCCACAGAAGGTTTTTTCCAAATGATTTGAGTAGGAATTCCAACATACGCTCTTTGGCCGACTGGAAATGGGGCGTCTAGCCTCCGTTTACTTCCTCGCCTCCGGCGTGACGGTGAGAGTGACGCGTTTGCCGTCGCGGAGGACGGTGATTTCGACAGGTTGCCCGATTTTTACGGCGTCGAGGGCGTAGGTGTAGTCGTAGATGTTGGCGACCTTTTGTTTGTTGAATTCGACGATAACATCGCCCGCTTTGAGACCGGCTTTGTCGGCGGGGCTGGCACCGCGGACGCCGGAGAGTTTGAGGCCGACGACTTCGGTGGCGTAGTCGGGAATGGTGCCGAGGTAGGCACGGAGGTTGTCACGGCTGCCGCCTCGGTCACTCTGGGCGACGGTGAGATAGTCGGGGCGGTCGGTGACTTTGACTAAATCGGAGAGGAGGGCGCGGGCAAATTTGGCGATCCGTTCCATGCCGGGGTAGTCGAGGGTATCGGCAGTGTCGGCAGGACGGTGATATTCGGGATGGCTGCCGGTGAAGAAATTTAGGACGGGCAGTTTCTTGGGATAGAAGGAAGTGACATCGGTGGGAAGGTAGGGATCATCTTGCAGGACGAGGCTGAAGCCGGCGGCGACGTTGCGTTTCTCAATGAGGCGGCGCCAGGCACTGGAGGAGCCGATGCCTTGGAGGGTGAGTTTGTTTTCGCGGAGGCGGCCAACCATGTCGAAGTTGACGTTGGCTACCATATTGGTCAGCGCGGTGACGGGCGTCTCGGCGAAGTGATGGGAGCCGACAAGGCCGATTTCCTCGCCGGACCAGAGGGCGAAGATGAGACCGCGGCGAAATAGGTCGGGGCGTTGCTGGCGTTCGGCGGCGAGGGCGGCGGCGAGTTCGAGGACGGTGGCGATGCCGGAGGCGTTGTCATCGGCGCCGTGGTGGATTCTGCCTTCGTCTTCCTTGCCAGACATGGAACCCATCTGACCGCGACCAAGGTGGTCGTAGTGAGCGCCAACGAGGACATATTCCTGCGGGCCGTTGGTGTTGGCGGGCGGGAGAAGAGCGATGACGTTGCGGTCAGTTTGCTTCAGGTTTTGGAGGGCGGTCTTGAGTTTGATGCGGACCCCAGGAATTTCAAAACTGCCCTGGGCGTGGGGGTCTTCCTTGTCGAGTGAGGATTGAATGGTTTTGAGGTCTTTGCCGGCGGCGGTGAAGAGGGCGTTGGCGACGTTGGTGGAGACGGAGGCGGCGAGGATGCCGGAGCCGGAGAGACTGCTATCAAAGGTAAGGGCGGCGAGTGAGCCGGGGTTGGGGGAGTTGGGCCCGGAGACCACGAGGATGCCGCGGGCGCCGCGGTTGCGGGCCAGGAGGGCTTTGTAGCGGAGGCCGGCGTAGCGGTTGAGTTCCTGACGGCGCTTGGCATCGGCTTCCTCGGGGACATAGCGAAGCACCAGGACGATCTTATTGGAAACGTTCAGGCCGGCATAGGAGTCATATCCTTCGCCGAGCTTGCCGGGGACTAACAGGCCATAGCCTGCGAAGACGACTTCACTCTCGACTTCGCCGGATGCGGAAAAAGACAGCGGGCGGAAGTCTTTCTCGATGGCGAAAGAGCGCGGGGGAGCGGAGGTGGAGGCGTGGTGAGAAAGACCGAGTTGGTTGTCATTGGTAAGGATGCGAACACCGGCGCTGAACTCGAAATTTTGGAAGAAGGTGCCGTTGTCGCCGAGGGGTTGGAGACCGGCGGCCTGAAGTGTTTCGGCGATGAAGTCGGCGGCGCGCTTGGCCCCGACACTGCCGGTGAGGCGGCCTTCGAGACTGTCGGAGGCGAGATAGGTGACTTGCTGGCGGAGGTCGGCGGCGCGGATTTCGGGAGAGAACTGGGTGACATCCAAGGCGGGGGCGGCGGGTTTGGTACCGTCGGCGGGGGCGTGGACGTGGCCGTGGGCGTGCGGATCGGTGAGGGCGGCGGTCTTGCCATCGGTGCGAGCAGGAGCGCTGGCGAGGGCGGCGAGGGCGGCATCGTGATTCCAGTCGGCGAGGAAGAGTTGAGATTTCCCGTCGGCGGTGCGGTTGGCGGTCCAGCAGAGCTTTTTGCCATCGGGTGAGAAAACAGGGAGACCGTCGAAGCCGTCGGTGTAGGTGATGCGGACGGGTTCGCGGGTGCCTTCGGCGTCCACGAGATAGAGTTCGAAATTGGAGAAACCGAGTTTGTTGGAGGTAAAGATGATGTATTTGCCGGTAGGATGGTAATATGGCGCCCAGGACATCGCGGCGAAGGTGGTGACGCGGCGGACATCGGAGCCGTCGAGCTTCATGGTATGCACATCGGCGGTGGTGCCTTCCTTGTCGAAGCGCCGCCAGATGATGCGCTGGCCGTCGGGGGAGAAGAAGGGTCCGCCGTCGTAGCCGGGAGAAGTGGTGAGTCGGCGCTGGTCGGATCCGTCGGCATTCATGATGTAGATTTCGGCGAAGTAAGCCGGATCGACTTCGAGTTTCTTCTGGTCTTCTGCGGAGAGTTTCTCGGGCGGGTAGGCGTCGCGGATGGAGGAGAAGACTATCTTGGAACCATCGGGGGAAAAGGCAGCCTCGGCATCGTAGCCGCGGGCGGAGGTGAGACGGCGGAGATTCGATCCGTCGCGGCGGGCGACGAAAATGTCCATGTGTTCATCGTAGTCCCAGGAGTAGCGGCGCTGTTTGCCGGCGGCGCGGAAGTCGAATTCGTCCTTTTGCAGCTTGCGGGTGTTGGGATCGAGATGGGTGGAGGCGAAGAGGACGTCGTCGGAGTTAGGACGGAAGAAGGAGCAGGTGGTCTTGCCGGAGCCGGGAGAGACGCGGTTAATGTCACCGCTCTCCAAGTCGAGGACGTAGATTTGGTAGAAGGGATTGTCGGCCTCGCGTTCGCTTTGGAAAACGAGGGCTTTGCCGTCGGGGGAGAAATAGCCCTCGCCGCTGCGGCGGCCTTCGTAGGTAAGCTGGCGGGTATTGGATAGGTAGCGGGCCTCGCCGGCGGCGGGGGCGGCGAAGATGGAGGATGATGGATGAAGGATGAAAGATGATAGGGCGAGGGCGCGCAGGAGGGTGACTAGGGTGAGGAGTCGGGTGGGTGTTGGTTTCATAAAAGAAGTTGGGGAGGGCGATTTCAGAGTGTTGGGTCGCGATTGGATCAGCGGGGAGTTGTTTCAGTGCCGGGCCTTAAGGAGGGGGAAAATCGGAAATGAGGGAAACGTCCAACGTTCAACGCTCAACGTTGAACGTTCAAAGTTCGGAATTGATAGGTGGACGTTTCTTTTCCGGTTCATGCAGACGGAGCGGGGATGGCTTGGTTCAGTGGCGGTGACCGAGATGGGGGCGGCTGGAGATAAAACCCCAAACAGCACCGATGACCAACCCGCCGAGATGCGCGCCATTCGCGACGCGGGGAATGAACTCGAAGAGGCAGACGAAGAACCAGACCAGCATGAGAATGACGGTTTGCTTGTCGAGGAAGAGGCCGGAGGCGGGGTCGAATTTGCCGCGCATCCAGATGAAGCCGAAGAGGCCGTACACAACGCCGGACATGCCGCCGAAACCAGGTCCGTCCCACCAGTATTGCACGAGATTCGAGCCGATGGCGGTGCCGACGACGAGGCCAAGGAGGTAGAGGGAACTGACGCGGGTTTCGATGAGGCTGCCGAGGTCTTTCAGCCAAAGCATGTTGAAAAGCAGGTGCAGGAAGCTCGAGTGCAACAGGGCGGGCGTGAAGAGGCGCCAGATCTCGCCGCGCATGGCTTCCGGCAGCCAGCGGCCGGGTGGCAGGAACCGGCCGCTGCCGGGTTGCTCGGAGATGAGCAACGGGGCCATGACGGCGCGGTTTTCGCCCATGCCGGTGACCAGATAGATGGCGATGCTGACCAGGATCAGCCCGACGGAAACCAGGCCGAGGGTGACGACAATCTGCTGCGGGAAAATGCGTTCGCGGCCCCATTGGCGGCGGGCGGCTTCTTCGAGTTTCTCGATCTCCTCTTTGCGCAATGCGGCGGATTTGCGCGTGTCCACCTGAAATTCCGGCGCGGTGGAATTGGCGCGGAATCGTTCGAGAACCTGGCCGGCCTCGGCCACTTGATCGTCCTCGATGATCCACAGCGCCCAGCGGCCGTCCGGCTCGGGTTCGACTTCATTGCGGATCCCGCGCAGGTAGAGAAAGTCGCCCAGTTTCCGGGCGTCGGGTTCGGTGGCGAGCTGGCCGATGTTGCGCATGTGCGGCGGAAGCTAGCGCGAGATTTTGCGGATGGGAAGACGGGTGTGAGGGGGGGGACAAAGCTCACGAGCGTCCAGGGCCGTTTACTGCCGCAAGGGGATGCGACCGGTCTTATCAACGAGCGGGTTCGTTCCCCCCTTCCGCTTCCCCGGTGTTCGGCCGGTCACTCGGGCACGATCGGGACCGGGGGATCCGCGGGAAGTTTCTGACTCAGCCCGGCGATGCGGGACTCGATGCTGTCGGGATGCGGGGAGGCTTTTTTCAGGAGGCGCAGGTAGCGGATGGATTTTTCGAGGTCGCCGGAGCGTTCCTCAAGCGAGGCGAGTTGGGCGACGATCTGGCTGTAGGCGAAGAGGTCGGGAGAGGATTTCGGGCCTTCGGCTTTCAGCCATTGGGTGAAGGCGAGTTCCCAGAGATTGCGCGCGCGGGCGGCGTCGTGGCGGTGCTCGGCGTAGCATCGGCCCAGTTCAAACAGGATCGCGTGGCTGCCGGGATTGGCGCGGAGGCCGTCGCGCAGAAATTGCTCGGCATCGGCGGCGCGCCCGAGACGGTCACGCAGCCAGAACGCAGCGACGACGTAGGTCTCGACGCGCTCGGGATCGAACTGCGCGGAGAGCCGGAGCCACGGGAGGATTTCACGTTCGTCCCCGTTCTTGCCGAGATGGGTGTGTTCGGACGGGTAGAAATTGCGGCTGAATCGGGCGATCCAGTCTTCGCGCTGCGGCCGGCCGTGATCGTGGTTGCAGCCGGAGTGACTGTGGGCGCAGCGGCCTTGGTCGTGGCGGCACTGGCTGTGATCGGTGGCGCGCGCGGCGGACGGTGCGGGCGTGGGCGTGGGCGTGGATGATTGTGCGATCGGCGCGGGCGCAGCGGCGGGTTTGGCCGCGGGTGTGTCGAACACGCTGGCGTAGTAGCCGCTGTGAAAATAAACGTCGGCGCGGGTGTAGAGCCAGCCGGCCACGAGGCGGCGGCTATCGCCCATCAACGCGGTGAGGAGGTCGGTCGAGCCGGCGCGGGGGACGGACCATTCCTGATGCTGCGGCACCAGATGCGTCGCGAGCGAGAAGCAGCCGACGAACAACAAAATCAGGGTGAACGGAGTGGTGCCCATGACGGATCAGTTCAAAAGGAGAAGTGAAACCACGGATGGACACGGATGGACACGGACGGGGAAGCCGAGTTGAACCCGAGTTTCGCAAACGACAACCTCAGCGAGGGTCCGACCGCGCACGGAGCGCGGCGTTTACGCCGCAGAAAGCCGCGGCTGGAACTGTGCTCTTCAAACCTCACTGCAAGGCGCACGTTTCTGCGGCCTGAAGGCCGCGCTCCCGACCGAGCCGCGAAATCCACCTCAGCGTTCGGGTTGAAAGCCGCATGCTGTATCCAGTGGAGGGAAGGTGGAGTTCCTATTTTCATCCGTGTTTATCCATGTCCATCCGTGGTTTCAAAATTCCTCCGACGGCTTCCGGTTCAATTCACCGGTTTGCGGCGGAAGACGAGGCACGCGGAGCCGAGGAAGAGCGCGGAGTAGCTGGCGGCGTAGAGGGTCGCGAGGCTCCACGCGGTCCAGGCGATGGGTTTCCAATTGTGAACGATCAGGTCGCGGACATCGAAGAGTTCAAGGTGCGGGATGGCGAAGTAGATGGGCGAGAGGATCAGGCCGAGCGGCTCAGGGAGTTGCGCGGCGACCTTGTTCAGATGGCGTCCGAGCAGCAGGACGCCGGTCACGAGAATCAGCGTGACCGTCGAGTTGACCGAGGGCGCGGTGAAAACGAGCGAACCGAGCAGCGTGAACGCGATGACCACGGCGAGCATCATCCAGTGCAGCCAGAACGCCTGAAAGTAACTCGCCAGCGGCAGGCTGTGTTCCCGCGCCAGCGTGATGAGCGTGAAGAAAAGATAGAACGCGACGAGCGCCACGCCGCACGCGAGCCAGCAGCCGAGGAATTTGCCGAGCACCAGTTCGGCGCGCGACACGGGCTTGGCCAGGAGCGGGAAGATCGTGCGGCTCTCGCGCTCGCCGGGGATCTGCCGCGCGGCGGTCGTCACGGCGATGACCAGTGCGGCAATCCAGATCAGGAGCAGGCAGACTTCCTTGAGGTAGCGGACGACCTGGGTGTCGTTGAACACGTTGACGCTGCCGAGGAGCAGCGTAATGAGCGCGACGATGACGAACAGGACGTAGAAATCCTTGCGCCGGTAAAGTTCGCGGAGCACGACGCTGGCGAGGGCGAAGATTTTGTTCATCGGGGAATCCTCAGTTGGGCCTCACGCAAAGGACGCAAAGGACGCAAAGGGGAGGCGGGAAGACCAAAGCGGAGCGCGAAAAACGAAAGGAGTGCTGGAAGTTCGGGCGGCTTTCGCCATGCGGGCGAGCTGCGGGCGGGGACTGCCCGCGCTCCGAGGGTTTCGGAGCGCAACGAATTTGGGTCCGCCTTTGCGTCCTTCGCGCCCTTTGCGTGAGGCATGGCCGGTTCGAGGTTCATGCGCAGGTCACGGTGGCGGGCGGGTTGGGGCGGTAGCCGATGATCTGAAGGAAGATCTGCTCGAGGTTGGTGTGGTAGCGCGTGGTGAGTTCGCTGACGCGGCCTTCCACCTGGAGCCGGCCTTCGTGAAGGATGCCGACGCGGTCGCAGACGGTTTCGACTTCGCCGAGTTCGTGCGAGGAGAAGAACACGGTTTTTCCGGCGTCGCGCAGGCGCTGAATGATCTCGCGGACTTTCATGCGACCGAGCGGATCGAGGCCGCTGGTCGGCTCGTCGAGGATGAGCAGGTCGGGGTCGTTGATCAGCGCCTGGGCGAGGCCGACGCGCTGCTGCATGCCCTTCGAATAGGTGCGGATGAGGCGCTTGCGGGCATGCTCGAGTTCGACGAGGCGGAGGACGTGGTCGATGCGCTTCTCAAGCTCCGCGGAGGCGAGGCCGAAGATTTTTCCGTAGAAGCGCAGCAGTTCCTCGGCGGTGAGAAATTTGTAGTAGTAGGTCAGCTCGGGGAGGTAGCCGATGCGCTGGCGGGCGATGGGTTCGCGGACGTTGACGCCGAAGAGTTCGGCGGAGCCGCCGGTGGCGTTCACGAAGCCGAGCAGGACGTTCATGGTGGTCGTCTTGCCCGCGCCGTTGGGACCGAGAAAACCGAAAACCTCGCCACGGCGGACCTCGAGATTGAGGCCGTTGACGGCGACTTTGACGCCGAGGTCGGCACCGGCGTCCTCGCGGCTGCGGTATTCGACCCGGAGGTCGGTGATTTTCAAAATGGGTTCCATGTTGAACACGCGACGGCGCAAACGCGGCGGCGTGTGTTACGGGGAAACATCGGCATTCGCGGGGAAAAGATGAGGGGCGAAGGGGCGAGGCAAAACGGCGGTTGGTAGGGCGCGCCTGTCCTCAGCGCGCCGCGGGACGTGCGTACGCGCAACCGGCGCGCTGGGGACAGGCGCGCCCTACCAGCGTTGGGGGAATTGGGGCGCATCTGCGCACTGCTCCCGTACCGCAGGCGTCCTCGCCTGCGAGTTCGGGCGGCGTCTCGCCGCCAGAACCAGTTGCTGGGGCGAGGACGCCCCGCAACTCGCAGCCGGGGACGGCTGCGGTACCACGGCTGGGAACCGCTGGCTTTCGTCTTGCGGCGGGCGGTGGGGATGGGGACGCTGGTTTTACTTTTATGAGCCCTGAAAATATGCATCCTGACCCGGCCGCCGCCATCCACCCTGCCACTATCACCAAGACCGATGCCGAGTGGCGGCAGGTGCTGACGCCGGAGCAACATCATATTTTGCGGCAGGCGGGAACGGAGCGGCCGTTCGGGCGGGCGTATGAGGAATTCAAACGGCAGGGTGGCGGGACGTATCTCTGCGGGGGTTGCGGCGCCGAGCTTTTTTCATCGGCGCACAAGTTCGATTCGCATTGCGGCTGGCCGTCTTTTTACGACCCGGCGAACGCGAAGAATGTGCGGATGATCGAGGACCGCAGCATGGGAAATATACGCACGGAGGTGCGCTGCGCGGTGTGCGACGGGCATCTCGGGCATGTGTTCAAGGGCGAGGGTTTCGACACGCCGACGGACCAGCGCTACTGCATCAACGGGGTGGCGCTGAAGTTTGTGCCGAAGCCGGGGACGGAGAGTTGAGCGGGGGGTTGGGGACGGTGCGGACTCCAAGGTGGGGTGCGGGCGGCCCCCGCCCGCAGCGGCGGCGATGGCGAGCAGGTGCTGGAAGAACTCAGTACGTCTCCGCGTGAGCGGACGCGCTGCGACCGGGGACCGGTCGCGCGCCGGGGGCAGGGAAAGGTCACGGCCGGGCGGCAGCCCGGCCCTACCACGAGGCCGCTCAGCCTTTGCCGAGGCGGACTTTTTCTTTTTGGTCTTCGAGGCGGTCCTGGAGTTTCTTGCGTTCGACGACGAGGAGGCGTTCGAGTTCGGCGCCGCTGCCTTCATCGCCGGCGGCGCGGGCGGCGGTGCTTTTGCCACCGAGGGAAATCTCGAGGTCGGCGATCTTGGCTTTGCAGTCGTTTTCGAGTTCGGCGATGCGGCGTTTTTGTTCGGCGGTGAGGGTGACGCTGGGCGCGACTTTGTTGAGCCGGTCCATGGCGAGTTCGTAGGCGCTTTTCATAAATGGATTATTGGTTGGGAAGTAATGGGCTGGAGAGTTGGGTTGCGGACGAAAGTGGTGGTGAGGGCGGCTGCGGATCAATCAGCGAGCCGCACTTCCAGGTGGCCATCCACGACCCGGACGGCGTGGACGCGCACGGGCTTGTCGGGACGCGTGGCGCACTCGCCGGTGCGCAGGTCGTATTCCCAGCCGTGGAGCGGACAGAAGACTTTGCCGTTCTCAACAGTGCCGGAACCGAGCGGGCCGCCGCGGTGCGGGCATTCGCCGTCGATGGCGCAGTAGTGGCCGCCGACGTTGAAAACGGCGACTTCGTGGTTGTCCACCTGCACCGTGAGGCCGGTGTCGGGGGGCAAGTGGCTGGCCTGGGCGACGGGGATGAATTCGCTCATGTGGGAAGGGGCGACGGTGGGCGCGATGACAACAGACATTTCGATCTGAATCCGCAGGCAGGCCGGCGCAAGCCGGCGGGTGGCACGGGCAACCTGCCGGTGCCGCGCGGCAACCTGTCGCGCGGAAGTTGGAAGACGCCCGAACTTTTGGGGGCGTGATTTCTGGAGTTCAGCATCCTCTCCGTTTCACCGGGCCAGTGGCCCGACGGGACGGGCTGGTAGCCCGTGCCACCCATTTTCATTTCGGCGTTCGGGTTCAATGGGTGTGGGGCGTGCCGCCCACAGGTGGTTTTTTCCGCCACGGCATGTCGGGGACTTTGATGGGCGCGGGGGCGGGACGAGCGAGAGAGAGTTCGGGATCGGCGGTCTCGGCGGGCGTGGTGCCGGGCGGAGCCATGTTGTCGCGCCACGAGGCGATGCGGGCCTGGAGGCCGTGGTGTTCGGCGGTCTTTTTGTCGCCGGATTTCATGTAGAAGAGCGAGAGGTTGGTGTGAACGAGCTGTTCGTTCGGGCGGAGTTTTTCGGCCTTGTGGCCCTCGGCGATGGCGGTGGGGAAGTCACCTTTGCGGTAGTGCGCCATGCCGAGGGCAAGCCGGGCGTCGAAGTTGGCGGGATCGTCGGCGAGCAATGTTTTCAGGGTCGCAATGCAGGAGTCGTAGTCGCCGGTGCTGAAGGCGAACATGGCGTCGTCGTAGTGATCCTGGGCCGAGGGCATATTGTTTTGACAGGGTTGGTTGTGCCACGAAGTTTGCCGTCCGCGCAAGCGCCGCAGCCCGCCGAACGTGCGGGGCACGGCGCGGGGACGCGAGAGATTTCGCAGGAATGAAGGCTGAACGACGCATGAATTTACCGGTGCAATTGGTCTCGACGGATTTTGACGGGACGCTGTTTGCGGAGTTTGAAAACCCGCCGGTACCGGAGGCGTTGCAGGAGCAGCTCGCGTGGTTGCAGCAACAGGGGGCGACGTGGGTGATCAATACGGGGCGCGATCTGTCGAGCCTGATGGAGAGCATCGCGCGGGCGCGGCTGACGGTGCGGCCGGATTACGTGGTGACGGTGGAGCGCGAGATTTACCGGCATCACGAGCATCGCTACGAGGCGGTGGGGGAATGGAACGACCGCTGCACGCAGGAGCACGCGGTGCTGTTCGACGAGGTGCGCGCGGCGTTGGCGGAAGTGACCGCGTGGGTGGAGCAGAATTTCGAGGCGGACGTGTACACGGACGTGTATTCGCCGTTCTGCCTGATCGCGCGCAACAATCCGGATGCCGACGCGATTCAGGAATATTTCGGCGCGTTCTGCCGGCGCTTTCCGCGGTTGGCGTTTGTGCGCAACGACGTGTATGCGCGGCTGTCGCATGTGGCGTACAACAAGGGCACGGCGCTCGCGGAAATCTGCCGGCGTGTGGGCGTGCGCGCCGAGCACGTCCTCGCGGCTGGCGATCATCTGAACGATCTGCCGATGTTGTCGCGCGAATTTGCACGGTGGCTGGTCGCGCCGTCCAACGCCGTGCCGCAGGTGAAGGCGCGGGTGCTGGAACAGGAGGGCTACGTGAGTCATCAGCATTGCGGGCACGGCGTGGCGAAAGGATTGGAGCTGCTGCTGCGCGGGGTGCGGTGAAGCAATCCGAAACTCTGGAGACCGAAGGGAAGCGCACGCGGCCCGCGTGCCGGTCTGGGCGGCCCGTCCAAACCGTCGTTCGGCGGTCCGCTTTCTCCCGCCGCAGGAGAAGGTTTGTGGAACGAAGTTTTCGGCGGGCCGCCGAAAACAGCACGCCAGCAGCGTGCGCTCCCCGGCGGGACGGGCTTCGCCCGCCATGTCGCCGGCCGCGCTGCCAAGCCCGGGATTATGCCGCCTAATCGCGCCCCTCGCCCAAGCGCGGCCGCCTAATATCTGGATACGCAACCCGTTGTCACACCGCGCTTTTCTGTTTTGGCAATACCGTTGACTCCTCGGGGTCGGCTGTTAGCGTTTTTCGCAATTCTTTAAGTGAATTTGCGCGGCGGGTCGCATAGTCGAACGCCGCTTTTTGCTGAACTGACTTTGAACTTTAGAACGAAAATTTTTCCATGAGCGACACTGCATCCGCCAATCTGACCGCCCCCGGTGGGCCACCCAAACTGACGAAGATCTCCGAGGCCGTCATCCGCATCGCGGGCAATTCGCAGGACGGCATCCAGGCCATCGGGGGCTTCCTCGCGCGGCTGGCCGGTCGCAGCGAGCAGGAGGTCATGACCTTCATGACCATTCCGTCCACGATCTCCGGCGGCCCCTCGATCTTTCAGGTACGCGTCGGATCCGGCGAGGTGCTCAGTTCCGGCGACGAGGCGGACATGCTGCTGGCGTTCTACCAGCACAGCTACGAGGACCACATCAGTTCGCTGAAGATCGGCGGCATCGTGCTCTACGATTCCGACCATGTGGAACCCAAGCCCGAGTGGCAGGAGACCTATCGCCACGTCGGCGTCCAGATTTCCGGCCTGACCGTCGAGGCCATCGGCGGCACCGGCCGCGACAAGGGGAAAAACATCTATGCGCTCGGCCTGCTGGCGAAAATCTATGACCTGAACGTGCCGAAGCTCACCAAGCTGATCGAGGAGCGCTTCACGGGCAAAGACGCGAGCGTCGTCGCCAACGCCCTCACCTGCTTCAACGCCGGCTACAGCAACAGCCTCGAGAACCTGCTCAAGACGTACCAATTCTATCCGGCGGAAGCCAAGGCCCGCCCCCAGATCGTGATGAACGGCAACGAGGCGCTCGCCTTCGGCCTCATCGCGGCGGGCGTGCGGTTTGGCGCGGGTTATCCAATCACGCCGTGGTCGGACATCATGGAATTGCTCCGGCGCGAGCTGCCAAAGTACGGCGGCGAATTCATTCAGTGCGAAGACGAACTCGCCGCGGTGTCCATGGCCATCGGCGCCAGTTACGCGGGTCGCGTGGCGGTGACCGGTTCCAGCGGCCCGGGCATTTCCCTCAAGACCGAGGCCATCGGCTGGGCAGTCATGGCCGAGATTCCCCTCGTGGTGGTGGACGTGCAACGCGGCGGTCCCTCGACTGGCATGCCGACCAGCATCGAGCAGTCCGACCTGAACATCGCGTGCTTCGGCGGCCACGGTGACAGCCCGCGCGTGGTGATTGCGCCGGCCAATGTCGAGGAATGCTTCCACGCCGCCATCGAGGCCGTGAACATTGCCCGCAAATACAGCACGCCCGTGCTGTTGCTCACCGATCAGGGCATCGCGACGCGCATCGAGGCCTTCGATGAACCCGACTTGAAGGCTGTCTGCCAGGACATCTCGCCGGACCTCACCGCCGTGCAGGATCACAAGCCCTACGACTTGAACACCACCGACGGCATCACCCGCCATCTGGCCCCGGGCACCCGCGTCGCCAGCGGCAAATATCCCGTCGTCACCGGTCTCGAACACGACGAACTCGGACATCCCACCGGCTCGCCCACGCTGCACGTCAAGATGAACGCCAAGCGCCGCAACAAGCTGCGCGCGCTCTCGTGGGAACTGCCGGTGCCGAAGACCTACGGCCCCGACGAAGGCCAGATCCTCCTCGTCGGCTGGGGCAGCGCCCAAGGTCCGCTCCGCGAAGCCGTGGACCGCGCCCGCGCCGTCGGCGACGCCGTTTCCTGCCTGCACCTCCGCCATCTCAACCCGCTGCCCAACGACCTCGAGAAAGTCTTCCGCGGCTTCCACCACATCTTCGTGGTCGAGTTAAATGACGAAAATCTCTACGGCTTCGGCCAGCTCGCCGCCATCCTCCGCGGCCGCTACTGCGACCCGCGCATCCGCAGCATCACCAAGACCGACGGCCTGACCTGGAAAGTGAAGGAAATCCTCGACCGCAGTCGCACGCTCGCCCAAGCCATCAAAAGCGGCGAAGCCTGATCCGTTTTCAGCAACCTTTTTACCAGCAACACCATGACGACCATTGCCATTCCGAACGCTGTCCTACCCCGCACCACCCGCACTTCCGGCGAGCCGGTGCCGCTCCTGACCGATGCCGACCGCAAGGGCCTGACCAAAAAAGAAGTCGCCGCCGACCACCCGACGTGGTGCCCCGGCTGCGGCGATTTTTCGGTGCTCGCGCTCTACTTCAAACTGATCGAACGCCGCAAAATCTGGCACGAAAAGATCACGACCGTCGCGGGCATCGGCTGCTCGAGCCGCTTCCCCTACTTCGTGCAGGCCCACGGCGCGCACTACATCCACGGCCGCGCGCTGCCCTTTGCCAGCGGGGTTTCCCTGAGCCGCCCCGACCTGCATGTGTTCGTGTTCGGCGGTGACGGCGATGCCTTCTCCATCGGCGGCAACCACTTCAACCACACCGCGCGCAAGAACATCAAGATGACCTACGTGGTCATGGACAACTTCGTGTACGGCCTCACCAAGAAGCAGACCTCGCCGACATCGCCGATCGGCTTCAAGAGCAAGACCGACATCTGGGGCGCGGTCGATCAGCCGATCAATCCGCTCAAGCAGGCCATCGCCGCCGGTGCCACCTTTGTCGCCCGCACCACGCACACCAACGCCAACCACGTCCTCCAGATGATGGAAGCCGCGATGGACCACGACGGCTTCAGCTTCATCGAGTGCCTCAGCGAGTGCATCGAGTTCTTCCCGGCCGCTTTCGACGCCTCCAATCCGCGCAAAGGCGGCAAGTTCGACCTCATCGGACCCGAGCACGACGTCACCGACGAGATGGCCGCCTACAAGCTCGCCGACGAGCCGTTCCCCGGAAAGTTCGGCATCTTCTACAAGAACAACCGCCCGACCAAAAACAAACTCGAGGCCGACATCATCACCAACAGCCGCGCCAAAGTGAAAGACCTGGCCGACTGGCAAATCCTGCAAAAGACCTTCGACCGGATGAAATAACTCCGCGCGGATAAAATTAATCAGCGCCAGCCCCGGTGACGAACCGGGGCTTTTCATTTTCCGGGTTCTGTTTTTTTCTGCCCCCATTTTTCTGCCGAAGAACTTCTGCGGTCGTCGCCCTCCTGGCGGCGCGCTGAGGACAACGGCGCCCTACCATCTGCCCCGGCCCCAAGCACCCATCCGAAAAAACTAGCTTCAGGCAGGAAAAAGCAGTTGAGACCACGAAAGACACAAATGACACGAAAAGGGAACGCGTTGCAGGCAGGCCACGGTTCACCCGGCGGATGAGGTTTTTCGATGCCCCAAAAACCCTCCCTCTCAACCTTGGCTTGCGTGTGTTTCGTGCCTTTCGTGGTTCATCTCAACTGTGGTTTTCAGGTTCAACGAACATGGCGGCGACCCGTCTGGAAGGCGGGGGAGCGGGCAGGCAGGCGATCATTTTTGTAATTGAGACCACAATCGCATCCGTGATCGGAGCCAGCGCTTGCCAATGCCGGAGGCCATCCCTAGCGTCTCGCGCCTTATGGAAAAAGTGGTCATCATCGGAACCGGCTGTGCCGGCCTCACGGCGGCGCTGTACACTGCGCGCGCCAATCTCAAGCCGCTCGTGCTCACCGGCACGATGCCCGGCGGATTGCTCACGACGACGAGCATTGTCGAGAATTTCCCCGGCTTTCCCGAAGGCATTGATGGCTACGAGTTGATGGTGCGGATGCAGAAGCAGGCCGAGCGCTTCGGCGCGCGCGTCGAGTTCGCCACGGTCGAGTCGGTGGATGTGTCGCAGCGGCCGTTCACGCTGACGGTCGATGGCGCGAAGGTGCAGGCGGAGACGATCATCATCGCCAGCGGCGCGGGGCACCGGCACATCGGACTGGAGAGCGAGGAGAAGCTCGAAAAAAAGGGCGTGACGTATTGCGCGACGTGCGACGGGGCGCTGCCGATGTTTCGCAGTCAGCCGCTGGTCGTGGTCGGCGGCGGCGATTCGGCGTGCGAAGAGGCGGTGTATCTCACGCGGTTTGCGTCGGTGGTTTATCTCGTGCATCGGCGCGATTCGCTGCGGGCCTCGAAGATCATGGCCGACCGCACGCTGGCGCATCCGAAGATCAAGCCGGTGTGGGATTCCGTCGTCACCGAAGTGCTCGACGTGGCGCAGGACAAGGTGACCGGCGTGCGGGTGAAGAACGTGAAAACCGGCGCGGAATCGGTCCTCGATTGCGCGGGACTTTTCATCGCCATCGGACATGTGCCGAACACGCAGCTCTTCCAGGGAGCGATCAATCTCGACGCCGCCGGCTACGTGCTGCGGCAGCGCGGGAGCGAGACCAATGTGCCGGGCGTGTTCGTCGCCGGCGATTGTTCGGACCCGGTGTATCGGCAGGCGATCACCGCGGCGGGCATGGGCTGCGCGGCGGCGATTGATGCGGAGCGGTATCTGGCGGGGTTGAATCAGTGACGGCGGGGCGGCGCGACAGCGCATCTTTCCCGGCGTTGGTAGGGCCGCGCTGCGCGCGGCCCTGCTATTTCCCCGTCCGGGCGCGTGGGGATGGTGAGAGCGGCGGTTGCAGGCAGGCGCGGCGGTCAGGGGAAGGTCACGGACGCTCGCAGCGCGGTCCCTAGCGGGATGGGCGAATGATAATGGAACACATTTCTGCGACGGAACTGGCGGCAAGTTTGAAAACGGCGAATCCGCCGCGGCTCTTGGATGTGCGGCAGCCGGACGAGCATGAGTTGGCCGCGCTGCCGAACTCGCGGTTGGTACCGCTGCCGATCTTGCCGGCGCGGGTGGGGGAGTTGGCGGATTGGAAGGGCGAGCGCGTGGTGGTGTATTGCCATCACGGGGTGCGGAGCCAGATGGCGATCCGGGTTTTGGAGATGGCGGGATTCGACAACTTGGTGAATTTGACGGGCGGGATTGACCGCTGGTCGGTGGAGGTCGATGCGGGGGTGGCGAGGTACTGAACAGGAAAAGTGATTTGTGATTAGTCAGGTCGTCCCTGCCACCGGACTTCCATCGCCTGACTCCTGCCCCCTGTCGCCTGATTTGCGGCTGGCGGGTGAAGGGCGGTTCCGCCACGGTGCGGCACGAAACATTTTCAAGCATGAGCGAGCCGCGGTTTCTCAAATGCAACTGCGCCCATTGCGGCGGGCACCTCGAGTTTCCCGAGCATGGGATCGGCATGGAGATCAATTGTCCGCACTGCGGACAGCCCACCGTGCTCGCCGTGCCGCCGTCGCCGTCGGTGCCGCCGCCCGTGCGGGCGACGACACACCCGCCGCAGTCACCGCCTCCACCCCAATCTCCGCCAGCAACAGCGACAGCGCTGTCCGCGTCCGCTGCGGGTGCGGTCACGAGCGGGAAACGGGGGAAGCTCATCGGCGGGATCGTGGCGGTGCTCGTGGTGGGGTTGGTCGTTGTCGCGGTGGTGGTGAAGAAATACCGGGACAAGTCTGTTGCGGACGGCGGCGCGATGGCGGGGAAAACCGTTAAGCCCAGCGTGGTGACACCGCCGCCGCCGGAGCCGGAGCCGCCGCCGCCGCCGCGGGTGCCGGGCGAGGATTTGCAGGTGCTCAAGCAGCAGATTCAAAAGGCGGAGCAAGGGAGCCTGCGGTACGTCAGCGGCGTGGTGACCAATCATGGGGACCGGCAGTTTTTCAATGTGAAGGTCGAGTTCGAGATGCTGAACACGAAGGGACAGGTGGTGGGCAACGCGAATGATTATCTCGGAAATCTGGCGCCGCACACGGTTTGGAATTTTCGCGCGCAGATTTTGGATCGCGACGCCGCCAAGCCGCGGCTCATCAAGCTGGTCGGGGAGAAGGAGTGAGCTGACGCCGACCGGAGCGCCGAGCATTGCTCGGCTCGGACATTTTCCGGCGGCACTTGCCGAGCAAGGCTCGGCGCTCCACGCCCGGATTCATGGCTAGCCGGAGACCTCCCTCGCGGCCGATCCGCCTCCACACGTCGGCGGCTACGCGCGTGAGGTGGCCGCAGGAACAAGGCTAATCTTTTTCTCCGTCGTCGCGGGCGCGGGGGTGGAATTTTTGGTGGACCTCGCGAAGGGGTTTGCCTTCGACGTGCGTGCACAGAATCCGGCGCCGCACACGGTCTTGGATTCTCGCGCGCAGATTTTGGATCGCGATGCCGCCAAGCTGCGGCTCATCAAGCTGGTCGGGGAAAAGGAGTGAGCCGACGGCGATCCGAGCGCCGAGCATTGCTCGGCTCGGACATTTCCCGGCCGCACTTGCCGAGCAAGGCTCGGCGCTCCACGCCGGGGTTCAGGGGGAGGCACCGGCTTTCAGCCCGCGGCCGATCCGCCTCCTCACGTCGGCGGCTACGGGCGTGGGATCGCCGCAGGAACAAGGTTAATCTTTTTCTCCGTCGTCGCGGGCACGGGGGTGGAATTTTTGGTGGACCTCGCGCAGGCGTTTGCCTTCGACGTGCGTGTATAGCTCGGTGGTGCCGATGCTCGCGTGGCCGAGGAGTTCCTGGATGGCGCGCAGGTCGGCACCGTGTTCGAGCAGGTGCGTGGCGAAGCTGTGGCGCAGCATGTGGGGTGTGAGGTTGCGTTCGAGGCCGGCGTGTTCGGCGCGTTTTTTGACGCGCAACCAAAGGGTAACGGGTGCGAAGGGCGTGCCGCGCTGGGTCAAAAAAACATTCGCGGGCGAGCGTTTGGTCACGAGTTTCGCGCGGCCGCCGGGTGAGTCGAGGTAGTGTTTGAGCGCGGCGACGGCGGCGCGTCCGAGGGGGACCACTCGCTCTTTGTTGCCCTTGCCGATGACAGTGACGAAGCCGGCGTCGAGGTGGAGTTGTTCGAGGCGGATGTGGCGCAACTCGGCGAGGCGCAGGCCGGAGGCGTAGGCGAGCTCGAGCATGGCCTGGTCGCAAAGGGACGACGGGGTTTCGAGCGGGAGCGGTTTGAGCAGCGTTTCGATTTCCGCGGCGGAGAGAGATTTGGGGAGGCGCTTCCAGCGTTTCGGCAGCGAGAGGTTTTCGGCGACGTTCACCGGCAGAAATTTTTCCGTCTCGGTGAAGCGGTAGAAAGCACGCAGGGCGGCGATCTGGAGGTAGAGGCTTTCGGAGCTGAGTTTGCGGGCAGTGGGTTCGGGTTCGGTCTCGAGGCCACGCAGGCGCTCGTGTTCGAGGAAGGCGGTGAGATGGCGGAACTCGACGGCTTTCCAGTCGCGCAGGTTTTGCGAGCCAGCCCAGGCGATGAACCGGTTGAGCAGCGAGGCATAAGTCTTCTGGGTCTGCTCGGAGCGGCCGCGCTCGTGGCGGATGTATTGCAGGAAATCTTCGACGAGGTGGTGCATCGCAGGGAAAGCCTCAACTCGGAAAAAGGCGGCTAAACCACGGATGAACACGGATGAACACGGATGGGAACGGCGCGTTCGCGACTCCGGTTTTCATCCGTGTTTATCGGGGCTTCGCGGTGGCTCTCAATTTCTCCGGCCTTGTCAGGTTCAGAGCTTCCGCCCGGTCAGGCGCTCGTAGGCCTCAAAATATTTGGCCTGGGTTTTGGCGACGATTTCGGCTGGGAGCGCGGGGGCGGGCGGGGTTTTGTCCCACGCAAGGGTTTCGAGGTAGTCGCGCACGAATTGTTTGTCGAAGCTCGGCTGGCCGCGACCGGGGCGGTATTCGGCGGCGGGCCAGAAGCGCGAGGAGTCGGGCGTGAGAACTTCGTCGATCAGGATCAGGCGACCGTCGAAGAGGCCGAACTCGAACTTGGTGTCGGCGATGATGATGCCGCGCTGACGGGTGTAGTCGCGGGCGAAGCGGTAGAGCTGGAGGCTGTAGTCGCGGGCTTGCGCGGCGAGGTCGGCGCCGACGAGCTGGGCGGCGGTGGCGAAGGGGATGTTTTCGTCGTGGCCGGTTTCGGCCTTGGTGGCGGGGGTGAAAATGGGTTCGGGCAGTTCGGAACCTTCGAGGAGCCCGGCGGGGAGATGGATACCGCACACGGTCTGGCTGGCGCGATATTCTTTCCAACCGGAGCCGGCGAGGTAGCCGCGCACGACACATTCGATGACGAGGGGCCGGGCTTTTTTCACAATCATGCTGCGGCCGTCGAGGCGCGCGGCGAAGGGTTGGAGCGCGGCGGGGAGCGGATCGTCGGCGCGGGCGAGTCGGTGGTTGGGAACGATGGCCGCGGTCTGGTCGAACCAGAAATGGGAGAGCTGGGTGAGCACTTCGCCTTTGCGCGGGATGCCGTTGGGCATGATGCAGTCGAAGGCTGAGATGCGGTCGGTGGCGACGAAGAGGAGGCGGTCGCCGAGATCGAAGACCTCGCGGACCTTGCCGCTTTTGAGCCGGTTGAGGCCGGGCAGATCGAGGTGGAGCAAGGGCGCTGTGTTCATCATGCAGTGGCGACGCGGGGGCGAGTTCGGGCGGTCCCGGCGGGCGCGCGCGCATCTTCCGGGGGGTTGCGCCGAGCGCCAACTAAAAATGGGGCGAGCAGGGGGGAGAGACGGCTGGGACGCGATGGGCGCGGAGCAGCGGAGCTGAAACCGAAGCGGCGCGGTCGGTCCCCGGTCGCAGGGGATGAAAGGGGAAGGGAGTGGCGGAAGCGGCCGACGACTTGCGCCCGGCCGAGGCGCTGAGGAGGCGGAGGGACAGGCGTGATGTGGATGGCGGCGCGGGACGGAGCCGGCCGCGAGTTCAGCCGAGTTTGGCAGGGGAATTTGGGGCAAGGGAATTGAAGATGAAGTCGAGGCGGGACGTTCCAGCGCGGAAAATTTTCTCGGCGTGCGAGGGTTTTGCCGGGTGGTCGAACGGGAGGCGGAGCCGCAACCGAATGAGTTGGGAACGACTTGCTCGCGCCGGTGGTTTTCGTGTAGCCGCACGCGGCCGCCGATTTTCCGGTCCCGGAGGGACGCCGCAGGAGATTAGCCGGGGGCAAGTCCGCGCCTGCGGACGCAGCCCCCGGAAACCGTGCCGAGTGGTTCCGTGCCCCAGCGGGGCATCGAAGAAAGTGACGCGGGGTGCGGACGATCTCCGGTGGCTCGATCTATCTGTCCGGGGCGACAGGCGGTGCCGAAGACGCCGTGGGAGGACCGACGCAAAAGTTTCTCCGATGCCCCGCTGGAGCATGGCCGGTTCGGCGCGGCAACCCGGGGGCCGCGCCCGCTGGCGCGGGCTTGCCCCCGGCTAATTTCCTGCGGCGTCCCTCCGGGACGAACAGCCAGGCGTCGGCGACATCTCTCCGGTGGCCGGGTTCATCATGTCTCGAAGTTCGTTTCCCTCTTTGCGGCAACGGCTGCGTTTCTGAATTGGTTACGGCGACGAGAGGTGTCAGCCGCTTGTTCCGGCCATTTCCGCGCTGTTGCTCGGGCGAAAAGGCGCAATACTCAGGGCATGTTGAGTCTGGAAAATTTGGCGGAACTGCTCGAGGCGCATCGCGCGGCGGCAGGGGCGCGGGTGGCGGAGTTTGTGATCGGCGGGCGGGCGTTCGCGTTCAATCCGCGGCCGGCGATCATGGGGGTGGTGAATCTCTCGGCGGAGTCGTGGTACCGCGAGAGTGTGTGCTTGTCGGCGGCGGCGGCCATTCAGCGCGGTCGCGTGTTGCAGGCGCAGGGGGCGGAGATCGTGGATGTCGGGGCGGAGTCGAGTCTCGCGCACGCGGCGCGGATCGGCGACGCGGGGCAGACGGGGCAGCTCGTCCCGGTGATCCGCGGTCTGCGCGCGGCGGGCGTGCTGGTGTCGGTGGAGACGTATCAACCGGCGGTCACGCGGGCGTGCCTCGAGGCGGGCGCGAATATTTTGAACCTGACGGGCACGGAACGGAGCGAGGAAATGTTCCAGGCGGTCGCCGAGCATGATGCGGCGGTGATTATCTGTTACGTGCAGGGGGCGAATGTCCGGGAGGTCGGGGATTACGATCTCAGCGCGGATCCGGTGCCGATGTTGCACGAGTATTTTGGGCGGCAGATCGAGGTGGCGACGCGGGCGGGGGTGCGGAAGATTTTCCTCGATCCGGGGCTGGGGTTTTACTACCGCAACTTGCAGGACAGCGGGGTGCGGGTGCGGCACCAGATGAAGGTGTTCCTGAACACGTTTCGGCTGCGGACGCTGGGCTTTCCGACGTGTCATGCGCTGCCGCACGCGTTCGAGTTTTTCGGGGAGGAAGTGCGGTGTGCCGAGTCGTTTTTTGCGGTGCTGGCGGGCCTTGGGAAGACCGATCTGTTGCGCACGCACGAGGTGCCGCGGATCAAAGCGGTGCTGGAGACGATGGGGGTGTACTGAGCGCCGGCAAGGAGTACGAGTGCGATTTTCCGCCTGGTTCGCGCAGCCCCGCTTCGCTGCGCCGAGTGTTGTCTTCCGCCCGTTCCGCCGTGTGATTTGCCCGCACCAGTGCCGACGCGTTGAGAAAGAAATGACGGCAACGGAATGGGGCCAAAGAAATCGCGCCCGCGGAGTGGAACCGCAGCATCTCATTCCTTTGCCTCCATTCCCTGTCCTTAGTTCCTCGGCCAGACACTCACGGTTACGCGGTGCCCAGAATGGTCGGGCCGGATCAATGCGCACCCCTGCCCTCCCCGGCCGCCACCGCCGCGACTTCCACCGACGGCCACTCGACGATGCGACCTTCGCGATGCGACCCGCGCCAGTTGCCCGTTGCCATCCCGCCCCCGCTTCGCAATTCTCCCGCACACAATCCAGCAGCTTTCACCACCAACCAACACCACCCCCATGAAACTCGGCCTCATCAATTCCGCCTTCCAACAAGTCGGCATGGACACCGCCACCGGCCTCGGCCACATCGCCCGCATCGGCTTCGATTGCGTGGACATTTTCACCGAGGCCACGACCATTTCCCGCCGGGAAATCCAGCTCGTCACCCGCACCTGCGCGAAGCTCAAACTCCCGATCATTTCGCTCCCCGTCGTGAGCGTCGGCCTCATCGATTTCAGCGAGCCGGTCCGCGAATTTCACGTCGAGCGCACAAAGAAATTCATCGACCTCGCCCACGACTGGAACGCGAAAAACATCCTCCTCGTCCTCGGCGAATACATCTGGCAACGCGAAGTCATCCCGCCTGCCGCCCAATGGCAATGGGCCGTCGAAACCTGCCGCCGGCTCGGTGATTACGCCGACCGGAAGCGGATCGACATCGCCCTTGAGCTTGAACCCTTCCGCCTCAGTCTCCTTCACAATGTCGCGTCCATGGTCCGCTTCGTGGACGAGGTAAACCACCCCCGCGTCCGTGCCAACATCGACATCTCCCACCTCGTTCTCTCCGACTCGTCGCCTGCGGATCTCCACAAGCTCAAAGGCCGCGCCATCCACGTTCATATCAGCGACTGCGACGGCAAGGTCCACGGCGATCTCCCGCCCGGACGCGGGGTCGTGAAATTCGCGCCCTACCTCCACGCCATCAAGGAACTCGCCATCGACGGCGTCGTCTCCATCGAACTCGAATACTCCCCGCAGCCCGAGAAAATCGTCGAGTGGGTCGAGGAAGCCTACCGCGAAACAGCGAAACTGATGGCCCTCGCGGGCTTGCGCGACGCGTGAAGAAGCACTGGCGCCAGTGGTCGCAAGTCGCAACGCCCCGTTTTCGAGCGCAGTGATTCGGCCCCGCTTTCGCGCAAGCGATTCCCCGGATCAAACTTTCACGCGCTCCCAGCCGCGGGCCCGTGCCGGTGCTGACACGCGCCGCACCCGCGCCTTCCAAAGATTGGTCCTGAGCACGCCGCCCCAGGTCGCCCGCGTCTTTTTTCCCACCAGCGGGGCCGCGGCGAGATCGCCAAAAGATTTGAAGCGGGGGCTGGCCTGGCGCTAACGTCCGCTGGAAACGCGCAGAACTGGTGTATGCTGCGCAGGATCAAATTTGTCGGCACAGTGGGGCAAATGAAAAATAAACTCGGAAAGATTGGCCACAGGGGCGTTCGCCTGGCGTTCGCGGCGCTGCTGGGCGGCGTGCTATCGTGGCTCGGGGAACCCCGACTGCTCGCCCTCGACGTTGGGGAACGGGTGCAGGCGATCGACCGGGTCAACGTACGGGCCACGCCCGGCGGGACGTTTCAAACCACGCGGCGAATTGGCACGCAAGGGACGATCGCGGAGGGACCGGTGGTCGCGAACTTGGGCGTGAACACTCTCACTTGGTTCCGGGTGGACTTCGACACCGGCGCCGATGGCTGGGTGGCCGAGATCGGGCTGGCTTCCATTTCGATCCCCCCGGGGGTGCCGTCGAATCCGGCCCCAGGGCTGCAGAGCAGTCCGGGCGTGGGGCTGAAAGTCAACAGCGTGACGCTGACGTGGGGGGCGGTGCGCGAGGCCACCTTTTACGATCTGGGGGTGTTCGATGTGGTCACGGGCGCTTCGCTGGTGAACAGCTCCACCAACGTGACCATCGCTCACTTTGCGACCAACGATGTTTTTTCGCCCACCGTTTCCTACACGATCCCGTTGCCGCCGGGCCGCGCTTTTCGCTGGAGCGTTGCGGCGGGGAATCCGGCGGGGGACTCGCCGTATTCGCCGGTGTTGTTTTTCACCAGTCCGACGGCGTTTTTGAGCGCGGCCCGGAGCCTTACCCAGCCGCCGGCGGCACAGACGGCCGAGGAAATTCAGAGCAATGGATTCGTTCTCGACTTGGCGCTGGAAGCGGGCCGCGCCTTTAGGGTGCAGGCGTCTGCGGATCTGCAAACTTGGAGCGACGTGACGAATTTCGTCAGCTCGGCAGAGGCTGTGCGGTTTGTGGACGTGGCGGCGAAGCCCCTGTCACAGCGGTTTTATCGGGTCGTCTCGCCGTGAGCGATCGCGTCGCGTCGTGGGGATCGAAGCAAGCCGAAGATTCCTTTTGCCTCACCTCGCCGGAATGGTAGCGTCCGCCAACTCGAAGCCCCCTAAAACTATGCAAAAAACATCGCTCGTCCTCTCCCTCTCCCTGTCTGGAATGCTGCTGTTGCCCTTGGCCGCGCACGCGGCGGACAGCGTCAAGACTCCGGCCGCTGCCGCCACCACCGTGGCCGTCGGCCAAGCCGCGCCGGCATTCAAAATCAAGGACGCCAATGGCAAGATCATTGACCTGGCGGAACTCACGGCCAAAGGCCCGGTGCTGGTGCGGCTCACCTGTGGCTGCCTCGGCTGCGACAAGGAGCTGCCTTACTTTCAGGAACTGCACACGGCCTACAAGCACCTCGGGCTGACCAGCCTCGCCGTCTTCAAGGAACCCGATGCCAAGGTCGAGACTTACGTGAAGGAAAAGAAGCTGAACATGCTCTACGCGGTCGATCCCAAGGGCTATAGCTGGAAGGTCTTCGGGGCGAAAACGATGCCCAGCAACTTCCTCATCGCGAAGGGCGGGCAGATTGTGAAAATCTCCGCCGGGTGCGACACCAGCGGCATGATCGCCGCCCGCCTGAGCGACGACGTGGCCCGCATCAGCGGCGGCCAGAAGGTGGACGTGAAGGGCAACGTGGACGCTCGCAAAACCGCCGCAGTGCCCGCCAAATAAGGCGCGCCTGCGATTTCGAGATTTGGCTCAACCGGGGGTTCAGCCGGTTTGTGGTCAGCCCGGTCGGGAACCGTTGGGGTTCTCGACCGGGCTTTCATTTTTCCCGAGGCCTCCGTCGAACACGGTGGCTTGGAATGACGCCGGCCAAAAAAATTCCCGCAGAATCAAGGCGGCCACCGATGGAAATTCAGCCGGCAAAATCTGGGGCCGTCTGGCATCTGCGGGATTCGAGTTTGGCGCCAGGGCGCGGCCAGATTTGCCGCCCTCCGCGGTTCAGCGGCGATAGAATTTCGCCTCCCATTTTCTCTGTTTGTCGCCCGCCTCGCGCAGGAACGGCGCGAGGGCGCTGACGCTCATCAGCCCTTCGTTCAGAGCGTGGAACGGCTGTCGGAGCGGCCGGGCAAAGTCCACGAACAACACCACGCGATAGCCCTCCGTGTCGTTCCAGACCTCGTGATTGTAGGAGTCGTCGAAAATCAGCCCGCGGCCCTCGGTCCAGTGGCGGAACTCGCTCCCGATGCGGATGCGGCAGTGTTCACGCGGCTCGGGCACCAGCAGGCCGAGATGAAATCGCAGCACGCCGTTGTATGCGCCGCGATGTGCCGGGATGTGTTTGCGCGGAGACAGAATCGAAAAGAACGCCGTCTTCAGCCCCGGAATTTTTCCCAGCAGCCGCATGGTTTCCGGACAGCGCCGCGCATTCTCCGTGCAGTCCATGCCGATGCCCGAGAGGAAAAAAGTTTTCCACTGATTGTCCGATTGGATCGGGCTGACCTCTTTGAGGATGTCCTGAAAGCTCGGCATCTGGTCGCGGAATTTCATCACCTGATCCAATTCAGCGCGAATCCTTCGCCAATCGCTCTCGACCTCCGCGACCCACGGAAAAGTCGTGGTCTCGTAAATCGGCGGATCGCCATGCACCGACACCTTTGCAACGGCGGCCTCAAGCCGGTCTTGCAGCCAGAGCAGGCAGCGGCCGGTGAAGGTCTTCGGCGGGTCGAGGCGGTGCTGGCGGTCGCCGAGGTTGGCGGTGGGCGGGGGCGGGGCGGCGACGGCGGCGGCGGCGGCGGGTGGTTGCGGTGGGGGATTCATCAAGGGTTCGAGATGATTTCAGGACAGTTGGTGCTCCGCCGTCGCGGACGCGTGGTGCGAACCGCGAACTGGAGCGCGGCCCTTCGTGCCGCAGTGGCCTCGATGGCCAGGAGCGCTTGCAGATTGATCGGGCTCCGTGAAATCGGCCCGCCTCACAGTTTCGCTTCCGGCCGCACCAATTCGAGCAGGTAGCGCGACGGGATGCAGTGTTTGAAGACCATCTGGAGATTGTCCCGTCGGCCGTTGTTCGTGTCGTAATAGGTCGAGATCGTGCTTGTCACGATCCCGATCACCGCACCCGTGTCATCGAACACCGGGGCGCCGCTCGATCCCTTCGCGAAATCCGCCGTGATAGCCAGCATCGTGACCGGCTCCATGCCGCGCCGCCGGCGGTTCACAAACTGCCGCGACACGACGCCCTCGCTCAGCGTGTAGAAATTGTGGTCGGGATGGCTGATGACCCGCACCGGCAGGCCCGCCGGCGCGTTGGTCGAAAGCGGCAGCGCGGTGAAACCCCTGCCCTCCGCCTGTAAAATCGCCACGTCCGCGTCCCGTCGGGCGGCCAGCACTGCCGTCACCGGGGCGATTCGGCCATCGCCGGTCATGATCAACATCACGTCGTTGGTCTTCTGATTCACGACGTGATAACTGGTCGCAAACGCGCCCTCCGCCGTCAGCATCACGCCGCTCGCCGCCGAGAGATGGCGCTTGTCACATTTGCCGCAGAGAAAGGTTTGCGCGACGACCAGCACGCCGGGCCGTGCCTGCGCAATCAGTTCCGCCGCCGAGAGTTTTTTTTTGCCCGCTTCCGGCAGCCGCGCCGCACATGAACGCCGTTCCAGTTGGCCGGCCAGCGTTGTCACGCTCACGCCCTTGCCAGAGTCGATCAACGCCGTCGCCGCCGCGATCAACCGTTTCTCCACGGCGGCGTCGTCAATGACGGTCCCGAGATCGAAGCGCTCGGACTCCGCCGGCTTCGCGGTGTCCAGCGCCAACGCCGCGGCACCGCCCAGCAACCAACCGGCAAGGATTCCCAAATGCAATTTCATATAGCAGCCACTCAACGTCCGCCGCCCCGCGAGCCACCGCCGACACAGCGGAAACCACAGCCATTCTCGCCCACGGGAACTGCCCGAAAGTATGCCCGCGCCGCACCGCACCGTGCAACGTAATCGGGGCGTTTTGTGGCTCACAGGTTTCGCCTCGCCGATGAACCTGGAAAAAGCAGTCGGAACCACGAAAGACACGAAAGGCACGAAAGGAGAAGGGCATGCGGAATCGGTGGTTGTCATCTGACAGGTGAGTTATTCGGATGTCGAACAACCACTCTTCCGCCCTTTTTTTCCGGCTTTTCGTGCCTTGCGTGTCTTTCGTGGTTCAACTCGACCGCCGTTTCCAGGATTAAACAATTCTGTCACCCCCACCACCCACCCCCTACACTCCCGCCATGCCAAAGCGGCTGCTGGTTTTCTTCGCGTTCCTCGGCGTCCTGCTGCTCCTGTGTGGAGTGCTGCTCGGTCTGCTGCTCCACCGCGCCCGTCGCGGCGAGGACCGTCCCGCCTTGCGCGACACCGCCAACCTCATCACGCAAATCCAGCCGCTCGCGCAACTCGTCACGATCAAATATGTCGTCGAGAAAGTGGTCGTCTTCGAAGATCCGAAATGGTTTGGCGAGAACCGGGTGATCCTCGTCGCCCACGGCATTGTCAAAGCCGGCGTGGACCTCGGCCAACTGAAACCCGGAGACATCCGCATCAAAGACGGCAAGGTCCATCTCCGCCTCCCGCCCGCCAAAATCACCGACCTCTACCTCGACGACCACAAGACGGAGATCATCGACCGCACCACGGGACTGCTCCGGCAATTTGACAAAAATCTCGAACAACAAGCCCGCCGCGCCGCCCTCGATCACATCAAACTCGCCGCCCGCTCCAGCGGCATTCTCCGCGAAGCCGAGGACCGCGCGCAGTTACAGCTCGGTCTCCTCTTCCAGCAGCTCGGCTATGGCACCGCCGAATTTCACAAAGCTCCGATCCTGCCCTGACGCGTTGCGGCCGACGGCCCGCCGCACTGTGGTGATTGTCCCGCCGCCAACACGGCACGGCCGGAATCGCGCGGTTGCCTTGGGGATTTTGATGCCGCACTTTTCCTCCCATGAAAAACCGCCGAATCGTAACCGCAATTGCCATTGGTATTGTCCTGATTCTCGCGGGCCTGCTCTACGACATCGTCTTTGCCGGCATTCCCTATCAGGACCCGACGCCGGAAATGTCCGCGCGCTACGCCCGGCATTCGCGCATCGCCGCGGGCATTCGCTGGACGGGTGTGACGGTCTTCCTCTTCGGTGCGGTCCAAGCCGCCGCGGCCGGACTTCGCCAGCCGGCCGGGGTTGGCTCGAGAAAGTAAACCCACCGCACAGGCTGCATTGGCGTGATGACGCGGTTCGGAAGCGTAGAATCATTGCGGGGGGACAAGGTCGGCGGGGGATCTAATGCTCAGGCGGCGGACGCCAAGGAGGTGGGGATGGGGAATCCCGCTGAAGAAACGTACCGCCGCCTGAACGGTCGAACAATACCCCGGAGCACCGCGGTGTCAACACCGGGCAAAGAAATTTCCTTGGCAAAGTTGCAGGTGGGATGACCGGTGGAGTGCGGCGTTTACCAAGCAGAAACGTCCGCAAGGAAGAGATCCCACCGGGCACCCCAACGCTCCATCGCGCGCGAAATCGGGATCCCCCGCAGCACAGCCGAATAGGAGGCGAAGGAACGGAGGCAAAGGTATGGCGAAAAGGGAATGCAAAATCAGCCTCCCATTCCTTTGCCCCAAGTTCCCCTGCCAATCCCTCTTGCCTGCCCCGCGCGCGACCCAGCGCAAACGCGCGCCACCCTTGACGCCCCCCTGCCCCAACCGCACTGTGCCGATGCGAACCGTGCCGACACGGTTCGCGGTCAACCACGGCATTTAACTGAAAAACATCATGACTAAATCGATCCACCTCCGCGCCCTGTTCGGCGTCGCCACCCTCCTGCTGCTCGGGACTGCGCTCGTGCGGGCGGACGGCTCGGGCATCCGCGACAACGCCACGTTGTTTTCCGACGCCGCCAAATCCGAGGCCAGCCGCAACATTGCCGAACTCGAGAAACGCTTTGGCAAGGACCTGGCCATCGAGACGTTCAAGACGATTCCCGACGACCTCAAGAAAGGCGTGGACTCGCAGGACAAGGCCGCGATGAACCGCCTGTTCGAGCAATGGGCTGTCAAGCAAGCAAAGCAGCTCAAGGTCAACGGTGTTTACGTGCTGATCTCCACCGAGCCAGCCCACCTCCAGGTCGTCCTCGGCACCGAGACTCAGAAGAAAGCGTTCACCCTGTTGGACCGCGACAATCTCGTCAGCACCATGCTGGGCCGTCTGCGACAGAAGCAGCCCGACCAGGCCCTGTTGGAGGGTGTCAACTTCGTTCACTCCACGATCCGCGCCCATGCTACCGTCCGCGCTCCGGCCCGCTCCGTGGCTCCGACGCCGGCTCCCGCGGCGACGCGCAATGCGACGAATACGGAAACCGAGGCATCGCGCCCGTGGCTCTGGATTCTCCTGGCCCTCCTTGGCGTCGGCGCGATCCTGCTCATCATGGGAATCTTCAAAGCCATGACGCGGGGCGGCGGCACGCCGGGCGTGGCGGGCGCGTCCCCGCTCTCGGGCGGCGGCGGCTTCATGAGTTCACTTCTCGGGGGAATGTTCGGGGCTGCGGCGGGCATGTGGCTCTACAACCAATTCTCCGGCAACCACGGCTCGGCTTGGGGCGCAGACCAGAACAACGACAACGGCGGCGACGGCGGATTCGGCGGCCGCGATTCCGACTACTCCAGCTCCGGCGGCGACTTCAGCGACAGCTCCGGCGGCGGGGACTCAGGCGGTGGTGGTGACTCCGGCGGCGGTGGCGATTTCTAAGCCGTAACAATGCGCTCCGGGCGACCCGGAGCGCAGCCCTCAGAGCTTGGGTGGCAACGTGGCCTACGACGTGAGGAGAACCCGAACGACAAAAAAAGGCGCAGCGTAGGGCCAACAAATTCGGCGAGAGCAGGAGAGACGGTGGCCGGCGGGCCGCCCACCCTTGTAGGAGTCGAGGTAACGAGACTCTAACCGCTTCGCCGCGAGCAGCAAACTGAGTCTTGAGAGCTGACTTGGACGAGGCGTGCGGGACCGTAGCTTGGTTGCCGGACGCGGCACGGAGTGTGTTTGCCCGCGCCACTCGCGGAAGGAGGTTAACGTCTCGCCACCCCGACTCCTGCAACGACAAGCCTTCGCCAAGCCTCCACGGAAATTACCTTCCCGCCACCGGGCGTCCCTGTTCTGATTTTTCTATGAAAGAATTTCGCCGAATCTTTTTCGCCCTTGCCGTCCTCGTGCTCTGCGCCGCCCCCGTGCGCGCCGCGCAATTCCTGGTCGAAGCCGAGAGCTTCGCCGCGCACGGCGGCTGGTCGCTCGACACGCAGTTCATCGAGTTGATGGGTTCGCCGTATCTGCTGGCGCATGGCCTCGGGACGCCCGTGGCCGACGCCACGACAACCGTGAAGATCCCGGCGGCCGGCACCTATCGCGTGTTCGCGCGCACTAAAGACTGGGTCGCGCGCTGGAAGGCGCCGGGAGCACCAGGGAAGTTTCAGGTGCTCATCGCCGGTCAGCCGCTCAAGGAAACGTTCGGCACGCAGGGCGCGGAGTGGTTCTGGCACGACGGCGGGACGGTCGCACTCCCGGCGGGCGAGACAAAGCTCGCCCTGCACGACCTCACCGGCTTCGAGGGCCGCTGCGACGCGATCTTTTTCACCACCGATGCAACCGCGACGCCGCCCAATGAATCCGCGCCGCTGGGCGCGTGGCGGCGCGAGCAGTTGGGCTTGCCCGCGCAAACGGCGACCGTCGGGGCGTTCGATCTGGTCGTGGTGGGTGGCGGTTACGGCGGCATGGGCGCGGCGATTTCCGCGGCGCGGATGGGCTGCCGGGTCGCGCTGATTCAGAATCGTCCGGTGCTCGGCGGCAACGGGAGCTCGGAGATTCGCGTGTGGGCGATGGGCGGCACGCGGCGCGGGTTGTATCCGAATCTGGGCGAGATCGTGGATGAGTTCGCGGATCGCGCGAAGTCGTCGCCGGGGACCTTCGAGGAATTTGGCGACGCGAAAAAAGAAGCGCTGGTGCGGGCGGAAAAGAACATCTCGCTCTTCCTCAATCACCACGCGCTGGGCGTGGAGATGCAGGGCAAGCGTATCGTGAGCGTGACCGCCATCGACACGCGCACGACCGAGGTGAAGCGCTTCACGGGCACCTTGTTTGTGGACGCGACGGGCCACGCGACACTGGGCGCGCTGGCGGGGGCCGATCATACGGTGAAGGAGGAGGGCCACCTCGGCATGAGCAACATGTGGCGCTGGAAAATGAACGACCAGCCCACGGCGTTTCCCGAGACCACGTGGGCGCTGGATTTGATCATGGATGACTTCCCGTATCCGCGCCGCGGGCACGCCGAGTGGTTCTGGGAAAGCGGCTTCAACCGGCATCCGTTGAAAGATTTGGAACACACGCGCGATTGGAATTTCCGCGCGATCTTCGGCGCGTTCAACGCGATGAAAAACCGCGACGGCAAGGCCGAGCACGTCAACGCCAAGCTCGAATGGGTCGCGCACATCGGCGGCACGCGCGAGTCGCGGCAACTGCTCGGCGACGTGATCCTCACGCGCGAGGACATCGAGTCGAAGAAACCGTTCCCCGACGGCTGCGTGCCGACGACGTGGGACATCGACCTGCATTATCCGAAGGAACAGTACGCGAAAAAATTTCCCGAGGACCCGTTCATTTCCAAGGCGGTGTTCGACAAAAAAGTGGACCGCCTGCATGGCTACCCGGTGCCGTATCGCTCGTTCTATTCACGCAACATCGAGAACCTCTTCATGGCCGGCCGCGACATCAGCGTGACGCACGAGGCGCTGGGCACGGTGCGCGTGATGAAGACCGGCGGCATGATCGGCGAGGTCGTGGGCAAGGCCGCTAGCCTGTGCGTCCGCCACACCTGCGGACCGCGCGATGTCTATGAGCGGTACTTCCCCGAGCTGCAGACCCTCATGCGTCTGCCCGGCGCGGCGCGCCGCGACACAGTGGGCGACGAACCGAAGGTGCCCGCTGATTACAAGCCGCTACCACCGGTGGCGCTCGCGCCCGAGGCGTCGGTCGAGCCGGGCATCGCCGTGGCCAAGCTGCCGGGACTGGTGATCGACGACGCGCAGGCAACGTTCACGGGCAAATGGGCCGTCGCGGGCAATCCCACGCTCCAGCCATACGTGGCGAACGGTTATCACTATCGCACCGCGAACGACACCGGCGCGGCGCGCTTCGAGTTCAAGATCGTGACGGCTGGCGCGTATGAAGTGCGCCTCAGTTTCAGTCCGCACGAGAACCGCGCGACCAACACGCGCGTGCTGGTCGAGGGCGCGGAAGGCGTGAAGGAGTTCACCGTGAACCAGCGTGAGAAACCGCCGCTGCCGCAGAATTTCCTCGCGCTCGGCGTGTTCCGTTTCACACCCGGCAAACCGGCGGTGGTCACCATCGGTGGCAAGCCGGCGAACGGAAACATCCACGCCGACGCGGTGCAACTGCTGCCGCAGCCGTGAGCGGGCGGGCGTAGCCGCCGCGGTGGCGTGGCGGAGGCGGCGAACGCAAACGGCGCGGGAATCCGCCGCCGCGCATCGACGGCTACAGCGTGCGGCGTGAATGGCGCACCCCGGCGAATTTCACCCGGCCCAAGGGGACCGCCATCCACCAGGACAGATCGTTGCCGGGAAAGGCGATCCATCCCGGTGACGGAAGGCGAGATTTGTGCTAAGCTGATCAGCAGCGCAGTCGATAGAGGAGAGGTGGTTTTGGTCAGATTATTCCAGCCGTCTGTTCGCCGCCCATGATGTCCAAAGCAGCAAACGTCCCGCCGTCGCCGAGCTTGATCGTCGCGTGGCTGCGTTTGCTGGTGCTGCTTCCGCTCTTCCTGCTGCGCGATTCCGCCGCCCGCACGACGTGGCCGTCGCCGGTCGAACTCGAAAACACCATTGCTCGCATCGCCCGTCCGGCCGCCCTCATCCCGGCCGACGCGGACGGTCTTGTGAGCGTCAGCTTCTTCGATCCCGCCACCGTCGGCGCGGCCACCAAACGCGGCTGGCAGTGGACCCCGGATTCGCGGGCGATCTCGGCCGTCCCCGCCGCTGCGACCGCCGCCTCCTCGAATTCAGCGACACTGACCGCACTGACCGCACTGACCGCAATTCACCCCGCCAATCCGCCGCCCCACCCCGCGCTCACGCCCGTCCGTCCCGCGCGCACGCTCGCGGCGCTGCAGAACGCGCCGGTGCTTCCAGCCTCGCCAGCCACCGGAGTTCAGCACACTCAGCACACCCAACACGCCCAACTCGCCGCGCACTGGCGGCACAGTCCGCAACTCCGCGACCGCTTCCTCGCCTCGCTCTGGGGAAACCCGGCGCCCACCATGCCTCACGACCCCGCAGCATCCACGGCGCCCACCTTCCGCCGCTCCAGCCTCGGCGATCCCACCGCACACGCCGCCCTTGACGCGCGGCTCAGCTTCAACCCCCTCACCGTCGTCTCCAGCCAGCTCCGGGGCTTCGCGAACGCCCCCGCCCTGACCACCGAATTCGCCCCGGATCCCACGACCCGGCGCGAGTACAATTTTGTCGGCTGCCGCCTGCCCGGCCGCGCCGCTGAGCTGCGCTTCGGCCTGATGGACCTGACGGAAAAACAGTTTCGCCTTAACCCCGGCAACGTTCGTTCCGAAGAGAGTAGGGAGCGCACGGCCATGGTGAGCGCGCGATTCAAGTTCTAGTTTTCTCCGCGAAAAAAGGACGTCGCGCCGAACGCCCGACCCGCGCGACACCGTCATCAATGAAGACCAAACTCCTGAGCCAGCGGCTCGCCGGCCTGATCGGTGCGGTCGTGGTCTTCCTCCTCGGCTACGGCATCCTCCTCTTCCCCGCCTCGCGGCTGAACAAGACGCTCGTGCGCGCCAGCTATGACTGGAGCTTCGACCTGCCGTTCTTGAAAGGTCAGGCGCTCGAAAATTCCGAAGTTGTCCTGATCTATCTCGACGAGGCCTCGCACAAGGCGCTGGGCCAGCCCTTCAACGCACCCTGGGACCGCTCTCTCCACGCCAGACTGATCGACCGCCTCAAGACCGAAGGCGCGCGCGCGATCGTCTTCGACATTGTCTTCAGCGATCCCGGCCCCAATCCGAAAGCCGACCAGGCCTTCGCGGAATCGCTGCGGGCCAATGGCCGGGTCATCCTCGCCGCCGACGATTCCCAGAGCGAACACGCCGCCGGGCTGATTGACTCCAACACCCTCACGCTGCCCCTGCCGCTGTTCCGCAACGCCGCCGCGAGCTGGGGCACCGCGCAATTGCGGCCCGAGGATGACTTCATCGTGCGCCAGCATTTCCACGGCAAGCCGGGCGATGACAGCGCCTCGATGACCTGGGCGGCCGCGACGTTCCTCAAACTGCCGGTGGCCAAAAATCCCGACGACCGTTTCGACGAGCGCTGGATCCGCTACTACGGCGGCCCGCAAACCATCCCACACGTCAGCTACAGCCAGGCGTTGTTTCCCGACGGCACCAAACCGCAGTTCTTTAAGGACAAGATCGTCATCGTCGGTGCCCGGCCCATCACCGGGTACTCCGGCGAACGCCGGGACGAATTCCGCAGTTCCTTTTCCACCTGGAGCGACAAATTTATCTTCATGCCCGCCGTCGAGGTCCACGCGACCTCGATGCTGAACCTCGTCCGCGAGGACTGGCTCACACGGCTCTCCCCCGCCGGCGAACTGGGCGTGCTGCTCGTCGCCGCGCTGCTGTTTGGTTTCGGTCTCTCCTGCTTCCGACCCATGCCCGGTCTGCTGATCGCCGTCGCCGGCGTGGCCACCACCGTCGTAGTGGCGGGCGTGAAGTTTCATGTCGATCGCGTCTGGTTCCCGTGGGCCATCGTCGCCGCCGTCCAGATTCCCGCCGGCTTCCTCTGGTGCCTCGTTTCCAAATCCATCGAGTGGTATGTGCAGAAGCGTCGCATGGAAGAGGAGCGCCGCCGCGCCGAGGAAAAAATCCACGAACAGGCCGCCCTGCTCGACAAGGCGCAGGACGCCATTGTCGCCTACGATCTCGACTGGCACGTCACGTACTGGAACCGCAGCGCCACCCGCATCTACGGCTGGGAAGCGGCGGAAATGCTCGGTGTCAATCCGCTCACCACCGTCTTCACCAAGCAGGCGCAGAAGCTCAACGACACCTGGCGCATCGTCCTGCAAAACGGCGAGTGGAACGGCGAACTCCGCCAACCCACCAAGGCCGGCGCCGAGATCATCCTCGAAAGCCGCTGGACACTCGTCCGCGATGACGCCGGTCAGGCCAAGTCCGTTCTGGTCATCAACACCGACATCACCGAGAAGAAAACCCTCGAGGCCCAGTTCCTCCGCACCCAGCGCATGGAAAGCATCGGCACCCTCGCCGGCGGCATCGCGCACGATCTCAACAACGTCCTCTCGCCGATCATGATGGGCGTCGAACTCCTGCAAATGCGCACCCAGGACGCCGTCAGCCTGAAGATGCTCAAGACCATCGACGCCAGCGCCAAGCGTGGCGCGGACATGGTTAAGCAGGTGCTCGGCTTCGCCCGCGGTCACGTTGGCGAACGCGTCATTCTGCACGTCGGCCATCTCGTCAAGGAGATGGAAAAACTCGTCCGCGAAACCTTCCCCAAGAACGTCACCTTCCGCTCCGCCATCGCCCCCGACCTGCTGCCCGTCTCCGGCGACGCCACGCAGATGCACCAGATTTTGCTGAACCTTTGCGTCAATGCCCGCGACGCCATGCCCACTGGCGGCGAGATCAGCGTCCAGTGCGAAAACTGCTGCCTCACCGAGGAAGACGCCAAACGTCTCACCGGCGTGAAGCCCGGCAACCACGTTCTGCTGCAAGTCACGGACACCGGCACGGGCATGCCGCCCGAAGTCATGGCCCGCATTCTCGAGCCGTTTTTCACCACCAAGGAAATTGGCAAAGGCACCGGCCTGGGCCTCTCCACCGTGATGAGCATCATCAAGAGCCACGGCGGTTCGCTCGACCTCTCCAGCATCATGGGCGTCGGCACCACGTTCAAAGTGTACCTCCCCGCCGCCGACAAACCGACCGGCCCCGCGCAGGCCTCGATCCCCAAGGAAGCCCTGCGCGGCAAGGGCGAAACCATCCTCCTCGTGGACGACGAAATGGCCATCCGCGAGATGACCAAAACCATTCTCACCAACCACGGCTACGAAGTTCTCACCGCCGCCGACGGCACCGAGGCCATCACGCTGTGCGCCCAAAATCCCGGCAAAATCAAATGCGTCCTCATGGACATGATGATGCCGGTGATGGACGGCGCCACCACCATCAAGCAGCTCAACACCAAGGATCCGACCCTCCGTTTCGTCGCCATCAGCGGCCTGATGAAAGGCGACAAATTCGACGAGGAAGTCGGCCTCAAAGACGTGAGCTTCCTGGTGAAACCTTTCAACGCGGAGAAGCTCCTCATGATTCTCCGCCGCGTCCTCAGCGGCCAGACCGACGCCATCCGCAATCTCAAAATGGCCGACGCCGTCTCCACCGGCACCCGCCAGTTGAAACTCGCCGTGCCCGCCTGATCGGCTCCCCCCGTAGCCGCCGACGTAAGGAGGCGGACGCCCGCGAGCGCCCTTGTAGGAGACGACGTGAGGAGACTCTAACCTCCTTTTCCCCGACGACGCTCCCATCGCCGAAAAGGTCAGCGCCTGCCGCCGTACGATCGCGCAACCGTACCGCAGGCGTCTCGCCTGCGAGTTCTCGGGGCGTCTTGCCCCGAGTCGCTACGGGCGGCAAGACGCCGCCCGAACTCGCAGGCGAGAAAACCGGCGCTACCCGCTCGTTCGGCGCGCCCCACGCAGGCACCCTCGCCCCAGGCTGCGCCGTCTCAGCGCCCGGGTTCTCCGCACGCCAACGGCAGCAGCGGGACGACGAACGCGGCGGGGACAACCTGGCTCTGAACCCCAATCTCCGAAACGGATCTGGGCAGAGGAATGGGGGCAAAGGAATGGGGGACGGGGAACCTTTTGTCTTCATTCCTTTGCCTCCATTCCTTTGCCCAAAATTCCTTTGCCCAAAATTCTGCTGCCAAACTTCCGTGCGTCCATCGGGCCGCGCCGCTCGCCGGGAACGTCCACCGAATACGTTCGCCATTCCCCATTCGCCTGCCCCCATTCGTCTGCCAAAATCCGGCGGTTCATGGTCCTGCTGCGCGCCCCCGCCTTCACCGTTGACGCATCGGACTTCACTTCTAAGATGCCGCCCACTTTTGGAACCAAACCTATGAGCCAGACCACCACCACCGCCGCAGACGCCAACACCCGCACCGCCCGCAAAGACATCGCGATGCTCAAGCCGGCCAAGGAATTTTCCGCGAAGGCCCACATCAAATCCCTCGCGCACTATCGCAAGCTTTACGCCGAATCCGTTAACTCCCCCGATCAATTCTGGGGCCGCCAGGCGAACACGGAGCTTGTCTGGGACAAGCCGTTCACCAAGGTCCTCCAATTCAAAGCCCCGCACGCCAAATGGTTCCTCGGCGGCAAACTCAACGTCAGCGCCAACTGTCTCGACAAGTGGCTGGACACCCCGCACGCCAACAAGGCCGCCATCCTCTGGGAAGGCGAACCCGCCGCACCCGGCAAACCTGGCGAGGAACGCACGATCACCTACCGCCAGCTTCACCGCGACGTCTGCCTCTTCGCCAACGTGCTCAAGCGCCACGGCATCAAAAAAGGCGACCGCATCCTCATCTACCTGCCGATGGTCCCGGAGGCCGCCGTCGCCATGCTCGCCTGCACGCGCATCGGGGCCGTGCATTCCGTCGTGTTCGGTGGGTTCAGCGCCCAGTCCGTCGCCGACCGCGTCCACGATTCACAGGCCCGGATGATTATCACGGCCGATGGAGGCTTCCGCCGCGGCTCCGTCGTTCCCCTGAAAAAGAGCGTCGATGAAGCCCTCCTCATCAAAGGCCCCGATGGCGCAGTGCTCGCAAAAACCATCGAGAAAGTCATCGTCCTCCGCCGCACCCAGACCGACATCCACATCCAGGAAGGCCGCGACGTCTGGTGGCATCGCGAGTTGGAATACGTCACCGCCGACTGTCCCGCCACGCCAATGGACAGCGAGGCGCCGCTTTTCGTCCTCTACACCAGCGGCTCCACCGGCAAACCCAAGGGCATCCTCCACAGCACCGCCGGGTACCTGCTCGGCGCGAAGATGACCAGCAAGTACATCTTCGATCTTCGCGACGAGGATGTTTACTGGTGTACCGCCGACATCGGCTGGGTCACCGGCCACAGCTACGTCGTGTACGGCCCGCTCGCCAACGGTGCCACCAGCCTCATGTATGAAGGCGCGCCCAACTGGCCCGAGCCCGACCGCTTTTGGAAGATCATCGCCAAATATCGCGTCACCATTCTCTACACCGCGCCCACCGCCATCCGCGCCTTCATGAAATGGGGCGATCAATGGCCGAAAAAGCACGACCTCACTTCCCTGCGCCTCCTCGGCTCCGTCGGCGAACCCATCAATCCCGAGGCCTGGCTGTGGTACCACGAAGTCATCGGCGGCAAGCGCTGCCCCATTGTCGATACCTGGTGGCAGACCGAGACCGGCGCGATCATGATCACCCCGTTCCCCGGCGCCACCCCGACCAAGCCCGGCACCGCCACGCTGCCCTTCTTCGGCATCGTCCCCGAGATCGTCGATGACGCCGGCAAAAACCTGCCCAACAACTCCAGCGGCAAACTCGTCATCCGCAAGCCCTGGCCCAGCATGTTGCGCGGCGTCTGGGGCGATCCGAAACGCTTCGTGGAAACCTACTGGAGCGAGGTCAAAGGCAGCTACTTCACCGGTGACGGCTGCCATGTGGACAAGGACGGCTACTTCTGGATCATCGGCCGCATCGACGACGTCCTCAACGTCGCCGGGCACCGCATCGGCACCGCCGAAGTCGAGAGCGCCCTCGCCAGCAACCCGAACGTCGCCGAAGCCGCCGTCGTGGGCCGTCCCGACGAACTCAAAGGCCAGGCCCTCGTCGCCTTCGTCACCCTCAAGAGCGGCATCAAAGCGCACCCCGAACTCCGCGAAGAACTCCGCCAGCACGTCGGCAAAGAAATCGGTCCCGTGGCCAAGCCCGACGACATCCGCTTCGCCGACGCCCTCCCCAAAACCCGCTCCGGCAAAATCATGCGCCGCCTCCTCAAACAAATCGCCTCGGGCGTGGAAATCAAAGGCGACACCACGACCCTCGAAGACCTCAGCGTGCTGGCGAAACTGGCGACGGCGGAGGATTGAGATCGACTCGGAAGCCGACCGGGGAGCGCGGCACTTATGCCGCTTCAGGGTGGAACGCTCCGGGCCGGACGAACGCGTCTTGACCCCTCCAAATCGGAATCCCAATCGCAGCATCTGATTTGGCAAAGGAATGGAGGCAAAGGAATGGGAAGGTGGAAACTTCTTGTTTTCATTCCTTTGCCTCCATTCCTTTGCCCCAAATTCCCCTGCCCACTCCCCAAGACCCATCGGCCCCGCGCTGTTCGCTATCTGCCACCACCCGGTCTGCCTGCAGACTGCGCTGGCTCCGAGTTCGACCGCCCGACACTCGAGTCCTCCTCATTTCCACTGTTACGTCACGCTGCTTCAAAAGTGACGCTCAATTTCGAGCGCTGCCAACGCTGTCTTTCGCCGCGCCTGCCGACTCCTCCTTGCCCGCCGGCTTGGGATTGCGCGGCAGACCTTTGATGTGGCGGAAGCCCACGAGCTTACGACGGTCCGTGTCCCACAGGCGCACGTTGATCGACTTGAGGCTCGAACGCAGCGTGATCGGCTCGACCTGCTGGAAGATCGGATGCGAATTGTGACAACGCTCGAGATTGTAGTTCGGAATTCGCGAGCTGAGATGGTGGATGTGATGGAAGCCGATGTTGCCCGAGAGCCACTGGAGGATGCGCGGGAGTTTGTAGTAGGAACTGCCTTTCAGCGCGGCGGCGGTGTAGTCCCAGTCTTCGCGCGTTTCCCAATAGGCATCCTCGAACTGATGCTGCACGTAGAACAACCAGATGCCGCTGGCACCCGCGACCATCGTAACCGTGAGCTGGATGAGCAGGTATTCCTTGATGCCAAACGTCAGGGCCATCGCGCCGACAAACGTGGCGATCGACAGGTTCATCCACCACACGGAATTGCGTTCCCGCAGGCTCGCCTTGGCGGACGGAATCCGTTGCTCGATGACGAACAAGTAAACCGGCGCGAGCACGAACAGAACGAACGGATTGCGCGCGAGCCGGTAGGCGAAGCGCTTCCAGCGGGAGGACTCGAGATACTCCTGCACCGTCATGGTCCAGATGTCCCCCATGCCGCGGCGGTCCAGATCGCCCGTGGTCGCGTGGTGGACCGAGTGCTCCCAGCGCCAATGATAGTAGGGCGTGAAGGTCAGCAGCCCGCAGAAAAAACCGACGATGTCGTTGGCGCGGCGCGAGTGGTAGAACGACCCGTGACCGCAGTCATGGAAGATGATGAACACCCGCACCAGCAGCGCCCCCGCCAGCATCGCCAGCGGAATGGTGAGCCACCACGACACTTCGAGGCTGCGATAGATGAAATACCAAAGCAGCGCGTATGGCCCGAGCGTGTTGATCACCTGCCAGTTGGCGCGCAGCGGCGACGGCTGCTGAAACTCCGCCACGATGACCTTCCAATCGGCGATGCCCACCGTGGGTGGGGAGGACGTTGAACCCGCGACATTCATAGTTGGCGACTGATTGTTTTCCCGGACTGGACGGACCCGGAGCGCGGCGCGCGTGACGGGCCAGCGACCTGGTTGCGAGCGGTCCGACCGCGGGAGAATCCCAAACTGCCACCCGCCCTTGCGAGTCAATAATCGTTCCGATCCCATTCCGGGCAAGCGCGCCGGACCAATTTGTTTTCCCCGCCGCCCGGCTTGTCGCTTACGCTCCGCCCACAAAAACGAATTCATGAGCAGTTCCAAACGCATCCCCACCGAAGCCGGCCCCGGCCTCAGCCACAATCCCTTCGCCGCCCTGTCGAGCGACGGCCTGCCATCCGCGCCCGATCCCGCGCCCGCGGCATCCGCGCAGCGGCCCGGCGGCGACGACGCCAAGCCGCCCAAGAAAAACCGCGGCCGCGTGGACATCATCCGCCAGAAGGCCGGCCGCGGCGGCAAGACCGTCACGGTCGTCACCGGCTTCGTCGGCATCGGTCTGCCGGAAAAAGAACAACTGGCCAAGGCCATGCAAAAATCCTGCGGCACCGGCGGCACCGTGAAAGACGGCCAGATCGAAATCCAAGGCGACCAGCGCGAAGCCGTCGCGCGCATCCTGACCGAGGCGGGTTTTCGTCCGGTGTTTGCCGGGGGATGATTTTTTCAACCACGGATGCACACGGATGTACACGGATGGGAAAGGGGCACCCGCGGCGGCGTTGGGCAATCGACGATGCGTGAATCCGGTGTAGCGCAGGCTTCCAAGCCTGCTGTATCGCAGGTTTCTAAACCTGCGGCCGCTCGGACTTCCCCACGCGCCCGGTTTGGCCGACGCCCCGCCGACTTGGAAGTCGGCGACACAGCAGGTTTGGAAACCTGCGCTACAGACAAGCCGCGTTCGCTTCCGCTCCTTATCCGTGTCCATCCGTGTCCATCCGTGGTTAAAAAATTTCCACCCCAATCCCGCGCATGACTCTCCCCCTCATCTCCCTGCTGCTCCTCGTCGCCTGCACAGCCGCGCCCGCCTTCGCCGCCGATGCGCCGCGCCGCCCGAACATCATCGTCATCCTCTCCGATGACATGGGCTTCTCCGATCTCGGCTGCTACGGCGGCGAGATTCAGACACCGCAACTCGACGCGCTCGCGGCGGGTGGCGTGCGCTTCACGCAGTTCTACAACACCGCGCGCTGCTGCCCCACGCGGGCGGCGCTGCTGACCGGGCTTTATCCGCATCAAGCCGGCATCGGGCACATGACCGAGGACAAAGGGTTGGAAGGTTTTCAGGGCGAACTCAACCGCCGCTGCGCCACCATCGCCGAGGTGCTGCAACCCGCGGGCTACCGCACCTACGCGCTCGGCAAATGGCACGTCGCGCGCAACACCAAGCCCGACGGACCGCGCCACAACTGGCCGCTCCAACGCGGCTTCTCGCGCTTCTACGGCACCATCACCGGCGCGGGCAGCTTCTTCGATCCCGGCACGCTCACGCGCGACAACACCGCCCTCAGCCCCTTCGCCGATCCCGAATATCAGCCCGCGCAGTTTTACTACACCGACGCGATCAGCGACCACGCCGTGCGCTTCCTCGCCGAACACCAGCGCGATCACCGCGCGCAGCCCTTTTTCATGTACGTCGCCTACACCGCCGCCCACTGGCCGATGCACGCGCTCGAAAAAGACATCGCCAAATACCGGGGCAAATACGACGGCGGCTACGAACCCATCCGGCAGGCGCGCCTCGCCAAAGCCCGCCAACTCGGCCTCATCGCCCCGCAATGGGAACGCGCCACCACTGCCGGCGACTGGGACAAGGTCGAGCACCAGGCCTGGGAGGCCCGCTGCATGGAAGTGTACGCCGCGATGATCGACTCCATGGACCAAGGCATCGGCCGCATCGTCGCCGAGTTGAAGCAGCAGGGGCGGTTCGAGAACACGCTGCTGCTCTTCCTCCAAGACAACGGCGGCTGCGCCGAAACCATCGGCCGCAAAGGAAACCTGACGCGCCCTGAGAAACCCACGCTGCCCGCTATTCCTCTCGCCGCGCTGCGTCAGGACGTGATCCCAAAACAAAACCGCGCCGGCGTCCCGACCCTCAGCGGCCCCGGCGTGATGCCCGGCCCCGAGGACACCTACATCGCCTACGGCCTGGGCTGGGCCAACGTCTCGAACACGCCCTTCCGCGAGTACAAACACTGGGTCCACGAAGGCGGCATCAGCACGCCCCTGATCGCCCACTGGCCCGCCGGCATCGCCGCGCGCGGTGCGCTGCGACACCAACCCGGCCACCTCATCGACATCATGGCGACGTGCGTGGATGTCGCCGGCGCGACCTATCCCACCGAGCGCAACGGCGAAAAAATCACGCCCCTCGAAGGCCGCAGCCTCCAGCCCGCCTTCGCCAGCGAAGCCCGCGATGCCCTCGCCCGCGATGCCATCTACTGGGAACACGAAGGCAACCGCGCCATCCGCGCCGACGCGTGGAAGCTCGTCGCCAAAGGCCCCGGCGCGCCGTGGGAACTTTACGACATGGCCCGCGACCGCACCGAACAACACGATCTTGCGTCCGCCGAACCCGCGCGCGTGAAAGAGCTTTCCGCAAAATGGGAAGCCTGGGCACGCCGCGCCCACGTGCTCCCGTGGCCGTGGACGCCGCAATACGGCGAAGCGCCCGGCAAGAAAAACACTGCTGTGGAAAATCCCGGCAGCACCGCGCAACGCTTCGAACTCAAGTCCGGCGACGCCCTCCCGCAACACGCCGCGCCACGGATCGCCGGCCAGAGCTTCACCATCACCGCCGAGATTCTCGAGCCAACGCGCGACGGCGTCATCCTCGCGCAAGGCGGCGTCACCCACGGCTTCGCGCTCTACGTGAAAGGCGGCGCGCTCCACTTCGCAACCCGTCGCGACGGCAAACTGGCATTGGTCAAAACCGCTGATCCCGTTCCGCAAACCCCGCATCGCGTCACCGCCACCCTCGCCCGCGACGGCACCGTCACGCTGCAAACCAACGACCGCAAACCCGTCACCGAGAAGACTCCCGGCCCGCTCCTCAAAATGCCCCTCGACGGCCTCGAAGTCGGCCGCGACGACGGCGGAATCGTCGGCGAATACACGGGGCCGTTTCCCTTCGGCGGACGTCTCGGACCGGTGGCGCTCACGCTTCTGCCCTGAGCCGCAGCCGCGCTCCGCCGGAGTGCGACCGTCCCCGGCCGCAGCAACGCCCGCCCGCACGAGCGCTGCCGATTTACCCAGCATCCTCCCGCCTTCCACCCCGCTGCGCCCGAGACGGGCGCGCTCCGGCGCCCCCGACCGCCCACCGTGTTTTTCTGGACTTGTCGGCCTGCCTGGCGCACCATCGTCGCCAACCACCCCGATCGAGACATCATGACCACACCACCCTCGACATCCTCCGTCTCCGCACCGACGCCCCGCGCCACGCCGTGGCGACTGGCGGCCTTCACCCTGATCGAACTGCTCGTCGTCATCGCGATCATTGGCATCCTCGCCAGCATGTTGCTCCCCGCGCTGGGCCGCGCCAAGGAGCAGGGCAAACGCGCCAAGTGCAAAAACAACGTCAAGCAAACCGCTCTCGCCCTGCTGCTCTACGCCGACGACTACACCACGTTCCCCATCTTCACGACCGGCAACTGGGCGTGGGACGTGCCGATGGCGATGACCACCAACCTCGCCTACTACGGCCTCAGCCGCGACCTCTACTACTGCCCGTCCTACGCCGAGCAAAACAACGCCGCGCACTGGGATTTCAGCCCGCCCAATTTCCGCGTCGTCGGCTACCTCTTCATGCTCCCGCGCTAGGGACCGCCCGGGGTTCCCGCCCAATACATCCAGACCAACACCCTCGGCAACGGCGTGAAAAATCCCGTGGACAGCATGCTCACCAGCGACTGCACCGTCTCCCAAGGCGCGCCCGGTTACACCAACTACACCTCGGTCGTCGGCGGCCTCGTGGACCGCACCAGCCACTTGAAATCCACCGTCCCCGCCGGCAACAACGAGTCCTTCATCGACGGCCACGTCGATTGGATTGATGGCACGCGCCTCACCAACAAGTTTATCACCGGCCCGACGCAGTTCAGTTTTTGAACCGCCGACTTCTCTTTTTGAATGGTCGGCCCGCGCATTCCCCCGCGTCTTGCTTGTAACTTACCGCGTCCCTTCCTCGTCCATCCGCCCATGAAAACGCCGCTCCGTTTCCTCCCGCTCGCCCTCGTCGCCTGCGCCGCACTGACCCTGAGTTCCGCCGCCCCCGCCGCCCAACCCAAGGCCGGCAACCTCGCCAAAGCCGACGCCGAACTCGCCGCCGCCAAAAAACAGGTCACCGAAGCGCAGCACAAACTCACCGACAGCCAGAAGGATTTGCAGAAAGCCGAGGCCGCCCACGCCCCGGCCGTCGCCAAACTTCAGCGCGAGCGCCAGAAAGCCATGCAGGAACACGGCGGCAAACTCGGCTTGTTCCAGGCCATCGGCGAACGCGACGCCCTGCACCGCCAGACCAGCGCCATTTTCGATTCCACCGTCACCGCCATCAAAGCCACCGGCGAATACAAAGCCGCCGCCGAGGCCGCCGCCAAGGCCAGCGACCGCCTGAAGGAAGTCCGCGAAGACGCCAGCCTCGCCGACGCAAAAAAAGCCCAGCTCACCTCCGAACTTTCCGCCACCATCCGCCGCCCCGCCGAACTCGAACGCGCCCGCCTCGACGCCGATCCCAAGCTCCTCGAAGCCCGCCAGCGCGAAGCCGAAGCCGCCAAAAAAGTGGCGGCCATCCAGCCGCAAGTCACCAAAGCCGCCGAGTCCGACCCCGACGTGATCGCCGCCGTGAAACACGAACGCGAAGCCGCCCCCCGCATCACCAAGGCCCGCGAAGACGTCGCCCACGCACAAAAGGAACTCGCCACCGCCCACGCCACCCTCGCCCGCGAAACCAAGCAACGCGCCGACGCCCAGCAGAAAAGCGCGAAGAAGCCGAAGAAGTGAAATTGGTTTCTCCGCCAACAATTCTCGGAAAAGCCGGCGGATCACAAAGCGGCGGGGCCGCAACCTGAGGAGCGCGGCTGTGTCCGCCGAGGACCAGCCGCAGCGGCCCCGAATCCGCGTCGCCACCCGTTGGAAACAGAAGCGTCGCCTGCGGCCAACCCGCTGCGGCTGGTGCTCCGCGCACACAGCCGCGCTCCGGGAAAAATCCTCACGGCGCGCGAGGGTTTTCCAGAGTTGTGATACCGAGGTGTTGTTTCCTGACATGACTTGTTGACCGGCCAGAACCAGCAGCGACCATTTCAAATCATGTCACTCCTACCGTTCGCTCCAGCACTGGCGGTGTTGCTCGCGTCCTCACTTGGGCTTTGCGCCCAACGGGATCGCGAAGTGAGCAAGGCACCGGGTTGGAAGTGCTACAAAGCTCCCAACGAGCATGTGGTCTGGCGCGCGAAGACCGGCGGGATGTCCGGCGGAGTGGCACTCTGGCAGGAGAAAGTTCTCGTTGGTTCGAACTACCACCGGGAGGATCCGAAGACTCCCAAATCCATACAGGATGGCGGGGCGATGATGTGCTTCGACAGCCAGACCGGCGCGCTGTTGTGGCAGTCAGTCCATCCCCGACTGCCAAATCGTGTCAACGACATGGTGGGATTCGTCAATTCACGCCCGTGGTTGGAAGGCCGGCGCGCCTGGTATGTGAGCAATCGCGGGGAGTTGATCTGCGTGGACACGGAGGGATTCCGCGACGGCAAGAACGACGGCCCGTTCACGGCGGAGGAACTCACCGGGCCAGGTGATGCCGACTACGTTTGGAAACTCGACATGATTCGCGAGTTGGGCGTTTTCAAACTCGATGCGGCCGATGCGTGGAGTGCGATCTGCTCGCCGGTGGTGCTGGGCGACTTGGTGTTTTGCGTCACTGGCGAAGGGCGCAAGCCGACCGGTGAGCCGAGTTCCGCACCGTCATTTCTCGCGGTGAACAAGGGGAGCGGCAAGGTGGTTTGGAGCAGTCGGGCGCCGGAACAAGCAATCATGTACGGCCAGTGGTCATCACCGGTGATCGCGCGAGTGAACGCCCAAGACCAAGTGGTTTTTCCGGGTGGCGATGGCTGGTTGTATGGCTTTGAATCCAAGGCCGGGGAATTGCTGTGGAAGGTCAACTGCAACGACCCGTCGCTACTCGACTGGTGGGGGGGCAAAAACCACCGGTTTGGTTGGCGTAACGGCGAGATGAAACACTTCTTCGTCGGAACGCCGACCGTGCAGAAGGACACCCTCTACGTCGGTCTCAATCACGACTTCGAAAGTCCACAAACCAACGCCCCGCTCTACGCCATCTCGCTGGGCCACCGCGGCGACGCAACGGCAAAAGCCGTGCGCTGGAAATTTCAGCATCCCGAGTTTGGCAGCACCTACTGTGCGCCTGCCGTGGCGGACGGCATCGTTTATGTCTTGGGTCATCGGGCGGTACTCTTTGCGCTGGATGAGAGGAACGGGGAAGAGATCTGGCGCTGCCGACTCGCCGATAACGCGGGCGGTTATGGGTCGCCAATTCTTGCCGACGGCAAGGTTCTCGTCGGAACCGATGACGGTGATTTGGTGGTCTTCGCCGCCGGCCGAAAGAAGAAATGTCTGGGCCGATTTGAACTGCCCGGGCCGATCTACCATGCACCGGTAGTCATCAAGCAAGCAGCCTATATCGCAACCAGCGAATTCCTCTGGAAATTGCGTCTGCCCGAATAGCCACCCCAATCCCGAGACCCTCGCAAACTCCGCCCCCGCCTTGGCCCTTGATCCTTGTCCCTTCCCTTGAGCTTTGAGCTTTAACCTTGGAGCTTTTTCCTACTTCAGCTCCGCCAACCTCCCCGGCTCCCGCACCCCCCTGCCCTGCCGCTTCGTGAGCGAATCCCCCAGCTCCTCCCGCGCCGCCTCCGCCGACTTCAGCAACCGCGCCATCACCTCCGCATTCGGCGCCGCGACGTTGTTCGTCTCCGCCAGGTCCGCGTGCAAATCGAACAACTCCGGCGCGTCCAGTTTCCGTTGCTCGTATTTCACCGGCACGCCATCGCGTCCGCCCGCCCGACCGTTCAGCGTGCGAAACGTGTGCGGCAACTGCAGCTTCCACCGCCCGTCGCCCGACGTCACCGCCTGGAGCTGATTGTTCTCGTAGTAAAACCAATACGCCTCGTGCGGATGGCGCGCGCCCGCTTCGCCCGCCAGCAGCGGCCACACATCGCGCCCATCCAGCGCGTGCTTCGGCAGCTCGGCCCCGACCAGCTTCGCAATCGTCGGCAGCAGATCGATCGTCATCAGCATGTCCGCCGACGTCGTGCCCGCCGGAATCCGCCCCGGCCACCGCATGATGCACGGCACGCGCGTGCCGCCTTCCCAGCACGTCCCCTTTCCCTCGCGCAACGGTCCCGCCGAGCCGGCATGATTGCCGTAGCTCAGCCACGGCCCGTTGTCCGATGTAAAAATCACGAGCGTGTCCTTTTCCAACCCCTGCCGCTCCAGCGCCCGCAACACCTCGCCTACGCTCCAATCGATCTCCATGATCACATCGCCGTAGAGGCCCTGCTGCGATTTCCCCTTGAACTTGCTGCTCACATACAGCGGCACATGCGGCATGCTATGCGCGAGGTAAAAAAAGAACGGCCGCTCCTTGTTCCGCTCGATGAACCTCACCGCGCGCGCCGTGTAATCCGTCGTGAGCTGCTCCTGATCCGCGTGCCCAAGGCCGACCTTGACCGTTTTCTCCCCCTCGATCAGCGGCAGCGGCGGATACGTCCCCGCCTTCGCCTCGGGATGATGCGGCCACATGTCATTGGAGTACGGCAGCCCGTAATACTCATCGAAGCCCCGCTGCGTCGGCAGAAACTGCGCGTGATGCCCCAGATGCCACTTGCCCGCCATGCCCGTCGCGTAACCCTGCTGCTTCACCAACTGCGCCAGCGTCAGCTCCGTCGCCGCCAACCCATGCCGCGCCCCCGGCCCCAGCGCGCCGTGAATGCCGATGCGATTCGGATAACACCCCGTCAACAACCCCGCGCGCGACGCCGAACACACCGGCTGCGGCACATGAAAATTCGTAAACTTCCGCCCCTCCGCCGCCATCCGGTCCAGATTCGGCGTCGTGAATCCCTTCGCCCCAAACACCCCGACATCGCCATACCCCTGATCGTCCGTGAAAATGATCACCACATTCGGCAGCCGCCCCGCCGCCGCCACACCCACGCCCGCGCCTGCAACGAAAAAGACCAACCCCAAAAAAACCACCCGCAACAATGCTTTCATGCCCGAAAGAAAGCGGGCGAACGCTCCAAGAATAAAGCTCAAAGCTCAACGAAAGCACTCGCACCGCCGCAACGACGACGAACCATTGACTGAATGGAAATGACGGCGGGCGACTGTGCAGAACGACGCTGAGACGGGTAAGGCCGCCGGGAAACAGGGACGGGATGAGACCTGACGAATCGGAGCAGAGAGTGCCGCTCCCTATTCGCCGGTCCCCTTTCATCAGTCCAAACTCGGCAGTTCCTGCCCCGGATGCGTGACCAGCATTGGCGGTCGGAACCTTCGGATGTCCACACACAGCACAGGACAAATCACCGCACTCCCGCGCCAACATTCCGTCGCTGACGGCCGCAACCGCGCGCGATTTATCCGTGGTTGGAAATCGGTATTTGGGTTTGAATCATCCCGTCCCCGATCCAATGCTCCGCCCAATCCTATGAAAACATTCCTGCTCTGCCGGTTCCCCTGCGCCCTGCTCCTGCTCGGCGGTTTTGCGAGCCTCGCAACCGCGGCCGCCCCGGACCTGCGCTACCAGTTCAAGGCCGGCAGCAACCATGTCTATTCCCTCCACCTCGAGGCCGACGAACCGCGCCAGATCGCCACTCTGGACGGCCTGGTGACACTCGCAGTGAAATCCGCCAACCCCGACGCGATCACGCTCACCGCCCGCGGCGCCCTGCACAACGGCTCCAAGGCCAAGGAAGGCGCGCCCCGTTTTCGCCCGTCGATGGGACCGGGCATGGGCGGCATGTTGCGCGTCGGTGGCTTCCGCTTTGGCGCGCCGCCATTTAGCGGCGGCCCCTTCGCCACGCCCGACGAAATCGAGATCAACGCCCAGGGACAGGTCCTGCGCGAATCGGGCGACACCGCGCTGCCGCAGGCCCTCGGCGCGCTGAACCGCCTGCTCATCGAACCTCTCCCGCCCGGCGGCAAAGCGACCTTCGAGGTGGATGGCAACTGCACCGTCATCCTCGAGGAAAAAGTCTACGTCACGCCGATGAGCTATCGCTTGAAGGAGGTCCGCATGCCCGCGCGCGAGAAGGTCGTGTACACCATCGGTCCGGCGGAAGGCGACGTCGTCCCGCTCCGCAAAACCTACGAATTGAAAACCACCGCGACCGTCGTCGGCGTCCCGCGCTTCGAGATGAAAGGCGAAGGCACCAACACCTTCGACGTGAAGCGCGGCCTGCTGCGCAAGCTCGAGTTCAGCGCCACCATCACCGAGGCCTCGGCTAACGTCACCGTCCGCACGCCGCTGAAACTCATCTGCAGCCTGCTCGAGGGCGAGGCGCTCGTCGCCGCCCAAAAGGCCGCCGCCGCCCCGCCCAAGCCCGAACTCAAGCCGCTCTCCGCCGACGACCGCACGTCGCTCCTCGCCGACCTGCGCTCGCCCGACAAGGCGCGGCGCAGCGTCGCCCTCAGCCGTTTCGGGGGCGTAAAAGCCGATGGCAACAAGGCCGAAGTAGCCGCCGTGCTGCTGCCGATGCTGAAGGACACCGATCACTTCACCCGCCAAAACGTCGCCAAAGCCCTCGGCATCTGGGGCGCGGCGGATGCCGTCGAACCGCTGCTGGCCTTGCTGACAGACACGCAATTCAACGTCCGCTGGGCCGCCATCGAGTCCCTCGGCGCCCTCCACGACGCGCGCGCAGCCGCCCCGCTCGCCCGCATGATCGCCGACAAAAAAGAAACGTTTCAATGCAGCCAGGCCCTGAAGGTGCTCGGTCGCGTTGCCGAACCCGAAGTCTTGAAGCTGCTTGCCGACACCAAGCCCGAGCCGCGCCGCGAAGCCTGCCAGATTCTCAAAGCCATCGGCTCGCCCGCGAGCCTGCCCGCCCTCGAAAAAGCCGCCAGCGACGGCGATCCGTTGGTGGCCATGTTCGCCAAGCAAGCCCTCAAGGACGTGAAAGAACGCAAGTAGCCCCGCAGCGCGGGCGGCCCGGACCTCGCCCTCGCCCCGCGGCGGGCGGCGACTGAGATAGTGCCCACACCGCGGACCGCACTACCTTTCGCGACGATTGGCAACGCCCCCGAGATCACTAATCACCAATCACTTTCCCCCCACTCTTGCCTTCCTGCTTTCCTGCCTTCCTGATGATCTCGTAGTCCTGATCCCTCATTCCCCCTTCCTGACCAACAGCACCGGTCGCAGAATCCCGCCCAGCGACAGTTCCGTGATCCGCGAGTGATCCACGCGCAGCGCCACCACGTTCTCGCCCGGCTTCACCGCGGCGGACACATCCACCTCGAAGGGCTGCCGGCCTTTGGCCTGGCCATCGCGCAGGCTCGGTACGCCGGGCTTCGGCGCGGCCGGCGGGGCGGCGGCCTTGGCGACGGCCTTCTTCGGCGCGGCCTTGCCCGCCGCGGGCGCGACCGGGGCGGACGGCCAGACAATGTCCACGCGCTTCCCGTTCACATAGACCTCGCTCGCACCATCGACCTCCCCGAAGAACAGCGAGAGTTTGCCGGCGCCCGGCGCGGCCGGCGCGGTGAATTTCGTGCGGTACCAGAAGACCGTGTTGCGATCAAACCCCTGCGAATCCAGCGTGCGGTTGAGCGTGGACACCGTCGCCCATTTCGTGTCATCGAATTTCACGTCCGGAAATCCGAGTTCGTTCCCGCGGTCGGCCTCATCGAACGCAAAGCGCCATTGGTCCGGAAGCACCTGCAGAAGCTGATTCGGCGGCGCGATGAGCGCGGCACCCTGCACCACGGTCTTGCGAAGAAAACGGTTCAGATACGACGTGTGGTATTCGGAATTCACCCAGCCCTTGGATGCCAAATCCCCGAGCCGCTCGCCGGTGGCATCCAGCATTTTCAAGGCACCGGCGAAATCGCCCCGGTTCAGCGCATCCGAAATCGCGCGATATTCCACGGCACTCTTGTAACCCTCCGCGTGCAGCGCGACGCGCTGTTCGTACGTCGCGTCCCCGCGTGCCGCCGCCGCGGCGTCGGCCAGCCGAGTCGCGCACTGTTTCAGAAACTCCGGCGTGTAGATCTGCGCCAGGCCAAAAAAACAGCCCGCGTGCGATTGCAACCGGCCCTGCGCCGCGTCGATGCCCATCCAATATTCTTTCATGAACGGCCCGGCTTTCGGGCCGTAAAACTTCTGCCAGTAATCCTCCATGATCGCCTTGGCGTCGGCCTTGGGATCGTAGGCCAGGCGGAGGCCGAGGTGCATTTGCGGACCGTAGATGTGCCAGTTGGACAGCACCTCGAGGGTCATGTGCGTCAGCCCGCGCGCGTGCAGCCAGGGGAACTCCTTCTCGCACGCGGTGAACTTGAAGAACGGCAGCGTCGCATCAGCCAGGTTGTACATGTAATTGTAGTAGCCAATCCGGCTCGCAATGGCGGCCCACCCTTCGATCATCTTCACCGCCTGCTCGCGGCTCGCGCAGCCCGGATGACCAATCTCATGCAGCCGGCAATAGCGGATCGGCGCGATCACCGCGCAGAGGTTCGGCGAGAGCTTGCGCTTGAACGTCGGCGGCTGCGTGTAATCCGCGTAGCAGTAAAAACTCAGGATGGAATCCGGATGCACCGTGGCCACCAGCCGGCCAACCGCGTCGAAGAAATCCGCATACCGGTTCGAGATCGACACCGTGCCGCTCGAAGGCTCGACGACGCTGGGATCATCCTGCGCCTTGCACGGCCCGCACTGGCAGTAGCCGCGGCCGTCCGGCGGCGAGATCGAGGGATTCCGATTGCCGCCCGCGATCACGTCGCAGAGCTGCGCTGCGAAGGCCTTTCGCATTTCTGGATTCGAGGTGCAAAGCCAGCTCCCCGCTTTGCGCTGCCCGTCGGCCCCGAGCGCGAACCATTCCGGATGCTGCTCGAACGTCTCCTTCGGAAAATAGCCCCACGAATGGCTGTGCCCGATGGCGTCGCCGCCCGCGCCATTCCACTGCCGCCAGTTCGCGTAACGCCACGACGGGCCTTTCGGATTGCGCCAGTGCAGTCCCGGCTTTTCGGTGATCGCCAGCGCCCCGACCGAGAGCGTCTTGCTGCGCGGAAAAACTTCGCCGAGCGGACCATCCATGAAAACGCGACAGCCCAGCTCCTCGAGGAAACGCGCGACCGCCCGGTAAGTCGCCCCCTCGCTCTGACCCGCGATGAGCACCCGCTGCCCGTCGGCGCTGATCCGCACGCCCTCGCGGCTCGGGCTGGCGATGTCATCCAGTTTCAGCCCGGCAGCGAGCGCGGCCTTGCCGACATAAATCGCGGGCGCTCCCGCCGGCGCCTGCTGCGCGACCGGCAGTTCGGCGTCCGTGATTTTGCGAATCCACTCGACCAGGAGTTTCACCGCCGCCGCTTCGCCAGCGTCCGTCGGTTCGAGTGCCGCGGCTTTTTTTGCGCCCTTCACCGACTTCGCTGGCGTCGTGGCGAAGCCGTCGAGCGGTGCCGTGGTTACGATTGTCGCGACCGGCTGGCCGTCCTTCACGAGGTCGAGCGCGGACGCGGTGAAGCCGGAGACAAGAAGGAAAAGCGCGGTGAAGCGCCGGACGAAGTCGAACGAGCAGCGGGTTTTCATGCGCGGAATTATGGCGGCGGCGGCGGTGGGAGAAAGGCGAAATGTGGCCGGGCGCGAATCCGGAAGTTGTTGGCAAGCGACCGCTTCCGTCCCTTGTAGGAGTCGAGGTAACGAGACTCTAACCTCCTTCCGCGAGCGGCCCGCCCAAAACACCCCAAGCCGCGTCTTGCAACCAAGTTCTGGGCCACACGCCTCGCCAAAATCAGCCCACGCAACTCAGTCCGCTTCTCGCGCAGAAAAGGTCAGAGTCTCGTTACCTCGACTCCTACAAAGGTGGGCGATCCGCCGGCCAACGTCCCCTCCACCCACCGAGTACGCTGGCCCCATGTTGCACCGTTTCGACGCTCGGGCTTTCCTCACGTCATCCCCTGCAAATGCGGGTGACGGTGCGCCGAGGACAGACACGCCCTACCCAACGCGGTTCAGCGCCCGGCCCCATCTTTCGCCAACACCTGAAGCCGGCGCTCGAGGAAGACGCGCTCGCCGGTCTTGGGCAGCTCGACTGCTTCCGTGGTGATCACCGTGCTTACCGTTCCCGCCTTTTCGTCATGCAAAATTTTGCCGCTGGAGATTTCCACTCCGAGATAACGGTCCACCACGACGCACGCCTGCGTGGGCAGGTGGATGCGCACGGCGCGGACTTTGGCGGGCAGCGGGACCTCCGCCTGACTCGCGCCCACCGTGAGCGGTTCCCAGCGATCACCGGCGCTCTGCATTTCCACGCGCACGCCCGCCAAGCCCTTCCCGGCCGCATAAACGGTCGTGACCGTGGAGCCGCGCGTCTCCGTCGTCGCGCCGGGCAACGGCAGGCGGACGGTGTTGGTCACCACGAGTGTGTCGCGGTCATCGAGCGCGAAGGTGCGGTGGACAATCTGCTTGGCTGCGCTGCCGAACATCGGCACGCCCCCCTCGCCGACGACGCGCGCCCAGCGCGCGGTCGGCTCGCCGTCGAGCAACATGTGGCGCGTGCCGACGGCATCGACGCTGCCGCCAACAAAAGGAAAACCCTTGGCCTTCGCGTTGTTCTCGATGTGCAGCAGCGGCTGGCCCCGGAAGGCGAGCTGGCGAATCTGGCCGTTCAACAACGGCGCAAGCGTCACGGCAAGATCAACATTGGTCAGCGTCACGAGCGGTCCGCCGTGCCACGCGAGGAAGTTCATGTGCGCGGCGCGGCCGCTGCTCCACTCGTTCGGGCTGGCGTGACGGATGTTTTTCAAAACCTCCTGCGCGCGGTCGTAGGTGTCTTGCCCGAGGTCGGAGCGGATGAGGCGTCCGTCGCGCTCGGCAAACGGACCGGGCGCCCACAGTTCCAGCGTGTCGAGTCCGACCGTGGCCTCGCGGATGCGCTGCGTGAGGGCGGGCTCGCTCGATACCTTCGCGAGCGCGTCGTCGCGGTGGACGGCGAGGCGCGCGCGGATGGGCGGGGTGAGAAACTGCGACCCGGCAAATTCATCGGCGCAGGTGGCTTGTGGCTCGCGGATGGATTTTTCCAGCGTGTCCACGTAGGCAAGCATCTCAGCGGACGCGGGGCCGTAGTAGCCGGCGCAGAACTCGCGCACGAGCGCCTGGGGATCGAGCGCGGGCTGCCAGAAGAGGCGCCGCCAGACGTAGTTTTTCAGCACCGCCAGATCGCCACCGGTGCTTCCGTAATTGCCCTGAATCTCGACGCCGCGAACGCCGAGCGACTGATAATATTTGAGGTTGTCCGCGAGCGACAGCAGGCACGGGAACGGGTGCAGATAATTTTTGAAGTTCGCGCCGTATTCCCAGACGTAGGTGCGACCGGGCGCGAGCTGGCACCAGCGTTCGAGATTGCGCGCGAAGGTGGCGTTCTTCTCGCAGGTGCGCGCCGGATGCACGGTGCAATGGCGCAGGCGCGGCACGCGAATGACGACGTTGTCGCGCGGCTTGGTTTTCGCGGGCGGCGCTTCGAGGCTCATGTAGGCGAAGGTGCCGATGCGCACGCCGGGATGCTTCATTTCGAGCAACTCCGCCGTGCGATTGATCATGCGCAGCAGCGTGGCGCTGTAGCCGGGTTTTTTGCGGCCGTCGGGATCGGTCCACGTTTCCTCCTCGTACACTTTCTGGCAGTCCGCGCATTCGCACATGCCGCCGTACCAGTCGCCCATGCCGGCGAAAAAAATGGTCTGCGACTCATCGCGTTTGGTTGTGACGATCTGCTTCTCCAGCGCGTCGGCGAGCGCCTCGGCGATGCCGCGGGCGAGATAGCAGAAGTGGAGATGGTTGCCCTTGCGTTCGCCCGTTTTGCCAAGGGGATAAATCTCGGGATGCGCCGTCGCATAGGGGGTCAGCAACGGATACAGCGTGTGGCCGCCACTGAAACCTTCGGCGCTGGTGGTGCGCGCCTTGGAGGAAAAATGATTGGCGGCCGACTGCGCCTCGCGATTCCAGACATTGTGCAACGCAAACGCGGGGCGCGTGACGGTGTCGAGATCGGGCAACGTGAGTGTCGGTTTGGCGGGCGGAACGAACTCCTCGTCGTGCGACCACCACCGGCAGCCGAGATGTTCTTCGAGCAGCGCGAACGCGGCGTAAAGCGTGCCCTGCGGATTGCCGCCGACCAACTCAACGCGCCGGGCCCGGGCGCGGATGCGGAAGGCATCGGGGCCGAGGCCGTTGGTCGCCGCTGAATCGAACACCCCTACGAAAATGCCCGTGTCGGGCAACGGCGACGGCACGGGCAGAACGGGGAATTTCGCGCCGGAGAGTTTCTCGAGATATTTCGCGAGTTCGAGAGCGGCGGTGCGCTCTTGGGGACGCGGCGTGGCGGGATGATAGACGGCGAGCGGATTCGCGCGGTCGTGGACAAGCGTGACGTCGGCGGCAAGCGGGAGGGTGCTGGCGAGGAGGGCGAAGGCGAGGGCGGTCAAAGCGGTGAGGATTTTCATGGTGCAGAAATTGGCGGCGAGGCGACGCGTGATCCGGTGTCGGGCATGGGCCGACTATGCCGGGGGACCCGGGTGGGGGAAGGGAAAAGCCGACAGACCCGGCGGGCCGGGGCCGGGAGCCGGCAGAAGAATGGGGGCAGAAAAAATGGGAAGGAGCCCGAGCGTGGCAAACGCTGCGCCGCAGCCGGGGCTTTCATTTCATTCGTCTGGGTGGTACGCATTGGTCCCGTGAAAGTGCTCGACGAAGAATTGCTGCGGACGGCCACCCAACGCCTGGTCGCGGAGTTCCAGCCCGAACAAATCTGGCTGTTCGGCTCGCACGCGTGGGGCACGCCAACCGAGGACAGCGACGTGGATTTGATGGTGATCGTTCCCGCGAGCCGCGAGCGCGGTATTCAACGGATGCAGCGTGCCCAACACTGCCTGCGGGGGATTGGCTTTTCCAAGGACGTGCTCGTGCCGACGCGTGCAGAAGTGGACCGCTACAAACACCTGCAGGCGTCCCTGTTTCATCAAGTGCTGGCCCAAGGCCGCAAACTTTATGGATGAGGCGAAGCGCGAACTGGTGCGCGACTGGCTCACTCGCGCCAGCCATGATTTGGCGGCGGCAGAAAAGTTGTCGGATCCCGACGATCAACTGCTCGACACCGCGATCTACCATTGTCAACAGACCGCAGAAAAAGCGCTCAAAGGCTGGCTGCAATCGCAGGACTCCCCGTTCCCCAAAACCCACGACATCGAAGAATTGATCTCCCGCGCCGCGAAATTAAACGCCGAGTTCCAACCACTCGCGGCGGCGGCGGAAAATCTGACTCCGTACGCTTCAGCGTTTCGTTATCCCGGCGGCTGGGAAGAACCGATGCCGAGTCGCGCGGAATTCGACGCCGCGCTACGGCACGCTCGGACAATCTACGAATTTGTGCTGGGTATTCTGCCTCCCGAAGCGCGGCCCTGCTGAGGCGGCGCAATCGGCCCCTGCCAAAATCCGTTCGATCCTCCGTGATTTTTCCTCACTCAATCGGCACCGCCGTGGCCGTGCCGATGCCGGTCGCGCCGTAGCCGTTGCCGCAGTAGAAAAGGCGCAGGTGGTCGCCCTCGCGCACGACGTGCGGATACTCGGTCATCTTGCTTTCCCAACCTTTGCCCGCGGGCGCGAGCGCGAGGTTTTCGCCGGGCTGGCCGCGGTGCCAGGTGAGGCCGTCGGCGCTCGCGGCCTCGCAGATCGAGTAGGCGCCAAAGCGCGTACCGATGCCCGCGTAGATGGCGCGCCAGCCGGTTTTCGTTTTCCACGGATTCAACGCGATGGTCGCGGCGTTCTCGTAATCTGCGTCACGGCGCGGGCCGAGAACGTGGCGTTTGTCGGTCCAGCGCAGGCCGTCGTAGGAATGCGCGATGACGGACTGCTTGGCCTGGTTGACGACGAGTTCCTTGCCGGGCACGCCGTTGGCCAGCGTGTAGTACATCCGGTAGAGGATGCGGCCGTCGGGTTGGGAAATTTCCAGAATCGGGCCGCCGCCGGCGATGCCGCGATTGTTCGGCCATTGCTCGAAACCGTCGCCGAGCAGAATCGGTTCGTCCGAAGTTTTCTTCCAGTTCAGCAAGTCATCGCTCACGGCCAGACCGATGCCGCGAAAGGCCTGGAGACCACCGCCATCGGTGCTGCGGCCGGTGTAGTAGAGATGCCACTTGCCGCCGATGCGATGCAGGCACGGCAGCACGCACCACGTCTCGTCGAACGATCCCTTCCCGCCGCGCTCGAACAGCGGGCCGTGGCGTTTCCACTGGCTCACGTCGTCGATCGGGCACGTCGCCAGACAGATGCGCCGGGCGCCGCCTTTGTCGGCCCCCGCGTAGAAGAGCCAATACTCGCCATCACGGATGACGACGAACGGGTTCATGCAACAGCCGACATCGAATGCGCCGCCGCCGTTCGGGAGGACGGGGTTGCGTGCGTCGCGTTTCCAGTCGTGAACGCGGAACGGCCCGGCAGGCGCGGCTGCGGGCGGAGCCGTCGGCGCAGGTGCGGCAGCGGCGGCGGCGCGACGGAGAATGAAGGGCGCGGCCACGGTCAGCACGGCCGAGGCCCCGGCGGTTTTGAGATAAGTGCGGCGATTCATGGGAGTGGGTGGAATCAGGGTTGGTGGAACTAGAAATTTCAAACGACGGCGGACATGGGGACGGGGGGCTGGCGACGCCGAAGTTTGGAGTGCGGTGACTTGTCACCGCTTTCGCGCAGGCGACTTGTCGCCGTCGAACCTCCGTACGCTTCCGATCTCGCCGGCACGCCGGCGCTGGCGCGAGCCGTGGACGCTCCACTGCTCACCCACGCCTCCCGCAGTTCGACGGCGACAAGTCGCCTCGCCAAAGCGGGGACAAGTCCCCGCACTCCAAAATCTGCGCCTGCTTTCACACCTTCTTCTTGCGCTTCGGCTGTTCGTTGGCGGGCTTGATGTCATCCGGCCCGGGGCCGCCGCCAAATTGTTTCCAATACAGTTCCTTGAAGGGATTCACCTTCGGACCGACGGCGTCTTCATTGACCAGATAGGGCTGCGTTTCCTCCCACCACCGGTCGTAGGCGGCCTTGAGTTCGCGCACGACCTCGGGGCGTTCGGTGGCGAGATTGTTCCTCTCGCCGGGATCGGCCTTCAGGTCGTGGAGTTCCCACTTCTCGCCCTGGCGCGAGGTGTTGACGAGGTTGTAGCGGGTGTTGCGAATGCTGCACGAGGCATATTTTGCCGCCGCCGCCTGCCCGCGTTCCCAGCGCCCGACGTGCGTGAAAAGCATGCGGTCAGCCCAAGTCGCCCTCGGATCACGCAACAATGGCACGAGGCTGCGGCCGGAGAATTGCTGCCGCGCCGCGTCGGTGAGCGTCGCGCCGCTGAGTTCGGTGAAGGTCGGGAAAATGTCGATGTGCGCCGTCAGCGCATCGATGTCCACGCCACCCTTGAAGGCCGCGGGCCAGCGCCACAGCGCCGGGACGCGCGTGCCGCCGTTGTAGGGCGTGCCCTTCTGGCCACGCATGCCGGCGTTGAACGTCGCTGCACCGGTGGCCGTGCCGTTGTCGGTCATGAAGATCACGAGCGTGTCGCGTTCGAGATCAAGCTCCTTCAGGCGCGCGAGGAGGCGGCCGAAGTTGTCATCGATGTTCGAGATCATGCCGTAAAACTTGGCGACATTCGGCGGCACCTTACCGGTGTACATCTTCTCGTAATCCGGCGGACAATCGAGCGGACCGTGCGGGGCGTTCGGCGTGATGTAGGCGAAGAAGGGCGTGCCCGCTTGCCGTTTCTCGGTGATCCATTTGGTCGCCTGCCCGAAGAAGACATCCGTGCAGTAGCCCTTGGTTTTCTCGAACACGCGGTTGTGGAGGATGGCGGGATCAAAATACCTGTTGCCCGGCGCGTCGCCGCAACTGCCCGGATACGACTGCCCGATGCCGCCCGCGCCGTGGATGAACACCTCCTCGAACCCGCGCTGGTCGGGCTGATACGGCGCTTCATCGCCCAGATGCCATTTGCCGAAAATGCCCGTCGCATAGCCCGCCGACTTGAGCACCTGCGCGATGGTCGTGGCCTTCAGCGTCATCCGCTCGCGTTCGAGGATCGTGTGCGTGATGCCGTTGCGAAACTCGTGCCGGCCGGTCATCAGCGCCGAGCGCGTCGGCGAGCACGTTGGGCTGACATGGAAGTCGGTGAAGCGCACGGCCTCGGAGTGGAAGCGGTCGAGGTGCGGCGTCTTGATGATCGGGTTGCCGTGGCACGCGAGGTCGCCGTAGCCCTGATCGTCGGTCATCACGAGGACGATGTTCGGGCGTTTGGCAAACGGCAGATCAGCGGCCGCAGCGGTGGTCGCGGTGACGTGGAATCCGAAGGTGCAGGCGGAGACAAGAGCGAGGGCGATAAGTGCGAGGCGTAGTCGGTTCATAATGGGTGGCGGCTGAATGCGGCGGCAGGGTAGCGAGGGTGCGGGGCATGTCAAACGCGCGGAGCAGTACTGCAGCCGCCGACGTGAGGAGGCGGATCTCCCCGCATCGAAACATGGCAGGGGAATTTTGGAGCAAAGGAATGGAGGCAAAGGAATGAAGGCGAAAAAGTTTTCCCGTCCCCATTCCTTTGCCTCCATTCCTTTGCCCAAAATCCCCCTGCCCAATCAGTCTCGGCGCTCCGGTTTCGCTCCCACCAGCGCGCCACCACCACCACCGCTGCAGGCCGGCCGAGCGCGAAAACTTTTTTTACCCCTTACCCCGTAGATGACCCACCCCCTGTGGCAGAATGCGTTCTGCATTATTTCCGTTTTCAGCGATTCGCGAAGGGCTACGTTGGCCCTCCCGCAGGTCAACAAAACGGGAAGCAGACCATCGGGAACATGAGCACGTCGGCCAAAATCATCGAACTGCGCCAGTTGCTGGCGGAGCGCTTCCCGCACGCGCCGCGGGCCGTGGCAGCCACGCCTGTGCACGCGCTGGCGACCGGCGTGCCCGGCCTGGATGCGCTGCTCGGCGGCGGCCTGCCGCGCGGCGAATTCACCGAACTCGTCGGCCAGGGCGCCGGTTCCGGCACGGCGCAGATTCTGCACGCGCTGATCCGCCAGGTCGCTGCGGACGGCCAGTTCCTCGCGCTCGTGGACGGCGCGGACAGCTTCGACGTGGATGCCCCCGAACCCGCGGCCCTCGCGCGTCTGCTCTGGGTCCGCTGCCACCGCGTCACCGAAGCGCTGCAGGCCACCGACCTCCTCCTGCGCGATGCCAATTTCCCGCTCATCGTGCTTGATCTGAAACTCAACTCCGCGCGCGAACTGCGGAAAATCTCCAGCACCGTCTGGTTTCGCTTCCGCCGTCTGCTCGCGCAACACCAGCCCACGGTGCTGCTCATCACGCCCTTCGCCCTTGCCAGCGGCGTCGCCGCCCGCGTGGAAGTCCGCGGCGGTCTTGATGCCCACGCCCTGGCCGCGCCGACGGAAAGCAGCCTGGCGCAACTGCGCTTCGAACTCCTCCGCGCCACGCCGCAAATCGCCGAACCAAGGCTGGCGCAAGCGGGATGAAACCGAACGCCGCAGCAAAATGGGGAGCGCACCCGCCCTCGGGTGCCGTTTTCCGCGCCCGAGGCTGTTTAGCCCCAACGGGGCGGTGCCATACCAGCCCAGGGCAGAGCGCAGCGCCGCCCTGGGTCGGGCCGCCCAAAGGAAACCCAAGCCCTGAAGGGGCGTGCCACGGCTGGTGCGTCGGTCGAAATGGGCCGCCCCTTCAGGGCTTGGGGCTTGCTCCTCGCCAATACCTGGGGCGCTGCCCCAGGCTGGTATGGGACCGCCCCGTTGGGGCTGGAGAGCTGCCCGCGCCCTCGCGGAAAACCTGGGGGGCACGAACGCGTCCGATGTTGCAACGACCTGGGTTCGCGCCCCGCGGCTGGCTGCGAGGGCGCAGCCAGCCACACCCGAGGGCGGGTGTGCTCCCCCGGACTTCGGAGTGCGGGAGGAAGACCCAGTCCCACCCCTGATCCCCCGCCATGTTCGCCGCGATTGAAATCCCGCAATTCCCGCTGCAAGCCGCGCTGCGCCACGAGCCGGAGCTGTGGGACAAGTCGGTCGCGCTCGTCGATCCCGCGCTGAGCACGCCGCGCGTTTGCGAGTTTACCGGGGCCGCGCGCGCTGCCAGCATCACACTGGGACTGACCCCGACGCAGGCGCTCGCGCGCTGCCGCGACGTGCTCATCCGCCATCGCTCGCCCGCGCACGAACGCAGCGCCACCGACGCGCTCCTGCAAGGTGCCTACGGCTTCTCGCCGCATCTGGAAAACACCGCGCCCGGCCTGACCACGCTGGATCTGCGCGGACTCAGTGAATTGAAAAATGCCGCGCCCGAAATCCTCACGCGCTGGGCCACGCGACTGCGCGACAGCCTCGCAGTTTTTCAGTTGCGCGCGCGCATCGGCATCGCGCCCACGCCCAATCTCGCGCGCCACGCGGCCCGCTGGGGCGAAGGCATCCACATCGTCACCGATCCCGTCGCCTTCATCGCATCCCTGCCCGTCGCCGCGCTTGAGCCGTCCACCGATGTCACGGACATCCTCAAAAAATGGGGCATCCCGACGGTCGGCGAACTGCTTGCGCTCGGGCAGAACGCCGTGATGGATCGCCTCGGTCTCGAAGCCCTCGCGCTCTTCGCCGCCGCCTCGCCCACGGCCAGCCGGCCGCTGAACATCATTCGTCCGGCCGAGGAGTTCGCCGAGACCTTCGAGTTCGAGGACGCCGTCGAGACCCTCGAACCGCTGCTCTTTCTCCTCCGCCGCTTTGTTGATCAGCTCACGCCGCGTCTTGAGATCGGCGGCAAAGTCGCCGGGCAGCTCATTCTCCGCCTCGGCCTCGAATCCGGCGATCCGCTCGAACGCCGCCTCCGCGTGCCGCAGCCGACGCGCCAGCCGGACGTGCTGTTCCGCATGTTGCACACGCATCTCGAAACCGTGCGCAGCGACTCGGCCATCGTCACCGTCACGTTGCGGATCGAACCCGCCGAGCCGGAGCACAAGCAGTTCAGTCTGTTCGAGGCCGCCCTGCGCGATCCGCAGCAGTTTCAGGACACCATCGCCCGCCTCACCGCGCTGCTCGGCTCCGACCGCGTCGGCACGCCGGTGCGCGAGAACAGTCATCGGCCCGACGCCTTCCGCATGGTTCCGCCGGATTTTGAAAATGCGCCGCGCGCCGCGACTTCACGCGTCGGCACGATCGCGCGTCCGGTGGCCCTGCGGCGATTGCGCCCGGCGGAAAAGGTGGACGTCACCACGGCTCCCGGCGCGGCGGCTCCGACGCCGGTGGCGCTGCAATGCACGGTGGCGCGGGGGAAACTGAAGATCGTCCTCGGCCCGTGGCGCGCGTCCGGTCACTGGTGGGAACCCGGCGCGTGGCAGCGCGACGAATGGGACATCACCACGCAGAGCGGCCAGACCCTGCGTCTCGCGCATCAACCCGACGGCTGGACGGTCGAGGGGATGTTGGATTGAAACGCGGCGACTGCGCATGAACAGGAAACCCACAGCGCGGCGATCAGGAGCGCCTGGAGCGCGGCTGTGTCCGCCGAGGACCAGCCGCAGCGGCCCCGACCTCGCGGGGCGCTCTCGTATCTCCCAACGCCTCCGTTCCATGCGGACGTCTCTGCGGCCTGAAGGCCGCGCTCCGGGGGCGCGGCGTTCACGCCGCAGCGGCCCCGACCACGCTGGGCGCGCTCGTATCTTCCATCGCCTCTGTTCCATGCGGATGTCTCTGCGGCCTGAAGGCCGCGCTCCGTGGAGTGCCGCGCCGTCCCTGGTCCCGGAGGGACGCCAGCGGAGATTAGCCGGGGGCAAGGCCGCGCGAGCGGATGCAGCCCCCGGTGGACGTCGCGAAAACGCCATGCCCCGGAGGGGCATCGGAGAAAAATATCCGAACTCTTTCGCGAGGACGTTTCACTCACGACGACTCGCTTTCTTCGATGCCCCTCCGGGGCGGGGACCAATCTGCGGCGGCAACCGGGGGCCGCGTCCGCTGCCGCGGACTTGCCCCCGGCTAATCTCCTGCGGTGTCCCTCCGGGACGGGGCGCGGGCGTCCCGCCCGCAGCGGCGGCGATCTCGCCGGGCGCTCTAGATTTTGCCCACGCCTCCGTTCCATGCGGACGTCTCTGCGGCCTGCAGACCGCGCTCCGGAACGCAGGCCGAGCGCGTGCGTGCGGGGCCGTCCGCCTCCTCACGTCGGCGGCTACGGGGGGGCTTTTGAAATGACCGCGCCTGCCTACATCGAGCTGCACGCGCGGAGTGCGTTCAGCTTTCTGCGCGGGGCGGCGCTGCCGGAGCAGCTCGCGGCGACGGCGGCGAATCTTGGGCTGCCTGCGTTGGCGGTGTGCGACCGCATGGGCGTGTATGGCGCGCCCCGGTTGTTCAGCGCCGCGCGCGAGGCGGGCGTGCGGCCGATCATCGGGTCGGAACTGATTCTCGAAGACGGCTCGGTGCTGCCGGTGCTCGTCGAGTCGCGCGCGGGCTACCGGCACCTGTGCCAGATGCTCACGCGGGCGCATCTGCGCGCGCCCAAGGGCGAGGGCACCGTGCGTTGGGAGGAACTCGCCGAGTTCGCCGGCGGCCTTGTCGCCCTCACCGGCGATGACGAAGGCCCGCTGCGTCGCGGCTTGACCGGCACGTCATCCGTACCCACGCCCCCCCGCGCGCCCGCACCCGCGCCCGCGGAAATCATCCAGCGTCTCGTCCACGCATTCGGTCCACAAAATGTGTTCATCGAAATCCAGCGCCACCTGCGCCGCGACGAACACACGGTGAATCGCCAACTGCTTGATCTCGCCCACGCGCACCGCCTCCCGCTGCTCGCCACCAACGGCCCGCTGCACACCGATTCGTCCGGTCGTCAGGTGCTCGATGTCTTCACCTGTCTGCGCCACCACACGCATCTGGACGTCGCCGGCACGCTGCTGGCCGTGAACAGCGAGCGGCATCTCAAGACCGCGCCGCAGATGGCCGCGCTCTTCGCCGATCAGCCCGACGCGCTCGCCAACACCGTGCGCCTCGCCGACCGCCTCCAGTTCACGCTCGCAGATCTGGGTTACGAATTTCCCCGTTTCCCCGTCGGCCTCGGCGAAACGATGCCGGGCGTTCTGCGCGCGCAGACTTACGCGGGCGCGCGTCTGCGCTATCCAAAGGGCGTGCCGGAAAAAGTGCGGCTGCTGCTGGAGAAGGAGCTGGCGTTGATCTGCAAGCTCGCGTTCGACGGCTATTTCCTGATCGTCGCCGACCTCGTGCGCTTTTGTCGGGACAACGACATTCTCGCGCAGGGCCGGGGCAGCGCGGCGAACAGCGCCGTGTGTTTCTGCCTCGGCATCACCGCCGTGGATCCGGTGAAGTTCAACGTCCTCTTCGAGCGTTTCCTCAGCGAAGGCCGCAAAGGCTGGCCGGACATCGACATCGACCTGCCCAGCGGCGAGCGGCGCGAGCGCGTGATTCAGGAGGTCTATCGCCGCTACGGCCAGCACGGCGCGGCGATGACGGCGACGGTCATCACCTATCGCGGCCGCAGCGCCGCACGCGAGTTGGGCAAGGTGCTGAACCTGCCTGCCGACGTGCTCGACCGCTTTACACACCTGTTTCCGCACGGTGATTTTCCGCACACGCTTGAACTGCTCGCGCAGATGGAGCAGGCGGGCCTGCCGCGCACGCATCCACGCGCCGCGGCCTTCGCGAGCCTGTATCAGCAGATGAGCCGGTTGCCGCGGCATCTCGGCCAGCACACGGGCGGGATGATTATTTGCCAGGGCGAACTCAGCTCGCTCATGCCGCTGGAGAACGCCGCCATGCCCGGCCGCGTCGTCGCGCAGTGGGACAAGGACGACTGCGAAGACCTCGGCATCATCAAGGTGGACCTGCTCGGTCTCGGCATGATGTCCGCGATTCAGGACACGCTGCGGCTCGCGGCGGAGCGCGGTCGGCCGGTCGATCTGGCGCAGCTTCCCGAGCAGGACCCGGAGACGTTCGCGCTGTTGCAACGAGCGGAGACGATCGGCGTGTTCCAGGTCGAAAGCCGCGCACAGATGGCCACGTTGCCGCGCATGAAGCCGAAGATTTTTTACGACCTCGTGATCGAGGTCGCGCTCATCCGTCCGGGGCCGATCCAGGGCGATCTGGCGCATCCGTATCTGCGGCGGCGCACAGGCGAGGAGGCAGTGACGTACTATGACGAGCGGCTCGTGTCGGTGCTCGAGCGCACGCTCGGCGTGCCGTTGTTTCAGGAACAAATGCTCCAGATCGCGATGGTCATTGCGAACTTCACCGGTGACGAGGCGGAGGAATTGCGGCGCGCGCTGAGCTTCCATCGGTCCGAGGAAAAGATGGCGCGCGTCACGGCCCGGTTGCGCGCGGCGATGGATCGCAACGGGGTAAAGCCGGAGGTCGCGGACAAGATCGTGAAGGCCGTGGGCGGTTTCGCGCTGTATGGGTTTCCCGAGTCGCACGCGATCAGTTTCGCGCTGCTGGCGTATGCGAGCGCGTGGCTGAAGGTGCATCGCGCGCCCGAGTTTTTCTGCGCGCTGCTGAACAACCAGCCGATGGGTTTCTACGCGCCGGACACGTTGCTCAAGGACGCGCGGCGGCGGGGCCTGCGCGTGCGGCCGGTGTGCGTGGCGGAGTCGGACTGGGACTGCCGGATCGAGGCGGATGGCGCGCTGCGATTGGGCCTGCGGCAGGTCGAGGGACTGCGGCGCGATCACGGCGAGGCGCTGCTGGCGGCGCGGGCGCAGCGGCGGTTTGCATCGCTGGATGACCTGAAGGCGCGGACGCGTTTCACGAAGCCGGAGCTGCGGACGCTGGCGGAAATTGGCGCGCTGAACTGCCTGGCGGCGCATCGCCGCGCGGCGCTGTGGGAGGCGGAGAGCACGCTGCGCGAGGGGGAGTTGTTCACGACGGACGGTAGCCGCCGAGGTGACGAGGCGGATGGTAGCCGCCGACGTGAGGAGGCGGACGGGCGGCAGGAGCGCGGGCGTCCCGCCCGCAGCGGCGCGGAGCAGGCGGAGGGCGGTGGAGATTCCAAAGCTACCGACGACGTGGAGCCGCTGCGTTCGGGGGGAGGCGATCCAGCCAAGGCTTGGGAAATGCCGCGGTCAGGCGGAAGCCGGCGGGAGGAGGCGGATTCGGCAGCGGGGCGCGATCCGCAATTCGCCCGCAACGCAGCGGAGCGCCGAGCATCGCTCGGCACGAATCCCGACGATCCGCTCAGGCCGAGCATTGCTCGGCGCTCCGTCCCCGATGGGCCGCCCGTGCCAGACGCTCCGCCTCCTCACGTCGGCGGCTACGGGGATTCACCGTTGCGACCGATGAATCCGGTCGAGCGGTTGCAGGCGGATTATTCGGGGCTGGGGCTGACGACGGGGCCGCATCCGATGGCGTTTGTGCGCGAGCATTTGCCGAAGGTGTGGTGCGCGAATGAACTGGCGGAGGCGCGCAACGGCGATCTCGTGCGCGTCGCGGGTCTGGTGATTTGCCGGCAGCGGCCGGGCACGGCGAAGGGCACGTGCTTCGTGAGCCTCGAGGACGAGACTGGCATCAGCAATGCGATCGTGAACGCGGACTTGTTCGAGGCCGAGCGGCTGACGATCACGATGGAGCCGTTCCTGCTCATCGAGGGCCGGGTGCAATCGCGGCACGGCACGATCCACATCAAGGCGCTGCGCATCGAGCGACTGGCCTTCGCGGAGCTACAGGCAAATGTTTCGCATGATTTCCACTAAGGCAGCGGTGTCATTGGATGGGGACGAGGAATCGCTGCCATCGGTGGCAGGTGGGGCCGCTGCGGGCGGGACGCCCGCGCTCCTGGGGGCGGAAGAGCGGCCGCGGCAGTTGCGGTTGTTCGCGCCACCGAAGCCGTTGACGGAACGGTTTGGTGCGGAGTTTTTCCGCGCGATCCCCGCGGTGCCGGGCGTGTATCGGATGTTCGATGGCGAGGGGCGGATCATCTACATCGGGCAGTCGCAGAATTTGCGGGACCGGTTGAACAGCTACCGGCACGTGCATCCCGAGCGCGATTCGCGCAAGACGGTGCGCCTGGTGCATGAGGTCCGGCGCATCGAGTGGGAGATCTGCGACTCGCCGGCGAGCGCGCGGCTGCGCGAGAACGAACTGCTGCGCACCGTGCGGCCGCGCTTCAACCGCGTGAACGTGTGGCCGTGGGCGTGTTTTTACCTCGCGTGGCGGGAGTGTCCGCAAGGCGTCGCTGTGCCAGTAATGCAGGCGTCCTCTCGTGCGAGTTCGGGCGGCGTCTCGCCGCCCGTTGGTACTCGGGACGAGACGCCCCGCGAACTCGCAGGCGGGGACGTCTGCGGTACCGGGGACAGGCACGCGCCGGTGCTCGAACTCGCGCTGCTCCGCGAACCGGCGACGGGCGATGGCTGGGCCTGCCACGGCGCGTTCAAGGGCGGGGCGAAATTCGCCTACGCCGGTCTGCTCCGGTTGCTCTGCTTCACGCTGCACGCGCCCGCGCGCATCGAGACGCTGCCGCTGAATCTCCTCGGCTCCACGCCGCCGCGCGAATACCGCGTCCCGCCGTGCTGGCCCGATGGGCAGCCGGTCGCGCCGCTGTTGCGCGCGTATCTCGGCGGAGTTTCCACCGAGTTGGTCGCGGTGCTGCTGCGCGCAGTCACGAGCGGTCCGCCGGGGCATCGGTTCGAGGAAGCCCTGCTGCTGGACGATTTGCTGACGCTCGAAAGTTTCTTCCGCACCGGACCGCAGCGCGGCCGGCGGCTGCGGTTCCTGCATGGTTTGCCCGAGGGATTGCTGACGCCGGAGCAGTTGGTTGATTTGCTGGCGGTGACGGAGCGGGCGGAGCGGGATGGCGAAGCGGAAGTGATGTGAAACGGATGGAAGGCATGCGCGCCGGACGCAGTGGATCGCGAAGGCAAAAACGGCTTTTCAACCACGGATGGACAGGGATGGACAGGGATGGACACCGATGGGAAAGGGGTGTGCAGGAGACCGCGTGCGTCCGGTGAATGAAGCGGCGAGGAGGCGGTTTCCTCCGTGTTTATCGGAGTTTTTCCGTGGTTCGCTGTTCCGCGGCTCGTGCCAGTTTCAAGCTGGCAGGTGGGCAATAATTCTCGGGGAGGAAGGTTTGAGTCTCGTTACCTCGACGCCTACAAAGCGGGATCAGCGGGCCGCGGTCACGCGGAAGACCTGGAGTTCGCCTTTGCCTTTGACGGGGAAGGTGCCGGCGGAGACGCCGGTGCAGTCGCCGGCCAGTTCGCGCCAGGTGTGCTCGGAGACGCAGAGTTCGCCGGTGCCGGCCAGGCCGCACATGCGCGAGGCGGTGTTCACAGTATCGCCCCAGACATCGAAGAGGTATTTGCGCTGGCCGACGACGCCGGAGATGACGGGGCCGGAATGGACGCCGATGTGGACTTCCCAGCCGCTGCCCAAACTGCGGGCGGCCTGCACCATTTCCAGGCCGGCGCGCACCGCGTTCAACGCGGGGTTGGCGACCGGTTCGATCAGGCCCGCCGTGGCCATGAAGGCGTCGCCGATAGTTTTGATTTTCTCGAGGCCGTGGCGCGCGGCGATTTCCTCGAAGGCGCGGACCAGCGCCTGCAAATGGACGATCACCTCGGTGGCCGGGTGCTGGTCGCAATAGGCGGTGAAGCCGACGACATCGCTGAAGAGCACGGCGACGTGCGGATGGTGGCGGGGCTGGACGACGTTGGTCTCCTTCAGTTCGACAGCGATGGAATGCGGGAGGATGACGTGGAGCAGTTCGTCGGCACGGCGGCGTTGCTCTTCGATCACGGCGAGGTGTTCGCGCTCGCGGTCGCGGAGGCGTTTTTTGTCGAGGCAGGCGCCGATGCGCGCGCGCAAGAGCACGGGGTCGAAGGGCTTGGTGAGATAATCTTCCGCGCCGCCTTCGATGCAGCGGACCAGCGTGTCCAAGTCGTCGAGGCCGGAGATCATGATGACGGGAATGTGCCGGAGCGCGGGGTCGGCCTTCATCGCGGTGAGGACCTGGTGGCCGTCCATTTCGGGCATCATGATGTCGAGCAGCACGAGGTCGAACGCGTGGCGACCAAGCAGATCGAGCGCGCGCCGGCCATGCTCGGCGACGGCGACGGTGAAGCCCTCGCGGCTGAGCCGGCGCGTGAGCAAGGCGCGGTTGGACTCGGTGTCATCGACGACGAGGATGGTGCCGCTGGCCGGGGGGCGGACTGCGGCGCGCGTGAGGAAGGCGGTGCTCTCGCCGTCGGGCGCGGTGGCGACGGCCGACGCGGCGGCGACGGCGGAGCTGGTGGGTTTACGGAAGAAAGTGGTCTCACCGCTGCCACCCGGATGAACGAGGGCGGCCTCGAGATCGGCCAAGGTTGGCTCGGCCGGCACGAACATTTCAGCCAACAGCTCGGGCGCGCGGGCGCCCAGGCGGCGGGCGGACGCGCAGATGCGCAGGAGGTCATCAAAGGAACGGCCGCGTCGGAAGCTGCGCGCAGCGGGCGTGGAGGGCGGTCACGGTGTCGTCGGTGGACTGTGAGAAGCGCTGGAGGGTGCGACCGAGTTCCTCGCCCGCGTCGGGGTGGGCGGTGAGGTTTTCGACGGTGAGGGTCTGGCCGAGTCGCTGGAGAATTTCTTCCGTGGCGTGCTGGAGGGCCGGCAGCTCGGCGACGAACTGCGCCTGCCCGAGGTCGGTCGCCTCTTCGACGATCAGCTCCGCGAAACCCAAGACCTCGCCCAACGCGTTGCGCAGGTCGTGCCGGGCAACGCTGACGCGCTCGGGCAGGAGGCGGAGTGATGGCGGGTTGGACATGGCGACGGGCCGTTTGCCGGGCGCCGATCAGCCAGCCGGCGCGGGTGGGGCGACGGGAGCCGCCGGAACCGCGCCGCCACCGGTCAGGGCGTCGATCTTGGCGAAGAGGGAAACGAAGTCGATGGGCTTGGTTTCGTAGTCGTTGCAGCCGGCTTCGAGGGCCTTCTCACGGTCGCCGGCCATGGCGTGGGCGGTGAGGGCGATGATGGGAATGCCGGCGGTGACGGCATCGGCTTTGAGGGCAGTGGCGGCGGTCCAGCCGTCCATGCCCGGGAGGCCGATGTCCATGAGGATGACCGCCGGTTGCAGTTCCCGCGCGGCGCTGATGCCGGTCTCGGCGTCCTCGCGGAGGTGCACGTCGTGGCCTTTGGCTTTGAGGCGGCGACCAATGATGATGCGGTTGTTCTCGGTGTCTTCGATGACGAGGATTTTTGGCATGGCAGTGCGGGTTTAGGAGCCGTGAAGCACGGGTGATTTGGCGATGTGGTGGCGGATGTTGGCCATCACGTCGTCGCGGACGCTGGCGCCTTTCTGGAGGACGCTGTTGGTGTGGGCGGCGAGGAAGTCGCGCTCCGCCGGCGAGAGCGTCTTGGCGGTGAGGACCACGACGGGGATGTGCGCCCATTCCTTGCGCTGGCGCAGTTCGCCGAGGAATTGGAAGCCGTCCATCACGGGCATCATGATGTCCAGCAGGATGAGTTTGGGGATGCTTTGCTTCACCAACTCAAGGGCGCGCCGACCGTTCTCGGCAGCGGTGACGGGGAATTTTTCGTTCTCGATCAGGCGCGTCATCATCTCGCGCAGGACCGGATCGTCCTCGACGAGCAACACGTAGCCGTCCGGCGGATAATGCAGGTGGCGGTGCAACGCGCGGCTCAACAGGGCGGAGTTCACCGGCTTGGCGAGGAACTCGGCCGCACCGAGGGTGAAGCCGGCGTCGGCCTGCCCATCCTTGAGCGTGAGCAGGATCACGGGGATGGCCGCCAGCTCGGGGTCGGACTTGAGCTGGCCCATCGCCGACCAGCCGTCCACGCCGGGCGCGGCGGCGTCCAGCGTGATGAGCACGGGCCGGAGTTCGCGCGCGAGGGTCAGGCCCGCGGCGTCGTTCGGCGCGACGCGCAACTGGCAGCCGCTGCCGACGAGTGCGTCGCCGACCAGTTGCTGGACGTTCTTGTCCGCGCTCAGGACCAGCACGGTCCGCGCGGCCGCCCCGCCGGGGAGGAGTGCTTTGCCGTCCGGCGGGACGGGCTTGGGTTCGGGTTTCCGCACCTCGGCGGGCAGTTCCATGGTGAAGGTCGAGCCTTTTCCCTGTTCGCTCGCGACGCTGACACTGCCGCCCATCAGCTCGCTGAATTTCTTGGTGATGACCAGACCCAGGCCGGTGCCGCCGTATTTGCGCGCCGTGGCGCTGTCGGCCTGCTGGAAGGCCTGGAAGAGCCGGCCCAACTGCTCGGACGTCATGCCGATGCCGGTGTCGCTCACGGCAAAGCGGATGAAGCCCACGCCCTCGCGGAGGAAGCGCTCGACGTGCAGCCGGACGACGCCATCCTCGGTGAACTTGCTGGCATTGCTGAGCAGGTTGAGCAGGCACTGTTTGAGCTTGGTCAGGTCCGCCTGGATGGAGCCGAGGTCCGGCCCGGTCGTGATGACAAGCTGGTTGCCCCGTTTCTTGACGAGCGGCGTGAGGGTGTTGCCGACCTCGCGGAGGACATTGGCCACCTCGAAGCGTTCGAGGTGCAGCTCCATTTTTTGCGCCTCGATTTTGGAGAGATCGAGAATCTCATTGATCAGCCCGAGCAGGTGCTTGGCGGAATCCATGATGCGTTGCAAATCGTCTGCCGCCTCGACGCGCCCCTCGGCCTGCGCGTCGCCCAGCAGCAGCTCGGAGAAGCCAATGATGGCCGCCAACGGCGTGCGCAGCTCGTGGCTCATGCTGGCGAGGAAGGCGCTCTTGGTCCGGTTGGCGGCCTCGGCCTGCTGGCGGGCCTCCTCGGCCAGTTCGGTCATGTGCGCCAGTTCACGGGTGCGCCCGGAGACTTTCAATTCCAGCGTGCGGTTGGATTCCTCGAGCTGCGCGTAGGTGCGTTGGAGGTTGTCGGCCATCTTGGTGAACGCCTCGGCCAGCACGCCGACCTCGTCCTGCGAGCGGATGTCGAGCGTCGCGGCCGCTTCAAAATTCCCCGTGGCCAGTTGCCGCGCGGACTCGGTCACGCGCTGGAGCGGCCGCGTGATCAGCGCCGCCAGCCACGCGACCACCCCCATGCTGAGGAACACGGCGACCCCGGCGGTCGTGACGCTGCGGGTGATGACGGCGGCGACCTGGGCGTGCATCTCGCGGCGTGTGCTCTCGGTTTCCCGGCGCAAATCCGCCAGCGAATAGCCGAGCCGCAGCACGCCCCAGCGCTCGTTGCCCACGACGATCGGCGCGATGATCTCGAGCACCTCCGTCTGCTTCACCACGACGTTGCGCGCCAGAATGCGGGTCTGGCCCGCGGCCACGCGGTCATCCTCGCCCGCGTATTGTTTCAGTTCGCCATCGAAGTGGATCAACGCGCCGCGTTCGCCGGCGTGGGCCAGCGCCTGGGCTTTGGTGTTGAGGACGAGGGCGTAGGTCAACTGCGGGTTCAGCCGCGTGGCGTTGGTCACGATTTCCGAGACCGTCGAGAAGGCGACGCCCGAGATCTGATTGCCAATCTCCTTGGCCAGTTGCGTCGCCGCGCCCTCGCCGCGCGCCACGAGCACGTCGCGCATCAACTGGATCCGGCGCTCCATCTCGCGCTTGATGAGCTGCTGGGACGCGTCGATCTCGAGCCACGAGAGCACCGCAACCAGGCCGACGATGAGGCCGAGCATCGTGACCAGAAGTTTCCAGCGGATGCCGCGGCGGAATTGGGGGGAAGCATCCATGGGTTAACGGAACGCGGGGGAAAAACTCCAAGGATAACGCTCAAAGCTCAAGGGAAGGAGCAAGGACCAAGCGCCAAGCGCTGGGTTTACGGCGCAGCAATGTCCGCAGGGAACAGGAGCCGCAGCCAAACCCCGCACCGCTTTGGCTCGCGACGCGACCGTTGGTCCTTGGCGCTTGGCCCTTCCCTTGAGCTTTGAACTTTGAGCTTTGAGCTTAAGTCCCCTGGCGTTGGCCCAAGCCCGGAGCGCGGCGTTGTTCCGGCGAACACGTCCGCAGTGAACGGCAGCCGCGATGAATTCCCGCGCCGCTGCGGATCGCCACGCCACGTCTGGTCCTTGGCGTTTGGGGCTTCCCTTGAGCTTTGAGCTTTGAGCTTTGTCCCGCGGACTGTGGGTTTCGCGCCGACGCCGTTCATTTAGCGGAGGAGATTGTTCACGGCGTCGAGGGCGTCGCGGTTGAACTCGAGGCCGTATTGCTGGACGCGCTTGAGGTTCAACGTCACCTCGGAACCGGCCGGGGTGGTCACGGGCGGCGCGCCGGCGAAGTCCTGCGCCACGCTGGCGGCCTGGCGGCCCGTGGTCGGCACGTCCGGAGCGAGCACCAAGGTCGCGCCCAATGGCGAGTTCGGGTCCAACTGCAAGTAGGTGGTCGAGTAGGCGAAGACCGGCTTCCGCGCCGCGTCCGCGCGGGTGAAGTAGAGCTTCACCGCCGCCGTGTTCTCGAGCACGACGGGGTCGGGGGTGAGCCAGAGCGCATCCACCTTCGGCGTGAGTTCGGCCAACGCGGAGCCGACCTGGGAGCTGCGGGTGACCGTGCGGCCGATGACCTCGACGCCGACCTCTTTGCCGGCCACGACGGCCTGCTCGAACCACTGTTTGTTGATGGCGGGATTGTACACCACGCCGACGCGCTGCAGTTTCGGGAAGAAATGTCGGAAGAGCGTGAGCTGTGCGAGCGCCGGCAGTTCGTCGGCAATCACCCGCGTGGTGCGGGGATCGGGCTTGAAGCGCTCCCAATTGATCGCCGTGCTCAGGATGATGGACCGGCCCCGGGCGAGCTTCACGGCCGCCTGGTAGGCCGGGCTGCCAACACAGTAGAGGATCGTGGGGTTCTCCGCCGCCAGCGTCCGCCGCAACCCGGCCTCGCCGACTTTGCTCAGGTCCACTTCCGTCACGGTCCCCGCGTCGGTCCCCAGTGCTTCCTTGAAGGCGTGCTGCACTTCCACGTATTTGGCGACTGAGGCATCCGAGTTGACCACCAACACTTTCGCCGCCGGCGGCGCGGCGGCGAGCGCCAGCAACACCGTGGCCACGAGCACCAGCAGCGCGGGCCAGATGAACGACGCGTTCAGGCCGCGCCGGGCACGCGGGCGCGGATGGTTGAGGTGCAAGTGCGCTTTCATTTGCGAAGTTCGTGGCGGTGCGCCTCGCCGATAGGGGCGAACGCATCCAAACCGAGCAGCCGGAGCCGTTGCTGGCCTTCGGTCTCTTGGCCCATGCGGGCGAGCACCTGGAGCAGGGCCTGGCTCGCGGCGTCGGGCTGGGACCGGGCGACGACGATGGGCAGCAGCCGCTCCGGGCCGCAGACGAGCTGGGTCAGGGCGTCGTGTTGCTTGGCGTTGGTCTTGGCCAGCTTTTCCAAACCGCCCTCGGTGGCGATCGCCGCCTGCGCGAGGCCGAAGCCGATGGCCATCAGGGCATCCATGTCCTTGGGAACGGGGAGGACGTTTTGCTCGGTGACGAGCGTGCGGTGGGCCGGGCCGAGCAGGTCCGCGAGCAGGTTCAACGTGAAGGCCTTGTTGCCCGGGGAGGCCACCTTCGCGCCCTTGAGCGCGGCCACGTTGGCGACGCCGCGGCGGGCGCAGAGGACATGGCGCTGGGTACTCTTGTCCTTGAGCTGGCCGATGAGCACCGGCTGCCAGGCGGCTTTGGCGGCCAGTTGCGGGTAATGCCAGCTCGACAGGAGGAACACCCCGCTCTTGCCCGCCAGCGCCTTCTCGAATGCCGCGCGATCGCCGTAGGGTTGGAACTTGTGCCCGCCCGCATTGGCGAAAAACGTGTCGAACTCGCTCTTGAGCGTCCCGAAATTGTTGATGTTCGTCTCCGGGCTGTAGAAGTGAATCGTCGCGCCGCCCGCGGCCTGGGCGTGCGCGAGCCGGAGGAAGGGCGCGCCCAAACCAACCAGCGCCAGCGCACGGAGTGCGTGGCGACGGCTGAATTGGAGAGGCGGCAACATACGGTCTTTGGCTGGGCGGACCCTGCCTAGTGTAGTGTCTCTCAAAACTATACTCATAATTCTTTCGGCGCGGAATTTGCGGCGGCCCGCGCCCGCTGAATCTTGGCCAGGATTTCCTCCCCCGCGGCTTTCCAGACGTAGCGCTTGGGGCGGAGATTGCGTTCCCGCA
>CAMAUZ010000019.1 GCA_945861535.1 Akkermansia muciniphila | reverse complement strand
AAGCCACTCCGCCAGGAGCGATGCGCCTAAAAACGGAGAATTTGGGTGATTTATCCGTCGCCGGAGGAAAAATCCGTCGCGCACCGCCTGCGCACCCCCTCCGCGTCGCGCCCCGTTTCCAAAAACGCGCGTTTTCGGCCAGACACTATGTAATTCAGGAAACCCATGCCGTGGACGATCTCATGCACGACCGTGGTGTAGAGACTTTCCAGCCCGCTGTTCAGTACGGGTGTGCCATTGGTGCCGTAGTCAAAGTTAATGGCTGGATTGGAATTAAAATTAACCTCGACCGTGTTGCCGGGAAGCAGGTCGCGGCCGGCCAGATGGTTGGCCAGCGTGAAAGTGTAGTCCGTATCCGCCTGAAAACGCGGGTTGGTACTGCCGAAATTGTTGGTGAAGCCGGTCGCGCCGCCATTGCCCACCGTCTGTGTGCCGAGATCATTGAAGGATGCTTTGACGCGAATGGTCTCTCCGGGATACGCCGGATTGAACAAACTCCCCACATAGGCTGCCGCGGCTAGGAAGACAGCCCGGCGCGTGGCTCCCAGAGTGGGGTCGAAAAAGCCGGTGTTTCCTGCCTCGTCCGCAGACCAATCGGGCACCACTGGAATATCCGCCCGGGCCAAGGGTGCCAGCAAGACTAAGGCTACCGGCACCCAACTCAGCCACGGGCACCGGAACGAGGATCGTGCGGAAGAGTCATTTTCCAAGGATTTTTGGCGGTGCATTGTGGGGAAAGTGGACGGCCTTGCGGTGTGCTGGCAAGCGGGAAGTCGCGTCGGTGGGGACTGAGGGTGCAGTTCAGCGGGTCGCAGCCGATTCCCTTTCTCATTAGCACCCGGCAAAACCGGGTGCTAATGGGATGGGGAATCGGCAGCAAGAAAATAGGATGCCCCGAAATTTGCGCGCCCTTTCCCGGCCTCACGCTTCTGCGGTCTGATGGCCGCGCTCAGGTCTCTCCAAAACTGCCCTGCTCTTCCTAAAAACTCCCCTCGCGCATCCGGTAGAATTTGCGCACGGAGTTGGTCGCGCCGGGATCGAGTAGGATGAGGGTGCCGTTTTGATTGAGGAGGGTGGAGACTTCGGTCCAGGTCTGTAGGTCGCCCGAGGTCTCGAGGCGGTAGGTGCGGCCGGGTGTGCCGGTCACTTGGAACTGCAGGCCGCGGGAGGTGAGTGTGGGTGCGCCGAAGATGGCGCTGGGCACCGGTGGTGTCACAGTCAGGAGCGCCTCGAGGCTGAGGGCGGAGCCGACGAAGTTACTCACGGCGACGCGGTAGAGTCCGGCGTCGTTGGTGGTCACATTGAGGAGACTGAGTGAGCTGTTGGTCTGGCCGGGAAGGTCGGCACCTTTGAAGCGCCATTGGAAGCGCAGCGGGCCGGTGCCGGCGGCTTCCGCTTCAAACACGGCCAGCCCGCCGATGGTCACGCTCAGTGGCAGCGGGTCTTCGGTAATGATCGGGGCCGAGGTCGTGGGGATGGCGGAGAGGATGTAGTTGTCGAAGATGAGATAGTTGTCACCCGGCGCGGCGGAGTTGTTGATGCGCCAGGCGGGAACCACCTCGCCGAGGTCGAGCGTATTGCCGCTGGCGGTGAAGGGTGCGTTGCTGAAGAGGGGCGTGTCATCCAGCGCCGCGGACCAGGTGTTGGCTGTGTAGTTGATGCTGAAGGCCAGGGCGGATTTCCGGCTGTTGGCAAACCGGATGCCGGTGTTCACCGCCGTGCCGCCGCTGCCATCCTCGCGGAGGATGCGGAGGTTGGCGTTGTCCAACACGATGGCCGCGAGGTATTGCCCGGCGCGGTTGTAAACGTCCACGGAGAATTTGTCGTAGCGGGCGGTCGTGGAATCGATCACCTCGAGATCGACCGAGAAATTCACGATCGGCCGGCCTTGCGCCACCGGCGCAAAATTCACCGGGCGGTAAACGAGCACGTACCCAGTCGCATTGCTCGGGCGATTGTAACCGAGGTAGCCCGCGCGTCCGCCGTACGCACTCACGATCCCCGACACGCCGCCTTCATCGTTGAGTCCCAGCCAGTCGTCGTAGCCGACCAAAGTGCCGGCCCCCGGCAGAAACGTCTCGAAATCCGTCGCGTACAGGACGTTGGCCGCGAGCGCGCCCGTCAGCACGATATCGCCCGCCGCGCCGTTGAAGCCGTCCACCGCGATCTGATAGGTCGTGCCCGCCGCGGCGGTGAACGCCACCGCGCCCGGTTCGTCGTTGTTCGCCACGACCGCGGTCAGCGCGTTCACCGCCGTGCCGGTGTAAATGGCGAGCCGGGTGTTGATGCTGCTGCCGGTGGTGCGGATCTCGACGCGCCCGGCGCTCGGCGCAGTCCAGCGCCACCACAGCGATTTCGCGGCGGGCGTGCCGGCGTGGGCCGGTTCGCCGCTCTCCGCCGTGGCATTCAGGTTCACCGCAGTGGTGGAGAAATCCGCACCGGTAAGCACGATCCGGTTGGCGAAGTTGTCGTTGGCCGGCGCCGTGCCTGTCACCGCAATCTGCAACGCCACGGTGCCCGCCGTCCCGAAAAAGCCATCCACGGCGATGCGATAAACCGTCCCGCTGGTCGCGTTGAACAGCGCCTTGCTCGTGCGGTTGCCGGCGCTGTCATCATCGCTGGCCACGGTCGTCAGGCTGCCCACCACGGTGCCGGTGTAGATTCCCAGCACCGTGTCGAAGCTGCTGCCGACGGTGTCCACCTGCACCGGCCCGGTGAGTGGCGCGGTCCACGCCCACCACAGCGACCGGGTCGCCACCGATCCCGCGTGCGCCGGCTCGTCCGCCTCGGCGGTCGCATTCGTGTTGGCGCCGCTCGTGGTCACGGTGGCTCCGGTGAGCACCGTCGCGGCGGCAAAATTATCGTTGCCCGGAGCGCCGCCGCCCGGCGCCAGATTCAGCACGATATTTCCCGCCGCACTCTGATAGCCATCCACCGCGAGGCGATAGGTGGTGCCCGCGACGGCGGTGAAATTCAGCAGGCTGGTGTTGTCGCCGCCGCTCTGATCGTCGTCGGCCACGGGTGTCAGCGCGTTCACCGACGCGCCGGTGTAAACCGCGAGCACCGTGTCAAAATCACTGCCCACCGTGCTCACCGTCACACCGCCGGAAGCCGGGGCCGTCCATGTCCACCACACCGAATTGGTCGCCGCCAAGCCGGCGTGCGCGGGTTCGCCGGCCTGGGCCGACGCCCCGGTGTTGCGGCCGGTGGTGCTCGCGTTGGCGCCGGTGAGCGCGAGGGCGTTGGCGAAGGTGTCATTGACCGGGGCCGCGCTGCCGCCGACGAGCGAGAGATTCAACACCGCGTCGCCGGACGTGCCGCCGAAACCATCCACCGCGATTTGGTACGCCACGCCGACCGCGGCGTTGAAAGTGAGCTGGCTGGTGCGCTGACCACCCGCGTCATCATTGGCCGCGACCGATGTGAGGTTGGTCACGGCCTCGCCGGTGTAAACCGCGAGCAACGTGTCGAAGGTGCTGCCCACCGTGCTCAGCGTCACCACGCCGGAGGCCGGGGCGGTCCACGTCCACCAGATGGATTTGGCGGGGGCGTTGGTGCCGGCGTGCGGGGGTTCGCCGGGTTGCGCGGTGGCGTTGGCGGTGCCGCCGGTGGCGCTGAGATTGGTCCCGACGAGGGCGGCGCGATTGGCGAAGTTGTCGTTGGCCGGGCCGAAACTGCTGTCGCCCAAGACGGTCAGCGTGAGGTTTTGATAGCCGGTGCCGCTCGCGTTGGCGGCGCTCAGCGTGACGGAATATTGCCGCGCCAACGATGGCGTGCCGGTGATCTGGCCGTTGGCGGCATTGACCGTCAGTTCCGTCGGCAGGCCGGTCGCGCCGAAACTCGTCGGGCTGTTGCTTGCCGTGATGCGGTAGCTGAACGGGCTGTCGGCATTTACGCTCGCCGTCGTGGCGCTCGTGATCACAGGGACGGTGAGCGCGGGGGGATTGATCGTGAGTGCCAGGTCGCGCTGGCCGGTGCCACCGGCATTGGCGGCGGACAAGGTCACCGTGAACGAGCCCGCCGCGGTGGGAATTCCCGAGATGGCACCGGTGCCCGCGTCCACGCTCAGCCCCGCGGGCAGGCCGCTCGCGCCGAAGCTGGTGGGCGCGTTGCTCGCGGTGATGCCGTAGGAAAACGCCACGCCCACCGTGCCGCCGGCCGTCGTGGGACTGGTGATGCCCGGTGCGCTCACGAGGCCGCCCGCGTTGATCGTGATGGTCAGGCCGCCGTTCCCGGTGCCCGTGGCGCTGGTCGCTGTCAACGCGACCGCGAAGGTTCCCGCCTGCGTCGGCGTGCCCGCAATCACGCCGCTGCCGGCCGTTATCCCCAGCCCCGCCGGCAAACCGGTCGCGCCAAAACTCGTCGCGCCAGCCGCCACCACCGTGAAGCTGAAGGCGCGTCCCACCGTGCCGTTCGTGCTCGTGGCGCTGGTGATCACCGGCGCGTTCAGCCCGTAGTCCACGAAGGCCCGCGTGGTGGAATTATCCGCCGTCCCCGGCAGGCCGGTCGTCGCCACCGCCAGCATCAGCCCGGTCGCATCGGTCAGGCGAAAATCCGACACACCCGCGGCGTCGCCGGACGCGGTGTCCGACACCTCAAGGTAGTAGCGCCTTGCCCCGCTGGCCGCGAGGTCTGACAGATCGAACACGAATGTCCCGCTGCCCGCGGTCGTGGTGCCATCGAAGGCGAACGCGCCGCCCTGATCCTGCAGCGCGCCCGGCTGGAAATACGTGGTGGGCGTGGTGGTGCTGGTGGCCGACACGCCGACGCGCACCCGCAGTTGCGCGCGGTATTTGTGGCTCAAGGTGAACTGCCCGAGCAGCCGCGGGGTGTACGCCGGACGGGCGGTGAAATAGTAGGCCGAATTGTACCACCACGGTGTCCGGTTCGAACCGAGCGAGCCGGGCGCACGATTCACCTGCCCGGTCACCCCGGCCACCGCCGTCGTGGTCCGCAACGCGTCGTACGCTAGCCACATGAACCCGTCGTTCCCCCAGTCGGTGCCCCACGAGTTGCAAATCTTCACCGCCCCTTTTTCGCCGGGATCCACCACGCCGTTCTTGTTGATGTCGATCCACAGATCGTCGTTGTAGCCCACCACCGTCATCGCGTGGCCGCTGCTTTCGGCTTGGATGTAGCTGACCGCGCGTTCGCCGGCGAAGGGGTCATCCGCCGTCGTGCCGGGATCATTGGCCACGGTGACCTCCTGCCAGCCGTAGACATCGGTCGCGAAGAGCAGCGCGTAGCCATTGGCCAGCAGCCGCTTCAGATTCTGCAAACCCGCCGCCGTGTGGACGCCCTGCACCACGCCCGAGTCCCCCATGCGCGAGTTCACGGCGTTGCGCCACACCGGCGCGGTGCGCGCCCACTCGCGATAACTGCTCGGGGTGTTGACGCCGCTGTACGGCCAGTCCGCCCACGACGGGCTGCCGTGCCGCCGCAGCACCTCGATGGTCTCGGTGAACCACGAGCCTTGGTCCTCGCCGTCGTTGACCATCGCGTACGTGAACTTCGGCGAGAGCTTGGTGGTGTTGTCGTTGTTCTTGTTGTTCCACCCGCGCGCCAGGCCGAGCATGTGCGTGCCGACATAGTAGGTCGTGGAAAAGGACGCGCAGGAACCGATGCTCCCCTGGCTGCGCACGGGCGGGAACGACGGCAGCGTGCTGTTGTCCACCGCCGGCGGCAGCGCGCCATTGTCGCCCACCGCCTGCGTTTGGAAACGGCTCCACGGCCGCACCTCGGTCCCGAGCGGCACGGCGGTCAACGGCAGCGCGGCCTGGCCGCGAATGCGCCGCTCCGTGTTCACGCGTTCCACGCCGAGCTGGTTCAACTGCACCGCGCCCACCTTGGTCCAGTTCTCATCCATCCATGCCTGCTCGGCCGCCGTCGGCGGGCGCAACCCCGTGGCGCGCCGCACCACCGGCGGGGCCTGCGCCAGCGCGTCCACGGTGAACAACACCAACAACCCCGCCACTACCGCCGCGCGCCGCCCGCCGTGAAAGCTCGTGAAAAATTTCAGGTTCATAAATTTGGAAAAGTTGGCTCCGGAGATTTGCGGGCGAATCTGGGCGTCCGGTGCGCGCCCGTCAAAAGTTTCGTGACTGGAAAACGTCCGCGGGCACTGCGCGGAGCCGATGGACGGACGGATGGACGGATGAGCGGATGGATGGATGGATGGATCACGCGGGTTCGAGCCATGCGCCGAAGCGGGGGCACCGGTCTCGGGCGCGGCGACGTGCCGGCGGAGTGCGGGTTCCGGATTATTCCAACGCGCTCGTGCGGTCGGACGCCGCTGCGGCCGGGGACGGCCGCGCTCCGGTGCGGCGGCGGAGTGCGCCCGTCCTCGGGCGCAGCAGCGTACCAGCGGAGTGCGGGTTTCGGATTATTCCAACGCCCTCGTGCTGGCGGAGGCCGCTGCGGCCGGTGACGGCCGCGCTCCGGTGCGGCGGATGAGGTGCGACCGTCGGCCCGCAACGGCCTTACGCGAGCAACTCCCGGATGACGTGCCCGTGGACATCGGTGAGCCGCCGTTCAATGCCGTTGTGATAAAAGCTGAGGCGCTCGTGATTCAGGCCGAGGAGATCGAGGATGGTGGCGTGGAAGTCGTAAACGGTGGCGATGTTCTCGACGGCCTTGTAGCCGAATTCGTCGGTCGCGCCGTAGCTGAAACCGCGTTTCACGCCGGCCCCGGCGAGCCACGCGGTGAAGCCGTTCGGGTTGTGGTCGCGGCCGCTCGCGCCCTTTTGGAAAGTGGGCATCCGGCCAAACTCCGTACACCAGACGACGAGGGTGTCTTCGAGCAAGCCGCGCTGCCGGAGGTCAGCGAGCAAGGCGGCGGTGGGCTGGTCCATGACTTCGCCGTGCTTGAGGTATTGCGGCTGGAGGGATTTGTGGCCGTCCCAGTTGCTCACGCCTTCGCCGCCCGTCTGATACGCGCCGTTGAAGAGTTGCACGAAGCGCACGCCTTTCTCCACGAGGCGGCGGGCGAGGATGCAGTTGCGGGCGTAGGCGGCCTTCAGATCCTTCACCGGATTGCCCGCCTGGTCGGCGCCGTACAGCTTCAAAACATGCGCGGGCTCGGAGGAAATGTCCGCCACCTCCGGCACCGAGAGCTGCATCCGCGCGGCGAGTTCGTAGCTGGAAATGCGCGCGGCGAGTTCTGAGTCGCCGGGGAAACGCTCGAGATGATGGCGGTTCAACGCGCCGATGAAGTCGCGGGTGGCGCGGTCGGTCGCGGGCGAAAAGGCCGCCGGACGCGCGAGATTGCGCAGCGGTTGGGTGGCGTTGAAGTCGGTGCCCTGGAACGCGGCGGGGAGAAATCCGGGGCCCCAGAAATTCCCGGCGGACTGCGGTGCGCCGCGCGGGTCGGGGATGGCGACGTAGGCGGGCAGCGTGTCGTTCTCGCTGCCGAGCGCGTAGGTCGTCCACGCGCCCATGCTGGGAAAGCCGTCGAGGGTGAAGCCGGTGGCCATGAAGTTTTCCCCGGGTCCGTGGGTGTTGGTTTTGCCGGTGAGCGAATGGATGAAGCACATCTCGTCGGCGAGCGCGCCGAGGTGCGGCACGAGGTCGGAGACCATTTTGCCGCACTGTCCGCGCGGGCGGAATTCCCACGGGCTTTGGTTCAGGTTTCCCTGCGCGCCTTGAAACGTGACCAGCCCCTCCGCACCGGGCAGCGGCTGGCCGTGGCGTTTGATCAGCGCGGGCTTGTAATCAAACGTGTCCACCTGGCTCACCGCGCCCGAGCAGAAAATCATGAGCACCCGCTTTGCCTGGGGCGCGAAGTGCGTGGCGCGCGGGGCGTTCGGGTTGGCGGGGTTCACCGGCGGACGAATCGGCCCGGTGGCCGCGCCGGCGTCGCGACCGAGCAGTTGCGCCAGCGCGATGCCGCCGAGGCCGGTGGCGGTGTGGGCCAGGAAGTTGCGGCGATTTAGGAAGGGGTGCATGACGTGCCTTTTAGAAAACGAAGAGGAACTCGCTCGTGTTAAAGAGCGCCCGGGCGAAGGACGGCAGGCCGTGTTCGCGAATCAGCGCAGCGGCTGCGCGCTGCTCAAAAGCATCCGGCGGCCGCGCGTAGAACAGGCGAAACGCCAGTCCGGTCTGCGCCTCGGGAGTTTCGCCCGCCTCGGCGCGCAGCCGTTTCGCGAGGAGGTCCGCCTGCTCGGTGATGAAGGTGCTGTTGAACAGGTTGAGCGCCTGGAGCGGCGTGTTGGAGCGGCTGCGTTTGGGCATCACCGAGCCGCCGTCGGGACAGTCCAGCGAACCGAAGACGCTGTCGGTCGTCTGCCGGATGCGGAACTGGTACACCATCCGGCGAAACTCCGCGGGCGTGAATTTTTCCTTGGGGAAGTAGTGCATCACGTTTTCGACGACGACATCCATGAGGTAGAAACCCGGGCCGCCCATTTTCAAATCCAGCGCTCCCGACACGGCCAACATGCTGTCGCGAATGGCCTCGGCCTCCAATCGTCGCGGCGGGAAGCGCCAGAGCAGGCGGCCATCGGCGTCCACCTGCGCGGCCTCGCCGCGCGGCGCGGATGATTGCTGGAAGGTTGCCGAGAGCAGGAGGAGCCGCTGCATGTGCTTGATGGACCAGCCGCTTTTCACGAACTCATCCGCCAGCCAGTCGAGCAACTCCGGGTGCGTGGGGCGCGTGCCATTCGCACCGAAGTCGCTCGGGGTGTCCACGAGCCCGGTGCCGAAGGTGTATTGCCAGAGCCGGTTCACGAGCACGCGCGCCGTCAGGGGGTTCTCCGCGCTGGCAATCCACTCCGCCAGGCGCACACGACGGTTCTGCTCGGGTTCATCCAAGTCCAGCCCGAGCGTGCCCAGCACGGTCAGCGCATCGGGTGCGACGACTTCGCGCTTCTGCAGGGGTTCACCGCGATAGAGGCGATGGGTGCGCTCGGGGCGGGCTTTGAACCGGCCGACCCAGGCATTTTCGGTGGCTTTGGCCAGCCGCGTTTTCAGCGTCGCGAGGCTGGCCTGGAGCTTGCGGGCCTCGACGGCGTCAGCTTCCGGGAGGCGCGCCAGGGCGTCCTCCGGCGCGACTTTGCCACCGGGGGCGCGCCGGTTTTCGGAACTGGCGATGGTCTGCCACTGACCCGGCTGCGCGGCGGCTTCGATGCGGTAGTGAGTCGCGAGCCGGTCCCGGTAATTGCCCTCGCGGTCCCGGCTCCACACGATGCGTTGGATGCGGGTCGGGTTCGGGAAATCAATCTGCACCCAGCCCGTGCCGCTGGTGTCGGAAATCCAACTACGCGCGTTGCCGACCTTGCCGTCATTGATGTGCTCCAGCTTGTGGAGGGCGTGGCCAGGGAGCGTGCCGGAGGCGCTGGCCTTCGCGCCCTTCGACGCCAACGCGACGTTTTGGCCGGCCGCATCGTAAACCTCCAGTTCGTCCAGACACGGCTGCCCGCCGGTCGCGGCGAGAATGGTGAAACGGACCGCGGTCGCCTCGATGGCCGCGAAGGCTTCTTCGTTGAGCTGCGGACTCACCGGCGGACGGAGCTTCCCGGGGCTGGCCGACGGAGCCGCGGTCGAGGGGGTGGCGACGGCCTTTTTCCGCAAAGCTTCCAGCGCTTTTTGCTGCGCCTCCTCCTCGGCTTTCAGGGCGACCACCACGTCCCGGGTGCCGACGTCACTCTTTTCGCGCAACTCGCGTTCCCCATGGCTCACGCCCGCGAAGACGGCCTGCATGGCGTAATAATCCTTCTGCAAAATGGGGTCGAACTTGTGGTTGTGACAGCGCGCGCAGCCCATCGTGAGGCCGAGGAAGGCGGTGCCCGTGGTGTTCACCATGTCCGCCAGTTCATCCTGCCGCTGCATGAGCGTGAGGTTGATGTCCGGGCTTTTCACGATGTCGTGCGGCCCGGCGACGAGAAAACCCGTGGCCGCGTCCGCCCCCAACGCGTCGCCGGCGATTTGCTCTTTGATGAACCGGTCATACGGCTTGTCCGCGTTCAGCGACGCGATGAGGTAGTCGCGATAATGATAGGCCGTCTTGCGCTCGCGGTTGGTTTCGAAACCATTCGAATCGGCGTAGCGCACCACATCCATCCAGTGCCGCGCCCAGCGCTCGCCGTAACGTGGGCTGGCCAGCACGCGGTCCACCAGCCGCGCATACGCCTCCGGCTTCGTATCGTTCACGAAGTCGTTCACCTCGTGCGGCGTCGGCGGCATCCCGTGCATCACGAGATATACCCGGCGAATCAGCGTCGCCCGGTCCGCCGCGGATGAGGGCGTCAACCCCGCCGCCCGCAACTTCGCCAGCACCAGCGCATCAATCTCCCCGCCGCGCGGTGCCACGATGGGCCGCTTCACCGGCTGGAACGACCAATGGTCCGTCTTGAGTCGCAGCGACGCGGCGGCGGCTTCCTCGCCCGGCACCTTCGCACCCGCATCGATCCACGCCCGCAGCACCGCCACCTGTTCGCCCGTCAGCCGTTTGCCCTTGGGCGGCATGACCACCTTGGGATTCTCCGCCGTCACCCGCCTGATGAGGTAACTCTCGGCGCTGGCCCCTTTAACGAGCAGCGGTTCGCCGGACTCCCCGCCCCGCAAAATTCCCACCGCGGTGTCCAGCCGCAGCTTGTTCTTCTGGGTGTCCTCGCCGTGACAGTCGAAACAGTGCGCCGCCAGGATGGGCCGCACCTGGGTCGCGAAGAACGCCGGGTCGCCCGGCGTCGCCGCGTCCACCGCGCCCGCCCCGACCAGGACCATGAGGCATACGAGCCGACGATGAAGCTGGGAAGTCATGGCAAGGAGGAGATTAAGCGGCATGGCATCGTGCTTGGCAACCGATCCAGCCGCGGGCCGCGGTAACGAGCCGGTCAAGCCGCCGGAATGGGTGCCGATTTGATTCACCCCAAATTGCATACAATATCCAAACGTGACACCGCAAGCGCGGATTGCATACAATCCGCAGGTGTCAGTGCAGCAGTCGCTCCCGCCCAGTTCCACCGCCGCCGGCAAGACCCGCGTGGTGCGCGGCGTCGTGCATGGTCTGCTGAAGGGACGGTGGCAGGGCGGCGACCGGCTGACGGAAATCGAGGCGGCCGGGCGGTTCAAGGTCAGCCGCACGCCGGTGCGCGAGGCGTTGGTGGAACTGGCCGCGATGGGCATTGTGGAATTGCGCCGCAATTGCGGGGCGGTCTTCTGCCCCTTTGGCGAAAAAGAACTGGGCGACCTCTACGCCGTCCGTTCGCTGCTCGAAGTGGAGGCCGCACACCTGGCCGCGACGCGGATGGCGGCCAGCACCATCGACCGGCTTCGCGGAGACTTCGAACGACTGCGGCGGGAGCAGATCCCTGATCGCGGCTGGTGCCTGGACCGGGCGCTTCATTCCGCCATTGCCGAAGCGTGCGGCAATCCCCGGTTGACCGGCGAAATAGCCCGGTACCGCGATCTGGTGCAGACCATGCGCGAAGCCGTGGGCGGCGTGCTGGCCGACATTCACTCCACTTCGCTGACCGAACACCTGGGCCTGCTGCACTGCCTCCACCAGCGGGACCCCGCGGCCGCCGGCGAGGCCATGCGCCAGCACCTGGCGCAGGCTGCGGAGTCGGCGGTCAAGGCGTTGCGAAATCTGCGGCAACGGCGTTAGCCACGGGTGCCGTGTTCGAGGAAACCTGCGGCTGCATGCGGGCGGGCGCGGTGGGGCAGGCATCCTTGCCTTCCAGTTCGGGCGGCATTCTTGCCGCCCGTTTTCATGGCTGAGCACCCCCGCGGAACTGGGAACACGGGGGCAGGGATGCCGCGCCAACTGGCGGGCAGGGATGCCTGCCCCACCCGGCTGGCGCGGACGCCAAGCCGCGTGCAAAAAACTGCGATGCGCCCGCTCCTTACGCCGCCGAATTCCCCGTTGCCTCGCCCGTCCGCGCTCTCTAAGGTTTTTCCCTCATGAAGCATCAGCTCGACTTCGAAAAGCCGATCTTTGAACTCCAACGCAAACTGGACGAACTCCGCAACCACCCGGAGAAACACGCGATGGAGATCAATCTCGAGGCGGAGATTGCCCAGATGGAAACGAAGCTGGCCGAGACCTCGCGCGAGATTTACTCGAATCTCACCGCCTGGCAGCGCGTGCAGCTCGCCCGCCATCCCAAGCGCCCCTTCACGCTCGACTACCTGGCCCACGCCTTCAGCGACTTTTCCGAGATTCACGGCGACCGGCTGTTCTCCGACGACCGCGCGATGGTCGGCGGGTTCGCCAAACTCGGCGACCACCGCGTCCTGGTCATCGGCACGCAGAAGGGCCGCGACACGAAGGAAAACATCAAACGCAACTTCGGCTCCGCCCATCCCGAGGGCTACCGCAAGGCGCTCCGTCTGATGCGCCTCGCGAACAATTTCGGCCTGCCCGTCATCACCCTCATCGACACCGCCGGCGCCTATCCCGGCATCGGTGCCGAGGAGCGCCACATCGCCGAAGCCATCGCCGTCAACCTCCGCGAAATGATGCTGCTCGAAGTGCCCCTCATCTCCGTCGTCATCGGCGAAGGCGGCTCCGGCGGCGCGCTCGGCATCGGGGTCACCGACCGCATCCTCATTCTCGAAAACGCCTACTACTCGGTCATCAGTCCCGAGGGCTGCGCGGCGATTCTCTGGAAAGACCGCAACGCCGCCGCCAAGGCCGCCGCTGCGTTGCGCATCACCGCCAGCGATCTGCTCGAACTCGGCATCGCCGACGAAGTCATCCCCGAACCCCTCGGCGGCGCGCACAACGATGCCGCCGCCATGGCCGCCACGCTCAAGGCCTGCCTGACCAAACATCTCGAAACCCTCGCGGCCATCTCGGTCGGCGACCGCATGCGCCAGCGCTACGCCAAGTTCCGCGCCCTCGGCCGTTTCGAGGAACCCAGGGCCGCCGCCTGATTTTCCCGGCCCCGCGCAGCCCACTCACTTCCTTTGCGTTCCATGTTTTACCCGCTGACCTTTCACCCGATTTTCAAGGAACGCGTCTGGGGCGGACGCAATCTCGAACGACTCTTCGATAAAGACCTGCCGCCACCCGCGACCACGCCCATCGGCGAATCGTGGGAAATCACCGACCGCCCCGAGGGCGTCAGCGAAATCGTCAACGGCCCGCTCGCCGGCCGCACCCTGCGCTGGCTCATGGAAAATCACGCCGCCGAACTGCTCGGCCGCGCCCACCCCACCGCCGCCGGACGCTTCCCGCTGCTGGTGAAAATACTCGATGCCCAGGACGTGCTCTCGCTCCAGGTGCATCCGCCCGCCGCGCTCGCGCCGTCGCTGGGCGGCGAGCCGAAGACCGAGATGTGGTTCTTCGCCGAGACCACGCCGACGGCGGAGATTTTCGTCGGCCTCAAACGCGGAGTGACGCGTGCTGAGTTCGAGCAGCGCCTCGCCGACGGCAGCGTCGCGCAATGTTTCCACCGGCACGCGGTGAAGGCCGGCGACGCGATGTTCCTCCCCAGCGGACGGGTCCACGCGCTCGGCGCGGGCAGCGTGATTTTTGAAATCCAGCAGAACTCGGACACGACCTACCGGGTGTTTGATTGGAACCGCCGGGACAAGGACGGAAAACTGCGCGACCTCCACATCGCCCAAGGGATCGCGTCCATCGACTTCGCGGATTTCGAGCCGCCGCTGCTTCCCCATCGCCGCGCCGCCGATCCCGCCGCCCAGGCGGATACGTTGGTCCACGATCCGCTGTTCGAGGTCATGCTCCGCGGCGAGCCGGCGGGCCGGAGCGAGCTTCGTACGCGCGCGGGCTTGGTGATTCTCGCGGTCCTTGCCGGCCATCTCACCGTGACCGGCGGCGGCGAGACGGTGGACCTTTTCCCCGGTGACTTCTGCCTGTTGCCGGCGGCCTTGTCTGAATTCACGCTCGCGACCTACGCCGAAACCAAATTCCTCCAAGTGCGTCCCGGCTGAAGCCACCACCCGCCAACCACCACCCGCCATGCCGCCCCAACCCCCCGGTTATCTCGCCTTCTTTCAGCGCTGGCTGGTGAACACGCTGGCGGTGCTGACCGCGTCCTTCGTGGTCAAGGGCATCGAGTACGACACCTGGCAGGCCCTGCTGGTCGCTTCGCTGCTGCTGGGGATTTTGAACGCCTTCGTGCGTCCGCTGATCATGGTGCTGTCGCTGCCGTTTCTCATCCTCACGCTTGGCCTTTTCACGCTCGTCATCAACGCCGGGCTGCTCTACTTCGTCAGCCGTCTGGTGAAGGGTTTTCAGGTGGACAGCTTCTCCGCCGCGTTCTGGGGCGCGCTGGTCATCAGCTTCGTCTCCACCGCCGTGCAATGGCTCACCGGCGCCAACACCACCAGCGCCCGCGTCCAGGTGAACACTTCCGCCACGATCCCGACCACGCGCCGCCCGCCCAAAGGCCCCGCCGACAATGGCAACGGACCGGTGATCGATGTTTGAGTAACCGCCGCCTTAAACCACCGTCGGGCTACGTCGTTGCCGCCACCAACAGCGACGCAAGATCGACGTGAGTTGAGTCACAGGGAGAGTCCCATTGTCTCTATCTTTTACCCCCCATCTTTTACCAAAACTTTCTCCGATAGCACGCGCACGGACTGCTGCCTGACCATCGCCGAGTGATCGCCAAAAAAACCGTCATCGGCTGAACTTTTCACAATCACGGGGCTGCTGGCCCGGCTCGACGAGTTAACGGCGCAGGCACGAAAGCTCAACCAGCCCACGACCCTGCGGTGATGGTAAAAGATGAGGGGTAAAAGATGGGAAAGTTCTGCTGTCTGTCCGGGCTATGTCCTTGCCGGAACCAACAGCTACACAGCAACATTTTGCAGCCACTTGTGCGATTTGTGATGGCAAGATCAACGTGAGTTGACTCAAGGGGATAGTCCTAGACCACTGCCCGGCACTAACTGGTACTGAAAAGAATCCGAACCAAGCTTCCGTCCCATTCCCGGCTTGCTCCGGTTTCATTAGTGCCGGTTAGTGCCGGTTAGTGGTTTAACCCTCCCGCCGATACGCCGCCCGTCGCGTCTCGATGCCCCGCGCGGTGAAGGTCCGCTCGAAATCCGTCACCACCGCGCGCAATTCCTCCGGCGTTTCCACCGGCTCGAACTCCTTCGCCGCCGCCGCGAACACCCGCTGCATCTGCGCGAAATAATCCGCGTCATCCGTGCGCAAATACACCACGCCCCCGGGCGCGAGCAGCCGCCGGGCCAGCGCCGGAAACTCCTCGTTGATCAGCCGGTGCCGCCGGTGCTTCCGCTTCGGCCACGGGTCGGGGAAATACACATGCAACGCCGCGACGCCGCCCGCGGGCGCGAGATATTGCAGAAAATAACCCGCCTCGATGCTGAGCAACCGCAGATTGGTGAGGCCCGCGCGCTGTCCCTTGCGATCCAGCTTCCGCATCCGGCCGAGCAGCCGTTCGATGCCGAAAAAATTCCGCTCCGGATGGAGCGCCGCGTAGGCCGCCAGAAACGAGCCATCCCCGCTCCCGATCTCGATTTCCAACGGCTGCGCCCGCGCAAACAGCGCCGCAATGTCGAGCCGCTCCGTGATCGACGTTAGCCGGTGGATCAATGTCGGGGCCGCGGCGTTCGCGTTGCCACCCATCGTCGCGGTTGTGATTGCCGACTCTCCCGCCGTCCCCGTCGCTAAATTCGCAGCTTCCATGCGCCGCTCACGCCGACTTCTGCACGAACAGCGCCAGCGACGCCGTGTAGCCGTGCAGGAAACTCTTGTCCCCCACCGGCCCGATCTCGCCGTTGCAGAAAAAGCCCGTCAACCCCAGCGGCCCGAGCCGCTCCTGCACCAGGCTCGCGTCGTGACTCGCGCCGCCGAAGAGCCGCTCGCCCCGCCCGTTGCACGAGCACAGGCACCCGCCGTAAATCGTCCGCCCGGCCAGCCGCGTGCGCGCCCGCTCGAGCAGTTCGTTCATGTCCTCCGTCGCCGCCGCCGCGTCGCGCCGCTGGAACTGCACCGTCTGCCCGATGCGCGGCAACGCTCCCACCGCGATGCTCCCGTGCGCCGGGTCGGCCCCGAGCAGATTGCGCACGAGAAAATCGCCGCGATGAAACTCCTCGCGATACTCATCGATCACCAGCCCGACAAAAATATTGCCGCGCGCCTTCGTCTGCTCGCGCTTGGGCAGCGCGTTGAACGTTTCATTCAACACCGCATACGCCGGCCGGCTGCCGATCTGGTGGATGAAATTTCGGTCCGTCTTGGTGATCGTCCACGTCTCGCCGATCGGCGTGCAGCCCTGCGAAATCATGCTCTCCAGCGCGACGTCCCCGTGAAACGACAGCGCCACGCCGCCCGTCTCGAAGACCTCCGCATTCAGATACACCTGCGTCCGCGGCGTCGGATGCTCCCCCGTCGCCAGTCCGCCGATGATCGGCAGCGGCGCATACGCGTGATTCCATTGCCGCAGCCAGCGCTCGGCATCGAGATGAAACGGATCGGCGAACACCAGCCAGCCATTGCATGCGTCCGGCTCCACCTCCGTCACACGCGGCCAGTAGCCCGGCAACTCGCCGTCCTCGACCTGTTCCTGCGTGAAATGCTCCGCCTTCACCGTGCCCCCGGGAAAATAATACAAACCCAGCACCACCCCCGCGTTGTCCTCGATCTCCTCGCCCCCGGCGATCAACGACGGACTCGAACATCCCGCCAGCAACGGAATCCGCGCGTGAACCCGCAGGATTTCCAGCAACTCCTCCGCGTCCTCAAAAAACTTCGGCGCCACGAACACCAGCCCCAGCGTCACCGCCGGCGCGCGCAACTGCCCGCGCAACGCCACCGCCCACTCGCGCAGCCGTTCGGGATCGAACGCTCCTTTCCAATGACTGCTGACCGCGAATTCATTTTGCATCGTGTTGGCCTATTGGATTCCGCGCCGCTGCGAAAGTCCAAGCCGAACTTTTCCCGCTCCCGGAGCCCGGGCGTCGCGCCACCTTTGTAGGAGGCGAGGTAACGAGCCCCTGACCTTTTCTGCGCGACCAGCGGACGTCGTCTCAGGGGCCGACTTGGGCATGGCGTGTGGGACCGGAACTATGGTTGCAAGACGCGGCCTACGGTGTTGTTGGGTAGGCCGTTCGCTGCGGGAAGTCAGAGTCTCGTCACCTCGACTCCGACAAGGGGCGGGAGCCGGGGCGGCCCGTCCGCGAGTGCCCCGTTCAAAAGACAACGTGCGGAAAACCCGAGCGCAAAAACAGCGCAACATGGGGCCACGTACTCAGCAGGCGGAGGGGGCGACGTTGGCAGTGAGCGGCGCAGTGCCGGCGCGCGCGTGGGTGGCAGCGAAGATTATGGCAAAGGAATGGGGCCGGGGGTAACTTTTTGTCTTCATTCCTTTGCCTCCATTCCTTTGCCAAATCAGTTTCCGAGCCATTGAGCGGGCCTCTCGCAGAAGGAGGTTAGAGTCTCGTGACCTCGACTCCTACAAGAAGGCTGCGGTTCCGCGGGCGTTTCCCCGCTTGACGCGATTTCGTTTCCCTCGGACTTTGCGGCCACCGCTATGAAAGCTCACTCCCCCCGGGCGTTCACGCTCATCGAGTTGCTGGTCGTCATTGCCATCATAGGCATTCTCGCCGGGATGCTGCTGCCCGCCCTGGGCCGCGCCAAGGACACCTCGGTCACCGCCAAATGCCTCAACAACAAACGCCAGATCGTCATCGGTCTGACCGTCTATGCCGGCGAGCACGATGACCAGCTCCCGCACTTTGCGTACGGCTACAACGTCGGCGGCATCCCCACCGGACCGTCCAACTGGTGGTGGCAGGCGCTCGCGCCCTACCTCGGTGGGACCAACAGCATCGGCGCCGCCGCCGGGCCGGCCTTTGGGGGACGTTTGCTCACCTGCCCGAAGACGCGGTTGAACAATAATTACAGCGTCAACTACGGCACCGCCCCCGGCAGCGCCTTCGCCTACTTGGGCAACCTTGGTCTTCCCGGCTCCAGCCGTCTCTCCAACCTTAACATCCGTACCATGCTCGTGGCCGACGGCACCAACCTGGTTTGGAGTCCCAACCAATGGGTGTTCGACACCGACACGAATGGCGATGGCATCCTGGACACCTGCTCCCTCCTCGGCACGGTGCGTTACAATGGTTTCGCCTGTTACCACGGCCGCGGCAACGACCTGATCGACAGCCCGCGCGACCGGGCCACCTGCGGCTTCGCCGACGGCTCGGCCTCCGCCGTGCTGCGTCCCGATTGGATCCGCAACGTCGACAGCATGTGGGGCCGGTGAAGTCGGCGGTGACCTGCCGCCCGTGCCGCCGAACTCCGCAGACGACGCGGGCAAAACTTGGTGCGCCCTCCTCCTTCTACGGGCTGGTCCATATCCGGTTAGCCCCAACGGGGCGGTGCGAAACCAGCCCACGGCAGCGCCTCGGCGAAAAATCCACCGCCGCGCGTAGCCGCCGCCGGGGGCAGGCGGATGGTCCCGAACCCGCAGACCCTGCCGTCCGCCGTGTCACCGCGGCGGTCACTGTTTCATACCGGCTGCTCGTGCGACGGCGCCGCTTCGCCCGGCTGCTCGTGCGACGGCGCCGCTTCGCCCGCCCGCTCACACCTTCGGATATTCCCACGGGCCGCGGTATTTGCGGCTGAGGAGGGCGTTGGCTTCGGCGTCGCCGATGACCTGTTCCTTCGCGCCGTCCCATTGCAGGCTGCGGCCGAGTTTGAGCGACATCATGCCGAGCATCGGCAGCACGGAGGAGCGGTGCGCGGACTCGATGTCCGCAGCGGGTTTGCGGCCGGTGTCGATGGCTTCGAGGAAGTCCGCGTAGAGCTGCTTGAGATTGTGGCCGTCGGGTTCCGCCAGCTCGGCATTCACATGCACGGACTTCTCCTTGCCGTCGGCGGGATAGAACGTCCAGCCGTCGCGCCAGCCGATGTGCAGCGTGCCCTTGGTGCCGTAAAAATACGCGCCCACGTTGTGTTTCTCCGCGTGGTTGGCGGCGAACTTGCGGTGCTCCCACGTCATCGTGAAACCCTCGAAATCATACACCGCCACCTGGTGATCGGGCGCGTCGGTGGTCTGCTCCTGGTCGTTCAAAACCGCGGCGCCCGCGATGTCCCGGCCACCGGTGGAATACACGCGGCGCGGATATTTCTCGTCCGTCCACAGCATCACCTGGTCGAGCCAGTGAACGCCCCAGTCGCCGAGTTGGCCGTTGCCGTAATCGAGGAACTGCCGCCAGCCGCCGGGATGCAGCTTGGTGTTGAAAGGCCGCAGCGGCGCGGGGCCGCACCACAGGTTCCAGTCCATGTTGTCCGGGGCTTTGCTGTTGGGCTTGGGCAGCTCGCGCCCGCCGCCGTAATGCACAAAGCACCGCACCATGCCGACCTTGCCCACATGGCCGTCGCGCAAAAATTTCATCGCCGAAACATGATGCGGCCCGATGCGCCGGTGCAGGCCGACCTGCACGGTGCGCCCGGCGGCGCGCGCGGCGTTGAGCATCGCGCGGCTCTCGTTCACCGAGTGGCCGGTGGGTTTTTCCACGAAGACATGCGCGCCGGCCTTCACGGCATCAATGCTCTGGAGCGCGTGCCAATGGTCGGGCGTCGAGATGATCACCACGTCGGGCTTCTCCTTCGCCAGCAGCTCGCGGTAATCGCGATATGGCTTGGGCTGGTCACCGGACAGATCGGTCACCTGCTCAGCCGCGACCTCGAGCGCGTGGCCATCGACATCGGCGAGCGCGACGACTTTCGAGCGTCCGCTGGCCATCGCTTCCTTGAGAATGTTTTTGCCCCACCACCCCGAGCCGATCAGCGCGGTGCGCAGTTTTTTTCCCGGCTCGGCGGCGCGCACAAACGGCGCGGCGCTGAACGCCAGGCTGGCGGCGGCGGTGGAATGAAGAAACTGGCGGCGGCTGGTTTTCATGGCGGTGCGAGGGGCGGTGCGATTTTGTGCTTGGTGTTTCGGGACCGCGCATAAATGGGCCAGGCGCGCGGAAGATGCAAAACGATTCAGCCTGGGGGGCGGGCGCGGGACGCAATCACCGGTCAAAGCTCGGCGATGAGCTGGTTGAAGTGCGCGCTGAGGACGGGGTAGGAGCAGTGGCGTTCGGCGAGGGCGGGGAGTTGGTGGCGGAGGGCGAGCGTGGCGGGATCGCGGTGGAGGGCGCGGATGCGTTGGGCCAGGCGGTGGGGATAGGTGGAATCCACCGCGCCGGTGTAGTCGAGGAGCATCGGCTCGGGCAGCAGGACTACCGCCTCGCCGACGCGGGTGGCGAGGATGAAGCGCGCGGCGGCCATGTATTCGGGGAGTTTGCCGGTGGTGCGGACCTGGCCGGGGAGATTGTTGGTCTGCGTCGAGAGAGCGATGTCCATGAGCTGGAGATGCCGCGGGACTTCGGCGTAGGGGATGCGGCCGGTGAAGGTGACGCGGTCGGCGACGCCGTGGAGATGGGCTTGGGCCTCGAGCCAGGGTTTGCCGGGACCGTCCCCGATGATGAGTCCGCGGATGGGCAGGTCGCGCAGTTCCGTGAGGGCGCGAAGCAGGTCCCAGCCGTAGCAGATTTGCAGGCGCGGGCTGAAGACGAGGGAGCCCATGACGCCGACGATGAAGTCGTCGCGCAGACCGAGTCGGGCGCGCAGGGCGGCGAGCTCGGCGGGCGCGGCGGGTGACGCGGGGAGGTAGCCGTCGCGGAGGACGGTGACGTTTCGGTGGCCGAGTTTTTGGAGGTGTTCCTGGTGGCGCGTGCCGCGGACAACGAGGGCGCGGGCGCGGCGTTGCGTGAGGGTTTCGATGAGGCGCAGGAAGGGGAGCCGCCAGCCGGCGTTGATGCCGGAGGCGCGGGCCATCTCGTAGATGACATCGCCGGTGTCGAGCACGTAGGGCAGACGGTGGAAGAGGTTTTCGCGCAGCGCGAGGAGCGCACCGGGCAGGGCGGTGTTGAGGACGTAGAGGAGTTCGGGCGGGTGGGCGCGGAGGTCGGCGCGCCAGAGCCGGGCGGTGTCGGCGCGGGTGGATTCGCGGAAGAGGAAGCGGAGTTTTTCCGCCGGGTATTGCTGCGTGAGGCCGCGGGCGCGCGTGGCTTCGATGCTGTCGGAGCGGCCGTGGAGGAGGAAGGTGAGGCGAGGAAAGTTCAAAGGCTAAAGATCAAAGCTCAAAGAGGCGAGGTTGGCAGGAGGATTTTGGGCAGGGTAAATGGGGAGAGATCAGGCGCTGGTGGTCCGGTCGCGGTGGAGTCTTTCGTATAACGCAAACGTCGCGGTGGCGCAGGTGTCCCAACTGTTTTTTTCAACGGTGGCGCGGGCGGCGGGGCCGAGTGAGCGCGCGAGGGCGGGGTTGTCGGCGAGGGTTTGGAGGGCGGCGCGGAGGGTGGCGGGTTGCGCGGGGTCGCAGAGGAGGCCGTTGCGGCCGGGCGCGATCCATTCGGCGGCCCCGATGTTTTGACCAATGATGACGGGCAGTTCGGCGGCCATGGCCTCGGCGACGACGAGGCCGAAGGGGTCGTAGTCGGAGGGATAGACGAGCACATCGGCGGCACGGTAGGCGCGGGCGGGCTGGGGTTCGTAGCCGTGGAAACGAACGCGCGCGGTGACGCCGAGGCGGGTGGCGAGGTCGCGATAGGAATCGAGCTGGGAGCGGGTGATGACGAGGAGTTCGGCATTCGGAAAATGCGGGAGTTGCTGGAGGGTTTCGCGCAGGCCTTTGACGGCTTCGCCGATGAAGAGCCAGGTCCAGGTGTTGGGTGTGAGATTGAAATGGGCGCGTTCGGCGGCGCGTTCGGCGGCGTTGGCGGCTGGGCGGAAGGTGGCGGTGTCGGTGCCGTGATAGATGATGCTGGTGGGGCGGTTCCAGCCGTAGTGCGCGCGGATTTCATCGGCGAAAATGCGCGAGATGGCGATGAGATGCCGGGCGCGGGTTTGTTGAAAGAAGCGGCGTTCCAGAGGGATGATGACGAGCGGGAAGAGGCGTTGGCGCAGCGTGGTGGGCGGGAGGCGCGGGTATTTGGCGGCGTTGCACATGTGGCCGGTGATGAGGTCGGCGTTCCAACAGGTGAGGCCCTGGGCGTGGATGAGATCGTAGTTGCGACGCTGGAGGAGTCGCTCGGCGGCGGGGATGAAAGTGAGGACGGTGCTGAGGGCGTTGGTGCGGAGGGCGGGGACGCGTTGGAAGGCGAGGTTGGCTGCGGGGGCGGTGGCGAAGCGGTTGGCGTAAATGTGGAGGTCGCAGTGCGGAGCGAGGCGGCGCGCGAGTTCCACCGCGTAACGGCCGTGGCCGAAATTGGGGTCGAAGTCGTGGACGACGAGGGCGACTTTCATCGAAAGGCAAATGGTGAATCAAGCAACCGCATTCCGACCGCGACTAGACACGGATCGGGCCGACGCGGACACCGGGAAGCGGACGGGGTTTCCACGTTTCGGAAACGAGGTTGGTGTCCAGCAAGTAGGTCATCGCCCCTTGATTTCCACCGGACCCAGTGAGCGCAGCGCCTCGAACAAGCTGCGGCGGTCCGGCGCTGCTTTCGCCACTCGGGCGGTGGGCATTCCGCGGCCGGCCCGAGCCCGAACTTTTCTGCGCGGCATCTCGGCGGTGGTCGTGTTCATGGATAAATCATGTTCTGAAAAAACGCCCGCTGCCATTCCCTTTTCGAGGGTTCGCCTCCCACTCCCCCCCAAGGCACCGCTTATACCCGTCCCTGCAATTCCGCGATCGGCTGGCCCTGCGGCAGGATCGGCACAGGACGGCCGGAGAAATCGGGGATCGAAACTTTCTCCGCGTCGATGCCGAGGTGGCGGTAGATCGTGGCCAGAAAATCGCCGGGGCCGAAGCGTCGTTCCACCACGTCTTCGCCGCGCCGGTCGGTCGCGCCGATGACGCCACCGGTCTCGATGCCGCCGCCCGCCCACAGTTGCGAAAAGGCCCGCGGCCAGTGATCGCGCCCTGGTTGCACCGTGCCCGCCGGCCCGCTCGCCACGCCGCCGCCACTGCTGGCCACACGCGTGATGCGCGGCGTGCGGCCAAATTCGCCGGTGACAACCACGAGCACGCGCTTGTCCAATCCGCGCGCGTAGATGTCCTCGATCAACGCCGTCACCGCCTGGTCGAACGTGGGCAGGCGAAATTGCAACGCCTCGAAGACGTGCTGATTCACCGCGTGATCGTCCCAGTTGGCGACGCGTCCGCAGAGCGGGCCGTCGAAGGTGGTGGTGATGATTTCCACGCCGGCTTCGACCAAACGACGCGCCATGAGGCATTGCTGGCCCCAGGCATTGCGCCCGTAACGGTCGCGCACGCGGTCCGGCTCGCGGCCGAGGTCGAAGGCATCGCGCGCCTCGCGGCTGGTCAGGAGGTTCAGCGCCTGCGCCTCGAAATCATCCAGCGCGTTCATCGCGCCGGACTGATCCACCGCGCGGGTCAGACGGTCGAGCTGCTGCCGCAGGCCGATGCGCCCGCTCAGGCGCGCGGCTTCGTCGGCGTCCTTCAAGCCGACATTCTGCACCTCGAAGTTCGGCTGGCTCGGGTCGCCCGTGACGAGGAACGGCCCGTAGGCCGGACTGACATGCCCCGGCCCCGCGATCGTGAAGCTGTCGTAGCGCATGATGGCGTTCACGCCGACGTAGTTCGGAATGCGGCGCGAGCGGTCAAACAGCAGCGCGTTGGCGACGGTCATCCAGTCCGGGAGCACCGGTTTGATTTTGTCCTGCGGATCGGTGTCGCCGCCGAGCATCTGCAACGAACCCGCCGGATGCCCGCCGCCGGTGTGTGACAATGACCGGACCAGCGTGAACTTGTCCGCGATCCGCGCGTGACGCGGGAGCAGCTCGCAGATCTGCATGCCGGGCACGTTGGTGGAGATCGGATTGAACGGCCCGCGAAACTCGTTCGGCGCGTCGGGCTTGGGATCGTACGTTTCCAGATGCGATGCCCCGCCGCGCAGCCACACGAGAATCACCGCGCGCCGTTCCTTTTTAACACCGCCACCGGCAGCCGCCCGCGCCCGCAACTGAAGCAACTCGGGCAACGACAGCGTCGCGAAACCCGACAAGCCCACGCGCAGAAATTCGCGCCGCTTCAGCGCTGCGGGAACCGCGGCCGCGCGACGTGTTTTGGGATTGGCGGAAGAATCTGGCACCGGGGGTAGAGCTTGGGAGTTGCGGAGGTATTCAGCGACGAATCGTAATCGCGAGCGTCCGCCGCGAGGTCACGGACGCGCGCAGCGCGTCCCTACCGTCGCCGTGCGCCGGATGAGCGCCTCGACCTCCTCGGCGTTTTGTCCACCTGCAAATTGGTCTGGAGATAAACCCAGCGGTCCGGCAACTCCATCGCCCCCGCGCGGATCAGAAGCAGCGGTGCGAAGGCGAGCAGGCCGAGGAAAAGGCGGGTGCGGATCATGGCGCAAGGCTGGTTCGCGGCGGGGCGCGCGGAGAATTAAAATCGCCGCGGAGAACGGTGGCAAATTCCGTCGCGTTGGCACTCGTTCTCACATCACATCCCGACTTCCCGGTTGCCCCCTGCCGCGTTTCTGTGTCATGGCTTGGCGCAATCATGAAACACCGCGTTCTTCTTTTCGCCGCCTGCTTCGCTGTTGTTGGAATTTCCCATGGCCAGGTCCCGGACAATCTTGTCGTGGAAGGCGTGCCGCCGGCGAAGGCGGAGCTGCGCGGCGCGGTGTCGCGCTATCTCGAATTTCGCAGCGCGGTTTTCAACGCGTGGCATCCGGTCCGGCGCGAGATGCTGATCACGACGCGCTTTGCGGACGCGGCGCAGTTGCATCACGTCAAGCAGCCGGGCGGCGCGCGCACGCAGCTCACGTTTCTGCCCGAACCGGTCGCGGGCGGCTCGTATCAGCCGAAGACGGGTGAGTTCATCGTGTTCTCCCAGGACAAGGGCGGCGGCGAATTCTACCAACTCTACCGCTACGATCTCGCGGACGGGCGCATCACGCTGTTGACCGATGGGAAGTCGCGCAACTCGGGCCGGCGCTGGTCGCACAGCGGCAAGCTGCTCGCCTACACCTCGACCGCGCGCAACGGGAAGGACAACGACATTCACCTGCTGGACCCGCGCGATCCGCGCTCGGACCGCACGCTCGTCGAGGTCAGCAGCGGTGGCTGGGGCATCGCGGACTGGTCGCAGGACGACGCGAAATTGCTGCTGCTGGAATACGTGTCGATCAACGAGAGCTATCTCTACTTCGCCGACACGAAGACCGGCGCGCGCTCGATTCTCACGCAGAAGGGCGGCGACAAAGTGTCCTATGGCGGCGCGCGTTTCTCCGCCGATGCACTGACGGTTTATGCCACGACCGACAAGGACGCGGAGTTCCGGCGGCTCGTGAAGATCGACGTGGCGACCGGCAAACACACGCCGCTCACCGCGCACATTCCGTGGGATGTCGATGAGTTCGAGGTCTCGCCCGACGGCGCGGTGATCGCGTTTGTGACCAATGAAGACGGGGTCGGCGTGCTGCACCTGCTCGATGTGAAAACGGAAAAGGAACGCCCCGCGCCCAAGCTCCCGCTCGGCACCGTGGCCAATCTCGAATGGCACGCCAACGGCCGCGATCTCGCGTTCAACCTCAGTTCGGCGAAGTCGGCGTACGATGTTTATTCGCTCGACCTGCCGACCGGTAAAATCGAGCGCTGGACCGAGAGCGAGACGGGCGGGCTGAACCCGACGGCGTTCGTGGAACCGGAGGTGATCAAGCTCAAGAGCTTCGATGGATTGGGCATTTCGGCGATTGTTTATCGGCCCGATCCCGCGCGGTTTCCAGGCCGGCGGCCGGTGTTGATCAGCATCCACGGCGGGCCGGAGGGGCAGTCGCATCCGGGCTTTCAGGCGCGCTTCAATTATTACCTGAACGAACTGGGCGTGGCGCTGGTGTATCCGAACGTCCGCGGCTCGGCTGGTTACGGCAAAACCTTCCTCACGCTCGACAACGGCTTCAAACGCGAGGACTCGGTGAAGGATATCGGCGCCGTGATCGACTGGATCGAAAAGGACGCGCGCTGCGACGGCGGACGCATCGCGGTGATGGGCGGGAGCTACGGCGGCTACATGGTGCTGGCCTCGATGATGCACTACAGCGACCGGTTGCGCTGTGGCGTAGATGTGGTGGGCATCTCGAATTTTGTGACCTTCCTCCAGAACACGCAGGACTACCGCCGCGACCTGCGCCGCGTGGAATACGGCGACGAACGCGATCCGCAGATGCGCGCCTTCCTCGAAAAAATCTCGCCCGCCAACCACGCCTCGAGCATCCGCAAACCGCTCTTCGTCGTGCAGGGCAAGAACGACCCGCGCGTGCCGTTGAGCGAGGCCGAACAGATGGTGAAAGCCATCCGCACCCATGGCGGCAAGGTCTGGTACCTCATGGCCAAGGACGAAGGCCACGGCTTCGCGAAGAAGCGCAACGCGGATTTTCAGTTCCTCAGCACGATTCTGTTCCTCCAGGAAAATCTGCTGAAGTGACGGGGGCTGGTAGGGCGCGCCGGGTTCGGTGTCCCCCAGTTTGGAGTCCCGCCTTCAGGCGGCGGCGCGTCAGCACCAGTGCCGGACAGTAGAAAAACTCGCAGTCTCCGTGTCCGGCGCACGCCTCGTCAGCCAAAGCGATCCGGCGGGCGTTCGTGGGGCGCATCTCAGTTTCTTGCACGCGGCCTCGTGCCCACGCCGCGGGTGTGTGGGGCAGGCATCCTTGCCTGGCAGTTGGCGGGGCATCCCTGCCCCGTGTTTCCAGTTCTGCGAGGTGCTCGGCCATGGCAACGGGCGGCAGGGATGCCGCCCGAACCGGCAGGCAAGGATGCCTGCCCCACCGCGCCCGCGTTTGTGTCGCTTTCGGTTTATCGCTTCCATCCTTCCGCGCGCTTCCCCTATCGTCCGCCCATGCACTGGCAGAAAATCTCCCTCATCGGCGTTGGCTTGCTGGGTGGCTCCTTGGGCCTGGCGCTGCGCCGGCGCCAGCTCGCGACCAAGGTCGTCGGCTACGTGCGCCGCGAGGCCGGGGTGCAGGAATGCCTCCAGGCCGGCGCGGTCGATCACGCCACCACCCATCTCGCCGAAGCCGTCACCGACGCCGATCTCGTCGTCTTCTGCACCCCGCTGGCGCAGATGCGCGCGCTGGCCGAACGCCTCCTGCCCGCCGTGAAACGCGGCGCCGTCGTCACCGATGTCGGCAGCGTAAAAGCCAGCGTCGTGCAGGATTTGGAGGCGCTGTTCGCGGGCGTCGGCGCGCGGTTTGTCGGCAGCCATCCTATGGCGGGCGGCGAGAAAATGGGCGTCGGCGCAGCCCGCGCGGACCTGTTTGAAAACACCCTCTGCCTCGTCACCCCCACGGCGGCCTCGCACGCGAAGTCAGTCACGCAAATCGAAGAACTCTGGCAATCCGTCGGCTCGCGCCCGCTGCGCATGTCGCCCGAAATGCACGACGAACTCGTGAGCCGCTCCAGCCATCTCCCGCACGTCGTCGCCGCCGAACTCGCCAACTACGTCCTCAGCCCCATCCATCCCAAACAGCAGGCGCAGCTCTGCGCCGCGGGCTTTCGCGACACCACGCGCATCGCCGCCGGTTCGCCCGAGATGTGGCGCGACATCGCCCTGGCCAACCGCAAAAACCTCGCCCGCGTACTCGGCGTCTTCATCGAGGATTTGCAGGAATTCCAGCTCGCCCTCGAAAACGGCGACGCAAAGACCATCGAGGAATTTTTCGCCAACGCCCGCCAGCGCCGCGAAGCCTGGGCCGCCAACGGCGCTTCCTCCGCCGGCACCTCGCCGGAGTGATTTGTGCCGTGGAATGCGCGCGTGGGCGCGCCCGGAGCGCGGCCTTCAGGCCGCAGAGACGTCCGCGTGAAACAGGAGCGTCAGAAAAATCCAGCACCCCGCGCCTTCCACGCTTCTGCGGCGTGAACGCCGCGCCCCCGGTACCGCAGGCGTCCCCGCCTGCGAGTTCGGGCGGCGTCTCGCCGCCCGTTTCGATTCCGTGGCGTGCATGCTTCAGACCGGTCGTAAAAAGCGCCAGAGGACTGGCGCACTCCAGGACGCTGTCGCGCCGACGAGGCCGCCGCTCCGTCGCGCCAGCGTCTTGGAGTGCGCCAGTCCTCTGGCGCTTTTCCCCCCGTACTACCGCCGGTTTACGCGCGCCCCCACCGCCCCTCCGGTATTCGTGCGTGACTTTCCGGCACGTCGCGCCGTTCATCTTCCCGCGTCATGTCGCTGCCTGATCTCATCGAAATCGTCCCGCTCGCCGGCCCCGTGCGGGCTGAGATCACCGTGCCCGGATCGAAGAGCATCACCAACCGCGCGCTGATCCTCGCCGCGCTGGCCGGGGGCGAGACGACGCTGCGCGGCGCGCTGTGGAGCGAGGACACGCAGGTGATGGTCGAGTGCCTTCAGGAACTCGGCTTCATGGTGAACGTGGCGGCGGACCCGGACGAAACCTGCAACCGCACGATCACCGTTTACGGTCTTGGCGGCCGCGTGCCGCGCGGCGGGACCGCGACGCAGCCGCTCGAATTGTTCGTGGGCAACGCGGGCACGGCGGCGCGTTTTCTGGCGGCGATGGTCTGTCTCGGCGACGGCGTGTATCGCCTGCACGGCGTTCCGCGGATGCACGAGCGCCCGCAGGCCGCGCTGTTCAACGCCCTGCGCGAACTGGGCTACCGCGTGGAGTCGCCGAACGACAAACTGCCGGCGCTCGTTTTCGGCGAAAACAAAAGCCGAAGGCCCGGAGCCAAAAGCCGCTGCTCGGTCAGCGTCGAGGAAAGCTCGCAGTTCGCGTCCGCGCTGTTGCTCGCCGGTTGCGTGGGTGGTTGGGAAGTCGAGATCACGGGGGCGAACGAGGACGAACTGCCCTACGTGAACATGACGCGTGAATTGGTGAAGGTGTTTCCGCAGCGCGGCGGCACGTTTCAGATCGAGCCGGATGCAAGCAGCGGGAGTTATTTTTGGGCGGCGGATCGGGTGGCGTGGGCGGGGATGGATGCCAATGGTGCTGCGATTCGGGTCAATAACTGGCCAAAGACCGACTGGCAGATCGACGCGAAGTATGGCGAGGGTGCTGAATTACCAATTCGGATTTCGCGGAAGACCGACCTCGGCGACAGCATCATGACCACGATTGTCGTCGCACCGCTTGGTTGTGCGGCGACGGTTTTCACCGACCTCGGCCGCCTCCGCGTGCAGGAATGCGAGCGCGTCGTCGCCTTGCGCACCGAGCTGACCAAGTGCGGCGCAAAGGTCGTCGAGGCGGGCGACACGCTCACGGTTTATCCCTCGCAACTCCACGGCGCGGAGATCGAGACCTACAACGACCACCGCATGGCCATGTGCTTCGCGGTTCTCGGCTTGAAAGTGCCCGGCATCAAAATCAAAAATCCGGCGTGCGTGAAGAAGACCTTCCCCAATTTTTTCCAGAAACTCGCCACTCCGCCGCCCCACGGCCTCGGCGCGGAAATTCGCGACGGCCGCACCGGTCGCAAGCTCGCCATGGACGAGTTGTTTGCCGATTGAAACCGAACTCCGAAGTTGGCGGCGGGCGCAGCCCGGCCGCCCGGGGAGCGCACGCCGCTGGCGTGCAGTTTTCGGCGGCCCGCCGAAAACTTCGTCCCACAAACCTTTCGCCGCGACAGAGAAGGCAGACGGGGGAACGATGGTTTGGGCGGGCCGCCCAAACCGGCACGCGGGCCGCGTGCGCTCCCCTTCGATTCCGAGCCAGAGTTTGGGCAGAAACTGTCGCCACCCATGGCGCGGCCTCCACGAACTTGCGCGAAGATTGATCCTCTGCGAATCGCTCCCCATCCCGTTGAACCCATCAACTCTTCAACCCTTTAACCCATCAACCATGGCCCCCTCTCCCGCGCCCCTCGTCATCGCCATCGACGGCCCCAGCGCCAGCGGCAAAGGCTCGACCTCGCGCGAACTGGCCCGCCGCCTCGGCTTTCTGCATGTGGACACCGGCGCGATGTATCGCGCGCTGACGTGGCATTGCCAGCAGGCGGGCCTGATCCCGAACGACGCGGAGGGCCGCGAGCTGACCCCGGCAGAGCAGTCGTCGGTGGCGCAGGCGTGTGAAACCTGGCCGGTGGAACTGCTCGCCCGCGCCGGACACCTGGTCGTCGCCGTCGGCGGGCAGGTGCCGGACGCGGAGTTGCGCAGCACGGCGGTGACGAGCTACGTGGCGCGCGTGTCCCACGTGCCGGAGGTGCGCGACTGGATGCTCGGCTTTCAACGCGGCTGCGCGCAGTTCGGCAGTCTGGTCATGGACGGCCGCGACATCGGCACGCGGATTTTCCGCGAGACGCCGTGCAAGTTTTTCCTCCACGCCCGCGACGAGGTACGCGCCAAACGCGGCCAGAACGACGGTCACGGCGGCGGCGTAATCGACCGCGACCGGCTTGATCAAGACCTGAACCAGCCCGCCGCCGACGCGGTGTTGATCGACACTTCGGAACACACTGTGGCCGAGATCGTCGAGCAGGTGCTCGCGATCATCGAGCAACGACAGCCGCCCGAAGCGAGCGCGCCGGTTTGAATTCCGCGTCCCACCGAGAAGCCCGTCATTCCCCGTCATTCTTCACCGCCCACGCCACCCACCCATGCCCACCCGCAAAGCTCCCGCCACTGTGATCGTGGCCATCGACGGCCCCGGTGCCAGCGGCAAAAGCAGCACCGCGCGCGCGCTGGCCAAGCTGCTCGATTTTCTCTACGTGGACACCGGCGCGATGTATCGCTCGCTCGCGTGGTATTGCCTGGTGCATGCCGTGGACGTGAACCAGCCGCGCTCGGTCGCCGCGGCCTGCCGGCGCTGGCGCACGTCGCTGGCGGCGGTGGATGGCCAGGTGCAGTTGCTGGTCGAGGGGAAGTTTCCCGGCGACGCCATCCGCACGCCCGCGGTCACCGAGGCGGCCTCGAAGGTCGCCGTCGTGCCGGCCGTGCGGCAGTGGATGAAACTGAAACAGCGCGAGTGCGGGGGGTTTGGGAGCATCGTGATGGAAGGCCGGGACATCGGTACCAACGTGTTCCCCGACACGGATTTCAAATTCTTCCTCGACGCCTCGCCCGAGGAACGCGCGAAGCGCCGCGCCGCCCAGGGCGTGCAGGAAAATCTCCCCGAGCGCGATCATCGCGACAGCCAGCGCCGCGCCGCGCCGCTGATGATTCCGCTGGGCGCGGCCCGCATCGACAACTCGGGCAAGACCGTCGCCGAGACCGCGCAGGAAATCATCGCCATCGTGGAACAGCGGCGGCGCCAGCACCCCGGCCGAGTCGACACTTACTGAGACTCGTGCCCTGGAGTGACAGGCGGTGGCCTAGTAGCTCGACATTCCAATGTCGAGACCCGCACGTCCTGCCAGCGCTGCCGCACTCGACATTGGAATGTCGAGCTACCTCGGTACTCGACATTGGAATGTCGAGCTACCTCGGCGGTGGCAGTCTGATGCATGCGCCCCAATAAATCGCGACCATGTCACTTACCTATTTGATCACCTGGCACCTGGGCCGGTGGGTTTTCGCCACCGGTTTTCGCTGGCGGGTTTTTCATCCCGAGCGCGTGCCGCCGACCGGCGGGGTGATCCTCGCGGCCAACCACGCCAGCTTCATGGACCCGCCGCTGGTCGGCTGTGCGATCACACGCCCGTTGCATTATCTGGCGCGCGAATCCTTGTTCCGTTTCCCCGTGATCGGCGCGTATCTGCGGGCGCTCAACGCGGTGCCCGTGGACCGTGACGGCGGCGGCGCGGCTGGTCTGCGGGCGATTCTCGAACGCCTGCTCGAGGGCGGCGGCATCGTGCTTTTCCCCGAGGGCACGCGCACGTCCGACGGCCGGCTGCAACCGGCGCGCTCGGGCATCGGCCTCACCGTCATCAAGTCCACGGCGCCCGTCGTGCCGGTGCGCGTGTTCGGCACCTTCGAGGCGTGGGGGCGGCATCACCGCTGCCCGCGCCCGCATCGCATCGCGGTGAAATTCGGGGTGCCCCTGGACTTCGCCGCGCTCCGCACCGAAGCGAAGACGTGCTCAAAAACGCGCCTCAAGCAGATTTACCAACAGGTCGCCGACGAACTCATGGCCGCCATCGCGAAGCTCGAGCCGTGCGAGGAGAAGACGACGTTTCCGTGAGGCGAGACCCGGCGGGCCGCGGCTGGGTCGCAGACCAGCCGCAGCAGCCTCGCCCACCGGGCGCACGAACAATTATTAGTCGTTGCGAAAGTTCGCGCCGAAACCGCCGAAACAACCTGCGCGGCCGTCTCCCTCGCCCCGTGGGGCACGAACGGGGAGAGGGAGCCGGAGGTCCCGGCGCGGACGGCACGAGCTTTCACAAAGACTGATACGACGGATGTGCGCGCCCCGGCGCTGGATGCGAGGGCGCATCCAGCCACACCCGGGGCGGGGGGTGTGATTGAAAGCGGGTGAGGGTCGCCACGGATGGGCGCTGATCACCGACGAGGGCGATATGGAGTGCGGTGGCAAGTCGGACGCGACACCGCTTTCTCACGTTCCGGCGCGCCCGAAAGCGGTGTCGCGTCCGACTTGCCACCGCACTCCAAAATCCCCCCTCACCCACTTTCAATCACACCCGGGGGCGAGTGTGCTCCCCCCAACTTCGGCGTTCGGTCTCCCTCGGGATTGCCCCCCGCGCCCTCACTTCACCTGCAGCTCCTGCTTGATGCCGAATTTCTCGACGCGCTTGCGCAGGGTCGCGCGGGTGATGCCCAACATGCGGGCGGCGTGGACCTGGTTGCCGCGATGCTCGCGCAGGGCATTGAGGATCAGTTCGCGCTCGACGGCGGGGATCAGTTTGCAATCCGGGCGGGAGCGCGCCCACAGGAACAGCGCCCGCACGAGCGGTTGAATGTCATCCGCCGGACTCGCGGGCGGTGCCGCGGCAGCCGGGGCGGAGGTGACGGGGACGGTTGCCGCGGGCGCAGCCTCGGTCTTCGGGGCGGCGACGGCGCGGGTGATTTCGGGCGGAAGATCGGCGGGCAGGATGGCCTCGCCCTTGGCCACGACCAGCGCGCGTTGGATGACGTTTTCGAGTTCGCGGACGTTGCCGGGCCACGGGTACTGCTCCAGTTGGCGCACGGTCTCGGGCAGGATGACCTTCGGCGGCGTGCCGTGTTTGCGCGCGTATTTCTGGAGGAAATAATTCACCAGCAGCGGAATGTCGCCGCGCCGCTCGCGCAGGGGCGGCATCGCCAGGCGCACCACGTTCAGGCGGTAGAAGAGGTCCTCGCGAAATTTCCTTTCCGCCACGGCCTGTTCCAGCGGCTTGTTGGTGGCGGCGATGATGCGGACATCGACGGACACGGGTTGGTTGCCGCCGACGCGCTCGAAGGTGCCGGATTGCAGCACGCGCAAAATCTTCGTCTGGGTCGCCAGGCTCATGTCGCCGATCTCGTCGAGAAACAGCGTGCCGTGGTTGCACTGCTCGAACTTGCCGATGCGCTGCACGGTCGCGCCGGTGAACGCGCCTTTCTCGTGCCCGAACAATTCGCTCTCCAAAAGATTTTCGGGAATGGCCGCGCAGTTGATCGCCAGGAACGGCTGGGTGCTGCGTTTGCTGTTGTGGTACACGGCGCGCGCCACGAGTTCCTTGCCCGTGCCGCTCTCGCCCGTGATCAGCGCCGTGGCGTCGGACGCCGCGAGCTGGCCCACGAGCTTGAACACATCCTGCATCGCCGCGGCCCGGCCCACGATGCCCTGCTCGTAATCCTCGCTCTCGAGCAACGGCTGAAAGCTGACGGCCTGCCGCATGTCGCGCGCCGCCTTGAGCGCGCTGGCGACGACCTCCTTGAGCTTGGCGATGTCGAAGGGCTTGAGGAGGTAGTCATACGCCCCGAGCTTCATCGCCTCGATGGCCGTCTGCGTGGTGCCGTAGGCGGTCATCATGATGACCAGCAGCTTCGAGTCGGTCTGGCGCAGCCGCCGCAGGGTCTCGAGGCCGCTGATGCCGCCCATGCGCACGTCCATGATGACGAGGTTGGGCTTGAGCTTGGGGATGAGCTTCAGCCCTTCCTCGCCGCTGTTGGCGGGCACGATCTCGATTTCCGCCGAATCAAAAATCCGGCGGAACGAGTACTGCACGTCCGTTTCATCATCGATCAAAAGAATCTTTTCCATGGAGATGGGGTTGGAACTTTCCGAATCCAGCGGCGGACCTTACGCGCCTCGGGACGGGATGGGCATGAAATTTTTTGGCTGGTGAAAGGGGACGAGGCGCGGATGCGCATGCTCCTCGTAGCGCAGACTTCCAAGTCTGCTGTATCGCGGGTTTCCAAACCCGGGGGCGGTCCGGCCACCAGCAACGCTTCGGTTTGTCGCACGCGCCCGAAGCCCCGCGGCTCCTGCCGATTTGGAAATCGGCGATACAGCAGGTTTGGAAACCTGCGCTACAAAGGCGGTGGGCGGGCCGAGCCAGGCCGCTCACCGTTTCACCGGCTGATTCCCCACGTCCACCACGCCCTCGCCGACGCCGATGATTCCACCCTTGGTCCCCTGCCCGAGCTGATTGTTCTGCACCACCGTCCCCGGCGATTTCCCGGCGATCTCGACGGCCGCGAGCATTCGCGCGGGGCCGTCGCGTTCCATGATCGTGCAATCGCTGATTTTCGTGTTGCGACTGTCGCGGACATAAACCCCGCGAAACTTCGGCTCGAAAATCTGACAGCCGGTGAGACTGATCTCGCGCGAGTTCAGCACCTCGATGGCACCGCCCGCTTCCGCTGCGCCCGCTTCGGTGCCGCTCATTTGCAGCGCATTGAGAATGACGCCATCGCAGTCGCGCAGCGTGATGCCGCCGGTGATGCCGCCTTTGTAATCGGGATTGCGGTCGAGCGATTGCTGCGCGACGACGAGGTGCCGGCAGCCCTCGAACAGCAGGCTGCGCTCGTGCCCGCTGAAGATGCTGTTCCCAGAGAGGACGATCCCGCGGCAGTTCTCGAGATGCACGTTCACGTTCTGGCTGCTGATGAGATTGCCCGTGATGCTCCACAGGCCGGCGTCCTTCTGCGCGGGCGAGCCGGTGAAGCGGATGTTCGCGCCGCCGGGGCTGGGCTTGGCCTGGATGGTGTTCGACACAATCGTGCCCTCGCGCACCGTGCCGCTCGTCACATCGATCCAGATGTCCGCCGAGGCCTTCGCCTCGAGATCGTAGTTGTACTCGATGTCGTTGCCCGTGATCTGGAGGTTGCGAATCTCGCTGTCCGCCACCTTGATCCCGCCGCCTTTGCAATAGCTGATGTGGCAGCCGCTGATGATGGCCTGGTGCAGATTCACGCGGTCGAAGAACACGCCCACGCCGCGGCAGTTGTAAATGTGGCAGCCGGTCAGCAGCACGTTGCGGTTGCGCGTGACCAGATGCACGCCGTGCCGGACCTCGCGGATGAAAACCCCGGCCAGCGTCGGCTGCATCACCTGAAAAAACTCAATGCCATCGGCCTCGGGATGCGCGCCGACAATCTCCAGGTCCTGCACCACGGGCATCCGCTCGCGCTCCAAAACGCCGCTCTTGAACGACGCCGGATCCGCGCTGCCCGTGTGCGTGCCGGTGATGCGAAAGGCCGGCCCCGGCCCCGCCATCGTCACGCGGCCCACGCCGCCCTGCCCGCTCAACGCCGTCGGCCCGCGCGCGCCCAGCTTGAGTTCGATGGTCCTGGTGATGCGGAAATCCCCGCGCGGAAACTCCAGCCGGCCCGCGCGCGATTCAACCACCGCCCGCTGAATCGCCGCCGTGTCGTCCGTCTTCCCGTCGCCGACCGCGCCGAAGCGGCGCACGTTGCCGTCGTCACCGGACGTGCCGACTGGCGCGGGGGGCGCGGCGGGCTGCGGGTTTTCACGCGGAGCCGCCGCGCGCAGATAGGCGGCGGCGGCGAGGAGAAAGCACAGCGTCAGCAGGAGATGGAGCACCCAGTGGTCTTTCATGAGGGAGCCGTCTTTGCCGGAAGCGCCGGGTGCGGGCAAGGGCATTCGCCGCCCGCCGTGTCAGGGGCCGTCGTGCGGGAACAGCCACTCCTGATCGCATGGTTGCGGCCGGGTTCGGTCCCGTTCTGTCCGGCCCCGTTTTCAGCCGCGCCGTCCCCGCCGTGGTCCGGAAACCAACCTGGTCCTCGGCCCCTGTTCCTTGTTCCTTCCCTTGAGCTTTGAGCTTTATCCTTTGAGCTTTCCTCACCTCCCCTCACCGCCATCCGGCCGTCGCGCCCGGAAAAATCATCGTAACCGCCCGAGGTTTGCGGAGTCTCCCGACTGGTGGCACGATTGCCGCCGCTCAGAAACCTCGCTACCCGCACGCTTATGATCATGGCCGATGTCCTGAAGATTTTCCTGCTGATCCTTGGCACGCTCATCATGTTCGTCGCCTATTGGTTGGCGGCGCAGGCGTTGTTTCCGGGGTTTGTCTCGCGCGCCCGCTCGCACTATGGACGACCCTGGCGGACCCTGGGCATCGGCGTGCTGGGCACCCTGCCCTTCCTGCTGCTCGCCCTCGCGTTGTTCAAAAATGCGCGGAACCCGGTCGTGAACATCGCGGGCGTGGTCACCATCGCGATCTCCATCCTGCTCGGCCTGGCCGGCTCGGGCGGCCTGGCGCAGCGCATCGGCTTCGGGATGCCCTCGCCGCTGGATGCGCAGCAACCGTGGCGGCGCACCTTGCGCGGCGGGATCGTGCTTGCGCTGACATTTCTCCTGCCGTTTGTTGGCTGGTTCGGCCTGACCATCGGCACGCTCGTCAGCGGCGTCGGTGCGGCCGTGCTCGCCATTCGCGGCCGGCCCAAGGCCGAAGTGCCGCCGGCGCTGAAAACCAACCCTGCGCCCGCCGCTTCATGAACTTCACGCGTCGGCAATTCCTCCACGCCGGCGGCGTCACCGCGCTCGCCGCCACGACGGCGTGCGATGCGATTCCCGAGGCGCTGCTGATCGGGCGGCGCGTCCCCCCGCGCGGGGAAGGTCCGTTTCAAGTTCCCACCGGCGAGACCACCGACCTCGTGGCCCACGCGTTGAACCGCCTCACCTTCGGCCCGCGTCCCGGTGACTACGAGCGCGTGCGCCGGCTTGGCGCGGATGAAGACGCGGCCTTTGCCGCCTTCCTCGACGAGCAGTTGAATCCGTCCGCGATCAATTATCCCGCCGCTGAAAACGCGCTCCGCCGGTTCGAGACGCTCGGCGAGCCGCCGGGCGAATTGTTCGAGTATCAGGAGAAACTGCTGCTCACCGAACTCACGCGCGGCACGCTGCTGCGCGCGGTGTTGTCCGAGCGCCAGCTTTACGAGGTGATGGTCCATTTCTGGTCCGACCACTTCAACATCGACCCCTCGAAGGGCGACTGTAAATGGCTCAAGACCGCCGACGACCGCGACGTGATCCGCGCCCATGCGCTCGGCCGTTTTCCCGAAATGCTGCGCGCGTCGGCGCTGAGTCCCGCGATGCTCTGGTATCTCGACGGCCGCGTGAACCGCCGCGCGAAATCCGCCGACAAACCCAACGAAAATTACGGCCGCGAACTCCTCGAACTCCACACCCTCGGCGTTCACGGCGGCTACTCGCAAAAGGACGTGATGGAAGTCGCGCGCTGCCTCACCGGCTGGACCGTGCGCGGCACCAACCAATCGAAGCACAGCCTCGGCAAGGTCGAGTTCAACCCCGACCAGCACGACAAGGACGCGAAGGAAGTCCTCGGCAAAATCATCCCCGCAATCCCCGCCGGCGTGAAGCGCGAGGAGGCGGAAATCCTCGGCCGCAACGAACTCGATCAGGTGCTCGAAATCGTCGGCCTGCATTCCGCCACTGCGAAGCATATCGCAACCAAGCTCTGCCGCCGCTTCATCGCTGACGAGCCGCCGGCCGCCGCCGTGACTGCGGTCGCCGACGTTTTCCTGCGCACGCGCGGCGACCTCGGCAGCACCTTGCGCGCGCTGTTCGCCACGACCGAGTTTCGCACCACGCGCGCGAACAAGTTCAAGCGCCCGTTTCATTTCATCGTGTCCGCCCTGCGCGCCACCGACACCGCGACCGACGCCCCGCCGGCCTTGATGGAATTCCTCGTGCGCATGGGCCACGCGCCGTTCCATTACCCGACGCCGGACGGCTATCCCGAGGCCGCCGCGCCGTGGATGGGCACGCTGCTGTGGCGCTGGAATTTCGCCGTCGCGCTGACCGACGGGAAGATTCACGGCGTGAAATTCGAGGACGCGGCGCTGCGGAAATGTTTCCGCGGCGATGACGAGTTGTTCGCGCATTTCCTCGGGCGCAAACCGACGGCGGAAGAAACCGCCGGCGGCAAGGCGTCCGGCGCGCTCGTGCCGCTGCTACTGGCGTCGCCGGGATTTCAAAAGTGCTGATTTATGGCTGCGCCCAAGACCCTCATCACCGGCAATGGTGACAGCGCTCATGCACTCGTCGTGGTTTTTCTGCGCGGTGGTGCCGACGGCCTGAGCCTCGTCGCGCCGTTGCAGGACGACGGCTACTATCGGGCGCGTCCGCGCATCGCGGTGCGCCAGGCGGAGGCGGTGAAGCTCGATGGTTTCTTCGGCCTGAACCCGCTGCTCAAGGACCTCGCGCCCGCCTACACGGAGGGGGCCTTGGCGATTGTTCACGCCGTCGGCTCGGAGGACAGCACGCGCTCGCATTTCGAGGCGCAGGATTTGATGGAGCACGGCGGCGAGGTCGCGGGCGGCTGGCTCGGAAGGTTCCTCCGCTACCGGCCGAATCTGTCCGCCGGCGCGCTGTCGGCGATTGCGTTTGGGCGCGCGGTCCCCGAGTGCCTGCGCGGCGCACCCGCGGCGACGGTGTTGCGATCGCTCGACGAATTCTCCCTCGGCACCAAGGCCGCACCGATACAGAAGGAACTCGAGAGCCTGTACCAGCGCGAGGGCGGATTGCTTGGTGCGGCGGGCCGCGACACGCTGGACGCGTTGCGGCGCATCGAGCGCCTGCGCGCCACGGCGTATCAGCCCGCGGGCGGGGCGGAATATGCGAAGGATGATTTCGGCCAGGGGATGCAGCAGGTGGCCCGCCTGATCAAGGCGCGCGTCGGCATGGAGGCCGCGTCGATTGACCTTGGCGGCTGGGATTCGCATCTGAACCAGGGGACGATCATGGACCCGCTGATGGCGCGGCTCGGGCGCGGGCTGGGCGCGTTCTATCGCGACATGGGTGCGGCGATGGACTCGACGACGGTCGTGGTGATGACCGAGTTCGGGCGGCGCGTGACGGAGAACTCGGCGTTCGGCACGGACCACGGACGCGGCAGCGTGATGTTTGTTGTCGGCGGCGGCGTGAAAGGCGGGCGCGTCCTCGGCGACTGGCCGACGCTCAAGCCCGAGATTCTCGAAGACCCCGGCGATCTCCCCGTGACCACGAACTACCGCAACGTCCTCGCCGCGGTTCTGAAAAGGCACAGCCCCGATGCGGACCTCGCCCGCGTGTTCCCCGAGTTCAAGCTGGAGCCGATGCCGCTCTACGGCTGAAGGCGTAACGATGCAGTCAAGGCGACCGGAGCGCGGCCTTCAGGCCGCAGAAACGCCCGCCCGCAGCGGCCGTTCCCACCAACCTGAATGTGTCCCGCCGCTCACGATTTGGTGCGTCGGAAACGATCGTCTGGAAATTCGTTGATCGCATACGAGACGCACGTTTCTGCGGCCTGAAGGCCGCGCTCCGGCACCGCACCGCGCGGCCGCACCGCACCGATTTTTCCGCCGCGGTCGCCCGCCGTCGCCCATGCTCTAAACACCGGCTCGCGCGCGGTGCCACCGCCAACTCGCAGCGGCCCCGATCCTTCTCCCCCGATTGCCACTGTCCCGCCCCGCTCCAAGGTGCTATCCCTCTCCCCACACCATGCACATCGCGATCAACAAAGTTCACTTCCCGGTCACCACGCTCGGCTTTGGGCGGCGCCTCGGCATCTGGACTCAGGGCTGCTCGATCCACTGCCCCGGCTGCGTCAGTCGCGACACTTGGGATGCCCTGCCCGACCACCGCATCGCCCTCGACGAACTGCTCTCGGGCTGCGCCCAGTGGCTCGCGCAGGCCGACGGCGTCACCATCTCCGGCGGCGAACCCTTTGACCAACCCGACGCGCTGCGCGAATTGCTGAAACTCCTGCGCACCCGGACCGCCGGCGATTTGCTCGTGTTCTCCGGCTATCCCAACGAACGCCTCTTCGCCCAGCACGCCGACATCCTCGCGCTCGCCGACGTGCTCATCTCCGAGCCGTTCGTCGCCCACGCCGGCCAGACCCTCGCCCTGCGCGGCTCCGACAATCAGCGCATTTTTCTCCTCTCGCCGCTCGCCCGTGAACGCTACCCGACCGATCTCGACCAGCGCCCGTGGTCGCCGCAGCGGCAGCTCGATCTCATGCTCGAAGGCGACGCGATCTGGATGGCCGGCATCCCCGAGCCGGGGGCAATGGCCAAGCTGCGTGAAAAACTCCGCGCCCTCGGCTATGACAGCACCACCTCCGATCAACCCGTGAAAGTCCGCGCATGAGCCAACGCCTCCCGTGCCCGATCTGTGGCCACGAAAACGCCCCCCACGACTCCATCTGCGGCGGCTGCGGCCAGCCCATCCTCGACCGCGGCCACAGCGCCCGCCCGCCCGGATCCGCGCCGCCCGCCGCGACTGCACCTGCGTCAGCCGCACCGCTCCCCGCCGCCCCCGCGCTTCCGCGCAAAGTCTGTCCCCTCTGCGGCACCATCAACGAATCCTACGCCCTCCTCTGCGGCGGCGCGGGTTGCGGCAATGACCTGAGCGCCGTGACCCCGAGCGGCGGCACCGCGCCACCCGCGCCCGCCGCCACACGCACAGCCACACCTGTCGCCGCTTCTCCGGTGGCACCCGCGCTGCATCTCACCGTCGGCGCGCAACGATTCGCGTGTCGCGACGGCGACATCATCGGCCGCGAAGGCACCGTCGGCTGCCAGATATTCGCCGGCCTCGGCACCGTTTCCCGCCGCCACGTCGCTCTTGCGCAGCGCGACGGCCAATGGTTCCTCACCGCCCTCGCCGGCGTGCAAAACACGACCCAGCTCGACGGCCGCGAACTCCCCCGCGGCACCCCCCAACCTCTCACCGGGAACCATTCCCTTCGCATGTCCACGCAATGCGAAGTGCGCTTGAAAGTCGGCGACGGCGGAGACGAGCAAAGCTCAAAGCTCAAAGGCTAAAGCTCAAAGACAACTCCGATTCTCCGCTGTTTGGAACGAAACGGATCGCCTTGCCGCTGGCCAATCAAGCTCTCGGCGCGGTGGGTAGGGCGCGTCTGTCCTCAGCGCGCCGCGGGCGGGTGGACCTCCCACCGGCGCGCTGGGGACAGACGCGCCCTACCCACCGCAGTGCCAGCCACTGAATGACCAGCCCAGTCTGGAACCTTGATCCTTGACCCTTCCCTTGAGCTGTGAGCTTTAGCCTTGGAGCTTTCCTCCCCCCGCGCGCCGTGTTGCTAATCCGGGTGCGGCTTACTAATCTGCGGCAATGGCGAGAAAAGATGCGGGCAACACGGCGGGCGAACAGCGGTCCGGGGAAATCCTCGGCATCGTGCTGGTCAGCCTGTCGGTGCTGCTGCTGATCGCGATGTTCTCGTTCGACAAGGGCGATGTCTCGTTCAACCGCACGGACGTCAATGTTCCCCGGCACAACCTGATCGGGCTGTTCGGCGCGTGGACGGCGCATGGTTTTTTCTTCCTGTTCGGCGCGGCGGCGTACCTGTTGCCGCCGCTGCTGCTGGCGCTGGGGCTGGCGCAGTTTTTCACGGCGCTGGCTTATCTGCGCACGCGCTGGGGTTGGGCGGCGCTGATGTTTTTGTGCAGCATGGTCTGGCTGGCGCTGTATCCGACGCTGTTCGATGACCTCGGGCGGCGGCTCAACGCCCCGAGCGCCGGGGGGGTCGTGGGCCAGTTCTTCAACGATTATGTGTTCAGCCATTTCGGCACGGTGGGCGCGACCATTCTCGTCGCGACGCTCTATCTGATCAGCCTGGTCTGCTTCACCAACTTCAAGGTCTTTGCGTGGGTCGAGGATGCCTGGTTCCGTTTCCGTGCGCCCTCTGAGGCGGAGGAATTCGCGCTGCAACAGCGGACGCGCGAGCTCGAACGCGAAGCCCGCCGCCTGGAACAGCAGCTCGCCAAGGGCGCGAAGTCCGGCAAGCCGGAAGCCAAGACCGACGTGAAGGCCGACGCGAAGGCCGAGGCTGCCGGAGCGGGCAAGGAAGCCCCGACCGGTCCCACACTCGGGCCGGACATGAAGCCCGTGCCGGAGCCGCGGGTGCGCGATCTGAGCGTCGCCAATTCCTGGCCCGAAGCCGGTGGCAAAGCAGCCAAACCCGCGGCGGAGACCGCCGCCGCCGCCGCCGCGGCCGCCGCGAAGGAAAAAGAAAAAGCCGCGCTCATCATCACCGCGCAGGAACTCGCCGCGGCCACCACCGAGCAGGTGCTCGGGCGTTCGGCCGGAAAACCGGGCGAAAAGTCCGGCGAAAAAACCGACGCGCCGAAGCCCGGCAACGCAGCCGATTCCGCCAACAAGCCGGACGCCAACGGTGCCGCCGCGTCGTCGTCCGCGCCGCCGTTCGCGCCGGTGGCCATGTCGCCGCGGCCCAAGCTCGTGCCGAAAAAGCCCAAGCCCATCACCGTGGCGGCCACGCCCTTGATCGGGAACTACAAGGTGCCGCCGATGGATTTTCTCCAGCAGCCGGACATGACCTTGCGGCCCACGGAATCGAAGGAGGAGCTGATGGCCAACGCCCGGCTCATGCAGCAAACGCTGGCGCAATTCGACATCGACGTGGCGCTCGGCGACATCACCAAAGGCCCGACCATCACGCGCTACGAGCTGCATCCCGCGCCCGGCGTGAAGCTCGAAAAAATCTCCGGCCTCACCAACAACATCGCCGCCGCGCTGAAGGCCGAGCGCATCCACATTCTCGCGCCCGTGCCCGGCAAAAGTTCGGTCGGCATCGAGGTCCCCAACCTCATCAAGACCAAGGTCATCATGCGCGACCTGCTCGAGTCGGATGAATGGAAGAACACCAAGTGCCGCATCCCGCTCGCGCTGGGCAAGGACGTGTACGGCCATCCGATCATCGCGGACCTCGCCGAGATGCCGCACTGCCTGATCGCCGGCAGCACCGGGTCGGGCAAATCCGTGTGCATCAACGCCATCATCGCGTCGCTGCTCTACAAGTTCAGCCCCGACCAACTGCGCTTCGTGATGATCGATCCCAAGGTCGTCGAGCTGCAGCAATACAACTCGCTGCCACACCTGGTCGTGCCGGTGGTAAACGATCCGAAGAAAGTCATCCTCGCGCTGCGCTGGGTCGTGAACGAGATGGAGAAGCGCTACCAGATTTTCGCGCGCGTCGGCGTGCGCAACATCAAGTCATTCAACGAACGCCCGAAGGACAAGCCGCTGCCGCAGAGCGAACCCGAGCTGCCGCTGATGGCGAAGAAGGAAAAAGTCGAGGCGGGCGCGGATGGATTCGCGGTCGAGGTGGACGAGCAGATCGTGGTGCCGCGCGACGACGATATCATCATTCCCGAGAAGCTCAGTTACATCGTGGTGATCATCGACGAGCTGGCGGACCTGATGCTCGTCGCGCCGGCGGATGTCGAGATGGCCATCGCGCGCATCACGCAGATGGCGCGGGCGGCGGGCATCCACTGCATCGTCGCCACGCAGCGGCCGTCGGTCGATGTCATCACCGGCGTCATCAAGGCGAACATCCCGGCGCGCATCGCGTTCCAGGTCGCCGCGCGCGTGGACTCGCGCACGATTCTCGATGCGATGGGCGCGGACAAACTGCTCGGCAAAGGCGACATGCTCTATCTGCCGCCCGGCTCGGCGCGGCTGATCCGCGCGCAGGGCGTGCTCATCACCGACCAGGAAATCCAGGACGTCGTGGACTTCATCGCGAAGCAGGGCAAGCCCAGCTACGAGGTCGAGATTCATCAGCAGTTGCAAAAGCCGGTCAGCAGCATGGATGGCGAGGAAGGCGGACTCGACGAGGACGAGGGCGTCATCGAGCAGTGCATCGAAGTCATCCGCAGCGAGCAGAAGGCCAGCGTGTCGCTGTTGCAGCGCCGCCTGCGGCTCGGCTACGGCCGCGCGGCGCGCATCATGGACGAGCTGGAACAACGCGGCATCGTCGGCCCGAGCAACGGCGCCGAGCCGCGCGAAATCCTGATCGACCTCGACGGCGGCGGTGCGGACGGCAACCAGCAGCACGCGGTGTGAAGCGGGGGGCGAAAGCTCAAAGGATAAAGCTCAAAGTTCAAGGGAAGGAGCAATGGCCAAGGAACAAAGGGGCGCAGCGCAGCTTCTTGCACCTTGGTTGGCAATTCGTCTCCGTTCTCACTCACCCCCCCTCCCGCGGGGAGTAGGAGCCGGTTCGCTCGCTCTGCGCCAATCCGAACGCTTCCGCTCCGCCGAGCGCGGCCGAAAATTCTCCCTCTCAACGGGAGAATGACGGGGCGAGCGAGAACGCGTCCGTTGCGCCAGTCCGGCGACGCTGCACCGCAGCCGCCCGTTCGCATTGCAAGAAACTGAGATGCGCCCGCACGAAGGAAGAGGTGCTGGCCGAAACGGGAAGTGCCATCGGTGGGAAGGTAATGCGGTCCTGCCCAACCGCGACCCGGCCCTTTATTTTCGTGCCTTTCGGGGTTCGCCTCAACCGTGGTTTCCAGGTTGAGACACCGGGCGGGCGCGTGCCAAGGTTCGCGGCATGAACATTGAACTCATCAACACCGGCTCGGAACTGCTGTTGGGCCGGGTGCTCAACACGCATCAGCAGTGGCTCTGTCGGCAGCTCGCGGACCGCGGGTATGTGGTGACGCGGCAGGTGGCGGTGGCGGACACGGGAGCGGACATTCAGCAGGCGGTGCGCGAGGCTTTGGGGCGCGCGGATTTGATCATCACGACGGGCGGGCTGGGGCCGACCTCGGATGACATCACGCGGGATTTGATCGCGCAGTTGCTGGGGTGCCCGCTGCACGAGGACGCGGGGATGGTGGCGCACATCGAGCAGTTTTTCGCAGGTCGGCATCGCGTGATGCCGCCGAGCACGCGGGTGCAGGCGATGATTCCCGCGGGCGCGGTGATTCTGCCGAATCCCAACGGGACGGCGCCGGGGCTGGCGATGACGGTCGCGCCGAATGCGTTTCGCGGGGCTGGGAGGCGGTCGCTGCTGGTGATGTTGCCGGGTCCGCCGCGGGAATTGCGGCCGATGTTCACGGACAGCGTGGTGCCGCTGGTGACGCGGGAATTTCCGCTCGCGGACGAGTTCGTGTGTCGCACGCTGAAGACGACGGGCATTGGCGAATCGGTGGTGGAGGAGACGGTGGCGGGGCCGCTGAAGGCGCTGACGGATACGGGACTGGAGCTGGGGTATTGCGCGCGGACGGGCGAGGTGGATTTGCGGTTCGTTGCGCACGGGATGAAAGGCGCGGCGTTGGTGGCGGAGGCGGCGACGATCTCGCGGCGGTTGCTCGGGGCGGCGGTGTATGGCGAAGGCGATGATCAGATCGAGTCGGTGCTGGTGCAGTTGCTCACGGCGCGGGGCGAGACGCTGGCGGTGGCGGAGTCTTGCACGGGCGGTTTCGTGGCGAACCGCATCACGAATGTGCCGGGGGCGTCGGCTGTTTTTCTGGCGGGGCTGGTGACGTATAGCAATGCGGCGAAGCAGACGTTCCTCGGCGTGCGCGAGGAAACGCTGGCGGCGCACGGCGCGGTGAGCGAGGCGGTGGCGCGCGAGATGGCCGAGGGCGCGCGGCAACGAACCGGCGCGACGTACGCGCTGGCGACGACGGGCATCGCGGGGCCGACGGGCGGGACGCCGGGCAAGCCGGTGGGGACGGTGTTCCTTGCGCTGGCCGGCCCGCGCGGGACAAGCGTGCTGGCGCGGGTGAATCGGTATGAGCGGGAGACGTTCAAGTTTGTGACGGCGCAGCAGGGGCTGGATTTGGTGCGGAGGGAGGCGGGTGGGGGAAAGTGATTCGTGATTGGTGGCGAGGCGGCGAGTGGCTGAGTGACGGCGGGCGGGGTACCGCAGGCGTCTCACCGCCTGTGGCATAGTAGCCGCCGACGTGAGGAGGCGGACGGGCCACGTCGCGGCGGCCGATCCGCCTCCTCACGTCGGCGGCTACGGTGAGCGATTTGGGAAAGGGAAAATGATTATGAGAACAGAGTTGAACCGGGTGGCGGAGGGCGCGGGCGACTGCGCGCGGCGGGATTTTCTGAAGACCATGGCGGTGGGCGCGGTGTTGGGGGCGGGAGCGCTGGCGCGTGGGGCGGAGCCGCGCGTGCCGGTGGTGGATGCGCATGTGCATTGCTTCGCGGGCGGGGGCGATGCGCGATTTCCGTATCATCCGCAGGGGCCGTATCGGCCGGAGAAGGCGTCGCCGCCGGAGTTGCTGTTGCAGCGGATGGATGGCGCGGGCGTGGACTTCGCGGTGATCGTGCATCCTGAGCCGTATCAGGATGACCACCGGTTTCTGGAGCGGTGCTTCGCGGTCGGCGGGAAGCGGCTGAAGGGGACGTGTTTGTTTTTCGCCGGGCGGCCGGGATCGATACCCGCCATGCAGGCGTTGGTGAAACGCAACCCGGGGCGCGTCGTGGCGGCGCGGATTCATGCGTATCAGGCGGACCGGTTGCCGCCGTTCGGGAAGCCGGAGTTGCGCGAGCTGTGGCGCGCGGCGGCGGAGCTGGGGCTGGGCGTGCAGTTGCATTTCGAGCCGCGCTTCGGGATCGGCTTCGAGCCGCTGATCAAGGAGTTCGCGCAGACGACGGTGGTGATCGATCACTTGGGGCGGCCGTTTCAGGGGACGCGGGAGGATCATGCGGCGATCGTGCGGTGGGCGCGGTTCCCGAACACGGTGATGAAAATTTCCTCGCTGCCGACGCCGGAGGAACAGCCGTTGGAAAAAGTGACGGCGGTGATCCGCGAACTGGCGGGGGCGTTTGGCGCTGGGCGGATGATTTACGGCGGGGGCTTCGATGAGAACGCAACGGCGGAGTCGTATCGCGCGTATCGGGAGCGGACGCGGGGGGTGTTGGTGGGAATGTCGGCGGCGGACCAGGCGAAGGTGCTGGGCGGCACGGCAGCGCGGGTGTTCGGTTTCGGCGCGGCGTGAGGCGCCCGACCTGAACGCCGAATCGGAATCGGTAGCACAGGCGACCAGCCTGTGCCGCCGGGCTGCCAGCCCGGCGGAATGGAGGGGACGCCGCACTCGGAAAAGAACGAGGCGGAAGTTTCGCATGCCTTCCTCCTTCCGCGCGGCAGGTTGCCCGTTTCACCCGCCGGACGGGGACCGGCGACAGCGCCGCGACGCGGGATGGCCCCCATAAAAAAAGAAACTGGCGGCTGCTTGCGCAGGCCGCCAGGCAACACTTTCGTGTCAGCAGGACGTCAGGCTGAAAGCCCAACGCTGGTTGGTAGGATGCAGGTGGGACTGGTTGCCCCAGCCATGATGACCGGGGCGGTGGGTGTGACATTTTTTCGTTTGGCGAAAGAATGTTTCATCTGCATGGGAGGGGATTTAGCAGGCGCGATGCCATGACGGACCGGGCGTGATTTGCAGGCGTATGGCCGGAATTGGGCGGAAACCAGGGGTGGCGGTTGTCTTGTTGTTGGACAACGTGTCTGGATTTGCGCAGCACGGACGCGGGCGGACAGGGAATCGTGCAGGCAGATCACGGGAGAGGAATTTCGAGCGTCGTCCTTGGGAACAGCGGTGGAGGGCGCTCGCCGGCGGGCGGCGTGCGGTCTGCGGAAAGTCAGGGGCAGTTCGGCGGCGCAGCGGGGGCGGCGGCGCGCGGGTCGCATTCGAAGACGAGGCGGCGCTTCTCGATGGTGACGGCGGTGCGGGTGGCGAGGGTGAGGGCTTCGAGGCCTTCGCGCGGGGTGAGATTCCAGGCGCGGATGCTCGCGCGGTAGAAGTGCCATGAGTCGGGGGATTGGGCGGCGGGGACGATCTCGGGATAGCCGCTCCAGATCGAGGTGAAGGTGCGCGTGAGCAGCGATTGGAGGCGCGGCCAGTCGCGATCGAAGAAGTTGAGCGGGTCGGGAAAGCGACGGGTGTGGAGGCGGTCGGCGGTGGCTTCGTCGGTGACGCGGATGGCGGGTGTCAGCGGGTCGGGCGGGGCGTGGAGGAGCAGACACGGCGGGCGAAACGCGGCGCGGATGCGGGTTTGGTTTTCGAGGGCACGGACGGCGTCGAGCAGCGTTGGCGCGGACGGGAGCTGCGCGCGAGCACGGCGGAAGAAATAAAATTCGTCGATGGCACCGGGCATGAGGACGAGGGCTTTGACGACGGCGTTGGATTGGAAGGCGTCGAGGAGCGTGGGGCCGAAGTTGGTGCCGTTGAGTTCGCGCGTGCCGGTGGCGAGAGGCATCCGGGCCAGGGCGGTTTCCCACGGTTCAGCGGCACGGGTGGAAAAGGTGAGGGTGGCGAGGAGGAGAAATGCGAGGGTGAGCGCCGCTGCCAGTCGTGGCGGGATGGCACTGTGCGGCCGGAGCGCGGCCTTGAGCGCCTGTGTGAACCATCCGTCGTGTCTGTGTAGCCGCCGACGTGAGGAGGCGGATTGCTTCGCATTTTGCGCGTGTGCCGTCCGCCTCCTCACGTCGGCGGCCACGATGTCACACAAGCTTTTCAGGCCGCAGAGACGGTCCCGTGCAACTGGAGCGTCGGGAAATTCGCGCGCGTTCCTCGCGGACCAGGCTGCGGCGGCGTGAACGTCGCGCTTTGAGGGAGGAGCGCCGGCGCGTTCGGAGCAATGCGGCGGGGCGCTCATTCTCACAGTGACAGTTGCACCGCGCGTTCCTGGAGCTGTCCGGCCCAGCGGTCGTAGTAGCTGAAGAGGCGGTAGATTTCCTCGAGGCGGCGCAGCGGGAGCGCGGCGCGGCGCGCTTCGGCGGTGTCGGGGGATGGCGCGGTTTGCCACGCGGGATTGAGGGATTGGAGTTCGGCGTCGAGCGCGGCGCGGCGCGGACCGAGTCTCTGTTGCAGGGCGTTGAGCTGGTCGAGCCAGTCGAGGCCGAGGGCGAAAAATTTCACTTTCAGCATGGGCGCGGTCGCGGCGGTTTTCTCGGCGAGAAAGGCATCGACCTGGCGGCAGAGCTGACCGACTTCCATGAAGAGGTCCATGGTCTCGGGGAGGATTTGCTGGAGCTGGGCGGGCTTGGCGCCGAGTTCGAGTTCAAGGAGATGCTGGAGGCGCGGCTTGGTTTCGCGCAGGCATTGGTGGGCGGTGTTGATCGCGAGATAACGCTCGTTGGCGGCGGCTTGCGCGGCGGCGTCCGCGGTGTGGAAACGGTCGGGGTGAACGGCTGCCGAGAGCGTGAGGAAGCGCGCCTTGAGCGCCTCGGGGTCGAGCCACGGCTGGCGGGGTTCGTCGAGCAGCCGGAAGTGGTCGGTCATGCGCGGGGCGCGGCGGGCGGGCGCGTGGAGACGGAAGTGCGGGCGGTCAGGCGCTGAAGCTCTCGCCGCAGGAGCAACTGGTCGCGGCGTTGGGATTCTTCACCTTGAAACCGCCGTCCTGGAGCGTGTCGGCGTAATCGAGTTCCGAGCCGGTGACGTAGAGCGCGCTCTTGGGATCGACGACAACGCGCACGCCGGCGGTCTCGACGAGGATGTCGCGGCTGGCCGGGGCGTCCTGGAGGTCCATCTTGTATTGCAGGCCCGAGCAGCCGCCGCCGACGACGGCGACGCGCAGGACGCCGTTTTTGCGGCCCTGTTTGGTGAGGAGCGTGGTGACTTTGTTCGCGGCCGAAGCGGTGAGGCGGATGAGGCGTTCGTCGCCGACGCGGAATCCTTGCGGTGCGGCGGCGGCGGGTTTGGGAGCGGTCGGGGCGATCATAAGCGGGCGCAAGGTACTGGCGGCGGCGGGAGGCGTCAATCGTGGGGCCGGGGAGCGGAGGGGAGGCGGGAGAAGCTCAAAGGATCAGGGAAGCTGCAAGAAATCCAACGCGGGCGGTCCGCGGCCGGGGTACATGCAGGCGTCCTCGCCTGCGAGTTCGGGCGGCGTTTCGACGTCCGTATCGACTCGAGGCGAAACGCCCCGCGAACTCGCAAGCGAGGACGCCTGCGGCACCGAGAGGAGCGACCGGCCGGAGCGCCGAGCATTGCTCGGCACGAACCCACCAGCTGCGGCCAGGCCGAGCAATGCTCGGCGGTCCAGCAGCGCTCACCCGAGCGGGCGCACGACGGACTGCGGGCGCAGATAATCGAGCAGCGTCTCGGGGCTGTTCACGCCGCCGCCGAGGCCGCTGAGGTTGCAGCCGCCATAGGGCACGCCGTGCGGGAAGAGGTTGTGCGCATTGATCCAACTGTTGCCGGCGACCATCGTCTCGGCGACGCGGTTGGCGCGCACGAGGTCGGCGGACCACACGCTGTTGGCGAGGCCGTAAGTGGAGCGGTTCACGATTTCCACGGCTTCATCTTCCTGTTTGAACGGCAGGACATACGCGACGGGGCCGAAGATTTCTTCGCGGCAGGCGACGTTGTTGCAATCGCCGCCGAGCAGCGCGGGCTTCACGTAGAAGCCGCCGGCGTGGCCTTTCACCGTCGCGGGACCGCCGCGCAGGAGCACCTTCGCGCCCTCGTGCTCGCCGCGTTCGAGATAGCTTAGGACGCGGCGGCGCTGCTTCTCACTGACCACCGGTCCCATTTGCGTGGCGGGATCGAAGCCGTGGCCGATGTGCAGCGCGGACAGCGCCTTCGCGGCGCGGGTGACGAAGCGTTTGTAAATATTTTCGTGAACGAGCCAGCGCGTGGCCGTGCAGCAGACCTGACCGGAGTTGAGCGTGAGCGCGGAGGACAGCGCGCTGGCGGCGTGGTCCACATCGATGTCATCGAACAGCACGGCCGCGCCTTTGCCGCCGAGTTCGAGTTTCACCGGCACGAGATTCCGGCCGCATGCTTCGCCGACCAGCTTGCCGACCTCGGGCGAGCCGGTGAACGACATGCGCTTGAGGCCGGGATGCTGCGTCAGCGCGGCACCGGCGGTCTCGCCGAGGCCGGTGACGACATTCACCACGCCGTCGGGGATGCCGGCTTCCTTGACGAGTTGCGCGAAGTAAAGGGTCGAGAGCGGCGTGTCCTCGGCGGGCTTGATGACGACGGTGTTGCCCGCCGCCAGCGCGGGCGCGATGCCCCAGCCGACCAGCAGCAACGGGAAGTTCCACGGAAAAATAAAGCCGCACACTCCGTATGGCAGCCGCACCGAGCGGGCCTCGAAGCCCGACACCGCGATCGGCTCGCGGCGGCGCGTGTGGACGGAGAGATCGGCGAAATAGCGCAGCGTGGCCGCGACGTTCGGGATGTCGCCGCCGCGCGCCTGCGGCAGCGGTTTGCCCACGTCGAGCGATTCGATCTGCGCGAGGATTTCGCGGTGTTTGTCCACGAGATCGGCGAGGCGATGGAGGAAAACGGCGCGGTCATTGGCGGGCAGCGTGGCCCAGCCGCTCCTGCGAAACGCCTCGCCCGCCGCGGTGACCGCGCGATCCACATCGACCGCATCGCCCGCGGCGACGGTGGCGATGACCTTGCCATTGCCGGGGTCGCGGGTCTCGAAGGTCGCGCCACCGGCGGCAGCGGACCATTCGCCGCCGATGAGCAACTTGAGGGGTTGGGTGCCGAGGAATTTTTTGACGGCGGGATGAAGGGCGATCATGGCGGCGAGGGAGTTGATGGTTTGCGTTGGGTGCCCGGCGGCCGACGCGAGACGAATCGCGGGTCCGGCAGGCGTGGATTTTGGTGCGGAGAAGGTAGGCACGCGCGGTTGGTGAAGTCATGCAAAATGAAACGGCGGACGGCAGCGGGCAGGGCGCATCTCAGTTTCTTGCCCGCGGCTTGGCGTCCGCGCCAGCCGGGTGGGGCAGGCATCCTTGCCTGCCAGATGGCGGGGCATCCCTGCCCCGTGTTCCCGGTTCCGCGGGGGTGCTTGGCCATGGAAACGGGCGGCAGGGATGCCTGCCCCACCCCGCCCGCGCGCGTGCCGTCGCAGGTTTCCTCGCGCACGCCACCCGTGCCCGCCGAAGGTTGCAGGAAACTGAGACGCGCCTACCCACCGCCGGGGAGCGCACCCGCCCTCGGGTGCAGTTTTTCGCGCCCTCGCGGAAAACTTGGGCGGCCCGAGAGCGTGCGGACGTTCGACGACCGTCGTGCGCGCCCCGACGCCGGCTGCGAGGGCGCATCCGGCGACACGCGAGGGCGCGTGTGCTCCCCACCGCCCCGCTCCGGCCATTCCGCCCCCACCGCCCCAAATCCTTTCCATTCCCCCGCCCCTGTGCTCTCCTCCCCTCGCACTTTCCTTCCCCGAATGAACTCCGATCCCACGATCATCGAAGGCGGCGGCGGCACGCGCGAGACACCCGGCGGCGCAGCCGTGACCATCATCGAGCACCCCGCCGACGCGGCCCGCACCCGCATCGAGGCCAATGCTTCCGCACCACCCGGCGCGATTCACGACGTGAAGCTCACGCCCGGCGGGACCTTCCTTGGCTGCCGGTTGATCGAGCGCATCAAGGTTGCCTCCGGCGAGGCGGAACTGTGGTTCGCCCGCCAGCCCGACGGACGCCCCGCCGTCCTGAAACTCTACAACTGGGGCCTGCGCCCGAAGGCCGAACTCGGGGTGAAACTCTCCGCCGTCTCCCGCAGCCATGTCGTGGACGTGTATGCGCAGGGCCTCGCGCCCGACGGTCGCCATTACGAACTCCTCGAACGCATCCAACACGGCAGCCTCGCCGACCTCGCGCAGCCCGGACTGGCTGAGCCGCGGCTCCGCGAAGTGCTCGCCGAACTGACCGACGCCGTGGCCGCGCTGCACGCCGGCGACATCCTCCACCGCGACCTCAAGCCCGCCAACATCCTCGTCCGCACCCTCGCGCCGCTGGACCTCGTGCTCACCGACTTCGGAATTTCCAGCGTGGCGCAACTCACCTTGCACGTCACCGGCGTGCAGCGCACCGCGGCCTACGGCGCGCCCGAGGCCATGACCGGCGTGGTGAGCCAGGCCAGCGACTGGTGGAGCGTGGGCGTGATCGTCCTCGAACTCTTGCAGCGCCGCCATCCCCTCGCCGGCCTCGACGAACGCGCCGTGAACTTCACCCTCGTCACCCGCGGCATCGAAGTCCCCGCGACGCTCGCCGCCGAATGGCAGTTGCTCCTCAAGGGCCTCCTCACCCGCGACCACGCCCACCGCTGGGGCGCGGAACAAGTGAAAGCGTGGCTCGCCGGACGACGGGATATGCAGGTGCATTATCGCGGACCGGCGGAGGAAATCGCCAGCCATCGCCCCGCGCACAAGCCCTACAAATTTTGCGGTAAAGAATTCCTGACGCCGGAGGAACTCGCAGTGGCGCTGGGCGGGAACTGGGCGGAGAGCGTGAAACAATTCGCGCGCGGAATGATCCGGGAATGGGTTGCCACCCAGGTTTACGACCAGCAACTGACCAGCACGCTGACCGACGTGGCGGAGGACAAGAAGCTGGACGCCGACATGAGGCTCGCGGTCGCGCTGCTCGCACTGCACCCGCAATTGCCGCTGACATGGAAGGGCGAGGTGGTGAACGCGAACTGGCTGCCAGACAATGTTCCCACCGCGACGGCCATCCTGGGCAGCACCCTCCCTGAGTGGGTGGCGCAACTGCGGAGTGATCGGGGACTGCTGGAGCTTCGGGTCTGGCGCGACCAAGTCCTCGCGCGAGTGAAGGCGGCGAAGGTGGCGTGCGACCGCAGCTTGGTTGATCGATTGGCGCTCAGTCCGCGCGAGGCGGTCATGGCCGAGGGCGCAGAGACGCGCACGGCGTATGCCGGGAGTACGAACCCTGACCTCGACGAATTATTTCGGCGTGAATCGCTGCAGCCGGAGGAGGCGATCCTGCTCGCCACCTGCCCGCGCGAACTGTTGCAGACCCCGCCCCAGAAGCGGTACGTGGACGGCATGGCCTATCTGCGAGGTTTCGGTGTTGAGATGGACTGGGCGGTTGCCGAGACCCTGCTTCGGGAAGGAAACGTCGAAGCGGCGCAAACGCAATTGGTAGCGGCATTGCGCGACTGGCCGCACCTGCTCCGGAGCCATCAGCAGCTGGAGGAGTTGCGCGGGGCGCAGGAAATGACCTTCCCGAATCTGGTTGCCATGATCGCCGCTTTTGTTCCAGCCCACGCGGTGGAGGAACGGAAAAGACTGGCGGAGGAAAAACGCCAGCGACAAGCGGAAGGAAGACGGCAGCAGCAACTCGCGGCGGAACGAGAAGAATCACGGCGGCGCCGGGCAACCATGTTGGGAAGGTTGGGATTGGCTGCTTTCGTGGTGTTCGTAATTGTTGGGCTGGCTTGGCGGGTTGACGTGGAAAACAAGACACGGGCTGAAGCGCAACGGTTGGAAGCAGAAAGGAAACAGATCGAGGCGGTAGCCAAGGAGGCGGAAGCAAAAGCCCGAGCGGATGCAGACGCCAGGGCCAAAGCGGAAGCATTACGCATTGCCACAGCGACGAAGGAGCAGCCGTGGGCCAACAGCTTGGGAATGAAATTTGTGCCAGTGGCCGGAACAGCGGTTTTGTTCAGCGTGTGGGACACGCGGGTGCAGGACTACGAGGCATTTGCCATCGCGACGCGCCGAAGTTGGGACCGGCTCTCGGTCTCCGGCCCGGCGCATCCGGCGGTGGACGTTAGTTGGGATGATGCGCAGGCGTTTGCGAAATGGCTGACGGAGAAAGAACAGCAAGAGGGGAAGCTGACCGCGGGGCAAGGCTACCGGCTGCCGCAGGATTGGGAATGGAGCGTGGCGGTCGGGCTGAACGAGCCGCGCGACGGGACGCCGCAGGAGAAGAATATGAAAATCCCAAACGTGTATCCGTGGGGCACGCAATGGCCGCCGCCCCGCGGCGCGGGGAACTATGAGCAGGACATGAAAGTGGATGACTACGAATACACGTCGCCTGTCGGGAGCTTTGCAGCGAATCACTTTGGTCTCTACGACATGGGCGGAAATGTGTGGCAGTGGTGTGAAGATCGGTACTACAGCGAGCAGAAATATCGGGTTCTGCGTGGCGGGTCGTTTATCGATGACGACTCGGACCACTTGTTGTCTTCCAAACGCTACAACCACGCCCCCGATACGGCGAACATCAGCATCGGTTTTCGGTTGGTGTTGGTGGGTCCTGGTGGTGCGCGCTAGCGGAACCGGACGCATTTCAGTTTCTTGCCAGTGGTCGGATTCCCAGTCCGGAGGGCCGCAGCCAACAGCCCCGCACTTCAGTGCTGGGTCGGCGTTGGTGGCGAACCAAGTCCCGGCGGGGACGCCAGAAGCGTGAGCCGCGAATCTCCGCTGTCCCTGCCGGGACTTTCCGGTTCACCGGCCGCCAACCCAGCACGGAAGTGCGTCTCGGTTTAGCCCCAACGGGGCGGTGCCATACCAGCCCACGGCATCGCCGTGGGTTGGCGTTGGCGAAGACTCAAAGCCCTGAAGGGGCGACCCATCCCCTCGCGCCGCACCGCCCATGACCCGCCCCTTCAGGGCTGGGTTCCCTTTGGCGGACCAACCCAGGGCGGCGCTACGCTTTGCCCTGGGCTGGAATAGGTCCGCCCCGTTGGGGCTAAACAGATACGAAGTGTCGGACGATTTTCGGTCGTCCCAGCCGGCGCGCCGTCCGCGATTCGGTCGGAGCGCGGCCCTCCGGGCCGCAGCGGCTCCAGACACGCCGGGATGCTTGGAACTTTCCCACACCGCCGCAATTTCGTTGCTGCTGCGTGCGGGACGCCCGCGCTCCGGGGCGCGCAGCGTTCACGCGGCTTCACGGTTCAAATACCTCACCCTGCTCGCACCCGCCCCGACACGCGAATGCTGAAGCGGCATAGATGCCGCGCCCCGCAGGGCAGCGCTTGCCATCGGGGTAGGCGAAACCTAGCCTGCGGCCATGAGCAAAGTGGAAATCCTGGCGGAACTCCCCAAGTTGGATTTGACCGATCGGCGCGAAATCTTTGACCGCATTTGCGAGATGGAAGAACGCGACTTGCTGGCCGGTGGCCAGCCCGGCGCTGAGGAAAGGGCGTTGCTGGACCGCGAACTGGAGGACTACCGAAAGAACCCCGACGCCGGATCGACCTGGCCGGAAGTCGAAGCCCGCCTGCGCCAGTCCTCGCGTTCGTGAGCTGGCGCGTCGTCATCCGGCCGAAGGCGGAGGCGGATTTGCAGGCCGCCCGCGCTTGGTATGAATCCCGGCGGACGGGTTTGGGTGACGAGTTGCTGGCGGAAGTGGGGCGCGCCATTCGCGTGCTGGAGGAGACGCCGGAGCGTCGGCCAATTTATTACCGCGGTTTCCGCCGGATCATCACCCAGCGTTTTCCCTACAAACTCTTCTATCGGATTGACGCCAGCCGCGTCGTGGTCTTCCGCATTTTGCACACGAAGCAGGAGCATCAACGGCAGCTCACGCCGGGAGGGTGAGGCGGCGTCTCGCCGCGCGGACCGAATGCTGGGGCGAGGACGCCCCGCAACTCGCAGCCGGGGACGGCTGCGGTACCGGCGCGCGGCGTTCACGCCGCTTCACCGTCCGAATGTCCCACTGCGTGCGCTCCCCCCAAGTTGGTAGGGCGCGTCTGTCCTCAGCGCGCCGCGGGGCGTGCGTATACCGGAACGGCGCGCTGGGGACAGGCGCGCCCTACCACGGCCCGTCTTTTTCTCACCTGCTGCTTGCTTCATCACGACCGCACAGCTTCGGCCCGTTCCGGGATTGCGATGGGTTCGGCGAGGCCGTAGAACCCGTCGCACCATGAGCGGCCCCAAATGCTTCGAGGTTACGGCAACCACCCTCCACCTGGCCCGGCGTTCCAATCGCGCCCAGTGCGCTACCACGCTCGCCGAGTATCGCCGCCTGTTCGGCCAGTGCTCCGAACTTGCGGAGCGGGCGCGCAACTTGGAACTCACCGCGCCGTCGCCCACCGCCGATCCCGCGCTGCTGACCAGGCGCGTCGAGGCCGGTTTTGCCAATGCGCGGAATGACGGTCTCGACGTGGTGCTGCAGATTCGCCGGGAGAAAGAATTGCTGGAGGCGGGCCTGGGCAAACTCACCGCCGCCGTCCGCGAACAAGTCGCCACGTTGCAACGCCGCGTGCGCGAGCTGCGCCAGCACGTTGGCAAACTCCACGAGGAGCGGGCGAAACTGGAGCGCGGTTTGGAGACCGCCCTGCCCGCCAACTGGCCGGTCGCCGAAGTCGCCAGCATCCGTGCCAGCGCGGCGGCGCGGCTGCAGCGACTCGTCATCCCGGTCCCGGTCGAGTCGGCGGAATCGCCCGATGAAATCGCGTGCCTGCGCGCCACCGAGAGCGCCGTCGCCGCGGCCCGGTGCGGGCTGACGGCCGCCGTGGGGCAGTTCGAGCAGGCGGTGCGCGACACCCACGCCCGCCTCGTCACCGCGCATCTGGCCGCCGGCCGCGCGCCGGTGGAGACGCTCCAGGATTATCTCGCGAAACAAGCACCCGTCGCGGTCGCCACCACCACCGCGAAAACATCCGCCGACACCTACGCGGAAAAAGCCGAGCGGCTTCTCGCCGAACTTTCCCTCCTCCAAAATCACGCGGGCTGGAGTTCCCTGCGCGAACGTGCCGCGGCCATTGAGCGCGAGACCGATCCCGCCTTCCGCCGCACGCAATACGAAGCCCTAGCGTTGGATTGCAGCACCCGGCTCAAGAACTTGCAGGCGCACTCCGAATGGCGCGCCCGCCTCGAGGCCGTGCTCGACCGCACGTCCGCGGCGACCGGCCCGGTCGTCGAGCGGCTGCGCGCGCAGCTTCAAACTCTGCTGCGCGCGGGCAACGTCGTGGACCTCGGCGATCTCGAACGCGAACTGACCGCCGCCGTCGCCACCGACGACCAGCGCCGCCTCGCCGACGAGCGGCGGCAGGCCATTCTCGAATCCCTCGCCGCCATCGGCTACGAGCTGGACGGCGCGCCGATGGAGACCGCCTTGGTGAGCGCCGGGAAGCTCGTCATCCGCAAACCGGGCAATGCCGAATACGCCGTTGAAATGGTGGTGAACTCCGACCTGAGCCTGCTCCAGACCGCGATGGTGCGCCACGCCGACACCGCCGAGTTGACCGAGCAGCAACGCCTCCGCGATTGCGAACAGGAGGAAAGCTGGTGCGGCGACCACGCGCGGCTGCGCGACGAACTCGCCCGGCGCGGCTTCAATTCTGCCTTCAAACTCCAGCTCCCCTCCGGCCAGCACCCCGTCCGCGTGATCGTCCGCTCCGCCACCGAACGCGCCCGCCACCGCGTCGATGCGCCACCACTGGCCCGTGCAGGAGACGAGGTCCGCAGACTCTGACCGTCTTTTGCCTGGCCCGAAGGCTCTTGCGGAATCAGGCCGACCGCAGCTTGGCCATGAAGCGCTGAGCGGCGCGCGACTCTCCGCGCGTTCGACGTGGGTGGTCTCGGTGGGGAGAAATCCGTCGTAACCCTGCGTGGCGAGTGCTCCGAAGCTGCGGGCCCGCTAACCCAGGAGCGTCCGCACATCCACCGCGTCCATGCCGGCAGCGCGGATGGCGGTCATGCCGAGGTCGGTGTCCTCGAAGGCGCGGCAGAATTCGGCGGGCACGCTGAGGCGGCGGGCGGCTTCGAGGAAAATGTCGGGCGCGGGTTTCTGGCGGACGATGTCTTCGTTGGTGACGACGGCATCGAACCAGCCGCGGATGCCGAGGTGGGTCAGCACTTCTTCGATGGCGCGTCGGCTGCCGCCCGAGGCGACGGCGAGCGGCAGTTTGCCCCGGTGTTCACGGGCGATGGCGACGACGGGATGGATCGGCCCGACCTGCGGCATGAGCGGGAGATAGGCGGCTTCTTTTTCTTTCGACACGACCAGCGGATCGATGGCGAGGCCCTGTTCGGCCACCAACATGCGGAGGATGTCGCGCGAGGGCACGCCGCCGAGCGAGTAAAAGCGCGCTTCGGTGAAGTGGATGCCGTGTCGTTCGGTGACGACCTGCCACGCGCGCCAGTGGAGCGGCATGGTGTCGGCGAGGGTGCCGTCGCAATCGAAAATCAGGGCGCGGGGAGTCATGTCAGAATTGGTTCGAGGCTGTGCGAAAATGTAGCCGCCGAGGTGACGAGGCGGATGGGGACGCGCGCACTCGCAGGGCCAGCCGCCTCCTCACGTCGGCGGCTACGGGGCGCCTGATTTCCGAAGGCCGCCTCACAATTGCAGCGCGGTCAGGCGGCGGTTGAGGTCGTCGGCGATGAGCGGTGTGATCAGGCCGTCGAGGTCGCCGTTGATGACGTTGGAGAGGTTGTAGAGCGTGAGTTCGATGCGGTGATCGGTCACGCGGTTCTGCGGGAAATTGTAGGTGCGGATTTTTTCGCTGCGTTCGCCGGTGCCGACCTGCTGGCTGCGCTGGGCGTCGTATTTGGATTTTTCCTCGGCCACCTTGCGGTCGAGGAGGCGCGTGCGCAGGACGATCATGGCCTTGGCTTTGTTTTTGATCTGGGAGCGCTCGTCCTGGCAGCGCACCTCGACCCCGGTGGGCTTGTGGAAAATGCGCACGGCCGAATCGGTGGTGTTCACGCCCTGCCCGCCGTGGCCGGAGGCGCGGCAGACGCTGATGGTCAGGTCCTCGGTGCGGATTTCGACATCGACCTCCTCGGCCTCGGGGAGCACGGCGACGGTGACGGTGCTGGTATGTACGCGCCCCTGCGCCTCGGTCGCCGGCACGCGCTGGACGCGATGCACGCCGCTCTCGTATTTGAGCCGCTTGTAAACGTCCTGCCCGATCACGCTGAAAATGATTTCCTTGAAGCCGCCCAAATCCGACGGGCTGCAATCCAGCGTCTCGACCTTCCAGCCCAGCGCGTCGGTGTAGCGCATGTACATCCGGTACAAGTCAGCGGCGAACAGGGCGGACTCGGAGCCGCCGGCCCCGGCGCGGATTTCGATGATGGTGTTGCGCGAATCCACCGGGTCGGGCGGCACGAGGCCGAATTGCACTTCGCGCGCCAGGCGGGTGTCCTGCGGTTCGAGCCGGGCGATTTCTTCGCGCGCCATCGCGGCGAGTTCGGATTCGGGAGCCTCGGCGGCGAGCAGGGCGCGGTTCTCGTCGAGGTCGTGGTGGACCTTCAGATAGCTGTGGCCGGTGGTGACGAGGGCCTTGAGCCGGGCATGTTCGCGTGCCAGTTCCTGAGCCTTCTGCGGGTTGCCGAAGACCTTCGGGTCGCTCAACGCGCTTTCCACCTCAAACAGGCGGCGGGCGAATTTATCAATGTAGGGACGGAGGTCCATGCGGCCGGAAGCGGGAATCAGGTTGGCAGTTTGCAGCCGTGGTTGGCAGGCGATGAAACCGATCCAACGCAATGCTCCTCCGCGCCGGTGCCGGAAGGCGCGGGACGGATCGGCAAAACAAAACCGCCCGCCCACCGGGTGTCCGGCGGGCGGGCGGTGAGCAAAGAGGAACTACTTGCGTTTCTTTTTCGACGCATCGGCCGCGGCGGCGGCGGCCTGCACGGCCTGGGTCTTGGCCATGCGTTGCTGGAACTTGTCCACGCGGCCGGCGGTGTCCACGAACTTCTGGGTGCCCGTGTAGAACGGGTGGCACATGTTGCAGATACCGATCACCAGAGATTTTCGGGTGGAGCGGGTCTTGATCGAGTTGCCGCAGGCGCAACGGATTTCCGCATCCTCGTATTTGGGATGAATGTCAGCTTTCATAAGAGGGGCGGACCGTACCAATCACCAACCCGATGACAAGCGGCAATTTGGCTCGATGACGGAAAGGGAGAAATCTCAGCGGTATCTATACAGCGGAAACCGAGGTGAGAACCACAGCGACACGATGAACACACGGCGGCAGAGCCGCAACCCATGCGGAGCGCGTGAGGAGGGAATGGCGCAAGGGGAATTGGCGACGACCTGCGCCGGGCGTACCCGCTGCCGGCGCGGAGGGAGCTGCGTGATTTGGGTGGCGGCGGTGGACGGAGCCGCTCGGGAGCAGGGCCGAGTTGGGCAGGGGAATTTTGGGCAAAGGAATGGGAATTGGCGAGTTGGCTGCGGGCCGGGCTGGCCGTTCGTGCGATGGTAACATCCTCGCGTGGTGCGAGGATTTTGCAGAGTTGCAGGACCGAGCGGCGGAGCCGCAGCCAAAGGAGCGCGGCTGTGTCCGCCGAGGACCAGCCGCAGCGGCCCCGAAACGCCGTAGGCGCCGGTGGAAATCAGACGCTTCCCGTGCGGCCAACCTGCTGCGGTTGGTGCGCCGCGCACACAGCCGCGCTCCGGGAGAAATCCCCGGGGGCCGCGAGGAATTCCGGAGCGCGGGGTTCCCCCGCAGCAGCTACGCACCCGCAAGGGGGCAACAAATTTCCAGCGCCCCGGCTCCGATGTTGCCGCTGCGGTCGGGACGGCCGCGCTCCTTGGGTTACGGCTCCGCCGCGCTGTGTTCCTCGCGTCTCGGTGGTCGAGAATTCGGCTCGGCTGAATACATAGGGCACCGTTTCCGGCGACCATTGGTGTGCAGTGGCGCGGTTCCGCAAGGACGATACGGAGTGGGGATGCCCCGGGGCTGCGGGGAGATTAGGAGACCGGCGGGCGCGACATTTTTTCGCAGCGTTCTTGTGTCGCGGTGGGGGCGGTGGCTAGTGTGCCCGGATGAATCCTGTTTCGCTCTGCAAGTTCGTTCGCGTCGGCCTGGTTTTGGCCGTCGGTTTTTCCCTCAGCGTTGTGTCGTTGTCCGCGCAGGCGCCCAAGCCGGTGGGGTTGCGGTTGGTGGCCGAGGGATATGTTTCGCCGATCAATTTGATTCCATTCGAGGATGGCTCGGGGCGGGTGTTGATCGGGGATCAGATCGGCGTGATCAAGCTGTTGTCGAAGGAGGGGCCGGCGAAGGTATTTTTCGATCTGCGCCCGAAGCTTACGAAGCTCAAGAACGGCTTTGATGAGCGCGGGTTGCTGGGGATCGCGCTGCATCCGAAGTTCAATGACAACGGGAAGTTCTATATTTACTACAGCGCACCGCTGCGGGCGGGCGGGCCGGAGAAGTGGGATCACACGAGCCATTTGTCGGAGTTTCGCACGCTGGCGAACGACCGCTCGCAGGCCGATCCGGCTTACGAAAAACTGCTGCTCCAGATCGACGAGCCGCAGGCGAATCACAACTCGGGGCGCATGGCGTTTGGGCCGGATGGGCTGCTTTATTTCGGCGTGGGCGATGGCGGCGGTGGCAGCGATGTAGGCCTCGGTCATGCGCCGCAGGGCAATGGCCAGGACCTGACGACGCATCTCGGGAAGATCCTGCGCATCGACGTGGATTCGGGGAATCCGTACAGCGTGCCGAAGGACAATCCGTTTGTCGGGAACAGCAAGGTGCGGCCGGAGATTTATGCGTTCGGGCTGCGCAATCCGTGGGGGCTGTCGTTTGATCGTGGCGGCCAGCGCGAACTGTTTGTGGCGGACGTGGGGCAGAACCGGTTCGAGGAGGTGAACATCATCGTGAAGGGGGGCAATTATGGCTGGAATTTGCGGGAAGGGATGGAGGGGTTTGATCCGAAGGCACCGTTGAAAAAGCCCGAGGCGATGGCGGCGAAGGATGCCGAGGGGCGGCCGTTTGTGGACCCGGCCATTGTTTACAAGAACGCGAAGGGTTTCCCGAAGGACACTGACGCGGCCGGGACGTGTATCACGGGCGGGTATGTGTATCGCGGCAAGGCGATTCCGCATTTGACGGGCAAATATGTGTTCGCGGACTGGTCGCGGATTTGGACCAAGTCGGACGGCGCGGTGTATGTGGCGACGCGGTCGGAGGCGGGGTCGAACAAGCCGTGGAAGATCGAGTTGCTGTCGCTGGCGAGTCATCCGGACGGGCAGTTGAACAAGTGCGTTGTGGCGCTCGGCGAGAGCGCGGATGGCGAACTGTATGTGATGACGAACGACGGGCGCGGGCTGGAGGGCGAGACCGGGAAGGTGTTCAAGCTGGTGCCGCAGTGAGTGGAGAAACTTAGCGAGGCGATGGCTGATATGCCTCACGCAAAGGACGCGAAGGACGCAAAGGAATGAAGCTGAAAGCAGATTTCCGCTTGGCGTTGTTTGGGACGTGGGTGATGAGCACGCATTTTTTGACCCTCACCTTTGCGTCCTTGCTGGCCTTTGCGTGAGGCAAAACCGTTGAGCCAAAACCTGTGAATCCGAGCACTCCCGAACCCAAGATCGAGCAGATCAAGCGCGCGCTGTTCGCCGGGGAGAAGATTGCGGCGATCAAGATCTATCGCGAGCAGACGAACTCCGGACTGGCGGACGCGAAGGTCGCCATTGAGAAACTGGAGGCCGAGCTGCGCGTCAGTTCGCCGGAGAAATTCACAGCGGCGCCGGCCAAAGCGGGATGCGTGGGCGTGGTGCTGGTGCTCGCGTTGGTGGCGGTGATGGCGGCCGTGGTGTTTTCGCTGCTGCGGGTTTCGAAGTGACGATGGCGGGCGTGGAAACACGTCGCGGGCGGGCCGCGAGCGCTCCTGGGGGACAAGGAAAGCCCGCTTGTTTTTGAAGATGGGGGCATTTAGCGTCCGCGCATGTTTTCACGGATTTCTTTGTGGTTGGCGGCTTGTGTCTGCATCCCCTTTGCCGCGCGCGGTGACGAGGTGCAGTTGCGGGATCGCGCGGGGGTGACGGGCAAGATTCTGGCGGAGAAAGCCGATCAGGTGATAGTCGATCTCGGCTTCACGGTGCTGGCGATTCCCCGCTCGCACATTGTCAAAACGGTGCGGGGCGACGGCGCGGGGGCCGAGGGCGCGAACGGTCCGAAGCGCGTGGCCGTCGGCGCGGCGGCGACGGAAACGAAGCGCGAGCTTTACAGCATCAATGTGACGCCGCCGGCCGAGCGGAGCGTGCGGGAGCAGGTGGCGCAGTTGGGCGAAGCGGTGGTGCAGGTGCGGACGCCGGGCGGGTTGGGGTCGGGGTTTATTCTCAATGAAGAGGGCTATCTCATCACGAATTTCCATGTGATCGAGGGCGAGACGCAGATTTCCGTCGAGGTGTATCACCAGAAGGGCGCGTCGCTGGAGCGCACGAGTTTCAAACAGATTCGCATCGTGGCGATGAACAAGTTCGCGGACCTGGCGCTGCTGCAGATCACGGACAAGGACGCGCCGAAGTTCAAGAGCGTGCGGTTGGGCGATGCGGACGTGCTGGCGGTGGGCGAGCGGGTCTTCGCGATCGGCAGTCCGCTTGGACTGGAACGCACGGTGACGGAGGGGATCGTGAGCACGAAGACGCGGCAGATGCAGGGGGCGCTTTATTTGCAGACGACGGCGCAGATCAATCCCGGCAACAGCGGCGGACCGTTGTTCAACATGCGCGGCGAGGTGGTGGGCGTGACGAACATGAAGATCACGTTTGGCGAGGGCCTCGGGTTCGCAATCCCGGTCGAGTCGGTGAAATACTTCCTCGATCACCGCGTGGCCTACGCCTACGACAACGACAATCCGAGCAATGCCTACCGCTATCTCGAGCCGCCCAGCCGCATCAAAGAGGCGAAGGAGCCGAAGACGCCGAAGAAATCGTGAGCTGCCCGGTTGTGATTGTCCGCGCTGCCCCACCGCGCTCGCGCCGGCGTGATCCAGAAAGCCAGCGCCCACGTTGGGTCCGGCTGGCCCCGGCATGTGGAGTTGGTTGAGCACGCCGCCAAAACGCGAAATGACGAAGCCGCCCCGGCGCGTGCTGCCCTTTTAACTTTTCAACGCTTCAGCTGTTCAACCCCTTTTCACCCGTCCCCGACAACTCCATGAAATCGCTACTCGTTCTTTCCGCGCTCCTGCTCTGCGCCCCGCCGCTGGTCCGCGGCGCTGTCACCTCCGCCGAGCGGTTGCTGCCGGCGGACACGGCGGCCATTGTCACCGTGCCCGACTGGGCGAAGGCCACGGCGGCGTGGAAGGATTTTTCCATGGCGCAATTGTGGCGCGATCCGGCGATGCGCAAGTTCACGGAGAAGTTCGAGACGCGCTTCAAGGCCGAGGTGATCGCGCCGTTGGAGAAGGAGCTGGGCGTGAAACTGAGCGACTACGCCGAGCTGTTGCAGGGCCAGGTGACCTACGCGATGACCGGCTATCAGCGCGGCAACAAGGGCGCGGGGCAAAGCTCGTGGCTGGTGATGCTCGACAGCCGGGACAAGACCGAGCAGCTCCGCAAGAACCTCGCGGAACTGAAGAAGAAGTGGCTCGAGAACGGCAGGCCGCTGAAGACCGACCGCGTCCGCGACATGGAGATCATCACGCTGGTCATCTCGTCGGGCGACCTCAAGGGACCATTCGAGAAGGCGCTGCCGGGCTTCAAGAGCGCGAAGCCGGACCTCGACGGCGCGCCGGCGAAGGGTGCGGAAAAGAAGCACGAGATTTCCGTCGGCCAGCTCGGGTCGCTGCTGTTGGTGGGAAATAACCCGAAGGATTTCGAAAAGGTGCTGATCGGGCACGCGGGCGGATTGCTGCCGGTGCTGGCGGACCGGCCAGAGTTCGAGAGCATTTACAATTCGCTCTTTCGCAATTCGCTGGCGTTCGGGTGGGCGAATTTCCAGGTCATCAACGATCTCCTCGCGCAGGAGAGCGGCGACGGCGGGCGGCCGGCGAATCCGCTCGCGCCGAAGCCGGAGAAAATGATGCAGGCGTTCGGCTTGAACGCGCTGAAGAGTGTTTCGTTCAGCCTGAATCATTCGGCCGAGGGAACCCTGGGCACGGTGTATCTCGATGCGCCCGAGGCGACGCGGAAGGGCCTGCTCAAGATTCTGGCGATGGACCCGAAGGAAGCCGCGCCGCCGGCGTTCGTGTCGGCGGACGTGGTGAAGTTTTCGCGGTGGCGGCAGGATGGGCAGAAGGCGTGGAGCGCCATCGAAACCATCCTGAACGAGTTTTCCCCGGCGATGGCCGGCGTGGTGAAGTTCGTGATGGAGGCGGCGGGGAAAGATCGCGATCCGAATTTTGACCTGCGCAAACAGCTCATCGGCAACCTCGGCAACGACCTGGTGCATTACGAAAAAGTGCCGCGCAGCAGCCGGTTGGAGGATTTGAATTCGCCGCCGTCGATCAATCTCATCGGTTCGCCCAAACCGGATCTGCTCGTGCAGGCGCTGCGGACGGGTTCGGCGTTGCTCAGTTCCGAGCCGGTGGCCGAGCGCGAGTTTCTCGGGCGCAAAATTTATTCCCTGAAAATGATCCCGATGACCGGCTTCGAGCGCGGCAAGCCGCAGGCGCTGGCGCTGCATTTCGCGGCCAGCGGTGGCTACGTCGCGATGGCGACGGATGGCGGGGCGCTGGAGGAATACCTGCGCACGGGCGAGGCGACGGGCAAATCGCTGCGGGAAACGGCCGGCCTGGCGGAGGCGGCGCAGAAAGTCGGCGGCACGGACACGGGCTGGTTCGGCTACGAAAACCAGAGCGAAATCATCCGGCTCAGCTTCGAGGCGATGAAGAAAGATCCGGCCGCGCTGGACGCGTTGCTGTCGTTCAACCCGCTGCCGAGCATGGGTGGGCGCACCGCCGAGCGCGGCTTCCGTGAGTGGCTGGACCCGACGCTGCTGCCGCCGTTCGAGGCCGTGGCGCGCTATTTTCACTTCACCGTGTTTGGTGCCCGGACGGCGAATGACGGCATCACCTTCCGGAGTTTCGCCCCCACACCGCCGGCGCTGCGAAACTGACCGACGTGCGGATGCCCCGGTGCTGTAGGGCAGGCTTCCAGCCTGCCGGTTCGGGCGGCATCCTGCCGCCCGTTCCCACGGCGGACGTGTGGCGCGACGGAGCCGGGAACACGGGGCAGGGATGCCCCGTGAACCGGCAGGCAGGGATGCCTGCCCCACACGGCCCCGCGCGGGGCGCGAGGCCGCATGCAAGAAGCTGAGCTGCGCCTTCCGCCGTCCACGTTGTTGCAATAGAGCGCGTTAGCGGGATTGCTCCTTGTGGCGGGCGGGGGCGTTCGTTACGCTGCGCGCAAATGGGACGAGTCAGCGATGCAAAAGAACGCCTGCTGGAAGCGGCCAAGGGCCTCATCTGGGAGCAGAGCTATGGCGCGGTGACGGTCGATGCGATCTGCCGCCGGGCCAAAGTGCAGAAGGGGAGTTTCTACCATTTCTTCGACGACAAATCCGAGCTGGCGGTCGCCAGTTTGGAGGCGGACTGGCAGGCGCGGCAGCCGGTGTTGGCCGAGATTTTTTCGCGCAATCACCCGCCGCTGGACCGGTTGCAGAATTTTTTCGAGCACGTTTATCAGTGCCAGAAGAAGCTGCAGAAAGAATGTGGCTACGTCCTCGGCTGCCCGTTGTTCAACCTTGGCTCGGAAGTCTGCACGCGGGATGAAAAGATCCGCAAAAAGGTGCTCGCCCTGGTCAAGGGCTACATCCGCTATTTCGAGTCGGCCATCCGCGACGCCCAGGAGGAGGGCAGCGTTGCGGGCGACAATGCCGGCCTGAAAGCCCGCTGGTTGTTCAGTTATTTCGAGGGCGCGCTCACCCAGGCCCGGATCGAAAACGACGCTTCCTCGTTGCGCAGCCTCGGCGCCGTTGCGTTGCATCTGCTTGATGCCAAGCTGGCTATGGCGGCCTGAGCCTCCTTCTTCCACCCTTCGCCCCTACCGTCCCGACCCTACGGAGTAAGCCTGAGGGCGATTCTTGAATAGTTTCTTGTCCAAGTGGTCAACAATGATGACGGTATCACACAGCCTGAAACTAGAGCATAGGAATGTTTATGAAACACCTCATTGAAACCGAATTGGGCAAGCGTGCGGGTGGCCGGGTGGTGGCTCGCACTCCGAAGGCAAAGGTCGCCGTGCGCAGCGGCGGTCGGGCCAAGGTGTCGGCGCGGCAGGGCATCCGCAAGCGGGTCGCGAAGCGCGTCCGGCTGGTGGCCAAGGCGCCGGTGGTCCCGCCGGTCGTGATTGTGGCGCCCGTGCCGCGATACCCGCGCGAGGGCGTGCTCCCGTCCGAACCCGTGATCGTGCGCGGCAGCTACGATGGCAGCACGGCTTTTAATCTCTATCTGCGCGAAGTTGCCGAGACCCCGCTCCTGACCGTGCAGGAAGAGATCGACCTGGCCGCGCGCATCAAGCGGGGCGACAAGGCGGCGCGGGAACACATGATCAAGGCCAACCTCCGGCTCGTGGTCAAAATCGCCCGCGACTACGAAAACTACGGCGTGCCCCTGCTCGACCTCGTCAGCGAGGGCAACATCGGCCTCATGAAGGCCGTCGAGCGCTTCGATCCCGCCAAGGGTGCCAAGCTCTCGACCTACGCGGCATGGTGGATCAAGCAGGCGATCAAGCGCGCCCTGGCCAACCAGTCCAAGACCATCCGCCTGCCCGTGCATGTGGTGGACAAGCTGTTTCACCTCCGCCGCACGACCGTGAAATTGCAGGAACTGCTCGGTCGCGAACCCACGGATGCCGAACTGGCCGACGAACTGGCCACGACCGCCGACCGCATCGCCGATCTGCGTCGCTCGGCCGTCACCCCGGCGCCGCTGGATGCCAACTTGGGCAACGACGAAGATTCCAACCGGCTCGCCGATGTGGTGGCCGATGAGAACGCCGAAAATCCGTATCGCGAATACGAGGAGAAGACCAATTGCGACATGGTGCGCCGCATGGTCCTGACCTTGAACCCGCGCGAAGCGACCATCCTGCGCTATCGGTTCGGGCTGGACGGCGACGACGAGAAAACCCTCGAGGAAGTCGGCATGAAGTTCGGCGTCACCCGCGAGCGTATCCGGCAGATTCAGGAGATCGCGCTGCGCAAACTGCGGAACAAGATCAACCGCTTGGAAAGAATGTCGCTGGCGGCGTGAGCGCTTCTTCGCGCGAGTCTCGAAACAGAGCCTGAACCGGGTGGTTCAGGCTTTTTTCTTGGAATGATGAGACCGCAGCCCCGCCCGCCCCCAGTTCCTCTCCCCCCATTCCCTTGCCCCCAATTCCCCTGCCCAACTCGGCTGTGCTTATGAACCGCCGCAGCCAGCGCCTTCAGTCAAATCATCTTGGAAATGGCAGTCGGGTTGAACCACGAAAGACACGAAAAGCACGAAAAGCTGGAAAACAAAGGGCGGAAGCGCGGTGGCTCGACCTCCGAATAGCTCACCGCTAGGTGACAACCCCCGATTCCGCCAGCCCTGCTCCTTTCGTGGTTCCAGCCGCTTTTTTTGGGATCATGCGTTTTCCACTGCACCCGCTGTGTTGGCTGCGGCTCAGGTTCTTCCCTATTTCACGACGAAATTCCCCCGGCTAGTCTGGCGCGCGCGATGAGCATTTTCGACTCCCTGACCGCGGTGCTGACCGGCGCGCGCCGGTGTGCCGGCATCTGGCTGGCTTGGATCGCGTGCCTCGAAATTGCCGTGGCGCAGGTGCCGGGCATCACGTCGTTCGTGCCTGCCAGCGGCCCGCCGGGCACGCCGGTCACGATCAATGGCAGCGGTTTTTCCACCACGACCCAGCTTCGTTTCAACGACGCGCTCGCCGATTTCACCGCCCTGAGCGCCAACCAACTCGTCGCCTTCGTGCCCGTGGCCGCGACCTCCGGCCGCCTCTTCGCGAGCAACTCCTCCGGCGTCGGGAACAGCACCGCGAACTTCACCGTGCCGCCGCGGATCGAGATGTTCTCGCCACCGCTGGGCGCGCCCGGAACGCCCGTGATCATCACGGGCGCCAACTTCACCAACGCCACCGCGGTCCGTTTCAATGGCACGGCGGCGATCTTTAGCGTCACCGCGGAAAAGCAAATCTCCGCCACCGTCCCCACCGGCGCGACGGACGGCCCGATCACCGTCGTGACCACCGTGGGGAGCGCGGACAGCGTCACGAACTTTCTCGCGTCCTCGCGGCCAGTCGTCACCGACGTGGTACCGCTGGCCGCCGCACCGGGAAACATCGTGACGGTGTATGGCGCGAATTTCTCGGGCGCGTCCACCGTGCGGTTCAACGGCGTCGCGGCCACGAGTGTCACGCTCACGGGGCAGGGGACGCAGTTGAGCGTCGTCGTTCCGGCGAATGCCACCACCGGCCCGCTGACCGTCACCACCACCGGCGGCACCGCCACGAACGCGCAGACCTTCGTCACCGGCACCAAGCCCATCGTCACCGATTTCTTCCCCTTGCTGGGCGCCGTCGGCGACGCGGTCGTGATCCACGGCCTCAATTTTCTGGGCGGGACGACAGTGGTAAAATTCAATGGCGTCACCGCCGCGTACTCGGCGCTCGCGGCGAATTCCATCCAAGCGTTCGTTCCCGCCGGCGCGACCACCGGCCCCATCTCCGTCACGACCTCGACGGGCACCGGCACGAGCGTCACCAATTTCATCACGGGAGCGGGTCCGATCATCACGGGCTTCGCGCCCGTGGCGGGTTCGGCCGGCGCTCCCATTTTGATCAGCGGCCTGAATCTGGCGGCGGGCGGGCTGGTGGTGAAATTCAACGGCGTCACCGATGCGACCGCCGTGGCACCGGCCCCGGGGCAGATCCAGGCCCGCGTTCCCAATGGGGCAACCACCGGGCCGCTCAGCGTGACCACCACTGCGGGCGGTGCGACCACGACGAGCAATTTCTTCGTCACCGGGTCCGCGCCGTTCCTCCTCGGGTTCACGCCCACCAACGGCCCGCGCGGCACATCGATCACCATCACCGGCATCAATTTCACCATCGCCACCGGCGTGCTCTTCAACGGCGTGCCGGCCGCCGGAGCCGCCGTCACGGCCGATTCCCAACTCCGCGTGGACGTGCCGCCCGGCGCGCTCACCGGACCGATCAGCATCACCTCGCCGTCCGGCACCGGCACGAGCGGCGTCCCGTTTTATGCGCCGCCGCGGCTGACCGCTTTCGCCCCCGCCAGCGGCGTGGTCGGCACGGTCTTCTCCATCACCGGCACCAATTTCACGGCCGCCACGTCGCTCACTTTCGCCAGCACCAACGCCACGCGCATCGTCGCCCCCTTCACCCTCAATTCCGCCAGCCAGCTCACCGCGACGGTCCCGACCAATGCCGTGACCGGCCCGCTCGTGCTGACCACACCCGGCGGCGTCATTTACAGCGCAGGCTCGTTCGCCGTCCTGCCGCGGCTGGATAATTTCGCGCCCACGTTGGGACCGGCGGGCACGGCCGTCGTGCTGCAAGGTCAGAACTTTTCCAGCGCCACCGCCGTGCGTTTCAACGGCACCGCGGCCGCGTTCACGATCGATTCCCCCGCGCAGCTCACCGCGACCGTGCCCGCCGGGGCCACCACCGGAACGCTCCAAGTAGCCAACGCCGACGGCACCACGACCAGCACCGCCACCTTCCTCGTCACGCGCCCGACCGACCTCGTCATCACCACCTCCAACGCGCCCCCCGTCTTCCTGCAAAACCAGCCCGCGACCCTGTACATCACCATCACCAACCGCGGACCCTCGACCGTCACCGGCGTCACCGTGCAGGACACGTTTCCCGCGGGAATGCAATTCGTCTCCGCGACCTCGACCGTCGGCACCTGCTCGTTCAGCGGTGGAAGATTGACCTGCTCGCTCGGCGTGTTCTCCAACGCCGCCTCCGCGACCATCACCCTCACGGTCTTCAACACCCCGGCCGGCGTCGCGTTTCATCAAGTCAGCGTCGCCGCGCTCGAAGGCGACACGCACTCCGCCGACAACCTTTCCCAATCCCTCATCGCCGTCCTGAGCACCGCCCAGCGCACCCTCTCCGCGCGCACCCTCTCCGACTCATCGAATGTGGAAATTGCCTGGCCGCTCGTGCTCGCGCCCGTGACCCTCCTCCTGCAATCCACGACCAATCTCGCCAACCCGCTCCTGTGGCTCGACGTGCCTCCCCCGCCGGGTTTCGTGACCAACAACGCCGTCGTGTACCACTCCCTCACACAAGACGCCTCCGGCTCCCCGCGCTTCTTCCGACTCAAGACACCGTGATGGGCGGATGCTTGGCAGCGGATTAATCGACAGAGAAATGATCGGCAGGGAAAAGGCTGGCGAAGGAATGGAGGCAACGGAACGAAGACGAAAATTTTTCCCGCCCCCATTCCCCTGCCCTCAATTCCCTTGCCAATCCTCCCCCGCGACCCCGCCCTCGCAGTGCGCCGACTCCCGCGGAGACTGCCCGGCGCTTACCCCCGCTCCCCCGTGCGTCCGGTGTAAGAACTGAAGATTCCCAACTCGACGTGGCGCTCGACCTGCGCAAAACCCGCGCCCGCGATCGCCGCCAGAATCGCGTCCGGCGGCACGCACGCGTCGATGGTCTCCCAGTAGTAGGACATCATCAGCCGCGCGTCGCCGCTGCCGGTGAGCAGCCACGACAACCCCGGCAGCAGATCGCGAAAATAAAACCGCGCGCCGACCAGCCCCAGCCAGGTTCGCGGCCGGCTGATTTCCAGGATCAACAGCCGGCCACCGGGCCGCAGCACACGCCGGTACTCGGTGAAGGCCCGCTGCAAATCCGCCACATGCCGCAGCGCGTAGCCCATCGACACAAAATCAAAGCTCTGATCGGGAAACGGCAGCGCCTCGGCGTGGCCGACGTGAAACTCCGCGCCCGCGATTTTCCGCGCCTCCGCCAGCATCCCGTCGCTCGGGTCCACCCCGCACACCCGCCCGCGTCCGCCGAGGATTTCCACCGCCGCGCGCGTGACTGCGCCGGTGCCGCAGGCCACGTCGAGCACGTCCATGCCCGGCCGCAGTCCCGCCCGCTCGAGCGCCCGCCGCCGATGAAACTGCCCCGTGCCCAAAAAACCGACGCGCCCGATCCGGTCGTAATGCGGCGCGCCGCGATTGAAGAGTTCGCGGACAAACGTCCGCTTGCCGTCGTCATTTTCGTACCGGCCCGAGATGGATTCGTGAGGACGCATGAGTTTCAGACCGGACGCTAAACTTGAACCACGGATGGACACGGATGGACACGGATGCCGATGGTTGCGAACGTTCGTTCCTCCGGGACCGTTGTAAAAAGAAGTGCGTCCGTCTCCCTCGCCCCGTGAGGCACGAACGGGGCGAGGGCCGGGGAGAGGGGTGCTGCACCCTTGCGAGCGGCCCAGCTTTGCGGAGCGCCTCCTCTCCCCAACCCTCTCCCCAACCCTCTCCTCCGTTCCGAACGGAGGAGAGGGAGACCGAGGCACTGGTGCGGACTGCGCGAACTTTCGCAGGGACTCATGGCAGCGAGATCGTAGGGTTTCTCGCGGAGCCATCCGCCGCGCTGGGCGGTAAAAATCCCCACCCGTTTCCGCCCCCGTCCCCATCCGTGTTCATCCGTGTCCAGCCGTGGTTTTCCAATTCCCGTTTCGCAGTTTGTTTTCACAAAATTCCTCCATCCACCTTCAACGTGGCGCCCGTGATGTAGCCCGCCTCCGCGCCCGCCAGAAACCGGACGGCGGCGGCGACCTCCTCGGGCCGGCCCACCCGGCGCATGGGAATGCGCATGGCCAGCGCCTTGCGCGCGTCCGGGGCCAGCGACGCCAGGCTCTCCGTCTCGATGAAGCCGGGACAAATCGCGTTCACCGTGATGCCGATGCGCGCGACCTCTTTCGCCAGCGACTGGGTGAGCGCCACCACGCCGGCCTTGGCCGCCGCGTAATTCGTCTGCCCCGCCGGCGCGGCCAGCGCACTGAGCGACGCGATGTTCACAATGCGCCCGTGCCGCTGCGAGATCATCGCCGGCAACACCGCCTGACAGCCGTGAAAGGTGCCGTCCAGATTGGTCGCCAGCACGCCGCGCCAGTCGTCGGCCGGCATTTGCGCGAGCAGCGAATCCGCGTGAAACCCCGCGTTGTTCACCAGCACCTCGAGCCGTTGTTGCCGCGCAAGGACGCGCTCCACGAGCGCGCGCCACGCCTCCGGCTGCGTCACGTCGAGTTCGGCCAGCTCGCAGCGGCCGGGAAATTCCGCCGCCAGTTTTTCCGCCGCGTCGCGGCGCTGGCGGACGCCGAGCCAGACAAAATTCTCCGGCGACTCGGCGAGGAAGGCGCGCGCGATGGCCTGCCCGAGGCCGCCATTCGCACCCGTGATGAGGATGACGCGGAGGTTCATAAGTTCGCGTTGCCAAACACCGTGAAGCTCGCGCCGATGGCTTCCTGATAAGCCCCCGGCACCAGCACCGTCGCGCGCGGCAGCCGCTGCGTCCGCGCCGCGTGAATCCCGGCGAGCACCTGCCACGCCGCGCCCGCGGCAAAAGCCTCGCCCGGCAGCGCGGGTCCGGCACCCGGCGAGGCACCCGCCGCGGCCACCGCCCCGGCGGGCAGTGCCGCCGCCACGCGCCGCAGCGCCGCGGCGCGCGCGGGTTGCGACGCCCCATAACCAAACGGCTCCGGGTCGGTCACGCATTCCAGCGCGGCCCAGGTCTGCGCCGTGCGTTCGCGCGTGAGCAGCACCGCGCCCGCGCCTTCTGCGAGCGTGACGGATTTCTGAAAATGGCGCAGCGCATCGGCGGTGATCCAGTCCGCTTCCTCCGCCGCGACCACGAGGCAGCGCTCGACCCGGTCGTCCGCCAGCCAGCCCGCCGCCAGCGCCAGTCCGTGCAGGAACACGCCCGCGTCCCCGAGCAGCGTGTAATTGGGTGCGCCCGTGGCGAGCACGGCGGCGAGATGACTGGCCGGCGCGTTGAAAACCGTTTCGGGAAACAACAGCGGGCTGGCCACCGCCGGATCGCGCAGCACCTCGTCGTAGAAGCGCCGCGAGTAGTTCACGCCGCCGCATGTCGTGCAGAAAACCACGCCCAGCGGGCCGCCGGTCGAACCGCCCACTGCCTCCAGCGCCGCGCCCAGAGCGAACTGGCTGATGGCCGCCGCGCGCCGCATCCGCGCATGAGCCGCCCACGCGGGCCGCGTCGCCGGCGCGGGCACCCGCCGCACCACGAGCGGGCGCGTCCAGCCGGGGCGTTCGAGCGGTTGCGGTGCCGGCCAAGCCGCAGCGCCGTCCGCACCGAGCAACGCGTTCATTCCCCAGCCCGCCGGCGATACCGCGCCGAAACCCGAAAGAAAAATCGCGCTCACACCCACCTCCGCAGGATAACGCTCGCGTTCGCGCCGCCGAAGCCGAACGAATTCGTGAGCACGTTTTCCAGCCGCGCCGCCGCGGGCCGCGTGACCAGCCGGAAGCCGCAGGCGGGGTCCGGCGTCTGCGTCGCCAGCATCGGCGGCAGCCATTGGCCGCGCAGCGCGAGCACGCACACCACCGCCTCGACCGCGCCCGCCGCCCCGAGCAGATGGCCAATGCCCGCCTTGGTGGAACTCACCACCAACTGCGCGCTCGCCGCGCCCGCCCAGCGCGTGATGGCGGCGGCTTCCGCGCCGTCGTTGAGCACCGTGCCGGTGCCGTGCGCGTTCACGTAGTCGATGTCGCGCGGCTCGATCCCCGCAACGCGACACGCTTCCGTCATGGTGGCGACGGCCGCCGCGCCCTGCGGCTGCGGCTGGGTGAGATGATGCAAATCCGTCGCCGCACCGTAGCCGACAATTTCCGCAAAAATTTCCGCGCCGCGCGCCTCCGCGCCCGCAAGCGTCTCGAGCGCCAGCGCCGCCGCGCCCTCGCCCAGCGCGAGGCCGTCGCGCCCCGCATCAAAGGGCCGGCACTGCGTCGGCGACAGCGCCTGCAAGGAATCGAAGCCCGCAAAAATCAACTGGCTCAAGGCATCGTAGCCGGCGGCGAGCACGCGCTCGGCGCGGCCCGTGCGGAGGAGTTCCCACGCGTGGCCCACGGCGTTCGCGCCGGACGCGCACGCGTTGGCGATCACCGTCACCGGCCCGCGCAGATCGCACGCCTGCGCCACCAGGGCGGTCTGGCGGTACGCCTGATAGCCGAGCGTACGGGTCGGCTGCTGGCGGCAGGTGAGCGGAGTTTCCAACGCGGTGCGGTAGTAAGCTTCACCGAGGCTCATGCCGCCCCCGGTGGTGCCGACCACGAAGGCGGCGCGCGGCGCCCCGTCCCACCGCGCCTGCTGCGTCGCCTCGTGCGCGGCCCAGAGCAGCATCGCGCCGGCGCGGTCGAGCCGCCGCGCCGCCTTGGGCGCGAGGGCCGTCGCGGGCAGCGCGTCCGGGAGGTCCACCTGCGCCGCCGTGCGCACGCGCTGCCGCGCGACATCGAACGCCGTGACCGCGCGGAACGCCGTCCGGCCCGTGCGGAAACCCTCCGCATTCGCCGCCAGCCCCACGCCCAGCGGCGACACCAGACCACAGCCCGTGACCACAACCCGTGGCGCAACGCGGGCGGCTGGGGCAGGGGGGAAAAGCATGGGAACAAGCAGAGCGCGAAGGGTCCGTCACCCGGCCAGCACGGGGATCGCGAGCGGTTTCGCCGGCCAGTGTTCCGCCAGGCTCGTGCGGGAAACTTCGCGGCCGGCGGCGCTGATCGCGTGCAGCACGCGCTCCTCGTTCATGATGAAGCGCTCGCGTTTGTAGAGCAGGTAGTCGCCGCGGATTTCGGACGGCGTGAGATTGATCGTGCAGAGGTTGGCGCCCGCGCGCAGCCCGCGCTGATAGCCGTCGTCCGCGCCCGTGAGATTCAGCGCGCTCACGGCGGGGATGACCCATTCGGACCGCAGCAGACGGAGCGCGGCCATGCAGTTCAACGCGGCGTCCACCGCGCCGACCGGGGCGTGGCCGAGCGGCGTCGCTTCACCCGGGATGAACGGGCTGACGCTGCACCCATCCAGCGGCAGCTCCCGCGCCAGCCGCAGGTTGGCGAGCAGGTCGTCCGCGCCCTGGTCCGGCAGGCCCGCGATGAAACCCGAGCTGACCCGCCAGCCGCGCGCGGCCAGCAGCCGGATGTGGCGCAGGCGCTCGGCCAGCGTGCCGGGGGCTTCGAGCTGCTCGTAGCGCGCCGCGTCACTGAGTTCGAACTTGATGATGTAGAGCGAAGCCCCGGCGGCTTGGAGTTCGTCGTAGAGCGCCTCGGTCAGCGTGCCGAGGCAGACGCTCACGCCGAGGGGCGTTTCGCGGCGCAGCGTGCGCACGAGCGGCACCACCACTTCGCGCACCGCCACGGGATCCTCGCCGGTCTGAATGTTCACATCCGTCAGGCTCGCAGGGCGGTGGTGGATGAGCAGCTCGGCGAGTTGATCGTGCCGGGCGCGGAAGCGGGCGAGCGCACGGTTGTCGCGGCGCATGCCGCAGTAGTGGCAATTTTCCCGGCAGTGATTGGACACCTCGACCACCCCGCGCACAAACACCCGCCGGCCAAAGTGGGACCGGGTCAGCTCCGCGGCGCGCCCGTGCAACGCCTCCTGTTCCGCGCCGTGTGCGGTGAGCCAACGGCGGTCGGGTTGGGAGTGTGAAACCATGGCGAGGATTAGACGCGGTGTCCGGAGGAGCGGCAAACCAATTGTCAGCGCGGGCGCAGCTCAGTTTCTTGCCCGCGGCTTGGCGGCCGCGCCAGCCGGGTGGGGCAGGCATCCTTGCCTGCCAGTTGGCGGGGCATCCCTGCCCCGTGTTCCCAGTTCCGCGGGGGTGCTCGGCCATGGAAACGGGCGGCAGGGATGCCGCCCGAACTGGCAGGCAAGGATGCCTGCCCCACCACACCCGCGCGCGTGCCGTCGCAGGTTTCCGCGAGCACGGCACCCGTGCCTGCCGAAGGTTGCAGGAAACTGAGATGCGTCCTGTCAGCCCCCGGCGTGCCCGGGGCGCATCCCGAAGTTGCTGGTCAATGCCCGCGAGCGGTTCTGCTCTGGCCAAGTCGCCGCCGTGTGCAAGCGCTGGGCAGGAGCGATCGGCACGCTTCGGTCCCGGAGTGCGGCCCGGGGACGGGCACCCGGCTCGTGGCCAGCAACTGCGATGCGCATGGGAACCACGCGCCGCGGAGTTTGGCTGGATTTTATTTTTGCGCGGGCGCAAATTGGCACCAATGAAATTGATCCTATCCACTCACAACCTGACTTTGACCCAGGCCATCGAGGACCACATCCTTGCGCGCATCGACAACTTGGAGCATCTGGACCGTAGCGCGATCAATGTCCGCGCCACGCTCAAGCATGATCCCACCACGACGCCAGACCGGCAGTTCAGTTGCTCGCTGCGGGTGTCGGTGCCGGGGCCGGACCTCTTCGCGGAAGATCATGAGAGCGACCTGTATGCCGCGATTGACCTGGTGACGAAGAAGATCGAGCAGCAGATCCGCAAGCGGCACAACAAATACAAAGCCCGCAAGCACACCGAGGCGGCCCATGTGAAAATCAAGCGGCAGGAAGCGGACCTCTGATGCCGCCCGCGAGCCGTTTCGCGCTCCGCGCCCGTATCGTCCTGCCGGTCTCCCGGCCGCCGATTCACGATGGCGCGGTTTTTATTTCCGGCAATCGCATCGCGGCGGTCGGCCCGTGGCGCGACTTGCAGGCGCAGGCCGACGGGCCGGTGACGGACCTGGGGGAGGTGATCCTGCTGCCGGGTTTGATCAACGCCCACTGCCATCTCGACTACACGGGCATGGGCGGCGCGATCCCGCAGCAGCGGTCGTTCGTGGACTGGATCAACTGGATCACGAGCTTCAAGGCGGAGTGGGATTTTTCCGATTTCGCGGCGTCGTGGCTGGGCGGCGCGCGGATGCTGCTGCGCAATGGCGTGACGACGGTGGCCGATGTCGAGGCGGTGCCGGCGTTGCTCCCCGAGGTCTGGCAGGTCACGCCGTTGCGAGTGATTTCATTTTTGGAAATGACCGGGGTGAAAAGCCGGCGCGAGCCGGCGCTGATCTTGCGCGAGGCGCTGGACACGGTGGAATCCTTCGCGGGCTGGCGCAACACGCTGGGGCTGTCGCCGCACGCGCCCTATTCGACGACGCCGGAACTGCTGCGGCTGGCGGGCGCGGCGGCGCGCGAGCGGGGGCTGCCGCTGATGACCCACGTCGCGGAGTCGGCGGAGGAATTCGAGATGGCGATGCTCGGCCGCGGCGGAATGCACGACTGGCTGCGGCGCAATGACCGCGACATGGCCGACTGCGGCGGCGTGTCGCCGGTCCAGCAGTTGGAGCGGACGGGATTGCTGTGCGACCGGCTGCTGGCGGTTCACGCGAATTATCTGACCCACGGGGATGCCGCGCGGCTGGGGCGCAGCGGGGCCAGCGTGGTGCATTGCCCGCGCAGCCACGCGTTTTTCGGGCACCGGCGATTTCCGCTCGAAGAGCTGGCGATGGCCGGCGTGAACCTGTGTCTGGGCACGGACAGTCTCGCGACGTTGACCGCGCCCGAGAACCCGGCGCGCTCGATGAATTTCATCGTCCATCATCTGCTGCCGCAAAACACGTCGTCCGGCGACGCCGGGCCGCGGGCGCAACGGCGGTGGACGCCGCGCGGGGACGGCACGGACGAGGTCGAGCTGAATTTGTTTGTCGAGATGCGCGCGTTTGCCAACGCCTACCGCGCGCTGGCGCCGGAGGACATCGTGCGCATGGTCACGGTGAACGCGGCGCGGGCCTTGCACCGCGGCGGCGAGCTGGGCGAACTCATCCCCGGCGCGCTGGCGGACCTGACCGCGCTGCCCTACGACGGCCCGGTGGGCGCGGCTTACGAGGCGTGTCTCGGACACACCGGCGCGGTGGGCGGCGTGCTGATCGACGGACGCTGGGCGCGGGAACCGGGTGCGCAGGGGACCGGGTGAATTTTTCGGCAGGAGGATTTGGGGCGAGGGAATTTGGCTGAATGGAACAAAGGAAAACTGGGCCAACTGAATGCGAATGAAAAACCTCTCCAGTCCTCATTCCCTTGCCCCGAATTCCCCGGCCAACCCGCCTCTGCTGCGCCGATGCGAAAACCTGCGATCCCATGAACGACTTTGTCGATGACCTGACCCGGCGGCTGGCGGCGATCCGCGCGCGCGGCTTGCTGCGCGAGTTGCGGCGCGTGGACTCGGCGGTCGGGGCGCGCATCACGGTCGCGGGCCGCGAGCTGCTGAACTTTGCGTCGAACGATTATCTCGGTCTGGCGGGGCATCCGGCATTGCGCGCGGCGGCGGTGGACGCGGTCGGACGGTACGGTGCCGGCTCGGGGGCATCGCGGCTGATCTGCGGCTCGCTCGCGCCGCATCACGAACTGGAGGCGGCACTGGCGCGGTTCAAGGGGACGGAGGCCGCGCTGTCATTCTCCTCCGGTTACGCGGCGGCGCTGGGAACGATCGGCGCGCTCGTGGGGCGCGGGGATGTGATCATCATCGACCGGCTCGTCCACGCGTGCGTGGTGGACGCGGCGAAATTGTGCGGCGCGAAATTGCAGGTGTTTCCGCACAACGATCTCGCGGAGCTGGAGAAGCTGCTGTTGCGGCTGGATCAGCGGCGAACGGGAGCGGTGACCCACGGCGCCCCGCGGGGCCGCACGCTGATCGTCACCGAGTCTGTGTTCTCCATGGATGGCGACGCCGCACCGCTGCGGGAACTGGTCGACCTGAAAGATCGCTTCGGCGCGTGGCTGATGGTCGATGAGGCGCACGCGACGGGCGTGCTCGGGCCGGACCGGCGCGGGCTGGCGGAGGCGGCGGGTGTCGCGGATCGGATCGAGGTGCAGATGGGCACGCTGGGCAAGGCGATCGGCGCGGCGGGCGGTTTCGTCGCCGGGCCGCAGGTGCTGGTCGATTATCTCGTGAACTCGGCGCGCTCGTTCATTTTCTCGACCGCGCCGGCCCCGGCGGCCGCGGCGGCGGCGCGCGCGGGCGTCGAGCTGTTGCAGAGCGCCGAGGGGCAGGCGCGGCGGACGCAGTTGTTCGAGCGCGTGGCGCAGGCGCGGGCGGGTCTGGCGCAGCTCGGCTGGAATTGCGCGGCCGCGTGCGGGCCGATCCTGCCGCTGGTTTTGGGACCGGAGGAAGCGGCGCTCGCGGCCGCTGCGGCGCTGCGCGAACGCGGAGTTTTTCTGCCCGCCATCCGGTATCCGACCGTCGCCCGCGGTGCGGCGCGCCTGCGCTTGAGCCTCACAGCGGCCCACACGGCGGCGGATGTGGCAGTGCTCTTGCACGCCCTCGCGGAAGCCCGAGTTGGCCCACCGCGCCACGATGGACCCGGCGATCGGCCACCCGCGTAGCGCTTCTCGGTCCTGCTCGGCGGTCATCGGCTCGCGGTCGCCCATCGAGTCCGGCGGCTGGCTGGCTGCGGCGGTCGGGAAACGTTGAGGCAACGGAATGGTGATTCCAAAGACGGCGGTTCATCCACGGCTGACACCGATAAACCTGAAAACGGCAGTTGAGATGAACCTCGAAACACACGCACGACACGAACGGGGAAACGACTGGGGAAGCGGGTGATGTCGCCGGGCAGGTGAGGTAAGCCGTAACCATTCAGTGAGAGCGACAGGAGCGCGGCCTTCAGGCCGCAGAAACGTCCGCCCGCAGCGACCGCGTCATACAGTCCAAACGCGTCCTCCCGCTCACCATTGGGTGAGTTCAATAACACGGTTCGGAAATTCGCTCGCCATCGACAGGACGCACGCTGCTGCGGCCTGAAGGCCGCGCTCCTGTCGCCCTCACTGAATGGTTACGGGTAAGCCGAACTGTGCCGGGTGCGGTTCGGCGCCAATGGCTTTTGCGGCGGGATCATTGGAGTTGAATCCGCGCCTGCATGGTTGGTTGGCAAGCAAGGTCTTGGCGGGAGGCTTTGCCAACGTGTGACCTGGCTGTGCCGCCGGGGAGACCTCAACTACAGACCCGTTGGAGTCCCGCCTTGAGAAACTGCTCGTGGTCACCAATCTGCGCGACCAGTTGCTCGCGGGAGCGGGATTTCCAGAAGCCGCTCGCGTCAAGCACGGTCAGCCGGACGCCCGCTCCGCGCCACAGTTCCAACAGCCGAACCACGCGCTCATGGCATTGCACAAAGTGTTCAATGCCGAACTCGGCGGCGTAATAGGTTTTGCACCAAGCCGTCAGCCGCCAGCCGTCCGGTTGGTAAACCGGCCACCAGTGTTTCTCCCGGCCCTTGGGATCGCGCGTGATCAGGCGGTATCGCCGGCACAAACCGAGCGTGAGCGTCTCGCAGCCTTGGCCGGGCCAGATCTCCACCAACCAGCCCTGCGTGCGCGGACCCCCGAACCTCCGCCGTTCGCGCCCCGCAACACTGTCGAAGAACTTTGGCGCATCGGGGTCGCTGCCGGCGGAGGGCAGCACCTTGCCGACGTGTGCGCAGCCAATCTGGCGGGCCAGCCGCGCCGTTTTCTGAACCCGTTGGAGAACCGCTTTTTCGGCCAGGCTGTGCGTGGCCGTGATGGTGTAATGAATGGTGAGTCCCATAGTTTTTCGCCCCAGTATGCACGCAGGGGTGGGTCATCTACGGGGCTACCCCTCAACTTTTTTCGCCGGTGCCGCGCGGGCGTTTTCCTCCGGCGGGAGGGTGGGAAGTTCAAAAAACAGCCCGTCTGCTTCTCAGGTCGATCGCGGTGACGGCGTTTTGGAGCACGGCTATTTCATTCTTCCAGCGTGGCCAGCCAGGCCCAGCGGTGATGCCGGGTTACTCGCGACGCATCCCAGTCGCGCGGTGCGGGGAGCGGGCGCACCGGAGTGCCGATGCCATTGCTGTGCGGATGCTGGCCGGGGGGCAAACGCTGGCCATTGCCGAAGGGCACCGGCAGGCAACGGAACAAATCCGGGCGCTCGAGATGCAGAAAACTGGCGAGCCAGTGGCGCATAAACATGTAGAGCCGGTCGCGCGCCGCGTTGCCCCGGCCCTGCATCAATTTGTAGAAATGCCGGCGCCCGGAGTAACAGCGTTCCGCCTTCGCATCCAGCCACACGGCGTAGCGGTCGGGGAGTTCGACCGCGAGAAAGCGCTCGACCTCGCCGCACACCGTTTCGGCGATCAGCCATGGCATGAGTTCCGTGTCCTGTTCGAGGCCGGGACGGAGGTCGTCGTGAAATTCCTTCCACCATGCGGGCTTGGCTTTGCGCGCGGTCCGGGCCGGAGCGCGGCGCGGCCGTTTCACGACAAGCTGGCGGGAACGGGATGGACTGGTCCGACGCGCCTTGGTTGGCGGACGGTGAAGCGGCGTAAACGCCGCGTTCCGGGTGCGTTGGGTGGTTTTCATTGGCTGCTCTCCACAAGCTGCCTCTCCTCTTCCGTCAGGCCGTAGAGTTCATAAACCAGCGCGCCAATCCGTTGGTCGGTGGCGGTGATGGAGTATTGGAGCAAGGCCTTGGCCGAATCGGGCGCGACCGCGCGTAGCCTGGGCATCACAATCCCATCCGCATCCCCGGCCCGATGGTGTCTTTCGTCAAGCGGCCTGATACTGGAACGCGCGCAAATCCAGCGCGGGCGCGCGTTTGGAAAGATGCAGCATTTCGATGCCCACCACCTGGTTGTGTTCGTTGAAATCCAGCACCACGCCCGGCGACACCTCTTCCGACTCGATGATCTTGGAATCATCCAGCCGCAGGTAGAGCGCGTCGGCCTCCTTGTCCACATGCAATCTCATAGTTTGCCTTTCATTTGACGGTCGAAAAATACGGTGACCACCCGGTTTGGTTCAACCGCCGTGTTGACGGCCACCCGCAGGACCCGGTTCCCAAATTCAGGTATCCGCCGGAAACGTCGTTCCATCGTGGCATCATCGGGATCGGGAAGGACCAATTCGGGCGCGGACAACGTTCGCTCCATCCACTCGGCGGGAATCTCCCGCTCGCCCAACGCTTTCTGGGCGTGTTTGGTCAGCTCAAATTTCACTGCGTGCCCTCCACCAGCGCGATCTCCTCCGGCGTGAGGCCATAGAGTTCATAGACCAGCGCGTCGATCTGCTGGTCGGTGGCGGTGACGGCGTTTTGGAGCACGGCCTTTTCTGAGTCATACTTGGCCCCGCGCAGCTTGGGCATCAAGGCCAGCAACTTGTCCACCAGCAACACCAGCTTGTCTTGTCGCGACCTATCTGCGATCGGAATGGGCAATTGCTGGAGATAGGTGCCTTTGATTTTCGGGAAAGTCTCCTTGAAATCTGAAAACTTATTCCGCCAGTAAAAACCCATGGCTTTGCTGTTCAAAATTCCCAGCAGAAACCGCTCCTCCAGTCCCGGAATTGTCGCCTTGATCATAAACACGGTGTTGAGACAACAAAGTCCTTTGGCATCGAAGGACGCGATGGGTATCTCTCCAATCTGCCGGACGATTACCTTGCTCTTGGCAAACTGGATGGCTTCATCCCAACAACCACCCTGTTGGGCCACCCGGTCAAAGAGACAGTATAGATTGGCAAACTCCGTGACGTAACGATTGACGTTCCTGCCGGTCAGGCATGGTCGGTAGCTGGCCTTCAAGCTTCTCGGTTTGTCGGTCTCTACTACATCGTCAGGGAATTTCTTTCGGTCGCGTAACTGCATCCCAAAGTTCACTCGCGCCACCTCTCCCAGCAGCTTGGAGTGCCGTAAGAATGCGGTTTCTACCGCGGCAAAACCAGCCGCCTTGGGTGGCCGGAAAATCATCCCCGGCGTTGTTTTGAACACAGCTTGCTGGACCGAAAGACGCTCTTTTATCACCAACTGTTCTTTGCCCGCGCCCGCTTCTACGAAGTCGATCTCATTCTCATCACGACTTTTGGCATCGCCCGATTTCTGAAACGTGAAGATGGCATTGTCCACACTCGCCTGGTCAAAGACTCCATCGGGCACCGTGACGAGTTGCCGAATCCGGACAGTGTCGAGAAGTAGCTTCCGCAGATTGGTCGTGTAGTTATTCGTGGTGAATGGGGCGGGCGTGATAAAGCTGAATTGACCATTGTTCCGCACGAGGCGGAGTGATTGCTCGATAAACAGGTGATAGATATCCACCTTGTATTGAGCGCCGGAGAATTTCTGATGGTAGTAGTCGAGTTCTTCCTGCGCGACGTTCTGCGGTTGCAACAGGTTGTAAGGTGGATTGCCCACGACCGCATCGAAGCCGCCCGCTCGCATGATCTCCCTGAAACCGACATCCCAGTCGAAGGCATGCATGCGCATGAGATCTTCGGGCATCATCGAGAAATCGGAGGCGATGAGGGAGTTGCCGCGCTTGATGTTGTCTTTCAACTCCGGCAGCAGGGCCACGGCCTCGGCAATGAGTTCGCGTTCCCGCGCCAGCGTGGTGCGGTTCTCGTCCTCCAGCAGCTTGAGGTAGAGTGAGAGCTGGGTGACTTCCACGGCGGCGGCGTCCAGGTCCACGCCGTAGATGTTTTGGGTAAGTATCTGGCGCTTGAGATGAACCGTGAGGTGGACGTCGCCGGTTCGGTCATCGACCCAGCAGAGGGGGCGGTGTTTCTTCTCCCAGGCGGCGCGTTCCGTTTTGTGCTCCTTGGTCGGCAGGTCGGTGGTGAGCCGCTGCTGCCAGTGTTCGCAGACACGCTCGAAGGCACGAATAAGGAAAGAGCCGGAGCCGCACGCCGGGTCGAGGAGGCGCAGGGCGGCGGTGCGTTTCTCGAAGTCTTTCAACGACGGGCGGAGCGCCGAGCATTGCTCGGCCGGGGCGGAGGACAACGACGGTTCGTGCCGAGCAATGCTCGGCGCTCCTGAGGCGATCTCCGCCAGCAGCTTTCCCACCGTCTGCTCGACGATGTAGTCCACGATATAGCGCGGCGTGTAATAGACCCCGCCAGCCTTCCGCACCTCGGGCTTTTCCTCGATCGTCACGCCGCGCCCGTGCGGGCGGACGACCTTGCCAAGGAAGCGTTCATAGACACTGCCGAGCATTTCCACCGGCATGACGGCGAACAGATACGGGGAGTCCTCGTCGCCGAGTTTGGCCAGAAAGGTGGCAAGCCAGTCGTCGCCCACGACCAGTTCCTCGCTGAAGTGGGGTTTGAACAGGGTGCCGTTGAAAAACGGGGCGTGCGTCGGCGGCCGCCGGTCCAGGGCGCGGAGGTGGCACACGAGCTTGTGCCAGAGAGTGCCGCGCGGGGCCTGCACGCCGCTGGCCCCGTACCACGCAGGCGGTTCCTCGCGCAGCTCGTCCGGCGCGCTGTCCGCGTGTTGTTTGCGCCAGAGGGCGAGCATGCTGTCGAGCCGCAGACCGGTGTCGATGTCCCGGTCCTCGCAGATGCGGAGGAAGAGCAGCCGGTCGAGGATGCGCTGGACGGCTTCGTTCAATTGGTTGCCGGCCAGCAGATCGGCGCGGTCGTTATGACGGAGGAGGTCGGCGGCGAGCGCGCGGCGCGACTCGTCCAGGAACGCGAGGAAATCCACGTCGAGTGCGCGGGAGCGGTCGGGCTTGATGATCCATTGGTCCTTGGCCCGGCCTTTGCCAGCGGGCTTTTTGGGCAGGGACTCGATGAGCCGGTCAATGCTGCCCGCCGCGACGCCGCCACGGGAGAGCAGGTCCCAGAGTTCGCGCGCGGCGGCGGGGAACTCTTGGAAATGCCAGATTTTCCAAAGGCCGATGAGCGGCTCGTCCAGCCGAGGCCGGCCACCGACGATGTAGATTTTGATCTCCTCGAAGTCGCTGAGGATGGCGAGCGCGAGGTCTTTGTTCCAAGCGTAGCGCTTGGCCTGGAAGGCGTATTTTGCGGTCAAGGATTCGGCGGGCTTCTTGGCTTCGCAGACGAACCGGTCGCGGGCGTCGGTGCGGAACAGATAGTCGGCTCGTTTCTTGCGACCGGCGACTTCCGTGCGGCTTTCGATCTCGACCTCGCGATGTTTTTGAATCAGTCCCGCGCGATTGGTCATGTCCCAGCCGAGGGCGGCGAAGAAGGGATCGAGAAAATCCGCGCGGAGCTGGGCTTCGCCGTAGGTGGGTTTCTTCAGTTCCGCGAGGCGGTGGCTGAAGGATTCCACCAGCCGGGTGAGTTCCTTCTCGAACGTTTCAAAGCTGGCGGCGCTGGACATGGCGGCAAGCTATCGGGCGGCCCGGTGGCGGCGAGATTTTTGTCCGCAAGCCGGCGAGGGGGCGGGAGGCGCGCCACACTTAAGAATGGTGACTTGCGCCAGTCTTATCTCCGTTCGAAACCGTGCCGCGAAGGCTACTTTGACCGGATTCCTTTTGGGCCGGGTTTTGAGTTCGACTTGGTTCTGGTGGCTCGGTTTCGGGCGCATCCGCGCACTGCTTGCGGGTACCGCAGGTGTCCCCGCGCGCGAGTTCGGGCGGCGGCTAGTCCGGATAGTTCCTGCTCATTCTGTAGCGCTGGCTTCCAAGCCTGCTGTATCGCGGGTTTCTAAACCCGCCGCGCGCTCGGCGAGGCCGACGCCCTGCCGACTTGGAAGTCGGCGACACAGCAGGTTTGGAAACCTGCGCTACAAGGGCGGGCGGCCTGCGGTTGTGATGCGACTATGAAATGTCCGGGTTAGTCGCCCGGATTGGTGGCGGGGGTGCGGATGTCGGGCCACACCCAGCCGGGGACTTCCGCGGAACCGGGGTGCGGCGGTTGTGCGCGCTGGGGGGGCGGGCGTCGTCCAACGCCCGCTTCCGCCTGCGGCATGAAGCGCGGCGCGAATCTGCCAGCGGCACGGTTCGGCCCGGCCTCAATCCCTGCGCAGCTTCGCGCTGGCCGCGCCGGTCAGAGGATTAAACCATCGCAAGCCGGTGAACCGCATGAAGTCCGTGTCGTTCGTGTGAAGAGTGGCGGCGTGCTCGATCGCCAGCGCGGCGATTTGCGCGTCGGTCACCAGATTTCCCGCCGTGCCGAGTTGCTCCAGTGACTTGAGCATTTGCTCCAGGTGATCGCTTCGCGGTTCCAGAATCTGCACGCCGGGTTGCACCAGCCAGGACGGATGTGCTGCGCCGCCTCGGCGGGAGTGATCGGATTTTTGAGCACGCGCGCGTTCGTGCTGAGGCGCACGAAGCCGAACAGCACCACCGGCGGCAGCGCCACCGGATCCGCACCCGACAGACACTGCTGTCACCACGCCGCTGACTGCGCGTGAAATGGGGAATCCGCATCGTAAGCGTCGAGCAGCAGATTGATGTCGGGGACAATCATGACTTCTTCGTACGCGCGTGTTTCGTCAGGAAAGCATCCACCTCGAAGTCGTCCGCCAACTTATTGAAGCCGGCGGGATTAATGCCCGCGCGCAAACCCAGCGGACGGGCCTTGACGACAAATCGCTTCGCCTTGGCCAGGGCGGTCTTCCCGGCCAGACCGGTTCGTAGCGCGGCATTGAGGGTGTGTTTGAACGATTTCCGCGAACGATGCATCGCGTCGCGCAGCATCCGTTCAACGTCTTTTTCCAACGTCACCGTGGTTCTCATGGTCGGCATCATGATGTCCGCAGATTCAGCGGTCAAGATGCCCACCAATGGGCTTCATGTTTCGGGCTGTGACAGGGGCAACCGGTTTCCATTGCCGCACCGGATGGATGACCGCCGGACTGGTGAAATCCCCGTGCCTATCCGCGTTGATCCATCTCTGCCCGTAATTAAACCAACGGTTTGGGGATCAGTCTCCGGCTACGGTTTCGGCATATAAATCAGTGCCGGTCGCAGCATTCCGCCGGTGCCGATCTCATTGGGGAAGGTGTTGTCCACGGCCACGAGCAAGGTGTTGGGCCGGTCGGGTTGGAGCGCCGGGCTGAGGTCCACTTCCAGCGGGCGGGTGCCGGGCCGGTGTTCGCCGAGGTCCTGGCCGTTGAGCCAGAGGCGGGCCATGGTGTCCACGCCACCACACCAGAACTTGGACGTGCGGGACGTGCTGGTGCCGGGCGGGAGCGTGAACTCGTGACGATACCAGATGACTCCACGGAAGAGCGGGAGACCCTGCTCGTCGAGACTGGCCGAGTAGGTCTTGAGCGGCTGCCAGCGGGCCGACGTGGCGTCCGGGATATTGCCCGAGGATTTCGTTCCGCCGGGGACGGCTTCGAGATGCGCGGTCCAAGTGTCGGGAAATTGGTACACAACGACGCCTTCGCGGGCGATGCGTCCGGCATCCTTGAGGGCGCGATGATGGAACAACTCGAAGTAGCGCTCGATGTTCGGCGACCACTCGCGGTTGGGTCCGAAGAATACCGGGTATTTCGCGTAGCCGACCTGGTAGTTCGCCACGAAGGCCGCACCCTGCCGCTCGGCCTCGGCGAGATCGAAGCGATTGAGCGCCGCGCGCGCGGCGAACCAGAGGCGGGCGAAATTCAGGCTGTAGCGCATGATCTCGACGCGTTGTGCCAAGACACCCTGGTCTTTCACTTTCGCTTCGGCCTCGGACAGCGCGCCTTCCAACTTAGACATGATCTCGGGATGCAGGATGCGGTGCATGGCCCAGACCCCGCCGGCAAAGGCCCGGGTGGATTCGTAGGCGTTCTCCAGAGTGGTGTCATAGCGCCGCATGGCCGCGGCGGCGGGGCCGTAGTACGCGGGATAATATTCGTCGAGCAGGGCGGTCACATCGGTCTTCGTGTCCCAGAGCAGCCGGGCGGCGACATAATTGCCGGGCATCATGGTGTGCCAGTTGGGATGAGATTCGATGGTCATGTCCCGCACGCCGAGCGCGGCGAGCTTGGGGAAATAGGTCGTCCAGTGGAGCCGCGGGGTATAGGGCATGGCCATGTCGGCCAGGTTGAAATTATAGAGATACATCCCGACGCGCGGGGACAATGCCGTCCAGCCTTTGATGATCTGCTCTTCCAGTTCGGAAGTGAGCGCGCCGGGTGTGCCGATGCTGACGTAGCGATTGAAGGCGATGGGTGCAATGACCGGGATGATCCGGGGATCGGGCCGCACCTTGGTCGGCGGCTGGAGGTAATTCATGTAGGCCAGCGATCCAAGTTTGAATGACTCGCCCGGAGCCTGCCGCTGGAGCTCGGCGCAGACAGCGTTGAGAAAGCCGAACCATCCATCGGAGAAGGAAAGCAGGCCCATGACCGGGTCCAGTTCCCCGCTGTTCAAGGCGCGCACCTCGGGGCGTTCATCGTCCAGATAGCCATCGTCGGGCGAGACGCTCAGGGCGTTACGCCCGCGCTTGCCACCGGCGTTGCCGCGCGGGACGGAGCGGGTCGCCGCGAGGACGTTGGTGGCGAAGTGCCGCACGACTTCGGGATTCGCGAGGTTGATGCGGCCCGGTTTGCCATTCATGCGGGCGTAATATTCGGGGTGCTCCGCGCGGCCCGCGGGGCCGGCGGTGTAGCCGGGCAGGGTGCGCGAGTAGGCATGCACCGAATGGCCGGCGGGCAGGGTGGGTTCGCCCAGCCGGTTGCGGTACATCCACCGGGTTTGCTCGGGGCCGGCGCACCAGAGCCGGCGGGTGAGGAACTCGGGCGCGGATTCCACACGGCCTGCGACCACCGCGATGGTTTTCCGCGGCGGCACGATTTCACCGATGGTTCCGGGTGCGTACCAGCGCACGCCCAGTTCATGCAGGAAGTGGGCGGCCGCGTAACAGACCGCGCGCCGCGACTGGCCGTGGAGCACGATGCGCTGCGCCGACGAGTCCACGACGTAGGTGTCGCCGAACTCGGTGGGACGCGTGATCGGCCCGGCTTCCGGCGCACAACCGACATAGATGGGCAGCAGTCCGGCCACCGGTTTGGGACCGACCGGAATGGTGGCGCCGCTCATCCGGCCGAGATACGTCGCGATGTCTTCCGCCGCCCATTGCAGCAAGGTCGCCCGCGGGGTCCAGTTGAAGAGTTCCGGCTCCGGGAAGGAACTTTCCGCGCCCACCACCACGCAACACCGCGGCTCGCCATTTTCAGTCAACGCCACCGTCGCCGCCGAACCCGGCACGGCCAGTGCGAGAGCGAGCGTCAGCAGCATGGTCCAAAGCGCCGCTCGGTGGCAGACACGGCGGCGCACGGCGCGGGCGGAAGCGGGCACCGCGGCGGTGAAAGGAAAATTCAGGCGTCGCCCGGGTGCGGGGAACGCCGACGGCAGCGGGATCATGGCGCGAAGTCTTCGCCGCAGGGCATTGAGTGTCGATGAATTTTCATGCCCGAGTGGGGGCCGCGCCGGGTTTGCCGTTCGGCTGGTTTGGAGTGCCGCGTTCACGCGGCTCTGGCGTTCGGAGTTCCGCGTTTACGCGGTCCGGGAGTACGGAGTTCCGCCTTCAGGCGGTCCCGTCCGTGCGGGGGCGGGGATGATTGCTGCCTCCCAAACCGCCCCCGCTCCCGGTCGCCAACACGCCGTCGCCCGACCGCGTAAACGCGGAACTCCAAACTCCCGGACCGCGTAAACGCGGAACTCCGAACTTTCCGCCCCGCGCGGTGGCCAGGATGTGCCAAGCTCTAGCGCTGCCCCCTGCACGGCGAAGGGTCATCGCGATGATTCGCCCGTCACAACCTGGTTTTCGTTCACGGTGTGCCGATGCAGATCAATTCCTTCAACGTGCGGGCGTAGATTCGGCCGTCGGAAAAGGACAGGCTGGACAGGCTCCATGTTTCAGTAGCGGGGCCGAGATCGCTGATGGACAGCAGCGCGTTTTCGTCGAGTCGTTCCGCGTTCCAATCCAGGACGTAGACCATGCCGATCATCGTGGGGAGATAAAGTTTCCCGCCGATCACTGTGCCGCTGGCTGCGGATACGTGCCCCCAGCCGTTGCCGGCATTGCGCTTGTCCTCTGAGGCGACGAACCCGGCGGAGTTCTTCATGTCATTCGGCAAGGCTTTCTCCCAGAGCACCTCGTCTTTCTGGCCCGCGCGGCGGACGACTTGCACCGGCACCTGCAGGTATTCCACCGCGCCACTGTCGAGATTGACCCGGCTGATCATGAAGGAGTCGCTGGCGCGGAAATAGTGATAGCGCCCGGCGAGCACGTTCGAATTCTTGGTCAGAGGTTGTCGAAAGCGGGGTAATGTCGCGTTCGTGATCCGGGTGTAGCCGCCGCCGTCGCGGCGTGTGATGGTCACGCCGGTCACCAGCGACGACCGGCGGACGATGCGGCCCGAGGCGATTTCGATGGTCAGATGTTCCTGCCCGGCAAATGCGTAGGCGTGGGTGGAACTCCAGCACGCGTTTTGTGCGGATGGATAATTCTGGATCGGCAGATCCCAAATCGTCTTGCCGTCGTCCGCGTTGACCAAGGATAGGCCGTAGGGTTCCTCCGGCGGTTGGTGTCCGCCGCCCCGTCCAGTCAGTACGGCGTTCACGCCAGCCGCCGTCCGCCCGAAGAGCGAGGTCTGATGGACGGATGTCCCGGTTTCGGCGAGCCACTTCCGGCGGCCAGTTTCCAGGTCGAACGCCTGAAGATAGGTCCAATACTGGCGTTCGCGTCCCAGCGGTTGAGCGCCCTGCTTGGTGGTGTGGAGCGGCTTCAAATCCCGATGCGGATACTGGACGGTGATGATGTTTCCATCGTGAAGAATCGGCTCGTGCAGCCGCGCATGGTGGCGGCCGAACGGCACCCAGTCGTAGGACCACAGCTCACGGGCATCGAAGTTGAAGCATTTGATGCTGCCACCCACATTCACAAAGCAAACCCGGCGGCCATCGGCCACGGGCGATGCCGCCGTGTTGTCGCTGAACAGGCTGGACAGGTCGGTGTCGCGAACCCCGGGAATCGTCCGCCGCCACAGTTCCTTGCCGGTGCCGGCATCGAAGCACATGCCGACGATGTTCGAACCGGAATGCGCGTCCGCGGTGATGGATTCGTGGCTGGTGACGAACACCCGGCCATTGCTGATGATGGGCGTTCCCTGTCCCGTGCTCGGCAGCGGCGTGCGCCAGAGGATGTTCCGATTGTGAGCCACGCTGAAGTCGGCAGGCGCGGTTCCCTTCACGGCAAAGTTCCCATTGGGACCAGCGGCCTGCGGCCAGTTCTCGGCGCGCACGCGACAGGACTGAAAGCCCGTCCATGCGACCAGCGAAACGACAAGAAGGCGGAGAACACGACTGCTTCTGGCGGGGCTCATCACGCGGATTTCGGAGGCAGGTTTGAGAGATTGAGCCGGCTCCCGGACGGGCTAACCGCCTGCCGCGCGTGCCGGCTCGTCGCGTTCCGCCTTGCGGTAGAGAAAGGCGTCGGAGGTAACGAGCGATTTGATGAGCGCCTTCATGCTGCCGCCGTTTTCGCGGTAGGCGCGGTGGGCGGCCTGGAGGATGGGGGCGTCGTTCAGGGTTTCGTTGCGGCCCATCCAGAAGCGGAAGGCGTGGCGGACGAAGACCTGCTCGACGCGCTCGCTGTCGGCGAGCTTCTTGATCATCTCCAGGGCATTGCTGACCGGGCCATCCAGCTTCGGGTCGCCGCTGTCAACGATCTCGCCGGTGGCGTCCACCGGTTTGTTGAGCTCGGTGGTGCGGAAGAGTCCCGCGTGGTTATACATCTCGAAGGGCAGTCCGAGCGGGTCCATTTTCTGATGGCAGGTCCAGCAGTATTGCGCCTTCGTCACGCGCATGCGCTCGCGCAGGGTGTTTTCCGGCTCGACCGGGAGCTGGGCATCAACGGTGATCGGCACATCGGGAATGCCCCCGCCGAGCAAGCGCTCGCGAATCCAGATGCCGCGATGGATGGCGTGATTATCCATGGCATCGGATTGCGAGACCAGCCAGACGGGATGGGTCAGGATGCCGAGCCGCTGGCCCTCGGGCGCGGTGGCCAGGATGCGTTCGGGCTTCATGGAGCCGGCACCGAAAGAGGGGCGGCTGACGCGGGCGTAGGTTTTCGGGCCGTCCAGATTGGCCACGGCTACTTCCACGTTGTTAGCGCTTCCGCGCTTCCGGTCTTTCTTGGCGTTGTCGGACTGCTTTTCGGCCGCCGCCTTCAGCGCCTGTTCTTCCTTGGTGAGTCTCCGGCCGAAGTAGCTGTTGTCCGTCTTGGTGGCCACCACCCGCTGGGTGGTCAGCAGTTGCTTGAGGACGTGCTTGTCTTCCTGAAGGATAATCTCGATCAGGCGGTCCGCGCTGGCGGTGGCGTCAAACATCGCGCGGTAATGTGCCTCGCCTCGGCTTGAGACTCCCGTCGCGGCGAGCGCCTTGGTGTCCTTGCAAATGTAACCGGCCACGTCGTAGTCGAAGAAGTCGCGGAAGAACTGCAGGACGCGTGGTTTGCGAAGGCTGTCGTCGTCGAGCATGCGGGTGAGCTCGCGGCTCACATCCTCCGGTGTCCGCATGCGCCCGGCGATGATCGCCTGGCGCAATCGCTCGTCGGGCTTGAGGTAGCGCAGGGCGTGGTTGACAGCCAGACCCAGCTCCCAGTCCTGAAGCATCACACGGCCGTGCTGATCCGGTTTGCCGTGTTCCGCCAACTCCGGCCGAAACAGAGCATCGCGATCCACGAAGATGGAGGACAGGCCCATGAACACGCCGTCCTTCACGCCGACCTTGGCAATGGCGTCCTTGACGAGCTGCAAGTAGTTGTCGGATTCCTTCGCTACGGGGGGCCGAAAGGTCAGAGCTTCAAACAAGTAGTCCACTGTGGTGCGCAGGCGCGCATCGGTGACCATGTCGTCCTTCATCAGGTCCAGGACCGGGGTCAGCGGACGAAGGGCTTTCGTGCTGTAAACAATCGCGGTCGGCAGTCCCCGGAGATCACCCTTGGGTTTGACCTGGTCGTAGGTTTTTGGATCGTCCGTGATCTGCTCCGGCATGCCGACGAGGCTGAGGGGTCCGTAGGCCATGTATTTCAGGATGTCCTCCGCCTTGCCGAGTATCTGCGTCGCCTCGGCACTGTTGACCGAGTAGAAGTCCGGGTAGTTCTTCAAACCGGTCTTGCGGGCCGACGAGAGCACCACGGGCACGCTCTTGACCGCCGTGGCGTAGGCCACGGTGCCGCCTTCCCAGCGAAGGATCTGGTCCGTGCCGAAATAGAGTTTGAGTTCGCCGCCGTGGTTGATGGGCACCGCGTCGCCATGCGTGCGGAGCCCGGGCTTCTCGGGGTCGTATTTGGGCTCGGTGTTAATCAGCTCGTTGAGCCGGGTGATGTGTTCCTGCGGGGTCACGCGCCAGATGCGTGCGGGCGAGGAGGGCGGCTGGAGTTGGATGCCCGCGGGCAGGGGGCCGAAGAGGAGTTGGTGGGCGACGTAGTTTCCCTTCTTCGGATCTCGGTGGGCGTGAAAGCCGCCCTTGTCCTTCATGACGCGCTGCAGTTCGCCGATGATCCAGTCGGAGAAACGCAACCGCTCGACGATGTCCACTTTGGACTTCTTCTTGGGCGGCATTTCCTGAAGCGTGACCTGAGCCCAAATCGACTTCCAGAGCGAGGCGTTGGTCTCGTCCACCTGGCCGAGGTCGATCAGTGAGAGATCGCCCTTCTTCGTGCCCTCGTCGTGGCAATCGAAGCAATGCCGTTTCAGAAATGGCTGCGCGAAGTCCTTGAACTTTCTTTGGACGGGTTCGCCGGGGGCGTAGGTGTCGGCCGACCGGGCTTCCGGGGCGAGCAAAACCATGGCCGCCACCGCGACGGTGAGGACCAGGCTTTTCACGCCAGAACTTCTTTGAGGGGACCGCTGCCGGAGTCGAACTTCTTGGCGAGTTGCTCGCTCATGTTGAAGCGGTCACCACGGACTCCGGCGGATCGGAGGATGGTTGTATAGAGGGCGTTGATCGGGCGCGTGCCGTCGAGTTGGGTGAACCGGCCGGACTTGAAGGCACCGTGGCAGTTGCCGAGCAGCATCACCGGCCAGGTGGCGCCGTTGGTGTGCTGTTTGTCGGCGTTGTTGCTGGTATAAACGATCAGCGTGTTGTCCATCATGGTGCCGCTGCCCTCGGGCACGCTTTCCAACTGCTGCATCAACCTGACCAGCATGCGGCTGTTGTATTGGCGGATCTTGATCCAGATCGGATTGTCCGGCTGCTTCATGTGGCCGAGGTTGTGGCCTTGCTCCGTGATGCCGAGGCCTTTCCAAGCGCCGAAGATTTCACCACGACCCGAGCCGATGGTCAGCACGCTGGTGGTGCCGGACTTGAGGGCCGAGATGCCCAGGTCCAGCAAAACGTCGTGCCAGTCGGTCTCGAATTGGGGCTTGGTGTAACGGTCGTCCACCTGCGGCGCGAACTTGCGCAGGTGGCTGGAAACGTTGCCGAGGCGATCGCGCAGGCCGTTGATGTCGTGGAAACCCTGGACGAACTGGCCGTAACGCTGTTTCTCCGCACCCTGCAGGGCACCGCCCTTCGCGAAGGCGAGCTGCTCGATGCGATCAAACATGCTCGAACGGGCTTCATGTTGCCGGCGGATTTCGCCCTCGGAAATGCCGCCGTAGAGCATCTGGTAAAGATGGTTTGGATTGGAGTGCATGAAGATCGGCTGGCCCGCGCCGCTCGCCGAAAGGTTCGCGACCGTGGGCTTGCCCTTCATGTTCTCCAAGGAGTCCATGCCGATGCAGAGGTGAGGCAGGAGGGTAGGGGGCAGCACCTTGCTCAACTCGTAGTCAATGGTCGGCCCGCTGGGCGGAACGCCGTCACTGCCGCGGTAGCCACCGAGCGCACCGAAGAAGGCGCTGTGCGAGGGGCTGGTGTGCAGACCGTGCAGTCCATTGATGATGTGCAGACGCTCCTTGTAAGGTTCCAATGCCGCAATCGGCTCCGGTAGGGCGGCGTTCGCCAGCGAGCCGCTGTTTCGCATGCCCGTCGGGATGCAGGTCGCCGGATCAAATCCCTGGTTCTGCAGGAAGAAAATCACCCGCTTCGGGCCTCCCGAGGATCCGGTTGCGGCGTGGGCAAGTGCGGGAAAGAGGGAAGAGCCGATGGCCGCGCCGGCGCCTGCCCCCATCGTGCCCAGCCAAGTTCTACGGTTAATGATCATGGGGAGTTAGAGTGTAGCGGCTTACTAAAGGTTACAGAGATCCGTCACGACTGCACCGGCGTGAAGTAATCGGAGCGCTGCGGCGCGTGCGGGTGGTGCATCAGGACCATCTCCTCACGGCTGGTGCCGCGATGTCCAGCAAGATGTTGGTATCGAAAAGGGCGCATCTCAGTTTCCTGCAACCGTCGGCAGGCACGGGTGGTGTGCGCGAGGCAACCTGCGGCGGCAGGCGCGCGGGCGGAGTGGGGCAGGCATCCCTGCCTGCCAGTTCGGGCGGCATCCCTGCCGCCCGTTTCCCTGGCCGAGCACCCCCGCGGAACCGGGAACCCGGGGCAGGGATGCCCCGCCCACTGGCAGGCAGGGATGCCTGCCCCACCCGGCTGGCGCGGACGCCAAGCCGCGTGCAAGAAACTGAGCTGCGCCCTATCGAAAAGAATCATCCGTCACCACGGGTAAGCGCCATTACCTTCGCCGTAGTCTCGCCCGGACGGGCCACCCCGCGCGCACGTTGCAGCCAGTTTTCCACCGGCGGCGACGTGGCCCGCCTGACGCGATGCTTCTCCAGCCAGCCATCAAGCCAACTCGTCCACCTGCGGCGTGGGCAACTCCTCGATGGCTTTTTCAATCTCAACGAGGCTGCTCATGGCCGGAAATTAGCCGGTCACGCTCAGAACCGGCATGAACCGAAGCCGTCGCTGCGGGCAGGGATTTCATCGCGAACAAGTTTGGGGTTCGGAGTTCCGCGTTTACGCGGTCGGTGAGTTCGGAGTTCCGGCTTTAGCCGGCCCGACGTGCGTGGGCGAAGAGAACTGCTGCCTACCAAACCGCCCCCACTCCCGAACGCCCACGCGCCGCCACCCGACCGCGTAAACGCGGAACTCCAAACTCCCGGAACCGCGTAAACGCGGGACTCCGAACCTTCCGCCCCGCGCGGGTGGCCTGCTTGAGTGTTCGGAGTTTGGAGTCCCGCCTTCAGGCGGCTCGGCGTTCGGAGTTCAGAGTTCGGAGTCCCGCGTTTACGCGGTCGGTGAGTTTGGAGTTCCGGCTTTAGCCGGCCCGACGTGCGCGGGCGAAGCGAACTGCTGCCTCCCAAACCACCCCCACTCCCGAACCCTCCCGCGCCGCCACCCGACCGCATAAACGCGGAACTCCAAACCCGGACCGCGTAAACGCGGGACTCCAAACGTCACAGCTCCGGGTCGTCCCAGCCCTTGCCGTAATCTCCCAGCGGATGCTCGCGCCAGATGCGTCTCGCTTCCTCCGGGTCGGTCTGAGCGAGGTATTGCGCGGCGCTGTTCCAAGGCCAGTCCGTCCAGCGCGCGACGTAGCCGTGATGCACCGGGTTGTGATGCACGTAATTCAGCGTCGCCCAGAAATGCCGCTCCGAACGCATCGACCGCTCCACGGCGCGGAAAAAGACTTTGCGCCCCCGCGAGTGTTCCTCGCCGTTCCACGCGTGCGATGTGCGGCCATGAAACTTTCCCAACTCGCGCAGCAGGCCGAGGACGTCCGGCGCTTCGACCAGCGCGTGGTAATGATTCGGCAGCACGCACCACGCGAACGTCTGGCTCGCGTGCGCGGCGAACACGGCCAGCAAATCGCGCGCGAAACCGTCCATGCGCTCCGGCCGGTGGCCGATGTAGTGCTGGTGCTCGAAGCAGGCCGCGCTGATGTGGAAACGCAGATGCCCGAAGTTCGGCCGATGCGGCGGCGAATGCCACGGATGCCCGCGTTCCTTGCGCCACGCGAGCAATTCAGCGCGCTGTTCGGGCGTGAGTTGACGCCAGCGATATTCGGGCTGGGACATGGCGGGATGTTTATCCGAGCCGCATAAACGCGAAACTCCAAACTTTCCGCCCCACGCGGTGTCCAATTCGATGGTTCGGAGTTCGGAGTTTGGCGTTCTGAGTTTGGAGTTCCGCGTTTACGCGGCCCGTGAGTTCGGAGTCCCGCCTTCAGGCGGCTCCGCGTTCGGAGTTTGGAGTTCGGAGTCCCGCGTTTACGCGGTCGGTGAGTTCGAAGTTCCCGCTTTAGCCGGCCGGACGTGCGTGGG
>CAMAUZ010000018.1 GCA_945861535.1 Akkermansia muciniphila | reverse complement strand
ACGGGCGAAGGATCGATCTCGAAGACGGGAGCGGCCAGCGACAGTGTTTTCATCCCAGCCGATACCACCCGAAAACGCGGACTGCGTCTAGCAAAAAGTTTTGCCCCGGTGTTCACGACCGATCCGTGGGGTACATGAAAAGGCCGTGGCGGAAAATGGCCGCGCCGGTGTATTTGCTTTATTTCCAAAAACCCCCGGCTAATTTCCGCGCATGGGATTGAGTGTGGACATGTTCAAGCTGGAAATGGCCGATGCGCTGCGTAACTACGACCGGCATATCGTGTGCCTCGACAAGACGCCCGACGAGTGTCTGGCCGTGTTGGCTTCGTTGATGGACAAGGCGATCAAGGCCTACGAAAACCGCGGGCCGGGTCTGCGGCACGGGATCGCGTTGGACAAGCAGTTGACCATCATCCTCAGTCAGACCAACGGGGAACGGCCGATGTGCGGCATCTACTTCAACCTCACGTCCCCGTACCAAAAGAAGCCCGCGGCCAAGCCGGCCAAGGTCGCGGAACCGGGGAGTTGAGGCGGGGGGAATTCAGTCAAAGCCCCGCTGGAGCGCGGCGTTTACGCCGCAGAAACGTCCGCCGGGAAGAGGAGTCGTCGAGGAAGCCAGCGTTCCCTTGTTTTCCAAAGCTGCTGCAACGCGAATGTCGCGCTCGCGGACCGGCAGTCTTGACGGCGCGCCCTCGCGGATCAATCCGCGCGGACTTCGTCGCCCACCCGGAGGTCGCCCATGATGACATCCGCCGCGACGTTGGAGCCGCTGGCTTCGTTGGAAATCCGGACCTGGCCGACCTTTTCACCCCCGCGGAAGATCCCGAACCGCTGCCCCGGCGAAGGCACGCGGGACATCCCGAATTCGAGGATGACGTAGCGAAGCTGGGCATTGACCAAGGCGACTTTGCCCGGCGTCGGAGCAACCGGGGCGCCCCCCGGTTTCGTCGGCGAGGCGCGCCGCACGCCCTCCGTCAGCCCCTCCAGATCAGTGGGGGACGTGCTGGTGCTCTTACATCCAAGAGCCAATGCTGCGGATAGGGAAAGGAGCCAAGCGGTACGCACGTGGCCATTTAAGGGGAGCGATCCGGACTCGTCAACTTGCAAGACAAACGCGGGGAAAAAGCCGAAAAGTTCCAAGGCTCATTCAGGTTCAGGCAACCGGACGTCAGCACGATGGCGAACGTGGCGCCGCGCGTTGCCCTGGAAATTGGCGCTCCTCTTGAGCTTTGAGCTTTGAACTTTGAGCTTCAGGGAAACCTCTTTCTCCGCCGCAGCCCTCGGGATGCCCGCGGAGCACCGGACGCAAGTCCTCCGGCTCGACAAGCACCCCGACCGCCGCCACGGTGAATCCGGTCGGGCGTAGCCCGTCCGCACTGAACATGAGTCATCACGAATTCAATCCCGAGCATCTGGCGCTGACACGGCGCGAGTTTTTGAACCGCTGCGGCGTGGGCTTCGGCTCGCTCGGACTGGCGGCGTTGCTTGGCGGCGAGGGATTCGCGCCGTCGGCGGGAGCGGTGGACGCGGGTTCGCCGATGGCCCCGAAGCGGCCGCATTTCCCGGCCAAGGCCAAGCGGGTCATCCATTTGTTCATGAACGGCGGACCGTCGCACGTGGACACGTTCGATCCGAAACCGGCGCTCACGAAACACCACGGCCAGATGCTGCCGAGCGGGAATCTGGCGACCGAGCGCAAGACGGGCACGGCGTTTCGTTCGCCCTTCAAATTTCAGCGGTATGGCAAAAGCGGCATTGAGGTGAGCGAGTTGTTTGCGCACACGGCGGCGCACATCGACGACATCGCGGTGATCCGCTCGATGCACGCGGATGTGCCGAATCACGAGCCGTCGCTGATGTTGCTGAATTGCGGCGACGCGCGGCAAATCCGGCCCAGCATGGGGTCCTGGGTGACTTACGGACTCGGCACGTTGAACCAGAATCTGCCCGGCTTCATCGCGATGTGTCCGGGCGGTTATCCGATCCAGGAATCGCAGAACTGGCAGGCGGGTTTTCTGCCGGGAATTTTTCAGGGCACCTACATCAACACGAACGAGACCAAGCTGGAGAAGCTCATCGAGCACATCGAAAACAAATACGCGTCGCTGCCCGGCCAGCGGCAGCAACTCGATCTGCTCAAGAAAATCAACGAGCGCCACAGCCGCCAGCGGTTGCAGGAGGCGCAACTGGAGGCGCGCATTCAATCGTTCGAGCTGGCCTATCGGATGCAGATGGATGCCGCGGACGCGTTCGACGTGAGCCGCGAGCCGGCGGCGGTGCGCGAACGGTACGGCGACGGAACGCAGGCGCGGCAAATTTTGATCGCGCGCCGGTTGCTCGAACGCGGCGTGCGTTTCATCCAAGTCTGGCATGGCGCGGGTCAGCCGTGGGACAACCACGACGATATCGAAGTGAACCATCGCAAGCTCGCGAGCCAGTGCGACAAGGCCATCGCGGCGCTGATCACCGACCTGAAGGAGCGGGGCTTGTTCGAGGAAACGCTGATCATCTGGGGCGGCGAGTTTGGCCGCACGCCAACGGTGGAATTGCCGACGCCCGGCTCGAACGCCGGCAAGATCAACGGGCGCGATCACAATCATCACGGCTACACGACATGGCTTGCGGGCGGCGGTGTGCGCGGCGGCTACGCGCACGGGGCGACGGACGAGTTTGGATTCAAAGCCGTCGAGAAGCCTGTCCACGTGCATGATTTGCAGGCGACGATTCTGCATCTGCTCGGCTTTGACCACGAACGCCTCACCTTCCGCCACGCCGGCCGCGACTTCCGCCTCACCGATGTTCACGGGACCGTGGTGAAAGACGTGCTGGCGTGAACTGGCGGCGGAATCACGCGCGATCCCCTCATTGAACGTTGAACGTTGGAAGTTGAACGTTTCCGTCCCCTTTTCCGATTCCCCATTCCCCATTCGAAATTCGGCACTCGAAATTCGCCCCCCTCACACCAGCACCAGCACAATCGCCACCATCATCAGCACCGCCCCGGCCAGCCGCCAGCCCAGCACCTCCGCGCCGAGATGCTGCTCGCGGTTCGCGAACCAGTGCCCGACCGCCCACACCGCCACCACGCTCCACAACCCGCGCGAGCTGTACATCACATTCGCCGCGGTGACATTGCGGAAATGCGCGACCGTGAAAACAAACGTCAGCGACTGACACCCAAAGATCGCGCAACCCCCCAGCAACCACGGCCACGCCCCCCGCGGCACCGCCGTCAACGGTTCGCGAAACAGCGGCACCAGCGCCGCGCTGTACAACCCCACGCAGCCCAGCATCACCGGCAGAAACCGCCCCGCGCCCCACGCCGGCGCCCACTTCTGCACCAGCACATCGAACAGCGCGAACAGCAGCGCCGACATCCCCGCCAGCAAAATCGTCTCACCCACATGATGATGCCGCGCCCCGCGATTGCGGTTCAGCATCGCAATCGCGACCGAACTCAGCGCCGCCGCCGCCCACAGCTTCGGCGTCACCCCCTGCGTCAGCAGCAGCGTCGTGAAAATGGCGACCAAGATGATCTTCGCCCCCAGCACCGGCGTGGCCACCGAGACATCGCCCCGTTGCAACGCCAGAAAGTTGAAAATCTGCCCACCAAAAAACACCAACGCCACCAGCGCCGGCTGCCAGATCAGGTCCATCTGAAACGTCCCCCCCAGCGGCAGCGCCAGTTGAAAAATCAGCGCCGACGTGACATTCGACACAAACGTCGTGCGCCACACCCCCACGCCGTAGCCATTCGCCCGCTTCACCAGCAACGCGCCCAACACATAAAACATCGCCGCCAGCAACGGCAGCAGGTGGGGCAGAAAACTCTTCACCCCGCGATACAACGGGAAGCGCCCCCAACTGCAAAGCCCAGAACGCAGAAGACTGGCCCCATCCCATTTTTCTGCCGTTTCCCCGCCCTGCCAGCCGTGCGGTCCCGGCCTCCCTCGTTTTTCTGCGATCCGACCCCAACCCCGATTTCTCCCCCCAAAAAGTTGTTCACCACCCCGCCCAAAGTTGCTCACCGCCACGTCGAAACCCGTTGATTTTCAAGCGAGTCGCCACCCTACCATTCTCTCAGTAACTTTTCTGCAATAATTTCTTGTCACCCCTACATATAGCGCTACCCTCGACGCCACTCCCCAATTGGTGGGGTTTTGCCGCCGATGTGCCGGACGCGTGCAAGACACCACGAGCGGGGCTTTTTTGGCGCTTTTTTTGACCGTACCGAATCAAATGGGCGGGAGGTGAAGACGCCAAGTTCACGAACTCAGTTTAACCAGTTAATTGCCATGATCGACGCCCAAGAACAACTCAGCCCCGCCGCGACCGCCCCCAGCCGCCGGGGCACCAACGCCATGCTAACCTCCACCCGCCCGGCCAAAGGCTCCCCCGCCACGGCCAAAGCCCAACCCAAAACCAAGCCCCTCCGCGTCGAACGCGTCTTCAGCGACGCCAAGGTCAAGCCCTTCGACCAGATCGAATGGGACCGCCGCACCGCCGAAATCACCGATGACTCCGGCAAGGTCATCTTCAAGCAGGAAAACGTCGAGGTGCCCAAGGCGTGGTCCCAGCTCGCCACCAAGGTCGTCGTCTCGAAATACTTCTACGGCGAGCAACACACCAGCGAGCGCGAAACCTCCGTCAAGCAGCTCGTCCACCGCGTCACCCGCACCATCGCCGACTGGGGCGTCAAAGACGGCTACTTTAGCAAGGCCGACGGCGAAATCTTCTACGACGAACTCACCTGGCTGTGCGCCAACCAACACGGCGCCTTCAACTCCCCCGTCTGGTTCAATGTCGGTCTCTACACTCAGTACGGCATCGGCAAAGACTCCGCGCGCGGCAACTGGTTCTATAACCGCACCACCGGCGTCGCCGAACGCGCCAAGACCCAGTACGAATATCCTCAGGGCAGCGCCTGCTTCATCCAAGCCGTCGATGACAACATGGAAAGCATCATGCACCTCGCCTACTCCGAGGCCATGCTCTTCAAATACGGCTCCGGCACCGGCACTGATCTTACTCCCATCCGGTCCAGTCAGGAGAAACTCAGCGGCGGCGGTCGTCCCAGCGGTCCCCTTAGCTTCCTCAAGGTCTATGACCAAGTAGCCAACGTCGTGAAATCCGGCGGCAAAACCCGTCGCGCCGCCAAGATGAACACCCTCCGCGACTGGCACGGTGACATCGAGGAATTCATCGACGCCAAGCAGAAGGAAGAGAAGAAAGCCTGGGCACTTATCGAGCAAGGCTACGACGGTTCCTACAACGGCGATGCCTATGGCAGCGTGATGTATCAGAACGAGAACCTCTCCGTCCGCGTCAGCGATGAGTTCATGCAGGCCGGCATCGAGGGTAAGGAATGGTGGACCCGCGCCACCACCACCGGCAAACCGCTCCACAAAAAGGATGCTTCCAAGCTGCTCGGCAAAATCGCCGAAGGCACCTGGATCTGCGGCGATCCCGGCCTCCAATACGACGGTGCCATTCAGAAATGGCATACCTGCAAAGGCACCGAACCTATCCACAGCACCAACCCGTGCAGTGAATATGTCTTCATCAATAACACCGCCTGCAACCTCGCCTCCCTGAACCTCATGAAGTTCAAGCGCGAAGACGGCGTGTTCGATGTCGAACGCTTCAAAGCCGCCGTCCGTATCTATATCACCGCCCAAGACATCCTGGTCGATAATGCCAGCTATCCTACCAAGGAAATTGCCGAGAATTCTCATATCTTCCGTACTCTCGGACTGGGATTTGCGAACCTAGGCTCACTTATCATGAGCTATGGCTTCGCCTATGACTCCAATGAAGGCCGCGCCTTGGCCGGTGCCATCACCGCCATCATGACCGGGCACGCCTATGAGCAGAGCGCCGACCTCGCCTCTGTCACCGGCCCCTTCGCCGGCTATCGTGACTCCCGCTGCTCCGGCGTCACCAAGCCCGTCGCCCCGGACAACGTCGAGTCCATGCTCAACGTCATCAAACTCCACCGCAACGCCGTCGAGGAAATCCAGCCCAGCCGCGAATTCACCTATCTCAAGGATGAAGCCCGCCGCGTCTGGAACCACGCCTACGACAAAGGCAAAAAACACGGCTACCGCAACGCCCAGGTCACCGTCCTTGCCCCCACCGGCACCATCGCCTTCCTCATGGACTGCGACACCACCGGCGTCGAGCCCGACATCGCCCTGGTTAAGTACAAACTCCTCGCTGGCGGCGGCATGCTCAAGATCGTCAACCGCACCGTCCCCGAAGCCCTCACCCGCCTCGGCTACAGCGCCGAACAGTCCCAGAGCATCATCGCCCACATCGCCAAGCACGACACCATCGAAGACGTTACCGAGACCGACGGCACCGTCGTCAAGAGCGGCCTCAAGCCTGAGCACCTCGAAGTCTTCGACTGTGCCTTCAAGGCCCACAAAGGCCAGCGCAGCATTCATTACATGGCCCATCTCAGCATGATGGCCGCCACCCAGCCCTTCATCAGCGGCGCCATCAGCAAGACCGTCAACCTTCCCAACAACGCCACCGTCGAAGACATCCGCGACGCCTACGTGCAGGCCTGGCGCATGGGCCTCAAATGCGTCGCCGTCTATCGCGACGGCTCCAAACGCTCCCAGCCCCTCAACACCCAGAAGACCAACGAGGGCGGCAACAAAACCGACGCCAAGAACGGCACCGCCGCTGCCGCCGCCGAAGCCCAGGTCACCACTCTCCAGAGCCGCATCGGTGAACTCGACACCCTCGTCGCCCACCTCCGCCTGCAAGTGGACCAACCCGCGCGCCGCCGCCTCCCCGAAACCCGCCACGCCCTCACCCACAAGTTCGACATCGCCGGCCACGAGGGCTACCTCACCGTCGGCCTCTTCGAGAGCGGCCTGCCCGGCGAACTCTTCATCACCATGTCCAAGGAAGGCTCGACCATCGGCGGCCTCATGGACGCCATCGCCACCCTCACCAGCATGGCCCTGCAATACGGAGTGCCCCTCGACGCCCTCGTCCGCAAATTCAGCCACCAACGCTTCGAGCCGAGCGGCTTCACCAAGAACCCCGACATCCGCCAGGCCTCCAGCATCATCGACTACGTCTTCCGCTGGCTCGCCATCCAGTTCATCCCCGGCTTCCGCGAGAAAAATTCGCCCACCGGTGGCCAGCAGGAATTTCCGATGCCCGACCTGCAGAAACTCATCCGCGACCGCGTCAACCGCCCCATCACCGAACTCCCGCGCCGCGAAGACGACGACCTCCCCGTCCTGCCCGGCACTCCCGCCCCGACCACCAACGCGGCCAGCAACGGCAAGTCCCTCTTCGTCAACCAAGCCGACGCGCCCCTCTGCCCCAACTGCGGCAGCCACACCGTGCGCAACGGTGCCTGCTACAAATGCAACAACTGCGGCGAAAGCCTCGGTTGCTCCTGATCTGGATAATTCATAGCCGATGGCGGCACGGGCAACCCGCCCGGGCCGCCGGGCCACCGGCCGGAAAAATGGCGGGAGGCATGGTTCGGTTCGCGCGAGCTTCGGCCAGCACGCCATCACACCCATTCCGTCCGGCAAGTCGCCGGACGGCACTGGCTGGCAGCCTCTGTCATCCAACTGCGGCGCGAGCGCCATTCGGTCGGTCCTCCCTTTTGCCCCTCAGCGCGTGCGACAGCGGCGACAAGCTTTCGTCACCCGCGGTTCCCGTTCTCCGCGGCGGCCCACATCCGAGTATCGATGGTGCGGATTGCCCCCGGGCGACGACAACGGGGGCTATCCTAACTTTTGACACTCGTGTGACTGCGGCGACTGGCTGTTGGCACCCCAACGGCGCTGGCTGCGATGCGTTTCCGCTCCGGGCCGCGGGATGCCGTCGCCAGGCTCGAACGGTTTTCAGCACCCGAATCCCCGCTCACTCCACCGTCACGCTCTTGGCCAGGTTGCGGGGTTTGTCCACGTCGCAGCCGCGGGCGACGGCGATGTGATAGGCGAGCAGTTGCAGCGGGATCACGGCGAGGAGCGGCCACACGGGATCAATGGTCGGCGGCAGGTAAATCACGTCGTCGGCCTGTTTGGCGATGCGGGTGTTTCCCTCGGTGGCGATGGCAATGATGGGGCCTTTGCGGGCCTTGATTTCCTGGAGGCTGCTCTCGGTTTTTTCGTAGAGCAGGTCGGAGGGAATGAGGATCACGGTCGGCGTCCGCTCGTCGATCATCGCGATGGGGCCGTGCTTCATCTCGGCGGCGGGATAACCCTCGGCGTGAATGTAGGAGATCTCCTTGAGCTTGAGCGCGCCCTCGAGGGCGACGGGGAAGTTGTATTGGCGACCGAGGAAGAAGAAATCCTCCGAGTGCGCGTATTTGAGGGCGATTTTTTTGATCGCCTCGTCTTGCAGCAGGATGGCTTCGATCTGTTTCGGCGCTTCCTCGAGGGCGCGGATGATCTGCGTGCCGCGGCTGGCGGACAGCATGCGGATGCGGCCCATGAGCAGCGCGAAGAGGTTGAGCACCGTAACCTGCGACGTGAAGGCCTTGGTGGAGGCGACACCAATTTCGGGACCGGCGTGGAGGTAGATGCCGCCGTTGGCCTCGCGCGCGATGGTGCTGCCAACGACGTTGCAAATGGACATGACCTTGTGCCCGCGGCGGCGGGCCTCGCGCAGGCTCGCGAGCGTGTCGGCGGTCTCGCCGGACTGGGTGATGACGAGCACGAGGGTGTGCTTTTCGACCGGCGCGTTGCGGTAGCGGAACTCGCTGGCGTACTCGACCTCGACCGGGATGTGCGCCATTTCCTCGATGAGATATTCGCCCACAAGCGCCGCGTGCCAGCTCGTGCCGCACGCGGCGATGACGATCTGATCGACGTCGCGCAGCTCGGCGATGGACATGTTCAGGCCGCCGAATTTCACGGTCGATTCGTCGTGGTCAATGCGCCCGCGCAGGGCGTTCTGCACGGTGCGGCCCTGCTCGAAAATTTCCTTGAGCATGAAGTGCGGGAACGCGCCTTTCTCCGCGGCCTCGGCGTCGAACTCGAGCTTGGTAATCTGCGCGACGGCGGTGTCCGAGCCGAGGTTGTCCAGCTTGAAGCCGTCGGCGGTCAGTGTGACCACATCGTAGTCGTTCAGGTACACGACCTGCCGCGTGTGCGCGACGATGGCGCTGGCGTCGCTGGCGAGGAAATTTTCTCCTTCGCCGACGCCGACGATCAGTGGTGAGCCGCGTCGCGCGCCGACAATCACACCGGGGAAATCCGTGCAGATCACGGCGATGCCGTAGGTGCCGATGACCTCGCGCAAGGCGCTCATCACCGCCTGTGCCAACGGGTGCGAACCCGGAGTGAGCGCCCCGTTGGTCTTGGCGGGGAAGCCCTGGTTTTTGAGGCGTTCGTAGTGCTCGCCGATGACGTGCGCCAGCACCTCGGTGTCGGTCGAGGAGTGGAAGACATGGCCGGCCTTGAGCAGCCGGTCCTTGAGGCGATCGTGGTTTTCGATCACGCCGTTGTGGACGATCGTGAGCTTCCCGCTCTGGTCCGGGTGCGGGTGGGAATTCACGTCCGACGGCGGCCCGTGCGTGGCCCAGCGCGTGTGCCCGATGCCGAGCGCGCCGGGGAGCGGCTGGGCCAGGAGCAGCTTGGCGAGACCGTCGTCGATCTTGCCCTTTTTCTTGCGGGTTTCGATCCCGCCCGGTGCGAGGATCGAGATGCCCGCGCTGTCGTAGCCGCGATATTCCAAGCGCCGCAATCCCTCAAGCAGGATGGGCGCGGCTTCCTTCGGTCCTACGTAGCCAACAATGCCGCACATAGATTTGATTTTGCTTTTGTTCAGTTCGCCTCGGGCGATAAGGTGCGGGTGGTTAACGGCTTAACCTCCCAAAGTAAAGCAACTGTTATGTCCAACTCCCTAGCACCCAAACGCCAGGCCCCGTCCACCAGCAACGTCATGTGCGTCATCATGGGCGGCGGCGCGGGCACGCGTCTGTTTCCCCTGACCAAGGACCGCTCGAAACCTGCCGTTCCGCTCGCGGCGAAATACCGCTTGGTGGACATCCCCATTTCCAATTGCATCAACTCCGGGTTCAAGCGGGTGTACGTCCTGACCCAGTTCAACTCCGCCTCCCTCCATCGGCATATTTCGCAGTCGTATAAGTTCGATCATTTCTCCGGCGGGCTGGTGGAAATCCTCGCCGCGGAACAGACCTTGAATGACACCACGTGGTACCAAGGCACGGCCGACGCGGTGCGCAAGAACCTCGTTCATCTCTACAACCACGACTTCGACTACGTGCTGATCCTCAGCGGCGACCAGCTCTATCGCATGGATTTCCGCCGCATCGTCGAGCAACACATCGAGAGCCAGTCGGAATTGACCATCGCGACCATTCCCGTCGTGCGCAAAGATGCCCAGTCGCTCGGCATCATGCAGGTTGATTCCGAGCGCCGCATCACCCGGTTCGTCGAGAAACCCAAGGATCCGGCCGTGCTCGACACTCTCCGGCTGCCGTCGGAGTTGCACGAAAAATTCGGCGTCGTCGGGTCCGACGAATACTTCCTGGCGTCGATGGGCATCTACGTTTTCAACCGCAGCGTGCTCGCCAAATTGCTCGACAACACGCAGATCGATTTCGGCAAACACATCATCCCCGGAGCCATCCAGACGCATCGGGTTTCCTCGCACATTTTCCAAGGCTACTGGGAGGACATCGGCACGATCCGCGCCTTCTTCGCGGCGAATCTCGACGTGGCCGCCGACCCGCCGCGCTTCAACTTCTTCGACATGAGCGCGCCGATCTACACCCGCCCGCGCTTTCTCCCGGCCTCCAAGGTCAACGGCGCGCAGATCGACCACGCGGTCATCTCCGACGGCTGCATCGTCAATCCCTGCAAGATCAGCAACGCCATCATCGGCATCCGCAGCATCCTCGGCCACGGCGTGACGCTGCATCGTACCGTCCTGCTGGGCAACGACTACTACGAATCCATCGCGTCGATTAACGAGAACGCCGCGCAGGGTCGCCCGCCCATCGGCATCGGCGGCAACACGCGCATCGAGAACGCCATCATCGACAAGAACGCCCGCATCGGCGCCAACGTCGTCATCAGCCCCGCGGGCAAGCCCGACCACGTCGATCACCCGATGTACTTCATCCGCGACGGCATTGTGGTCATCCCGAAGAACGGTGTCGTGCCCGACAACACCGTCATTTAGGCCATGCGTCGCACCATGGCTTCCCCGAAAAAACAGTCCACCGCGCCGGCATCTCCTGCGGCGTTGTGGAAGCGTCTGCACGGTTCCCAGCGACTCCTGCTCATCGCCGGACCATGCGTGATCGAGAGCGAGGAACTGTGTGTTGAGGTCGCGGGGTTTCTCCAAAAACTGTGCGCGAAGCTCGACATCGAATTCATCTTCAAGGCCAGCTACGACAAGGCGAATCGCACGTCCGGCCAGTCGTTTCGCGGTCCCGGCGCGGCCGCCGGTCTCGCGGTGCTCGGACGCATTCGCGAGCGTTTCGGCGTGCCGGTGCTGACGGACGTTCACACCGCCGAACAGGCCGTCGCGGCGGCCGCGGTGGTGGATGTGCTGCAAATTCCCGCCTTCCTCTGCCGGCAGACCGATTTGATCGAGGCCGCCGTGCGCACCGGGCGCATTGTGAACGTGAAGAAAGGACAGTTCCTCTCGCCCGCCGAAATGGGACAGGTCGTGAAAAAAGCGGCGGAACTCGGCGGCGACAAACTGCTGGTGACCGAGCGCGGCACCACCTTCGGCTACAACAATCTCGTCACCGACATGCGCGCCATTCCCATCATGAAGCGGTTCGGCTGGCCGGTGATTTTCGATGCCACGCATTCGGTGCAACTGCCCGGCGGCGGCGGCGATAAATCGGCGGGCCAGCGCGAGTTCGCGCCCGTGCTCGCCAAATGCGCGCTCGCGGCCGGGGCGGACGGCCTCTTCATCGAGACGCATCCCGACCCGGACCGCGCGCTGAGCGACGGCCCGAACATGATTCCCCTGGCCCAGATGGCCCAACTGCTGCCCGCGCTGCTCAAAGTGCGCGCCGCCGTTCGCTAGCCCATGCCCGCCGACTCGCGCCAGCGACCCCGCGCCCAGGAGCGCGGCGTTCACGCCGCAGAAACGTCCGCCACGCCGAGGCCGTTGGGAAATCCGCAACCTTCCGCCAGCCGCACGCTCCTGCGGCCTAAAGGCCGCGCTCCCAATCCCCGCGCTCCCAATCCCCGCGCTCCTCGCCGCCTCACCGCCGCGGCGTTGCGCCAGCGGCTCGCGCGCGTGAAGCTGCTCCTGTGCGACGTCGATGGCGTGTTGACCGACGGCCGCGTGTTTATGGGCAACGGCAGCGAATTCAAAGCGTTCAGCATCCAGGACGGCCTCGGCTTGCGCCTGCTGCAAAAGGCCGGCGTGAAGCTCGGCTGGATTTCCGCGCGGCCCTCGGCCGTGACCACGCAGCGCGCGGAAGATTTGAAGGTCGATTTTCTCATCCAAGACAAGGGCAGCAAAGTCGTCGCCGCCGAGGGACTGCGCGCGCAGCTCGGCCTGGGCTGGGACGAGATTTGTTTCGTCGGTGACGACCTCGTGGACCTCGGACTGCTCCGCCGCGTCGGCGTGCCGGTCGTCGTCGCCAACGGCATTGCCGAGGCCAAGGCGCTGGCCGTGTGGGTCACGCAAGCCAGCGGCGGACACGGAGCCGTGCGCGAAGTGGCGACGGCGATTCTGCAAGCGCAGGGCCGCTGGGATGCGTTCGTCGCGGAGTTCTCCGCATGAAACCGCCGCGCCAGCAACCAGCGGGTGGACGCCTCTGGCTCGGTGCGTTCGTCTGCCTGCTTCTCACTCCCATGCTGCTCGGCCAACTCCCGCCCGGCACCAGCGCGCAAAACGGCATCAAGTTCCCCGAATACGACAAGCAGACCCAGCGGCTCAAATCTTTGCTCACCGGTCAGACCGCCGTCCAGCAGCCCACCGGCGAGGTGCTCGTCAATTCCATGCGCGTCGAGATTTATTCCTACGATGGCGAGACGCGGAAAATCGACGTGGTGGTCGAGGCGCCGAGCTGCACCTTCGACTTCAAGGAACGCGTCGCCTCCTCGCCCGGACCGCTGCTGCTCAGGCGCGAAGACGGCCGGCTGCTCGTCGCCGGCGTGGGATTTCAGTGGCGGCAGAGCAGTTCGCAGTTGTACATTTCCAACAACGTCCAGACCGTCATCGCCCGAAAACCACGGGGTTTGTGAATCACGATTTCATGAAAACATTTTTGCTCCTGTCGTTGCTGGCGTGGGGCGGCGACCGCGCCCTGGCCGCCGCCACGCATCTGGCCAACGCGACCAACCAGAACCTCCTCATCACCGCCCGCACCCTCAGCTACGACCACACCGCCGGCATCGCCATCTACAAGGGCGACGTGCGCGTCGAAGACCCCGAGATGATCATGAACTGCGGCCTGATGATCATCCGCCTGCAGCTTGCACCGAAGCCCGGCGCGACCAACAACCCGCCCGCCACCAACGCCGCCACCGCCACCGTCGCCACCAACACCAGCACCAACGCCGCGGCCTCGTCCGGCACCAACACCGCCTCGCTCGCCAAGCCCGCGTGGGAATTCGACAGCCGCAAAATCAACTCCGTCGATGCCGAGCAGGACGTCGTGATCTTTCTGAAAAAGGACAAGAGCAAGGCCTCCGGCGACAAGGCCGTCTTCACCTCGGGCACCGGCAAAATGGAACTCACCGGCAACTCCTACATCGAGACCGAGAACGGCTACCTCGTCGGCGACATCATCATCTGGGATCGCAACGCCAACACCCTCAACGCCACCAATCCCCGCACCGTCCTGCGCTCCGACTTGAAAGGCCGCACCAACCGCGTCGTGCAGCCCGCGCCCGCCCCCGGCGGCAACAAGTAAGCCACCACCGCCGCCCATGAGCCTCCTCAGCACCGCGAGCCTCGTGAAGGAGTATCACCACCGGCGCGTGGTCAACGGCGTTTCCATCGTGGTGAACCCCGGCGAGATCGTCGGCCTGCTCGGCCCCAACGGCGCGGGCAAAACCACCACCTTCAACATGGTCGTCGGCGTCGTGCGCCCCGACGGCGGCGCGGTGAAATTCGAGGACACGGAAATCACCCGGATGCCCATGCACGAGCGCGCGCGACTCGGCGTCGGCTACCTCACGCAAGAGCCGTCTGTCTTCCGCAAGCTCACCGTCGAGCAAAACATTCTCGCGATTCTCGAGACCTGCCGCCTCACCGCGCAGGAACGCCAGGTCCGCCTCAAATATCTCCTCGAAGAACTCGACCTCGCCCGCCTCGCCAAGAGCAAGGCCTACCAATTGAGCGGCGGCGAAAAGCGCCGCCTCGAAATCACCCGCTCGCTCGTCATCAGCCCCAAACTCCTGCTGCTCGACGAACCCTTCGCCGGCATTGATCCCATCGCCGTTTATGAGGTGCAGAAGATCGTCCGCCGCCTGAAGGAGCGCGGGCTGGGCATCCTCATCACCGACCACAGCGTGCGCGAGATGCTCAAGCTCATCGACCGCGGCTACATCATTGTCAAAGGCGAGGTCGCCTGCCAGGGCACCGCCGAGTTCCTCGCCAACGATCCCAAGGCGCGGGAGATTTATCTGGGACCGGATTTCAACATGTGAGCCGCGGCCGGTGATCGCGGCGCGAAAGTCGAAAGGAAAAACCGCCATGCAACACGACACCGTCACGGTCGAACACTTCTACACCAGCCAGGTCGATGCCCTTCATCTCAAGCTGGTCGCCGGCGCCGCGGGTTTGAAGCGCATCATCCGCGAGCCGACCGTCAACCGCCCCGGCCTCGCGCTCGCCGGCTTCACGCGCTACTTCGCCAGCAAACGCATCCAGGTCATCGGCAACGCCGAGTCGCATTTCCTCAAATCCCTCGTCCACGAGGAGCGCGAAAAACGCTACCGCCAGCTCCTCTCCTACCGCATCCCGTGCATCGTTTTTTCGCGCGACTATCAGCCCGACAAACTGCTGCTGAAACTCGCCGAAGACGCCGGGATTCCCATCTTTTCCTCGCCGATGATCACGATGAAATTCATCAACGTGGCGACCCTTGCGCTCGAGGACATGTTCGCGCCGCGCGGCGTCGAGATGGGGAGCATGGTCGATATCCTCGGCATCGGCGTCATCATCAAGGGCGAGAGCGGCATTGGGAAAAGCGAGAGCGTCCTCGCCCTCATCGAGCGCGGCTACAGCCTTGTCGCCGATGATGTCACCAAAGTCACATTGCTCGACGGACGCGACGTGATCGGCACCAGCAAGGAAATCACCCGCAACCACATGGAAGTCCGCGGCATCGGCATCATCAACGTCGCCGCCATGTTCGGCGTGAAAAGCATCCGCGCCGACAAGCGCGTCGATCTCGTCGTCACGCTCAAGACTTGGACCGATGTCCCCGAAGTGGACCGCGTCGGCATGGGCCAGGAATACGTGAAAATCCTCGGCGTGGACGTGCCCCACATCGTCATCCCCGTGCGCCCCGGTCGCGACCTCGCGCGCCTCATCGAAGTCGCCGCGTTCCACACCAAATTGAAAGCCACCGGCTACAATCCCGCCAAGGAACTCAACGACCGCCTCCTCGCCCAGATGGCCGCCGCCGCGACGGCGAAGTAGTGGTGGCTGGAGAGCGCCCGGCGCGGCCGTGGCGCAGGTTTCCGAACCTGCTGTATCGCCGATTTCCGAATTGGCAGCGGCCACGGGGTTCCCGACGCGTCCGACCAACCGAGGCGTTGCGGGTGGTCGGACCGCCCGCGGTTTGGAAACCCGCGATACAGCAGACTTGGAAGTCTGCGCTACCGGACCAGTCCCCGACTGCACCCGGCCCCCGTCACCCTCGACACACCCGCTCCAGGCTGCTATCTCATCCGCGTGCCTGCGGCTTCTCCAAGGGTGGTGTTGTTGATCCCGGCGTATAACGAAGAGCGCCGGATCGAACCGGTATTGCGGGATTACGCCCGTTACTTCCGCGCGCATTTTCCGACCGGAGATTTCCACATCGTGGTCGTGCTGAATGGCTGCCGCGACAACACGATCGGTGTCGTCGAGCGGGTGATGCACGATTTCCCCGAAGTCCGCGCGCTGAGTTTCGCCGCGGCGATTGGCAAGGGCGGCGCGCTCATCGAGGGGTTGAAACTGGCCCGGGACGCGGACTGGATCGGCTACGTCGATGCCGATGGCGCGACGCCGCCCGCGGCGTTTCACGATCTCCTCAAGCGCAGCGAAGCGGTGGATTGCGTGATCGCGTCGCGCTGGATGGCGGGCGCGGTGCTGCACCAGTCGCAGACCGGCCGGCGGCAGTTTGCCAGCCGCGTGTTCCACGCGATCGTGCAAGGCTTGTTCTGGATGAACATCGCCGACACCCAGTGCGGCGCGAAGCTCATGCGCTGCGACGCCGTGCGGAAAATCCACTCGTCGCTGCGCATCGCCGACATGGCGTTCGACATCAACCTGCTCTACGCGCTCAAGCGCAGCGGTTATTCCATTTTGGAAGTACCGACCGAATGGACCGACCAGATCGGCTCCAAGGTGGCGCTCGGGAAAACCTCGCTCGTGATGCTGCTCTCGGTGCTGCGCCTGCGCCTGGTGTATTCCCCATTCTACCGCTGGCTGCGGAAATGCCAGCCACTGGCGGCACTCGAAGCGTGGCTCTATCGCAAGCTGAGCGCGCCACCGCCGCTGACCTCCGAACAGGTCCGCCGCGAGGCCGCCCGGATGCAGACCGAGACGCCGCAATCGCGGGCGTGAGCGTGGGCGCCGGAGCGCGGCGTTTACGCCGCAGAAGCGTGAATCACGAAGAGAGGGTCGGATTTGCCGGTGCCCTGGTTGCCACGCGGACGTCTCTGCGGCGTAAACGCCGCGCTCCTTGGGCGACTCGAGGCGAGCGGTTGGCTCTCGCGGGCAGGCGGCCGGCGGGAAGCCTACGGGGCGCACTGGATTGAGCCGCAGCCCGATTGTGACGATACTTCCTTCAGCCTATGAAAGTCATCCAAGCCAACTGCCGGGTTCAGTTCACCGCCGAGGATGTCGAGTTCGTGCTCACGACGCTGGGCGGCCAGGGCGCGAAGAGCGAGTGCTTGGTCAAGCTCCTCGCCGACGCCGACAGCCGCGACGCGATCCTCGATGACCCGCAGCTCTTCCAGGCGCTGCTCGAGCGCCGCGGCTGTCTCACCGTCTCCAGCCACTTTTATTTCTACGTCCTCGTCCGGCAGGTGCTCAAACGCTCGGGCCTCGAATCGCGCGAGGTGGCGGACTACGTGGCCGAATTGCTCGCCGAGTTTTCGCAGTCCGAGCGCGCCCGGTTCACCACGCCCGGCGGGCAGGTGCCGCTGGATTACTTCTTCGAAATGCTCGCGGCGGTGCGGCAGGCCGACGATTTCACGCGCTTCCAATTGCGCGCGCACATCGGCAACCAATCGCTGTTCATGTCGGGCATCTTTCTCGAACGCATCCACGAGCGCGCCGAGCGCCGGGGCTTTCCCGATGTGAAATATTTCGAGGAACTGGGCCGCGCGAATTTCCGCATGGCCAGCGATCACCGGCTGGCGCGGCGGTATCATCTCGAATCTGTGTTCGCCGAACTGGGCGAAAGTTTTCATGCGACGCGCGTGGCCTTAAACGACATGGCCGAGCGGCTCCTCAGTGTCGGCGAGCCGGATCACGGCAGCGCGGCCGCGTTGAAGAAGGCGTTCGGCGCGGGGTGAGGCCGGGCGGCGGCCGGGCGCGCGCGGCCTTCATGCCGCTTCAGCGTGGAGCGCTCCAGCCAGGTGCGAATCCGCTGTTACGGCCGCGCAGTAAAGCGGCGTAAACGCCCCATGCCGGATGCGCTGGGCGACTTTTTCCGGCGCGAGGCGCTCGCAATTCCTCCCACAAGATTAAGCCGAGGAGTGGCCTGACTATGCGGCTGAAGCGCGGCCTTCAGACCGTGTGAAATCCACCGCCTGACCGTAGCCGCCGACGTGAGGAGAACCCGAGCGCCAAAGAAAGGCGTAGCATGAGACCAACGTCCTCAGCAGGCGAGGCGGGAGCGGTTGCCCGTCTCGGAGGGTTTCCGATCGCAGGGGAAGGAAACCGGAGCCGCGTGGAAAACCCGCGCCTCGACCACGACAAAACTTTGTCGCATATGCGACCAAGTTTTGCCAAGCGCCTTGGTGGCAAGGTGTTGCTGATTGCAGATATTCGCCCAGATAACGGCAATTGGGGCCGGAGGGGGGATACGTTGGCAGGCGGATTTCCGCGCCGTTTGTGTGAGCTGCCTCCGCCTCGTCACCGCGGCGGCTACTTAGCACACAGTCTGTTCAGGCCGCAGAAACGCCCGCCCGCAGCGACCGCTCGAAACATTCCAAACGGACACCTCGGCTCACCTTTTAGTGAGTCTAAAAGAGTGGTCCTGAAGATTCGTTCGACCCATGCCGGACGCACGTTTCTGCGGGTTAAAGGCCGCGCTCCTCGCGGTTTCACTGCCCAGTTATGGCTCAGCGATCAGCGAGCCGAAAACCGTCCGCAGTGATTACCGACTTCTGCCTCCTGTCGCCTGCCTCCCGCCTCCTGTCCCCTGCCCCGCCCCGTCACTGGCTCTGGATCCGATAGAAGCGTTGCGCGCCCAGCCCGGCGGGGTCGCGGACCATGTGCGCGGTGCCGTCGCCAACAATGGGCGGGCCGGGCAGTGCGGTCCAGGTGGGGTCTTGGAACGCGGCTTTGAATTCGATCACGTAGGAAACCCCGATGGCGGTCTGGAACATGAAACAAAAGCCGTTGGTGTCACTGGCGGGCTTGAAGAGCAGCGCCGGGGGATGGGTCGCGACGGTGTAGCCGAGGTCGGTGAAGAATCCGCGCTCGATGGCGGTGAGCGAGTGCGTGGCCTCGCCGCGGCCCAAGCTGGGAGACCAGAGGCTGCCGGAGTCAAGCGGGAGATGGCTGACACCCGAGCCGTCGGCGGCCAGCGGTGGCGCGTGGATGCGGACGGGTTGCCCACCATTCGCGGCGGACGCGGCCGGGCCGGTCCACCAGAGATCCCCGCTGCCAATGGCGGCGAGGCGCTCGGCGTCGGTCATCGAGATCAGCGGTGCGTAGGTGCCGGCGGTCTGGGCGAGGAAGAGTTCGTACACGCTCGGGCCGTCATCGCGAAAGTAGCCGCCCGTCTGGCGATTGATGATATCGAGAATGCCGAGGCCGTGACCGACTTCGTGGAGCGCGGTGGTGACGAAGTCGTATTGATTGGTGCCCGGGCGCCCGTCGAGGCCGAGGTAGAAATTCGAGTTGAGATCAAAATCGACATAGATCTCCGGCTGTCCCGGATTCGTGTCGCGCCCGTAAAAACCATTGGCCAGCGGCGTCACGCGGTTGAGCTCGGAGCCGACGCGATAAATGTCCGCCGGGCCACCTTCAGCCAGGGTGCCGCCGAACTGCGGGATGAAGCCGACGGCGACGGTGATGACTTCCGCGTCGTAGCTCGGCACCAGCCAGGTGGACCACAAGGCGAGCGCAAATTCCAGTGCGGCCCGGCGATTCGCCCCTAGCAGCGGATCGTTGAAGCCATCGTTGGCATTGAAGGAATACTGCGGCACGAAGCGCGTGCCCGCCGCGGTGTCGGTCGGGGTCGTCGCCGTCAGCCACGCGAGCGCCAGGGCCAGCAGTTCGGGGCGGAGGGTGCGAAGCATCGCGCGGGGCGGGGTGGCCGCGGACCGGCCGCCGGGAGATGCCGGACGGCCCGCGCGCCAGACCGGTCAGGGCGTCAGGCGCGCCCGGTAAAAGCGGGGCAACCCCGCGACGGGCGTGTCTTCCTGCACCAACACGCCGGCGGGATCAGTCGAGTTGGTGAGGAGCGTCGTCCACACGGCGTTGGTGAGGTTGCCCGCGTAGTCGATGGTGTATTGCGTGTTTGCCTGCCCGGTCAGCGTGAGTTCGAAACGCCCGGCGGCAACGGCGCGGATGGCCAGCGTCGGGGGCTGCGGCGGGGCGTTCGTCACCGACCAGTTCACGACGGTGTCACCGGCAACCACGACGTCCTGCGGCGCGGGGTTCTGGTAGCCTTGATCGGTGAGGGAACTGAGCGAGAACTGCCAGTTGCCAGGGGCGACACGGAAGCTGTAGGTGCCGTCGTTGATGGTGAAGCCACTGGTCTGGTAGTTGGTCCCGCCGGCGTTCATCGAACCGCTGACGTAGATGCTCGTGATGGGCACGCCCGTCGCATTGGTCACGGTGCCGCTGATGGTAAAGGTGGAGCGCTGGAAGAACAGTTCGACCCCGTTCTGATTGACGTTTTCCTGCACCGCCACGGTGAGGCGCGGAGCCAGCAGCCCCCGCATTTCCGCCTCGAATTCATCGCAGGTCACGCTCCAGGAACCGCCGAAGAGACCGAACTCGAAGGTGCCGTCCGGCCCGCTGACCACCTGTTTGCGCAAGTTGAACGTGGTCTCCGTGGCGACCAGCGTGAGCGCGGGCACCGGGAAGCCGCCGTCGTCCACCAGGCGTCCCTTCACGACGGCGGTCACGCGCCGCACGTTGTGGTCCTGCGCGGTGGCGGCCGCGGCGGTGGCGGTGACGACCGCTGTGCGCCCCAAATACCCGAGCGCCCCCAGACGGTCCGCGCGCGGCTCGACAAACCAGTCGCCCTCAGTGACGCCGAGCGTGTAATTCCCGTTGGCGTCCGTCGTGCCGAACGCGGCGTACGTGTAGAGCGTAAGGTCCAGCCCGGTGATGTACGCGCCCGCCACCGCCTGGCTGGATTCATCGGTCATCCGCCCGTAGATAAGGCCCGTGGCGCGCAGCGTGGTCACGTCCGACCCGGCGACCGAACCGGCCCTCGCATCAACCACCACCGCCTGATGGAAGCCCAGGCAGCCCAGGCGCGCCAGCTCGGCGGCGGAGAAATCCAGATTCCACATATCACCGAGCACGCTGAGATTGAACACCCCCGCCCCGTCGGTGAAGCCCTGCACCAGATTGCCGCCGCTCGACTGCGCGGACACCGGCACGCCCGGCAGCGGCGCGCCTCCGGGGCCGTCCAGCAGCGTGCCGGAAATGGTCCGGTCGGAATTCAAGAACGACAAATCCTGCGCCACCGTCTGCGTCGCGCCCACCGTCAGTTGCGGCGCGTTGGCCAGATCGGTGACGGACCCGGCCTGCAACGCCACGACCGTAAACTGTCCGACCGGACACGGCAGCGTGTAGCTCCCGTTGGCCGCGGCCACCGTGCCCACGATCACCTCGGCGGGCCGCGCCGGATTCACCAGCACCACCACGCAATTGCTCGCGCCCGCCACCGTGCCCGTGACGCTCTGGGGAAAGGCCGTCGCCGTCACCGTGAAGGGCACCAGCACCGGCACAAACGCGCTCGTCGGGCTGGTCACCTGAAAAATGTATTTGCCCGCGACATGGTCCATGCCGCCGACATTGCGAAAATCCAGCGACACGTTGAGCGCGCCATTGACCGCGCCATCCAGGTCGGCCGGCACATTCACGTTGGTCCGGCCGCCAATCCTCGGGATCGTGCCGTCGGTCAGGCTGAACTGCTTGATCAAAACGTCGGCCCCGGCCTCCACCGCGCCGTTGCCGTTGAAATCGCGAAACATCCGCACCACCACCGCCGCGCCGTTCGGGACGCCCGTGATCTGCACCGTCAACGCTCCCGAATAAAGATTCGAGACGGCGGCGGGCGTGACGGTCAATCCGGCCGCGCCGGCATTGCCGATCGCCGCGCCGAGCCACGCGGCGAGGAAGGAAGAGCAGAGCTTCATTAGTTTCATAGTAATCCCGAAAAAATTGCCGCCGAGCGCCTCAGAAATTCAACTTGAGACCCACGGTCACCATTCGTTCTCTGGGTAATTCGGCATAAAGGTTCAGCGGGTTAAGCTGGTAGTTCTGGTTGGCCAAATTCACCAGGCCCACGCGCAACTCGGCATGGCGTTTGGCGAAGCGATAGCCCGCATACACGCTGTGCTGCCAGAAATCCGCCGTCGCGCGCGCGGGGGTATAGCCCGAGTTCTCCTGCATTGACCAGACCGAAACCCACTGCGCGAAAAAGCCGCTGCGGTGGTTGTAGTTCACGCCCAGGTTCAGTTGGTGCAGCAGCGCCTCCTCGTTCTGATTGATGAACCCGGCGTTAATTGCCGTGGCCGGCACGGCGTCAAAACGGCCGGTCAGATTCCCCTGACTGAGGCGGTAGCGCGCCCCGACCGACCACTCCTTGCCGAGCAACTGATTCACCGTCACGAACAGCGATTTCTCCTCGAACTCCAGGCGCTGGGCGGTCGCCGAAGCCCGGTCCGGCACGGGGAGGAACATCGAGTTGGTGAGCGCGCCGACCGTGCGCGTGGCTTTGGAACTGAGCATTTCCCCTTCTATGGAAATGAAGGTGCCCGTGTCGAAATTCAGATCGAGCGCCAGGTTGCGCGTCTCGAAGCGGCTGGCGGGCACGAGGCCGGCCACCGATTCCGGCAGCACGCTACGATAGGACTGGTTGAAGCCCCCGATCTGCGTCGGTTCGAGGCGGTAGGTGTTTTCGTTGAACGCGCCGCCCAGCGACCGCGTGAAAGCCCCGCGGAGTTTCACTTCCTTGAACGGCGTGAATTGAAAACCGAGTTTCGGCGACAGCCGCTGGGTGGACTCGTGGCCGGAGGTGATCGGCACGATGTCGATGTTCTGCGGGTGCCGGAGCTGGTCGTACGTCAGCCCGGCTTGCAGGCTCAACTGCTGGAACGGCCGGAAGGTCTCGTAGGCATACGCGCTGTAGCGTTCCTGGCCCGTTTGGAAATGCTGGTCGGCGATCACACCCTGGAGGTTTCGGTCGAGCACCGAGTCCGTGTTGAACGTGCTGTGCTGATACGCCACGCCGGCGATGAACGTCTGCCGGGCCGTCTGCCAGATTTGCTGGGCCTCGGCGACGAAGGATTCCGACCGACGCTCGTAGGCGAAGTGGGAGAACGGCGCCGAGCTGATCCGCGTGATGGCGCCGCCCGTATAACGGAGAAACAGCGGATTGGCCGATGCTTCATCGATCCGCAGCGTGTCATCCAGCCGCCCCGCGAGGAACAGCGTGTGAACGCCCGGCGCCCATTCGCGATGATAGCCCGCGAGCAGGTTCGGCTCCTGCCGCTCCGTCACGCGCAACGTCGGGCTGCCCATCGCCTGGCTGAAGTATTGTTGCACATCGCCGCTCGTGCCTTCGTACATGGTCGCCTGGAGGAACACGCTGTCCTTCGCCGTAAGATCGAACTTGCTGCGGAAGGTAATGTCGCGCTGTTCGAGATCGTTGTTCACCCGGAAACCGCGCTCGAAGCGATACGCGGCGTCCAGCGCGTAGCCGAAGTTGCCGAAGTTGCCGAACTGCGAGCCGGTCTGCGTCCAGTCGCCGTGGCTGGAATACTCCGTCTGCGAGTTCATCCCGATGCGTTTCGTGTCGAACAGGCGCGTGTATTCCTGCTGCGACACGCTTTGCGAGAGCGAGCTGCCCCCGACCGGTGCGAGCAGATTCGCAATGAGAAACTCGCCGATGCGCGCGTTGTCGTAGCGCAGGTTGAACTGCTTGGGATCGCGCAACGCCTCGTAGGTCTGGTGCAGAAAGAGGTGCGAGGAAAAATTCGCGTAGTCGTCCACGACCGCGCGCGACGCCTCGCGATGACCGGTCTCCGGCATCCCGGCATCGCGATACGCGGTGGCGAGATTTGCGCTGCGGACGGCGCGGTCCTGATCAAGCAGCAGGCCCGAGCGGAACACGCTGCGGTTGTCGTTTAACGCGCGCGACTGCTCGAAATCCTGGATCGCCTCGTTGATCCGGCTGCGCTGCTGATTGAGCAACGCCAAGTAGAGCCACGCGGTCGGATCATTCAGATCGAGCTTTTTGGCGAGCGCCAGATCCTTGTCCGCGAGCTGTTCATTGCCCGTGTGGCTCCACGCCTTGCCGAGATAGCTGCGGAGAATGGCGCGCTGCGGTTCGAGCGTGGCAGCCACCTGCAAATCCTGCCGGCCGTCCTCACCACGACCCTCGCGAATGCGGCACAGGCCGCGGCCCAGCCACGCGTTGCCCAGCGCGCTGTCGATGGCAATCGCGCGGTCAAACCAGCCCAGCGCTTCTTTCGTCTGGTATTTTGCACTGAGCAAAAAGCCCTTCAGCGCGAGGCCCTGCGCGTTGCGCGGCGCGAGTGCCAGGCCTTTGTCCAGCGCGGCGAGCGCCTCGCGGGTGCGGCCGAAACTGAACTCCAATTCCGCCACGCGCACCCAGGCGAAACCAAACTCCGGCGATTGCTCCGTGGCTTTGCGGGCGTGGGCGAGCGCGGCGGGCAGGTGCTGGCGGGACTGTTCGTAATACGATTCGGCGAGCCATTCGCTGGCGAGCACCGGGGCGGCCTTGGCATCGACCGCGCGGTATTGCACGGCACTGATCACGCGGCGCAGCGCGGCGGCGGTGGACGCGGGTTTGGTCAACGTGGCGAGCGCGGCCTCGGCGTGTTCGACCTGCCCGACCGCGAGCAACAGCGCGGCGTGGAACACTTTCACGGCATCCGAGGCCGGCGCGTTCGTTTTCGGAAACAGCGCGAGGGCCTGGAGCAAATCACCGGCGGTGTAGAGGCGCACGGAGTCCGCGAGCGCGGCCTGTTCGCCGGCGCTCAGGCCCAGCTCCTTCGGATCGAGCACGCCGGGATAGTAGAAGCACCACTGCATCAAATTGCGCGCGGCGATGCCGGCGGTCTTCAGCGGGGCTTTGCCCGGCGCGACCTGGGCGACCTCACCCGCGGCGAGCGTGAGCGCGCCGTGCTCGTTGTTGAGATCCACCGCGCCGTCGATCAAGGCCAGCAGCGTTTCGCCCGACCCGGCGACCTGCAGCAGGAACTCCGTGCCGCGGATTGCTCCCGCCGCCGTCGGCGTGCGGAAGTGGACATCGAGCGGTTTCTCGCGGCTGAAGAAGTAGAGCGACCCGCTTTTCACATCGATCATCGCGCGCTTGGTCTTGGCGGGCGGCAGGCGCAACTGGAGCGTGGTCATTTCGTTGACGCGGAAAACGCTGAGGTCGGACAAGCGCAACGTGGCGCGGCTGTTCGGGCCGGTGCGCAGGCGGTCGCCGGGATGCAGCGTCGCGTCGCGTTGCGCGGCTTCCCATTCGACCGTGTTGCTGCGGGCGACGTCCACCTGGCCCTCGACCGCCAGCAACATGGCGGTGTCCTTCTGCGCGATGCCGACGGGCAGGGCCTGGGCCTGGGCGGCCGGGTTCAACCACAGCGCGAACAACCATCCCGCGCAGAGCGCGCGGACAGCAGAGATGAGGGGGCGGCCGAACCGGTGGCACAGGGTGTTCATAAAATAGATTGGCGTCGTTTGGGCCGGGGCGGCGGATATCTCCATGGGTCCTGCTATCGGCGCAGACCCGGCGTGGCTGAACCGGAGCACGTGGAATGCCGCCGAATAATTGCGCGCAGATCGCAGCGGCGCTGCGCCGCTACCGCAGCCCAAACGCGCGAATTGGTCCGCGAGCGGACCAGGGTGTGCCGCCAACGGACCAGATGAACGGGAGGCGGCGAGGGGGGTTAAGAACGGGGGAGCGAAGATTTTGCCGCGGCCCGGGCCGCCCCCGCCCCAGCCCACGAAGCGTCGCCGACGCCGTGCTTTTCGTCCCGGAGGGACCCCGCAGGAGATTAGCCGGGGGCAAGCCCGCACCAGCGGGCGCGGCCCCCGGTTGGGTCGCCGAAACGGCCATGCCCCAGCGGGGCATCGAAGAAGTTTTTAGCAACTCGTTCGCCGCAGAATTTCCCCAACCCTCATCGCCTCGGACCATTTTCTTCGATGCCCCGTTGGGGCACGGAGTCACGCGGTACCGTTTCCGGGGGGCTGCGTCCGCTGGCGCGGACTTGCCCCCGGCCAATCTCCTTCGGCGTCCCTCCGGGACGGGAACCTGGCGTCCCAGCGCGCAGTGCGTGCGCAGTGCCGAGGTCGGCCCGATATTCCGCCGCCTTCTCGCCGCCCCATCTGCTGCGACCGGGGACGGTCGCTCTCCCCTTTGGTTTGTGGCTTCGCCGCCCGGTCGCTATCACAACTCCGTATGGTCGTCTCGCCGATTCCAACTGCCTGGTACCGCCGGGGCCCCCAAAAAAATGCCGGCCCAGTCAGGGCGACTGGGCCGGCCGTGGGTGCTGCGTTGTGGAGCGTTGCGTGTGCGCGTGTGTGTTGGTGCAGCGAGGCTGGACGTTGCTCAATACCCGGCGGCCTTGGCCGAGAGGGCGACCAGCGCGAGGATCGCGTTGATCAGCAACAAAAGTTTGTGCGCACCGCGGCCGCTCGCGCAGGCCTTGCGGTAGAGGTGTCCTTCGCTGAGAGATGCTTCATTTTTCATACCTTTGAATCGGCAGTTTTTCGTTTCAGTAAACAACCAGCACCGTTCGGCGGCGGAGTTTGCACGGACACTGCGCCGCCCCGCGACGGCAGTGCGGGAGTTAAAGTGGCGGCTGCCGCAGGAATTTTTCTTATCGGACCGGACCAGTGTCTCGTTCATGGGACCAGACATTGCAGTTGCCGTGCCAGCCACCGAAGGCGCGCGGACGGTCCCCGCCCGCAGCAGCCACCGACTCGCACCGACGCCCCGCAGCTCGCACGCGCCTCTAACCCCACGTCGCCGCTGCGACCGGGGACCGGTCGCGCTCCCGCACGGTGCGCGGACGGACCACTCGCGCTCCCGCGGTCCGTTCCCGGATCCTCCTCCGATGACAAAAATCGCCTCTCCCTCACCCGCGATCTGTCCGATGCGTACCCGGGATCACCGCCCGCGGTGTTCCTTTCGATGAGTCACGGCGTCGGCGTCTCTGCGCCGGTGAATTGCGTTGACCCATGGTGGAAACGTGGTTCGATCAAAACATGGCATTGCCCCCGTTCCTTGTTCTGACCTTCGTACTCGCGCTGAGCGGCGTACACGCGGCGCAGACGCCCCCGGCGACTGACCGCAATCCTTTCCTCCCAGGAACGGGTAAAAAGCCGAAGGTCGATCTCTCCCAGCAGTTCTTCACCAATTCCTATCTTCCCCGGCTCGAAATCGAAATCACGGGGCCGGAGCTGGCCAAGCTGCGCGCGAACAACCGCGCCTACGTGAAAGCCACCGTCAAGGAAGGGGTCACGATCTACACGGACGTCGCGATTCATCTCAAGGGCGGCGCCGGGAGTTTCCGGGCGTTGGATCAAAACCCCGCGCTGACGCTGAACTTTGACAAATTTCATCGCGAACAGCGCTTCCACGGGTTGGACAAGGTACATCTGAACAACTCCGTGCAGGACCCGAGCTACATCACCGAGGGCCTGTGCGCCGGGTTGATGCAGGCCTCGGGCGTGCCCGCGCTCCGCACTTCCAATGCCCGCGTGAAATTGAACGGTCGCGATCTCGGCCTGTACGTGCTCAAGGAAGGCTACGACCACAGTTTTCTCAAACGTCATTTCCTCAACTCCTTCGGCACCTTCTACGACGGCGGCTTCTGTCAGGACCTCGACGGGAAAAAGCAGAAGATCTCGAACGACGAGCGCAAGGATCAGAACGACCTCAAGGCCGTTTGGGACGCCGCGCGCGAGCCCGACCCCGCCAAACGCTGGCAACGGCTGGAGGCGGTGCTCGACATCGACCGCTTCCTTTCATTCATCGCCATGGAGGCCATGACCGGCCACTGGGACGGCTACGCGATGAACAAAAACAATTACCGCATGTACCACGATCCGACCTCGGACAAGCTCGTGTTCCTGCCGTCGGGCATGGACCAGATGTTCAGTGACGGCGTGCCGCTCACGCCCAACGGTTCCGGCTTGGTGGCCAAGGCGCTCTACGACACGCCCGAGGGCAAGGCGCGCTATCACGACCGCGTGGAGTCGCTCTTCCGAAGCTATTGGAACGTCAACGAGCTCACGCTCAAGGTGCGGCAGATGCAGGAAAAGATCCGGCCCGGCCTCTCGGAAGCCGAAGCGAAAAATCATGCCAACGCAGTCAACGACCTCGTCAATCGCCTCGCCCAGCGCACGCGCACTCTCGAACGCTTTCTCGCCATCCCGGCGCAGACCTTGAAGTTTGATGCTGCGGGCGTGGCCAAACTCGCGGGCTGGAATCCGGTGAGCCACCAAGGCTTTCCCGCACTCGAAGAGGTCAAGGACGGGGCCAAGGCCGCGCTCCGCATCCGCGCTGCTGCGGGCGAATCGGTCGGGTCGTGGCGCACGCGGGTGCTGCTAAAAAATGGCCGCTACTTGTTTGAAGGCGAAGTGCGCACCGCCGGAGTGCAGCCCATGAACGACGGCGGCGCGTGCCTGCGCATTTCCGGCGCCACCACCGCCAGCGTCCGGGTCAAGGGCGACACCGCCTGGCAGCGCATCGCCTTTGAAATCGAGGTCGGTGAACCCGTGCGGGAAGTGGAACTCGTCTGCGAACTCCGCGCTTCCAAGGGCGAGACCCTCTTCGATCCGCAGTCGCTGCGGTTGGTGAAGCGGAATTGATTCTGGGTACTGCAGGCGTCCCCGCCTGCGAGTTCGAGCTGCGACTGTATCTGTTTAGCGCCAAAGGCGCGGCCTTATACCAGCCTGGGGCAACGCCCCAGGAAACGGGCCAGTTACCAATTGAGCGCTGAAAGCGCGGTCCATCGCGGGGACGGAGCATCCTTCAGCAGGAAGATGGAACGGGCTTTCAGCCCTGAATTCATTGGCGGCATCGGACTGGGGCGATGCCCCAGGCTGGTATGAGCCGCGCCTTTGGCGCTAAACACATACCAGCGTCTCGCCGCCCAATCCGGTTCTCGGGGCGAGACGCCGCCCGAACTCGCAGGCGAGGACGCCTGCGGTACCAAAGCGGTGTCGAACACCGCCCGCCGGCTTCTGACTTCTGCCTCCTGTCTCTGGTTTCCCGTCCCCTGCCCCGCTTCCCTCAAAACACTTCCGCGTCGCCGAAGAACCGCTTCACTTCGGCCGCGGCCGCTTCGACCGAATCCGAGGCGTGGCAGACATTCACCATCATATCGACGCCCAGATCGCCGCGGATGGTGCCTTTGGCCGCCTTCTTCGAGTCCGTCGGGCCGAGCAGCTCGCGCACCTGCGCGACGGCGTTCTCGCCGACGAGCGCGAGCGCGATCACGGGCGACTGCTGCATGAAGGCCTGCACGTCGGGGAAGAAGGGCTTGGCGGCAATGTGCGCGTAATGCTCGCGCAGCAGCGCATCGGAGAGCCGCATCATTTTGAGACCGCGGATTTTAAGGCCCGCCCCCTCGAAACGCGCGAGCACCTGGCCCACGAGGTTTTTGCGGACGGCGTCGGGTTTGAACAGAATCAGAGTAGTTTCCAGTGACATGCGGAGGAGGAGTTACCCGAAGCGGTTGCACGGGTCAATCACGGGCGCGTTTTTTGTCGCCATTGCGCGCGGGCGGGACGCGCTGCCCGGGCCGGGGTGCAGGCGCGGGGCAACGCAACGGGTTCGCGTCACGATTTGCGGAAGAGATAGTGCGAGACGAGCCACTCGTTGCCGTCGCGGTAGCCCCACAGCTCCGCGCAGGCCATGTAAAACACGCGCCAGTAAACCCACCACTTGGTTTCGTTTTCCACGCCGTAAGTCGCGGCGAAGAGGCGGCGAATCTCCGGCTCATGCGCGTCCATGTTCTTAAGCCAGGCGTTGGCTGTCTTCTCGTAATGCTGACCGTTGACACGCCAATGGTTCACGAGGCGGAGGTCGTCTTGGAAATAGAGCAGCAGGTCGTCGCTGGGCATGATGCCGCCGGTGAAAAAGTAGCGCGCCATCCAGTCCGTCTCGTCCCGCGCGACGAAGTGATAGGCAAACTCCCGGTGCGTGAAGATGTGGACGAAGAGCTGTCCGCCCGGCCGCAGCCAGCGCGCGATGTTCGCCAGCAGCCGCTGGTAGTTCTTCATGTGCTCGAACATCTCGATCGAAACCACGCGGTCGAACAGGCAAGCAGGAGTGGAGGGGTTGAAGGGTTGAAGGGTTGCAGAGTTAAATGGTTGAACGGTTGGAGCGGCACCCTCTTCACCCTTTGAACCCTTCAACCCTTCAACCGGTTTTCCCGAGGGCGGCTCGAAACGGTTCATGTCGCAGGTGATGATGCGGACATTTTTCAAGCCCCGCCGCGCCGCCTCGGCGTCGATGAACTCCTTCTGGGTCCGCGAATTCGAGACCCCGGTGATGCGGGCGTTCGGAAACTTCTCCGCCATCCATAGCGAGAGCGAACCCCAGCCGCAGCCGAGTTCGAGAATGTCCTGCCCGTCGGCGAGCTGGGCGCGCTCGGCGTAGAGCGCGAGCATCCGCTCCTCGGCCTCGGCAAGCGTGGTGACGCCGGCGGGCCACAGCGCGCCGCTGTATTTCAGGCGCGGCCCAAGGCAGAGCTGGTAGAAGCGCGTGGGCACCTCGTAGTGCTGCTCGTTCGCCGCCGCCGTCTCGATGGCGATGGGCGAGCGACGCAGTTCTTCGATGAGCGTCTGCAAGTGCGCGCGCTGCGCCTCGGCGCTGCCTTGGTCCTCCTCGCGCAACCGCTGCGCCAGCAGGCGGCGGATGCCGAGGCGCAGAAGCGGGTCGGGGAGGAGATTGCGTTCGAGCAGCGCGTCAAGCATCGGGCGGCTCCAAGCGAATCGTGCCGGCGCGAAAGTCGATCTCGAGGCGGCAACCGGCGAAGAAATCCAAGCCCAGAAGTCCGCTTACCCCAGCGCCGCCCGGCAGTTGATGGGCAAGCACCGTGAAATCAGCCAGCGAGTGCCCCAACGCCGTGAGTTTCGGCAGCTTGCGCAAGGGCATGATTTCTCGTCGGCTGCCCGTCGTAACCACTATGCTCTCGGCATCAGTCGGAACATCGCAGCCCACGGCCGCGAGGTGAGTCGGCGAAAGCACGGTGCGGGAAGCTCCGGTATCCACGGCCAGCCAAACTTCCGCCACTCCCAAGGGCCCCTCGATTCGTGCCGTGACGGGAACGAGACGGCGCTTCGGGTCGAACCGGAAAATCACAGTATGTATTCCATGTTCTGCGGTTCCTTGGCGAAGCAGAGAAAGGCGAAGTGCCGCACCTTGCCGCGCAGCGGGAGGGCGGCTCGGGCGACTTCATCGGCATCCAAACCGTGGGCGATGACCGTGCCGCCGATGACCTCGTCATGGTCATCCAACTGCGGGTCGCGCAAGGCCACCCACTCCCCGTCGTAGCGGCTCTCCAGTTCAGTGCGCGTGAGAAACTCGTTCATGGTTCGGGAAGTTAGCGGCCGGGCAGTGACAATTCAAACACTCCTTCCCTCGGAAGCCGGGCTGGGTTTCTTGCACCACGGCACGAACGCACTCGTGGTGCGCTGGTATTCGCGGTAGGCGTCGCCCTTGGACTTGAGGGACAGCTCTTCGGTCATGGGAATGCCGGTGACGTTGAGGAGGAAGTGCAGCATCAGGGCGGGCGCGAGGAGGCCCAGCCAGCCCCACTGCGAGCCGAGCGCGAAGACGGCGTAGCCCACCCACACCAGCCACTCGAAGAAGTAGTTCGGGTGGCGCGAGTAGTTCCACAGGCCGGCCTGGCAGACCTTGCCCTTGTTCGCCCGGTCCGCGCGGAAACGGGCGAGCTGGCGGTCGGCGAGCGATTCGCCAAGGAGGCCGGTGGCCCAGAACGCGACGCCAAGGCAGCCCGAGATTCCCAAGCCCCAACCGGCGGCAAAAGTTGCGCCGTCCAGAATCACGAGCAGGACGGGCAGCGACAGGACGACTTGCAACGCGCCTTGAAGCTGGAAGAAACCAAACATCTTGCGGTCGGTGGCCGCGCCCCATTCCTCGCGGAGCTTGGCGTAGCGCACGTCTTCGTGCGGGTGATGCGAGCGGACGCGGACGAAGAGATGGCCGCCGAGCCGCAGGCTCCAGACAACGACCATCGCGGTGATGGCCAGCCAGCGCAGGTGAAGGTCAAACTCACGGCCGTTCACCGGGCCGGCGACGAGGTAAAGCAATGCCAGCGGGGCAAATCCCGCCGACCACACGATGTCCACGATGCCGTTGTTCCGCAGCTTGCGCGCAACGAGCCACGCAAGCGTCATCTCGACGACGACGAACCCAAGCGCGATGGCCAGCAGGATGAGTGCGTCGGTCAGCATGGGGTGGGAAGAGAATCCACGGGCGACCAATGCCCGCGATGGGTTGCTGAGAACATGGGCCCGGTAGGGCGCGGTGTCCTCACCGCGCCGCCGAACGACGAGGGCGTGCGGGTGGCCGACGGCGGGGTGAGGACACCCCGCCCTACCAACCATGGCTCGGGAGGAAGATTCACAGGACTTGGGGCGCTTTCCTCCTCAGCAACAGATCTTCCATCGTCGCGGTCGTCGGCAGGCGGAAGAGTTCGCGGAGCAGATAGATCGCCATCGCGATGTTGCCGAGCAGAAGGATGACCACAAGCCAGAGGACGCGAGCGAGGGTCGCGGTTTCTTTGTAGGCGAGCCAGACGTAGAAAGTGAGGAAGCCAAAATAGGTGTCGAACAGCGTCGCGATAAACCACGGGTGCAGGACCACTTCGCGCGGCGTCTTCCACAGCGCGACCTCCGAGCTGGCCCAGGTGGTCACGGCGAGCATGGAGATCAAAACGAAGCCGGCGGCGATGCGGAGCGCGATTATCATCGAAGGTGTTGGCCACGGATTGAACGCGGACAGAGCACGGTTGCCGCAACAACTAGGGTTCCGCCAGCACCCTGCACATTCCCCGTCTTCTCCGTGTTTAATCGGCGTTTCATCGGTGGCTAGATCAGCGTCCGGTTGTTCGGCCGGGTGTAGAGGGCCTGCACGACGCTGATGTTCCGCTGGGCAAAGGCGGCTTCGCAGTAGCTGAGGTAGTAGTTCCATTTACGGATGAAGCCATCATCGAAGCGCAGCTTGCGGAGTTCGGGATGGTGCGCGTTGAAGCGCGCGCGCCATTCGCGCAGCGTGCGGGCGTAGTGATGGCCCAAGTCGTGGAGGTGGTGCAGATGCAGGTCCGTGCCGCGCTGGAGCGCCTGCGAGACGCGCCCCACGGACATCAGGAGCGAGCCGGGGAAGATGTGCTTTTGAATCCAATCCACGCCCTTGGCGAACTGCTGGTAGCGGCTGTCCGGGCTGGTGATGTATTGGAGCGCGAGCAGGCCGTCGCGCTTGAGCAGGCGTGCGCACTGGGCGAAGTAGCCGTCCACGTAACGCTCGCCAACCGCTTCGAGCATTTCGATGGAGACGATCTTGTCGAACTGGCCGGTCGTGTGGCGGTAGTCCTGCAGGCGCACCTCCACGCGGTCGGCGACGCCCTCACGGGCGAAGCGTTCCTTGCAGTAGGCGAGCTGCGCTTCGGAAATCGTCAGCGTGGTGACGCGGCAGCCGTAATTCTTTGCTGCGTGACAAGCCATGCCGCCCCAGCCGGAGCCGATCTCCAGCAGATGGTCGGCGGGCTTGAGTCGGAGGCTGCGGCAGAGGGCGTCATATTTGGCCGTCTGGGCCTGCTCGAGCGTGAGCTCAGGGGAAACGAAAAAGCCGCTGGAATAGGTCATCGAGGGGTCGAGCCAGAGGCGGTAGAAATCGTTACCAAGGTCGTAGTGCTCGGCGATGTTCCGGCGGCTGACTTTCACCGAGTTCGGACGGAGCAGGTGCTTCACGCGATTAGCCCCGCGCAGGAGATTGAGCACGAGCGGGCTGCGCTGCGAGCCGGACATGCCGGGCGCGTGCTCGACGTTCTCGATGAACCACGCGAGCACGGCAGGCAAATCGTCCGTGTCCCAGTCGCCGTCCACGAAGCCCTCACCAAAGCCGATGTCGCCGAAAAGGACGCAGCGTTGGTAGAAGCTCGGGCGCACGATGCGCAGGCGCGCGGTCGGCTGCGGGGCGTTGCCGAAGCGGCGCGTGGAACCGTCGGGCAGCGTGGCTTCGAGGCAGCCGAGGGGCATCTTGGCGAGGGCCTGCTCAATGGCGCGCTGGTAGAAGCCAGAGCGCGGGGCACCAGAATTGGCGTGGTGATGCGCAGCGTGCGGGCGGTGGTGGGTGGCGGTGCTCATGTCGGTCACAGCGGAGGTTAGCGAAACGCCGCGCAGGCGCAACTGGTAACGATGGATTGCGAAGAAATACGAAGAAATACGAAGAATTACCGGGCGGAAGCCTCGCCAGCGTGACGCAAGTTTCCAGCACTGCCGGTATTGCCGATTTCTGAATCGGCGGACCGTGGGAAGTCCGGGCGCGCTCGACGTGGCGAACGCCTGCGGGTTTGGAACCCCGCGATACAGCAGACTTGGAAGTCTGCGCTACAGGGCACGGGCAAACGCTGGCGCGAGTGGCTCATGGCTTTTCCGTCACTGATTGCGCCGCTGTCTGCCGCGCGCGATCCCCCAGCGACTCATGCGGATTCAACACGCCTTGCTGGAGCTGCGGGTTGGCGGCCTTGCGGTGCCAGGGGACCTTCTTCCACCAGAGCTTCAACGCGTGCCAGTGGATGAGCGTGATGACGCGCAGGGTGATGAGCGGATACTTGAGCGTAAGGCGCGCGAGGCTCGCGTCGGTGAGCGGGACGCGGCGGCCGGTGAGGGCGGTGAGCAAGACGGGGCGGTCGCCGTCGCGGTCGTCGATGTGGATGTCGAGCTGCTCGCCGGGGACGCGGAGCTTGAAGTCGAAGGCGAGGTCCAGCGCGGAGAACGGGGAGACGTAAAAATGCTTCGGCACGATGCGACGGAAGCGGCCGTCGCCATCGAAGTGTTCGGGACCGAGGAGGAAGGGCTTCTGTTCGCCAAAGGTATTGCCGACCTCGGCGACGGCGCAGAGCGGGCGGCCGTGTGGGTCGAGGCAGAAGTAGAACGAGACGGGATTGAAGATGTAGCCGAAGACGCGGCAGTGGGTGAGGAGTAGGACGCGGGTGTCGGGCGGGAGCGGGAGGCCTTGCGCCGCGACCCAGGCGAGGAGGGAGGATTTCGCCGAAAGGGGATGGGCGATGGCGTCTGGCGGGAGGGGAGGAGCGTTGGTAGGGCGCGTCTGTCCCAGCGCGCCGTCTTTGTGCGGAGGGGAGCGGCGCGCTGGGGACAGACGCGCCCTACCAGCGTCGTTTGCGAGGGCGTTGCTGGGTGGCAGGTGGTCGCTGTCGTTGAAACGGTAGAGGTTGGAGTGGTTGTGGCTGAAGAGGCGGAGGCGGCTGGAAAGCGCGCCGAGTTCGTCGAGGTCGAGGCAGAACTGGAAGATGCCATAGCGAAACCGGTGCTCCTTGGGCGCGAGGCGATGGTGCATCACGGAGCAGTCGTAGAGGCAGGAGCGGAGCGCCGAGCATTGCTCGGCCTTGGCGGGAGCGCACCCTGCCGAGCGATGCTCGGCGCTCCGGTCGCTGGGCGTCGGCGCCGTCATCGGTGGGACTCCAGTTTGGCGCGGGGTAGGAAGTAGGCGTTCGCGCCGGCACCGATGTGCAGACCGTCGTCCTGCCATTCGATTCTGCCCCATTTGGCGACGGCTTCCTCGGCATTAGCGACGCGACCAAGCTCCCCGCACTCGTGATACATGGGATTCCCGCGCCCGATTTGGACTTGTGCCTTCACCGACTGACCCCCATCTGCCGACTCCAAATAAACAAACGCTCCGTAAAAAGCTTTGCCATATTTTCCATCGCCCCAACTGACAGCGACCAGCTTGCTCATGTCAGGCGCATCCCGCTCGATGCTGATGCCTGGCGCGTCGATTCTGAGATGAAACTCAGTGAGCAATTTTAAGCCCCACCCTAAGAGAATTCCCGCCACCAGCACGGCCAGCAACAAGGGGAGTTTCCGTTTCATTCCCAAATCCTCTCACCACTCACCGCCCGGCTGCAATCCAGCGCGGAGGCGAAGGCGTCTTCGTGGAAGCCATAGCGGAAGTAGCTGCCGGCGAAGAAGACGCGGTTGGCCGGGCGCATGTTGAGCGACGGAAGTTCAGCCTGCGCCTGTGTGGCAGCGAGGTTGAAGAGCGGGTGGTGATACTCGATGCGGCGCAGGATTTTGTCGGGCGCGATTTGGTCCGCGCCGTTGATGGAGACGAAATAGTCCACGCGGTCGGAGACGCCTTGCAGCGAGTTCATCCAGTAGATGGTGGAGGGGATTTCGCGGCCCGTGGCGTCCCGCTCGACGCGGTAGTTCCACGAGGACCATGCGAGGCGGGTGCGAGGCATCACGCTGGCGTCGGTGTGGACGGTGGCGAGGTTCGGCTGGTAGCGAAACGCGCCGAGGAGTCGGCGCTCGGTGGCGTCGGCGTCGGTGAGGAGGGCGAGGGATTGGTCGGCATGCGCGGCGAGGATGACGCGGTCGAAATGCTCGGTGCGGCCATCGGCGGTGGTGACGGCCACAGCGTCGGCGGTGCGGCGGACGGCGGTGACTTTGGCGTTGAGGCGGACGCGGTTTTGCGCGCGGAGCGGGGCGAGGAGTTTGTCCACGTAGTGCTTCGCGCCGCCGTCCACGGTGAGCCACGGGTGCTGCGTGTGCAGGCCGAGAAAGCCGTGGTTGTGGAAGAAGCGCAGCAGCGTGACGGCGGGGAACTCCAGCATCAGCTCCGGCGGCGTGCTCCAGACCGCGCCGCTCATGGGCACGAGGTAGCGGCGAAGGAAGTCGTCGCCGTAGCCGCGCGTGCGGACGTAGTCGGCCACGGTCATGGCGGCGAACGCGGGGTCGGTGAGCGCGGCGACGGCCTCGGTGTTGAAGCGGTTGACTTGCGCGAGCATCCGCCAGAAGCGTGGGCGGAGGAGGTTGCGGCGCTGGGCGAAAAGGTGGTTCAGGCTGCTGCCGCTGAACTCGATGCCGCTGGGCCGGTGCTGGACGCTGAAGGACATCTGGGTCGGCTTCACGCGCACGCCCAGTTCGCGGAAGAGGCGGGTGAGGTGCGGGTAGGTGACCTCGTTATAGACCATGAAGCCGGTGTCGAACGCGGCGTGCCCGGAGCCTTCGGGGACGGCGATGGTGTTAGTGTGGCCGCCGGGGTAATCCGCCTGATCGAAGAGCGTGAGGTCAAAGCGCGACTGGAGGAAGTGCGCGCAACCGAGGCCGGCGATGCCGGTGCCGATGATGGCGAGTTTCAGCATCGGGAGAAGGTCTTGAACCACTGACTGGCACTAACTGGCACTAATGGAACAAAACCATTGGTTTTTTTTGGCGGGTTCACTCCGCTGGCAGGTATCTGATCCTCCTTTGCAAGGCCAGCGCGTAAGCCATTTGGGCGGCCTCATCCGCCTTTCTATCACCCGTCAGATTTGGCCATCCGAGAATATTTGCATGACGCGCCGGCGGCTCCTTGGAAACAACATCCAGACCCACCGAACGGGCATCAGTTGCCTGTAATTCCCCCCGACCGAGATACACGAATGAACGTTTGTCGGCCGGGTAAAGTTTGCCATCCGCAAGCTGCTTCTCCCGGTGTTTGCGCTCCCGTTCCGCCGCGATATCCATCCCTATGGCAGTGACTTCCTCCATGCTACAACCATCAATCCGATACACCGAGAGTTCGGTTCTAGGATGAGGCATGAGAGCCGTCGGTCGCAGCGGGCAGCCTTCGCGATGGTCTTTGTAAAGCCAACTTGAGCTCAGAACATATCTGGCTAATTGCTCGGAGTCGGCAACCGGCGACGGGGGTGCAGAAGTCACAGAAAGAATAGACGCTTAAGATGATGCACGATTTCCGGCGGCACATCTCCCGTGAACACGGTGGTTCCATGTATCGGATTGGAACCAAAAATACCTGCGAAGGCAATTCGCTCGTCTTCTCCTATGCTCACGAGAAAACGCCGCTTGGGCGAGGTGAACCATTCAAGTGTCAGGTTACCACTCGGGGTCGCACTGGCAGTTGGCGCAGAAAATTGCGGCAGGACTTGCTCCAAAAAAGCCTGCGCACGCAAGAATGTGTCATCCGTAACCGGAAGGGCTTCATAACCATCCCAATTGCCATCCCTGCAATCCAAGAACGTGTCTTGGAGTTCACGGACTGGCTGGCCATGCAGACTTTCAGCTTGCTCGAAGTCGGTGGCAAAGTCTCGCAAGGTTTCTAACAGGTTGTCGGCTTCGGTACTGGTTCCCGGGCTGGTTGAGAAGCCAGCGTCAAACGTCGAGTGGCCGAAGATTAGGGTTGTATTCACGCGTATAAAGATCAGCAGTTGCTTCAGTAATGCTGGCAAAAAAATATCGGTTTTTCAGCACGCGTAAAGCTTCAAACCGGGGTAGGACCACTCCCGGATCGGGCGATTTGCTGCCCGCTTCGTAGATGTCAAGATCAAGAATCACGGGGATTTTGCCAGGTTCGTGACTGCCCTGTTGAATGGTTTGGGTAACGGTGCCGGAAATCATGGTTTGCGGATCCCGCACCTGCACCCGAGTCAGAAATCCGGTCAAGACTGCGGGAATGTCTTTGGGAAACGGTGGCACAGCGGTGAGAAAGGGACTAAAATCGCCGACCTCTTGTTCTGGCAACGCCAAACGGTTAATGAAGCGCACCGCAATCCGAGTGACTTCTTCAGGTTGCGCCGTTTGCACGTAAATCCGGTAAAGCCGACCTGCTTCGGCAAACATATCTTCCCAGCGGGTGTAGGGCGCTAATCGGCTGAATGTGAAGCCGGTTTTGCGAAACTGAGCGATTTGCTTCCCGTCGAGAGACACATAACGGGAGCCGATCGGGCCATGATCGAATTGGCGGCTTTCAGGCTGTTTTCCAGGGGAATGTCGCACGCCAAACTCCAACAAGCTGACATCCTTCGGCGGACCATAGTTTGCGCCCACAGCTTCAGTGATATTCGCGAACGCCTTGGCGTCGAGTTCGGGTGAAGTGCGGACCCTAAAGTCGATGACCGCCTCAGTAATTGGAGTGTGGGAAAGGTGACGTGGTATGGCCATGATATGGGTCGGTTGAGAGACTATTTCGCTGGTACAGATTCATCCATTCTTCGCTTCACACTCGGTTCGTAGCGATGCGCGGATTGGGCACTTCCCTTCCTTCATCACCTCCGCCGGCACCGGCCTTAGGTTCCATATCAGTCCCGTCCACGAGAGGGCCTTGAGGCCGTAGTAGGTGAGGTCAATTTCCCACCAGTAGAAGCCCTGGCGCGTGGAGTGCATGTAGTGGTGGTGGTTGTTGTGCCAGCCTTCGCCGAGCGTGAGGAGGGCGAGCAGGAGGCTGTTGCGGCTGTCGTCGCCGGTCGGGAAGCGCTGGCGGCCGAAGACGTGCGCGAGGGAGTTGATGGAGCAGGTGCAGTGGAAGAGGACGACGGTGCTGATGAAGCCCCAGACGACGAGCTGTCCGCCGGAGGTGCCGAGGCCGGGATGCGCGTGCCCGAGCCACGCGCCGACGCCGTAGAACACCACGCCGATGAGGAGCGGCACGAGGGCGTCGAAGCGGTTGAGGAAGACGAGTTCGGGATATTTGGCGAAGTCCTTCACGCGGTGGTAATCGGTGGGGAAATTGCGCGCGCTGGTGATCCAGCCGATGTGCGACCACCAGAAGCCGTGCTGCCGGGGCGAATGGGCATCCGGCTCCTCGTCCGAGTGCTGGTGATGGTGCCGATGGTGGGCCGCCCACCAGAGGGGACCGCGTTGCACGGCGGACGCACCGATTAAGCCGAACAGAAACTGGACCGGGCGCGAGGTCTGAAAGGTGCGATGCGAAAAGTAGCGGTGATAGAAGCCGGTGATGGCGAACATCCGCACAAAGTAGAAGGCGACGGCCCCGATGACGGCAATCCAGCTCCAGCCGTACACCAGCACGCCGAGGCAGCCGAGGTGGAGGATGACAAAGGGAATGCAGCGCAGCCATTCAATGCGGTCGGGTTTCTCGCGCAGGCGGGCGACGTCTTCGCAGCCGAAGTCAGAGTCGAACCAGCGGATGAGCGCGGTTGCTGGATGCGGGCGCGGCGCGGGTCGGGTGTTGGGGTTGGTGGACACGTTGGTTATTTCCGGGCGGTGAAAGTGTGCAACGGCGGTGGCGGTGGCAACGTAAAATTTTTCCGGGCGCGGGCACATCCGCGTGCTGCCCCAAGGGAGCGCTGGATTTACCGTCGGTCGCTGTTCCAAGCGGATACTTCCGCGGCGTGAACGCCGCGCTCCGACGAACGGCATTCCGAGCCGGTGCGCATGGGTAGCAGCCGAGGTGACGAGGCGGATTGGGCGTCGCAGCGAATCGTCCGCCTCCTCACGTCGGCGGCTACGATGCGCCGGTGGCGGGGGGTGAAAAAAAGCCCGGCAGCGGGCGGCTGCCGGGCGTGAGCAACGGGAACAAGTTGGATCAGACGTCAGACGTTATACGTGCTCGACGAGACGTCGCCGCCGCGGCCGGTCCAATTGGTGTGGAAGAATTCGCCGCGGGGTTTGTCCACGCGTTCGTAGGTGTGCGCGCCGAAGTAGTCGCGCTGGGCCTGGAGCAGATTCGCCGGCAGGACGGCGCTGCGATACTGATCGAAGAACGACAGCGCGGTGCTGAAGGCGGGGACGGGGATGCCTTTCTTGGCGGCGGTGGCGACGACGTTGCGCCAGCCTTTCTGGCTCTTCTTGATCTCGGCGCGGAAGTAGTCGTCAAGCATCAGATTGGTGAGCTTGGGATTACTTTCATAGGCCTCCTTGATCTTGCCGAGGAAGCGCGAGCGGATGATGCAGCCGCCGCGCCACATGAGGGCGATGCCGCCGTAGTTGAGGTTCCACTTGTACTCGGCCGCCGCGGCGCGCATGAGCATGTAGCCCTGCGCGTAGCTGACGATTTTCGAGGCGTAGAGGGCGCTCTTGATGTCTTCGATGAATGCCTTGCGCGTTTCGGGCTTGCTGCCGGCCGCGATGGTCGGACGCGGGCCTTTGAGCTTGCGGGCGGCCTTGACGCGCTCGTCCTTGAGGGCGGAGACGCAGCGCGCATAGACGGCCTCGGCCATGAGCGTGATGGGGATGCCGAGTTCTTGGGAATTGATGACGGTCCATTTGCCCGTGCCCTTCTGGCCGGCGGTGTCGAGGATCTTGTCCACGAGCGGCGCGCCGTCGGTGTCCTTCTTGCCGAGAATGTCGCGGCTGATTTCGATGAGATAGCTGTCGAGGTCGCCCAGATTCCACTCGGTGAAGACCGCGTGCATCTCGTCGGCGCTCATGCCGAGGCCGTTCTTCATGATGTTGTACGCTTCGCAGATGAGCTGCATGTCGCCGTACTCGATGCCGTTGTGGACCATCTTCACGTAATGGCCCGCGCCGCCTTCGCCGACCCAGTCGCAGCAGGGTGCGCCGCCATCGACCTTGGCGGAGACGGATTGGAAAATCTGCTTCACATGCGGCCAGGCGGCGGGGCTGCCGCCGGGCATGATGCTAGGGCCGCGGCGCGCGCCTTCTTCACCGCCGGAGACGCCGGTGCCGATGTAGAGGAGGCCCTTGCTTTCGCAGTGTTTCACGCGGCGCGCGGTGTCATCGAAGAGCGAGTTGCCGCCGTCGATGATGATGTCGCCGGCTTCGAGGTGCGGGATGAGCTGCTCGATGAATTCGTCCACGGGCTTGCCGGCCTTGACGAGCATCATCACGCGGCGGGGGCGCTTGAGTTTGCTCACCATTTCCGCGATGGAATGCGCGCCGAGCACCTTGGTGCCCTTGGCTTCCTTGGCGAGGAATTCATCCACCTTGGCGGTGGTGCGGTTGTAAGCGACCACGGTGTAGCCATGGTCGTTCATGTTGAGGATGAGGTTCTGGCCCATGACGGCCAGGCCGATCAATGCGATGTCGCCGGTAGGTTCCATGATGTTTGTCGTGTTCAGGTTTTAGCGGAAAGACGCGCGCGAAGATGAGTCGCGCGCGGGTGGAGGAAAAGTGGGGGCGGTAAGGTCCGAAGTCGCGGAGACGCGACTTAAAACTGGAGCCGCGGGTCGTTCTGCAGCAGCTCGTTGAGGTTTTTCCAGGCCTGGTCGTTCATGCCGTTGAAGGCGTGGAGATACACGATGGCGGTTTCCTTGGGATGGCTGGTGAGCAATTTGTCCACGCCCGCCTTGAGCTTCTCGTCGTCCATGGACTCGGGGAGGTCTTCAACCGCGCCTTCCTTGTGGACGATGCCGAGGGTGTTGAGGAAATCGCACAGGACGGCGTTCTGTTTCTTGAGGAGCCAGCCGCGGATGAGATTGGCGGCGATGAGTTCCTGGGCGGGTTTGCCGAGGGCGGCCACCATGGTGACGTGGCGCTCGGTACGCGGCTGCCGCTCAAGGAAAACCGGGCGCAGTTTGCGGGCGTTGGCGACGGCCGTGAGGGTGGCCTTGTAGAGTTCCCGCTCGCCCGTGTAGGCGTCCTCCAGAATCTGGTGGGACAACGCGGGCGACATGAAACCGAAAAGTTCGTGTGAGGTAAGCATACTCAGAAAATCAGGGGGCGGAGTTTACGTACGGGCATCGGGCATGCAACGTGTTTCTGCCCCGGCGCGCCGCGCAGCCACACCACTGCGGTTCGCGCTGAAGTTTGGCGACCGGTTTACCTCCCCGCCCGTGGCGACGGAGCAACGGTGAGAAACGAAACCGGCCCAAACCCAAACCTGCGGACCGCTTCCGCTTCTCGGTCGGGCCACCCGCCACGCACTTTCGCAACGCCCGGTAGCTACGGCTACGCGCCCAAACCCAGCTTCCGCCGCCCTTCCTCCGTCAGCCGGTTCGAGTTCCAGCCCGGTTCCCACGTTTGCTCGACGATCACTTTTTTCACGCCGGGCACCTTCAGCAGCCGCTGCTGCACGGGCATCGAGTTGCCGCCGGAACCGAAGGCGAAATACCCGAGGCGCGGACGACCGCGATGCGGCATCGCCATCAGCACATGCACCACGTCGCCGCGCACGCGGAGATCGTGGACCAGGCCGAGGTCCACCACGTTGAGGCCGGCATTGTAGAACTGCTCGTCTTTGCAATCGCGCAACGCGTCCCACAGCGCCGCCTTCGGGACCGGGCTGTCGCCCGCTTCGCCGGGGCGCGCGAGGCGGCCCGGACACTCCTGCGCACCCGCGCCCGGCGGCAGGTCGCCCGCGGACACGGGCAGCGGATGCACGAGGCGATGGCGCAATTCTTCGAGCATCCGCGGGCCGGTCGCCGCGGTGAACGGCGACACGACGTAGGCGTTCTTTTGATGCAGCACCGCGCCCGCCGGCACCTGCTTCACCGGCAGCGGATACCGGCTCCAGACGTGCCCGTGCGAGGGCGAGTAGAGCGTCGGCGACGCCGAATGTTTCAGTTCCGGCAGACCCTCGGCGCGGTGTTCCAGAAAGAACGCGACGAACGCGTCCTTGCTCTCTTTGTTGAAGAAGCCGACGCCCCAGAGGCTGTCGCGCAGCGCCGCGTCCACCGCGCCGATGCGCACCTTGCCGTCCGGCCCCAGCCACACGATGTCCGTGAACGGCTGGCCCGAGAACACCCACTCGTCATCGCGCAGCGCGGGGGCCTCGAAATCCTTGATCGCGCGCATGGTGCCGGACTTGTGAAACCACGGCAGGCCCGCGTAAAAGCGATACTCGACATCCACATGCAGCCGGCTCGGCGTGAACACCGGATGCACCGGCGAGTGCGGAAAGCCCCAGCGCCGCACGATGGTCGCGAGCGGCCCGCGCACGACTTCGTAATCGGGACATTTCTCCCACAGCGTGACGCGCAGCTTCTGAAAATGGCCCGCCGCCGCGTAATCGTGCGCCCAGTCAATGCCCGGCGGCTCGCCGTGCCCCTCGCCGCCGGCGAAGAGTTCCAGCCCGAACCCGCGCTTGATCGCCATGCGTTCGAGCTGCCCCATCTGCCGCGAGAGCGACGCCTTGAAAAACTCATTCTCGATATCCAGCGCGAAGCCCTCGCCGCGTGTCTCCAAGTCCGTCGGATACGCCGGCAATTCCGCCTCGGGATTGCCGTGAAAAACGAGCAACGTCTGCCGCTGGTGCATCGCGCCGCCCGCCATGAACAGCACCTTCGCCAGCCGCTCCTTCCCCCGCCGCACCTCGCCATGCACCTGACACGGAACCTCCCGCAGCGCGCCATCCACCACCCGCGCGACCCGGACCTCGCGCGCCAGCGACGTCACCTGCTCCGCCGGAAAACTCAGCAGCACCTCCACCGGCTCCGGCGGCCGTTCGATGCCCAGGGTCTCGTCGAGATGAAGCGCGCGGCAATATTTCCAACCCTTTGCCCACGCCCGCCACGGCGCGGGCAGCGACTCCACCGCCGCGAACCGCGCCGGTGCCGCGAGCGGTTGGCCCGGACTCTCCTCCTCCGCCTGCGCCTGCATCGCCGTGTGCCGCAGCGAATGCGCCAGCGACCGCGCGAGGCGGAAGTCTTTCTTGCGCCACGCCGCCTCGAGCAGGCGCAGCTTCTCCTCGAATGAATCCGTGCGTTCGGAATATGTGGTTTCGCTCATGGGTGGATTACAGCACGGTGACGGATGTGAAGCAGTCCTTTGTTGAGGCCGAGCTACGAAGTCGCACGGCCCACTTCTGCCCCCGACGCTAGCGGGAAACGACGGTGGATATTTATGTGCGCGAGCCTGCCGGTGTGGCTATCGTCTGGGACACGGGCATGAAGCAAGACATCGGCAAAGACCAGTCCACCCTCGAAATGGTTGCTCACCGCGACAGGTGGGGCAACGGCACGGCAGGTGCAACGATGGCGAGAGTGTTGGCCGGCGACAGCATCATCGTCGTGGAGGTAGAGTTGTGAGCCGCAAACGCAAGCTTTTGGATAAAGTGCTGGCCGGTGCGCACAACATTCGCTTTGAGGAGTTGTGCCGTCTGGCGGAGGCATTCGGCTACCGTTTGGATCGTGTCAGCGGCAGCCATCACATTTACGAACATCCGTTGGCGGATCGGCCGCTGAACTTGCAGAATGTCGGCGGCAAGGCGAAGGCCTATCAGGTGCGCCAGTTCTTGCGCGACATTGAAGAATTCCATCTCACCATGCAGGACTGAATCCATGAGCGATTATCACATCAACGTATTTTATAGCGAAGAGGACGGCGGCTACATCGCCGACATTCCCGACCTGAAATCATGCTCGGCGTTTGGGGCGACGCCGGAAGCGGCACTTCACGAAGCGTTGCGTGCAAAGGCGGCGTGGCTGGAGACGGCGCGGCTGCACGGCAAGGCCATTCCCCTCCCGCGTTATCGCCCCGCGATTTATGCGATGAGCGCGTGAAACACGTGCGGGCGTGGCGGTTGCGAATGAGCGAAGGGGTGCCTCGGTTTCCAACCCGCGGCTCTGCTCTTCACGCCAAGCGGAAGCGAAAGAAGCGATAACGGTTCAAACGGAAACACCCGGTTTCACCCGATCAGTTCATTCAGCACATGCCCCGTCGGCACCAGCGGGTGCGGGCGGTCGAGCACGTCGTAGATGTTCATGTGCGGGTCCACGCCGAGCAGGTGGTAGAGCGTGGCGATGATGTCGCCGGGCGAGACGGGGCGTTCGGCGGGGACGGAGCCGGTGCGGTCGCTCGCGCCATAGACGAGGCCGCCCTTGATCCCGCCGCCGGCGAGGAGGATCGAGTAGCAGGAGTTCCAATGGTCGCGGCCCGCGTTGGCATTGATGCGCGGCGTGCGGCCGAAGTCGCCGAGCACGGCGACGAGCGTGCGGTCGAGCATTCCGCGGTCGGCGAGGTCCGTGAGGAGGCTGCTGGCGGCGGCATCGAACTGCGGGAGCAGCGTGTTTTTCAGCTTGTTGAAATTGTCGCCGTGCGTGTCCCAAGTGGCGTTGGCGTCCGGCGCCCAGGACATCGTGACGACGCGCGTGCCAGCCTCGATGAGCCGGCGCGCGAGCAGCACGCTCTGGCCGTAAATGTTGCGGCCGTAGGATTCGCGCACGCGGGCCGGCTCGCGGTCGATCTGGAAGGCGCGTTGCGCGGCGTCGGTGGTGAGCATGTCGAAGGCGCGGCGCTGGTGGGCGCTCATCACGTCGTAGGCGAGGCTGGCGCGGCCCTGCTGGAGTTCGAAGGAGCGTTCGAGATTCGCGAGCAGTTCGCCGCGCCCGGCCATGCGCGACGGCGGGACTTCCGCCGGCAACGCCAGATTGCGCACGCGGAAGTTCGGCTCGTTCGCATCCTCGAGCACCCAGAACGGATCATGGTTCCCGCCGATGATGCCGCCGATAAAGCCCGGCTGGAGCGGGCCGCCCGCGCCTTCCTTGGTCTGGTAGGGCAGCGCCACGTAGGGAAACGCGGCGGGCGCGGCGGGCCGCAGCTTGGCCAGCACGGAGCCGAGGTTCGGATGATCGGTGGGCTTCGCGCCGCCGCCCTGTTCGCCGCGATCGTGGCCGGTCAGGGCCGCGTACACCGCGGCGGCGTGCGAGTTGTTCACGCTGTGGTTCATCGAGCGGACGAGCGTGCAACGGTGCATCTGCTTCGCGAGGCGCGGCAGATATTCGCAGAAGTGAACACCCGGTACCGTGGTGGGAAGCGACGCGAACGGGCTGCGAATGCCCGACGGCGCGTCGGGCTTCATGTCCCACATGTCGAGATGGCTCGGCCCACCGTTGAGGAAAATCACGATGCACGAATCGGCGCGGGACGTGACGCCGTCGGTCCGCGCCGCGAGCAATTGCGGCAGGGAAAGTCCGAGGCCGCCGAGCGCGCCGACACGGAGGAACTCGCGCCGCGCCAGACGGCGGGCGGGAGGGCGCAGTGTAAGTGCTGTGGGTTTCACACGCAGGCGATGAGTTCGGTCACATTTGGAACAGTGGTGATGGTCGTTTGCTGCCGGGATCGGGTCAATAATGGAATCTGGCGACAGACTGGAACGCAACGCCCAGTCACCCGTCGGAAAGAGCAAAGGAAATGGGACTACACGGCAGAGTAATGGGAAAACTACGCAACCAATGCCAACCCACATGATTCGTCGCCTTCAAGTGAGTTTCATAGGTTTGGTGACTGAAAGCTCAGTTACGCCAAGCCGAGCGCTCGCGACTGCCGCTTTGATCCGACCGGATGCTTCGCTCGCGTGGCGCGTTCAACAACCTCCTACGACTTTCTCGCCGAGAACTGGGAGAGTGCATGACTTGGAATACGATTAGAAGATCAGCAGGTCAGTGTGAAACTGCCGCTCTTTCCGTCGTGAAGGAACAGGCACTCCGCACGCATGTCTCTACCAACGAGAACGTCAACATCAGGAAATCCGCGAACGGCCGCACCGACTGGAACGACATGGAAGGAGCGGAGCAACAGCGGGTGAAGAATGGCAAAGTGAACGTCGTGCCAATTGGTTTGGTGAGGCGTCGCTCCGGTGGTGGGAGTTAGAATAGGCGATGCGGGCACCCCGCCCGCCCGGCGACTCGCCGGCCGGAACGGTGGAGAAGGACTGGAAGAAGTGGCCGTCCCTATTAGCTCACCGAGTTTCCCAGCGCCGTCGGGCGAGTCGCCCGACGGCCCAGGCGGGTCGCCTATGCTACCCGGAGGCGATTCTCAGAACACGCTGAGAGCCTCGGCTTGAACGCGCATAAGAACTAGAAAGAGCGCGGCGGGCGGCATTTATCCGGGACTACTTTTTCGCCGGCGGCGCTGCGGCGGGGGTGGCTGCGGGCGTGGGCGCGGGCATCACCGCATCTGCCCATTTGTCAGTGCGGAAAGGCGAGGCGGGCAGGCCTTCCTTGTTCGACAGGTTAGGCTCGGCGATGTGATTCCAGCCAAACCGGACGGCCACGGGATTCGGCACCTCGGGCGCGCTGACCACCACGATCTTGCTGTCCACGATGGTCGCCAGCGCGGGCACGAACTTCTTGTCTTCCCCGGCGACATGGAACCAACTCAACATCTTCCCATCACGCGAGACCAGTCCGCCACCGGTGTGCTTGAACTGGAGACGCACGCGGCCTTTTTCCGTAGTCATGGAGTCAAAGAGCGGCCCGGAATAGACTAGGTCGGACTTGCCATAAGTATTCGCCATGGCCCACAGCGCCAATCGTCGGCCGACCTCTTGTTTGTTGGGCGGATGGATGTCCCGGACGGTGGCGATATCAGTCGTCACAGCCATGCCTGTGTTGGGGAATTTGAGAGTCTCGGTCTGTGCTTCCCAGATTTCAGGGAGCAAGGTTTCTCCTTTTCCGTAGTTATACGGTGCCAACTGTACAAAGAGGAACGGGAAGTCTCCCAAACCCCAGACTGTGCGCCAGCCCTGGATCAAACCTTTCATCAGGTCGGTGTAGCGCATCCCGGCGCCGCGATTGGATTCGCCCTGATACCAGAGGGCGCCGCGGATGGCGAAGGGCGCGAGCGGATGGATCATGCCGTTGTAGAGTCCCGTCGGCGCGCCGTTGCTGTTGAGCGGGTGCTTGGGCTTCGGCTCCGGCGCTTTGGCGAACGCGGCCACGGCGGCGGCGACCACGTCGCGCTCCTTCTTCAACTCCGGCTGCGAGTCAAATCCCACGGGCGGAATCCACGGTTCGATGCGCGTGCCGCCCCACGACGTGGCGATCATGCCGACGGGCACATCCAGTTGCTTGTGAATCTCGCGACCGAAGAAATATGCCACCGCCGAGAAAGGGGAGATGTTGGTCGAGGCACATTCTTTCCAGCTCGCTTTCACATCGTCCGCCGGGGTGCCGGAAGGCACCAACGGCACGAGAAACAAACGCAGCTTCGGATAGTTGGCCGCGGCGATCTCCTCTTTCGAGTTCGACGACGCAGCGACCGACCACTGCATGTTCGACTGCCCCGAGCCGAGCCAGACTTCGCCGACGAGTATGTTCGTGAGCGTGAGAGTTTCGGTGCCGACGATGGTCATCTGGAGCGGTTCGGCGCTGGCCTTCATCGGCGCGAGCTTGACCGTCCAGCGGCCCTGCGCGTTGGCTTTGCCGGTGCCTTTGTTGGTGCCAATCGTCACGGTGATTTCCTCGCCGGCGTCGGCCCAACCCCAGATGGTCAGCGGTACGTCACGCTGCAAAACCATATTGCTGCCGATCACGGCCGGCAGTCGCGGCTTGGCGTGCGCGGCCAGCGGCAGGCACGCGGCGAGCAAAGTCAGGGTGAGAACACGAAGCGGGCAACGAGCAAGCTGTCGCACGCGGGAATGCAGGAGTGATTTCATTCCGCCTTTTGTAAACGGGGCCGCGCGTCGGAGTCAACGAATGGCTGGGATTGGGATTAAGTTCACGGGCGGTCTCAAGCCGGAGGCGGCCGAGCAGATTTCGGGTGAAGCTCAAAGTTCAAAGTTCAAAGCTCAAGGGAAGATCAAAGCGCCAAGCCCCATCCGTCGCCCGCCCACCGTGTCTCTCAAAACCCGCTTGTTCCTTGGTGCTTCCCTTGAGCTTTGAGCTTCTCTCCGCCCCCGCGGTGGGCTAAACCACTCGCACACTAATGAATCAACCAACTCACTCTCTCCACGGCGTCCTCCCCGTTTTCCAAACTCCTTATCTCCCCGACGAAACCATCGACTTCCCCACGCTGCGCCGTGAGATCGACTGGCTCTATGACTGCGGCGCGGATGGCATTGTCATGGCGATGGTCTCCGAGACGCTCAGGCTCGCGAGCGAGGAGCGCGAGGAACTCGCCGCGCGCGCCTGTGAATTCGGCCGCGCCCGCGGCGTGGTCGTCATCAGCGTCGGCGCGGAATCGAGCAAGGTCGCCGAGCGTTACGCCCGTCACGCCGAAGCCGCCGGGGCGCACGCGGTGATGGCTATTCCGCCCGTGTCGGTGGGCATTGGGGAAAGCGAGTTGCTGGCCTATTACCGGCGCATCCTCGAAGCCATCCGCATCCCGGTCATCGTGCAGGATGCGAGCGGCTATGTGGGCAAGCCCATGCCCATCGCCATGCAGGCGCGACTGCTCGCCGAGTTCGGACCCGAGCGCGTGCAATTCAAGCCCGAGGCCACGCCCATTGGTCCCAAGCTCAGCGAACTGCGCGACGCCACCGGCGGCCGCGCCCGGGTTTTCGAGGGGACCGGCGGCATCGCGCTCGTCGATTCCTTCCGCCGCGGCATCGTCGGCACCATGCCCGGCGCGGACCTCATCCGGGGCCTCGTCCCGCTCTGGCGCGCGCTCGCCGCCGGCGACGCCGCGAGAGCCGACCGCATCCACGGTCCCCTTGCCGCGCTCATCTCGATGCAAAACAGTCTGGATGCCTTTCTCGCCGTCGAGAAACATCTACTCGTGCGCCAGGGCATTTTTCAAAACACCCTCGTCCGCGGTCCCGTCGGTTTCCGGCTGGATGAAGAGACGACGCGGGAAGTGGAGCGGTTGTTTGACCGGATGATTGAGGCGGCGGCACCTGCGGGTAACGACCGATGAGCGAACTGCCAGACTCGGGAGAAAGTTCCAAGCCACCTGAGAAGGTCCGGCGCAAGCTACGCCGCCGGATTTTCCTGCTTGCCTTGGTCGTCGCTGCGCTGGTCGCCGCAGCCATCTTCACACCCACGCTCTTCAAGCGGGTTGGCTTCATGCCTCTGGTTTTCAATGAGTCGTTCTTCGGACATCAATACTGCATCAAACAACTCGGAACCGCCCTTCGCATCTACGCCAGCGACAACCACGACAGCTTTCCCGCCCACCCTGGCGGCTACGGTGACGCCCTGCTGCTCCTCTACACAGGGAAAGAAAATTACATTGGCCGCACTTACGTCCTCACCGGCCCCTGCTACGATTGGAAGGTCTTCGATGACGCCATCCACACCAAAGGCGACGTCCCCGAAACAGAGTGCGGTCGAGTTTATGTGCAAGGATTGAAGGAATCGGGGAATCCAATCATCGCCCTCGCGTGGGACAAGCAACCCACTCGCGGCGGCGATCACTGGCACGGCTGGGGAAAGCTCTGGGCTCCGTTACTTCGCGAAGTGTGTCTGCTGGATGGTTCGATGCAGCGCATTCTCGAAAAGGACTGGCCGGAGTTCTCCAAGAAACAGATCGAACTGCTGGTCGAAGCCGGCATCGCCCGCGAGCGTGCCGTAGCGCTCTATGCCGAGAAGCCGAAATTCAAGCCATAGCCTTCGACTCCGTTCACCAGCTCCGACGCTTACTCGACAGCTTCAGCGCGCGCCGCGGCAGAAGCTATTTCAGATGCGCGGCTTCCTCGCGCGTGAGCACCGGCCAGACTTGCAGATTTTGCGTACTGGCTAGCACCCGCTGATAGCTGCGCGTGTCGAAGGAGAGGAAGGTCCTGGCCCCAAGCTCAACAGCGGCGCTGACGTGCATCACATCGATCGCGCGGAGCTTCGGCCAGCGTTGCGCATAGTGGCGCATCAGTCCGGCGGCGCGCTGGGCAACCGCATCGGCATCCAGCTTCGGCCGATAGAGCGTCTGGCCGTCGGCAATCGCCCCTTTGATTTCATCCCACACGGTCTCCGCCAGCGTGGGATGATTCGTCCACAGCGCCTTGGCCACTTCCGGCCAGTGGAGGAAGGTGAAGGGCAGACGGTGTCCTTCCACGTTGAACCGGTCTGCCAGTGGCGTGTTTGAGTCGGGGACGTACGTGGCGACAATGAAACTAGTGTCGGCGTAGGTCATCGCTCGTCACTCTCCTCGCGGTTCTTTGCCACAATGCCGTAGGGCACCGGCTTCATGCCCAGGCTGTCTCGCCATTCCGCCACCTGCTTCCACGTGCGCGGCTTCGGCTTGTCAGCGGCGTCTTTCACCAACTCCTGCAAGAAACTGTAGGACGTGTGTCCGCGTGCCTTCGCCACGCGCGCAAAATTGCGCGCTGTCTTTTCATCCACCCGGGTCTGTAGCAGTGTCATACGCGAGCATGTAATCTCTTGGCTCCCGGCGTGTCAATCTGCAGGGACCGACGTTTTCCCGCCAACTTCAGCGCCGGCATCTGGACGGCGTTGGCCAGCCTCCCACACGACCAGAGTGGGAGTCGGAAGCTCCAAGCATAAAGCTCAAAGCTCAAGGGAAGGACCAACGGTACAAGCACCAACGCCACCCGCTCCACCTCCCCGCGGGAGAGGATTTGGGGTGAGAAAGACCGGCTTCGATTGGCCAACCAAGATGCAAGCAACTGCGATGCACCGCCATGGTCCTTGGCCTTTGGTGCTTCCCTTGAGCTTTGAACTTTGCGCTTGGAGCTTTGTCCCAGTCCGGGTTTTCCCGTTGAATCCCCCACCTCCCTCGCTACTCTCCGCCCACTCGCCTATGAAAACATCACTGCTCTTCACCCTGCTCACCACCACCCTCGCCACCGCTCTCACCGGCGTCGCCGCCGACCCGCCGCAGCCCAAGTTCCGCGCCCAGGACATAGACACCGCCGTCAACATCGGCTACGGCATCGCCATCGCGGACGTCGATGGCGACGGCAAGCCTGACATCATTCTCGCCGATCAAAAAACCGTGCAGTGGTATCACAACCCCGATTGGAAAAAGCACGTCATCGCCGAGAACCTAACGCCGCAGGACAACGTCTGCGTCGCCGCGCAGGACATTGATGGCGATGGCAAATGCGAAATCGCCGTCGGTGCCGGCTGGAACCCCGGCGACACCGTCAACAGCGGCGCGGTCTTCTACCTCATCCCGCCCGCCGACCGGACGCAGAAATGGACGCCCGTCAAACTGCATCACGAACCGACCGTCCACCGCATGCACTGGGCGAAGAATCCCGCCGGCAAATGGGAACTCATCGTCAAGCCCCTCCACGGCAAGGGCAACAAGGGCGGCGAAGGCGTGGGTGGCCGTGTGCTCGCCTACTCCATGCCAACCGATCCCAAGTCCGCTTGGCCGACCGCCGTCGTGAGCGACGCCATGCACCTGAGTCATAACTTCCAACCGGTCAACTGGGACAACGATCCTGAACACGAACTGCTCATCGGGGGCAAGGAGGGCGTCTGGTTCTTCGGCCGCAGCACCGGCGAATGGAAGAAACGCCAGTTCACCGACCAACTCACTGGCGAAGTCCGCGACGGCAAACTCCCCGGCGGCACCCGCTTTATCGCCACCATCGAACCCATGCACGGCACCACCGCCGCGCTCTACCGCCAGCCCGCGAAAGGCAAAGCCCTCTGGCCCCGCCAGGTCCTTGATGACACCCTCAAAGACGGCCACGCCGTCGCCGTCACCGATGTGCTCGGCAGCGGCAGCGACCAGGTCATCATCGGTTGGCGCGGCATGAATCCCAAAGGCGTCCCCGGCGTGAAACTCTTCACCCCGCTCGACGCCGACGGTGTCAAATGGCGCACCTCCGAACTCTCCGGCCCCGAAGTCGCCATCGAAGACCTCAAAGCCGCCGACCTCAACGGCGACGGCAAACCCGACCTCATCCTCGCCGGCCGCCAGACCAAGAATCTGCGGATACTGTGGAATGAGACCGGGAAGTAAGCGCAAGGGCGAGCCGACCTAGCAAGGGCGGCTGGAGAGGCGGTGAAAAACAGATTTCTCTCCCCATGGCACCTTCTCGCCCAGTGCGACATGAGCATGGTCGTAATATTGGGGGGATGTGTAGCGTGGAGCTTTGCTCACCGGCTGCTTCCGATTGGAGGCCGGTGGCGATACTGGCCAGCTTATATCGGCTGCAGCGGCGCTATTCCCGCCGATTCATCGCGTTGACGCGACTGGCCCACCGTCTCGCCAGAACCCTGTCGCCGGCCGAGCGGCGGCGGCGCTACCATTGGAATTCTGGGACTTGGAGCTTCTCTTGCGCTTTGGGCCTTGAGCTCGAGGGTTCCCCCCGGCTTTACACGGGGACTCGACTAAGGAACGGTCTGGCCTGCCGTGCGGCCGGGGCTGGCGGCAGATTTTTATGAATCACTTGATTCGATGGATGTGCGGTGTCGCACTGGCGGTGAGCGTGACGGTGCTGCCAAGCGCGGCCAACGCCGGGGCTGCGGGTGCCGCTGGTGCGCCGCCCGCAGCAGTTTCGCCGGCGGCCAAATCGGCCAGCGCCGTGCCGGGGGCGGAGCAGATGGCGCAGACGATATCGCTGATCACCGGCGTGGCGATCTCGCCGCTGCTGGGCATGGGCGCCGTGGGGGCGTGGCAGTATTTTCAGTGGCAGAAAAAGCCCGCGGCGGGCCGCGGGCCGATGCCGTGGTTTGCGAATCCGCTTTTCTGGGGGCCGGCGCTGATCCTGGTCGGGTTGATCGGAGCCAAGGACATTCTCGGGACGGCGGCGCCGAGCGCGTTGAAGAAACCCTTCGACATCGCGGAGTTGATCGAAAACAAGGTGAGCGGACTGGTGGCGGCAGGGCTGTTCATTCCCATCGCGGCGGCGATTTTTGCGCAGCAGCCGACGGCGAGCGCGTTTGCGGGCACGCATCTCGCGGTGATCGATGCCGCGAGATTTTGGAACGTGCTGCTGGTGCCGGTGGCGGTGGTGACGTTCGCGGTGGTGTGGCTGGTGTCCCACACGATCAACGTGCTGATTCTGATCAGCCCGTTCACGACGGTGGACACGGCGCTGAAATCGGCGCGGCTGTTCTTGCTTTCGACCGTGACGGCGACGTCGTTCAGCAATGTGTGGGTCGGGGCGGTGTGGTCGCTGGCGCTGATTCTCGCGGCGTACTTGCTGGCGGGGTGGTCGTTTCGGCTGATGTGGTTCGGGGCGATTTACTCGTGGGACTGGTTCACATGGCGGCACGGGCGATTTACGCCGGATGCGGTGGCGAACAAGATGTTCACAGCGGAGAAGCTGGGGACAACGCCGATCCGCACGTATGGGCGGCTGGTGAAGGAAGCGGAGGGGAAACTGACCTTTGTTTATCGGCCTCTACTGGTGTTGCCAGAGCGGCGGCTCGAATTGCCGGCGGGGGAATATTTCGTCGGGCGCGGACTGGTTTATCCCGAGGTGCTCGCCGAAGCGAAGGCGGAGGGGGGAGCGCAACGGGTGCTCGTGCTGCCGCCGCGGTACCGGTCGCATGAGGAGTCCATCGCCCGCCTGTATGGGTTTGGCGGGGTGCGGGATGTGGGGTTGCTGAAGGGATTCAAGGCGATCTGGAGTTTCCTGAGCGGCGGGGTCAATGCGGCGCAGGCGTGAGGCACGCGGGTCGGACGAGCGCAACTGTCCTCATGCCGGCCGTGCGAGCGCGCGCCGCGGCCAATAATCGTGCGGCGAGACGCCGCCCGAACTCGCAAGCGAGGACGCCTGCGGTACCAGGGGAAATGCAGATGCGCGCAGCGGCGGGAGAGCCGGGATTCTTGACTTCATTTTCGCACGCCCTAGCTTCGCGCGCATGTCTAACTCGCCCCGAAAAGCGAAGCCGGAGCCCCGCAAAAAAGCCGTGATGCTCGGCGTCGGTCTCGATTCCGATGGTCACAAGCGGGTGACGACGGGGGAGAACTTTGCCTTGGTCGGCGGCTCGAAGGACACGCATGAGCAGATGACGGAGAAGGTCATCAAGATCAACGAGCGGCTCCACGCCAAAGGCAAACGTCTCGAAGAGGTCAGCAGCGAGGAGTTCGATGACATCGCGCACTCGGTGGGCCTGCGACGGCCCAAGTCTGACCAAAACTGATCCCCGGCGCGCGGCGGACTGCGCCGGACCGCGACGCTGCCACGCTGGTTTTACTTCCCCTCTTTTTCCGATGAACCCTTTTCCCCCCGCCGGTTTCCCCGAATATCGTCCACGCCGGATGCGGCAGAACGCGGCGCTGCGCCGCATGGTGGCGGAAACGACGTTGAGCGCGAATCATCTGGTGCTGCCGCTGTTTGTGCGCGGCGGGAAGAAGCAGCGGCGCGCCATCGGTTCGATGCCGGGAATTTTTCAGCTGTCGATCGATGAACTGCTCAAGGAAGCTACGGCCGCCGTCGCCGCGGGCGTTCCGGCGGTGCTGCTCTTCGGCATTCCCGACGGCAAGGATGCGAAGGCGACGGGCGCGTACGCGAAGAACGGGATCGTGCAACAGGCCGTGCGGGCGCTGAAGAAGGAGCTGCCCGGCCTGCTGGTGATCACCGACGTGTGTCTCTGCGAATACATGAGCCACGGCCACTGCGGGCTGGTTCACGAGCATCCACACGGCTGGGAGATCGAGAACGACCCGAGCTTGAAGCTGCTAGCCCAGACGGCGCTCAGCCATGCCGAGGCGGGCGCGGATATGGTCGCGCCGAGTGACATGATGGATGGGCGCGTGCGCGCGATCCGGCAGGCACTCGATCAACAGGGGTTGAGCCGCATTCCGATCATAGCTTACGCGGCGAAGTTTGCATCGGCGTTTTACGGACCGTTCCGCGAGGCGGCGGAGTCCGCGCCGAAATTCGGCGACCGGCGGAGTTATCAGATGAGTCCGGCCAATGCGGAGGAAGCGCTGCGGGAAGTGGCACTGGACATTGCCGAGGGCGCGGACGTGGTGATGGTGAAACCGGCGCTGGCATATCTGGACATTCTCCAGCGGGTGAAGGCGACCTTCGGGTATCCGACCGCAGCCTACGCGGTCAGCGGCGAGTATTCGATGGTCAAGGCGGCAGCGGCCAATGGGTGGATCGATGAACGCGCGGTGACGTTGGAATCCCTGCTGGCGATGCGCCGGGCGGGCGCGGACATCCTGATCACGTACTCGGCGATGGACGTGGCCCGGTGGCTGAAGGACGGCGGCGTTCCCGCCTGAGCGACTCGGGACTGACCGGATCCGGTCAGCCCTTCACAGCCCCCGCATGATCTTGAACGCGTAAGCCAGGGCGGCGATGACGGCGATGAAGAGGATGATGCCGATGCCCACGAAGACCTTGGCGGACTTGTTGGACTTTTTTTGGAACGGGGAGTTTTTGTCGAACTTGATCGTCTTGGTTTCCGACTCGAGTTCGCTGGCCTTGACGCCCTGATTCATCACCTGGGTACGATCCAGCACCTTCTTCGCCGGGGCCGCTGCGGGCGCAGTCTCCAAGCGGAGTTCAATGTTTCCCAACCGCAGCATGCCGCTGGATTTCAGGACCGCTTCCCCGGTGACCGGTTCGTTGTTGATGAACGTACCATTGGTCGAGTTCAAATCCCGAATGAGAACGTCTTCGCCCTGAAGGATCACTTCGCAGTGATGGCTCGACACCGATGCGTCCGGAATCTGGAAAGCATTGTCCTCCACCCGACCGATGGTGGTTTTCTCCACCTTCAAGTCATAAGCGCGTCCTGTGTAGCCCTCAGTTAGGACGACGAGTCGTGGCATAGTGATAACAAGTTCAGTATTCGCGAGCGGTCCCCGAGTCAAAGGCATTCTGCCGGAGCGCTTCCGAAACACCGCAAAATCAGAGGCTTCCCTGCAATTGCGAGGCCGGCAGCAAACCGATCATCGGTCCCAAGGTCAACCAAAAACCATTTCTCCGGCGCATCCGGCGCCAGAGTGTCTTCGAGCACCGCGGGTGCCTGCCCCGGCCGCAGGCTGACCGAAAAATTCTGCAATCCCCGGGACACTCCGGCGCCCAATCCTTTCAGATAGGCCTCCTTGCGCACCCAGCAGCGATAGAACGCCGCCCGCCGATCCGCGGCGGGAAGGGTGTCCAGTTCCCCGCATTCCCGGGGTGAAAAAAAGCTGCGTGCCACCAAATCCACATCAATATCGGATCGCATCACTTCCAAATCGACACCCACCGGGAATCCCGACGCCACCGCGACCAGCGCGGCGTCGCCCGAGTGCGAGAGATTAAAGGCTACACCACTCCGGCCCGATTCGCTGACCAATTCCGGTTTTCCGAAAATTCCGTAAGAAAACCGGAGTTCCCCGGCACCGCCATCCACATAGCCCGCCAGAATCCGCCGCAACCAACCGCGCGCCGCGACGAAACGAACACGGTCCCGCGCGAACACAAACCGGTCGGCGCGCGCCATTTCATCCGGCGATAGGCTGGGGCGAAACTCCTCGGCCAGCGCTTCAGAAAGGGGGAGACGCCAGACATGGACCGACCCCGCGCGCAACTGCCAGTCCGCCAGACCATCCCGCAGCACGCTCTCCGCATCGCCCGGATGGTCCGTCGGCCGACTCATTTCTTCGCGGTGGCGTCCGCGAGCTTCTTCACGAATTTCGCGGTCTCTTTGTCGAAATCCTTCCGGCAGCCCGCGCAGCAGAGTTTGAATTCCTGACCTTGGTAAACGAACACCACCGCGTCGGCATCGAGTTTGTCATCGGCGACGATGCAGGTCTTCAGGGGGTAGGGCTTGGGCTTTTCGGTTTTCTTGCCATCCGCGGCGTTCACCGTCGGAATCGCGACGCCGGCCACGACGGCCAGCAGGGACAGGGAGCGGAGCAGTTTCATACGTTTTCTGAGTCGAGACTTGACCAAATTTGTCACCGCACCCGCCGTCGCGGCATCGGGGCCGAGCGACCTATCAAACCGCTGCGCGAGCCGGCAGGTTCACGCGTTCTTGCCGCAACATTGCTTGAACTTCTTCCCGCTGGCGCACGGGCACGGATCGTTGCGACCGACCTTGGGACCGGTGCGCACGGGCTTGGCTTTGGCCAGCTCCGTGGCCGCCTCGGACACCATGTCGGCGGGATTGGGACCGCTCCGGGAATCGCGCGTGACCTGGGTGGTCGTGGAACCGGAGGCGCTGCCGGTGGTGGTGGTCTGCGAAAACGCGCTGGCCTCCTGATGCACCGTGTTTTGCGGCAGATTGTGCAGGAACTGCTCGAACGCCATCATGCTCGAGGCGCTGCGGAAGATGTTGTGACAGATCTCAGTTTTGATGTTCACCATCAAGTCCCCGAACATCTGGAACGCCTCCGCCTTGTACTCGATGAGCGGATCGCGCTGACCATAGGCACGCAGCCCGATGCTGTTGCGCAAGCTGTCCATGTTGTAGAGATGCTCCTGCCACAGCTTGTCGATGGCGCTCAACATCGTATAGCGCTCGACGGCCTGGAGGGCCTCCTTTTCCTCGAAGGAAATCTTCAGCTCGTAGGACTTGCGGATGCTGGTCGAGATGAACTGGCACAGGGCAAACTGCGCCGCATTGAGCGTGTCAAAGGCCGAGCCGGGCACCGGCGTTTCCTGGCCGGAACGCGCCGCCTTGACCATCTCCTCCTCGGGCATGCCGAGCGGGAAATTCAGATTCACCCAGTCCGCCAAACCGCGCAGCGGCCACTCGGCCACATCGGCATCGGAGCGCGTGAACTCCTCGGTCTTCTGGATCACCACTTCTTCCATGATGTCCATCAGGCGGTCGCGCACGTCGGTGTGCGTGATGATCTCGTTGCGGAAGCCATAGATGACCTCGCGCTGTTTGTTCATCACGTCGTCGTATTCGAGCGTGCGTTTGCGGATCTGGAAATTGTGCTGCTCGACCCGCTTCTGCGCGGTCTCGATGGAGCGGTTGAGCAACGGATGCTCCAGTTCCTCGCCTTCCTTCAGGCCGACGCGCTCCATCACCTTCACGATGCGGTCGGAACCGAACAGCCGCATCAAGTCGTCCTCCAACCCGATGAAAAAGTGCGACGACCCCGGATCGCCCTGCCGCGCGCAACGCCCGCGCAACTGCCGGTCAATGCGGCGCGCCTCATGCCGCTCCGTGCCGATCACATGCAACCCGCCCAGCGCCTGAACGCCAGGCCCGAGTTTGATGTCGGTCCCGCGGCCCGCCATGTTTGTCGCAATCGTCACCGACCCGCGCTGGCCCGCGCGCGAGATGATCTCCGCTTCCTGCTCGTGATACTTCGCGTTCAGCACCGCGTGGACGATGCCAGCTTTCTTCAGCATCCGTGACAGATGCTCGCTGCTCTCCACCGAGACCGTGCCCACGAGGATGGGCCGGCCCTGCGCGTGGACGGTTTCGATTTCCGACAGGACCGCGTTGAATTTCTCGCGCTTGGTTTTGTACACCGAGTCGTTGGCATCCTTCCGCAGACAGGGCTTGTTCGTGGGGATCACCATCACGCCGAGCTTGTAGATGTCGAAGAACTCGTTCGCCTCGGTCTCGGCCGTGCCCGTCATGCCCGCCAGCTTGCGGTAGAGGCGGAAGTAATTCTGGATCGTGATGGTCGCGTACGTCTGCGTCTCGCGCTCGACCTCGACGCCTTCCTTGGCCTCAACCGCCTGGTGCAAGCCATCGCTCCAACGCCGACCGGTCATCATGCGCCCGGTGTTTTCATCGACGATGATGACCTTGTTGTCCTGCACGACATACTGCACGTCGCGTTCGTAGAGAGTGAACGCCTTGAGCAATTGCGACGTGACGTGAATGCGCTCGGCCTTGGTCTCGAACTCCTGCTGAATTTGAAGCTTCGTCTCCATCCGTTTGCGCGGATCGGTCTCCGGTCCCGTGTCGATCTCGTGAAACGCCGTGACGATGTCCGGCAGCATGAACGCATCCGGATCCTTCGGGTTGAGAAACTGGCGGCCCTTCTCGGTCAGGTCGGCCTCGTGACTCTTTTCCTCGATGGCGAAGAAAAGCTCCTCCTTCTGCGCGTACAAATCTTTCTTCGACTGGTCGGCGTGCAACTCCAGCTCCGCCTTGTTCATCAACTTCAGATTGTCCGGATTCTCCAGCACGCTCATCAATTCCGCCGAGCGCGGATGCCCCAGCTTGGCGCGATAAAGCAGCAGCCCGATCTCGCGCTCCAGCGCCTCGGGATTCGCCGGGTTCGTGCCGTCCTCGGGCCGCAGTTTTTTGATCAACGCGTCGGCCTCCGAGACGAACCGATTGCTCAGACGCACCTGCGCGCGGTGCAAAGATTCGACCGTGGGCTTGAGCTCCTCGTAGTGCTTGTTCTCCGTCTTGAGCACGGCCGGACCGCTGATGATCAGCGGCGTCCGCGCTTCATCGATGAGGATCGAGTCCACTTCGTCCACGATGGCGAAATAATGCCCGCGCTGCACCTGCTCGGCCGCGGAGGTCGCCATGCCGTTGTCCCGCAGATAATCGAAACCAAACTCCGCGTTCGTGCCGTAGGTGATGTCGCACGCGTACTGCTCGCGCCGGACGGCCGGCGTCTGATCGTGCAAAATGCAACCGACCGTCAATCCCAATAGCCGGTACACGGCCCCCATCCACTCACTGTCGCGCGCGGCAAGATAGTCGTTCACCGTGACCACATGCACGCCGCGCCCGGACAACGCATTGAGAAAAACCGGCAGCGTCGCGACCAAGGTTTTGCCTTCGCCGGTCGCCATTTCCGCGATGGATCCGCGGTGCAGCGCCATGCCGCCGATCATCTGCACATCGAAGGGAACCATGTCCCAGCGCAAGTTGTGGCCGCGGACGGATACGTCTTTGCCGCACAACCGCCGGCACGCGTTCTTCACGGCCGCAAACGCTTCCGGCAACACCTCCTCAAGCGCCAGCGCCAGCTCTTTGTCATCCGTGATGGCCGACAATTTCGCCTTCCACTCGGCGGTTTTTTTCTGCAACGCCTCCAGCGACAGCGCCTGATAGGTAGCTTCGATCTCGTTGGTGCGGGCCACCACCGGACGATACTTCTTCAGCTCACGGTCCATCCGGGAACCGATGATTTTTTTGATGAGAAAACCAAGCATGATACGTCGCGAATTGGCTGGCGAACCTAGGGGAACCCCCAGTACGCGTCAAAGGTTTTGCGGTCCAAACATCGTGTCCGACCGCAGTACGCGCTGCTCCAACACCTCGGGCGCAGCGATTGCCCGCCGAAACTGAACCGCCGAATCTCCCGCCGCCCCGTCCCCACGGCCTCGTGCCGTCCAAGCACTCGGAGGCAAATCGCGCGGCAAAAAAAAGGCAGGCCGTTGCCGGCCTGCCTTGCTCGAAAATATTCCCGCCTACTCTTTGGCAGCGGGCTTGACCGGACGCCCCTTGCGTTCGGGCTTCGCCTCCGGCTTGACCTCGGCCTTGCCTTCTGCGCGCGCACCGCTCCGCACTTCGCGACCGCGCTGCCCTTCCTTCGCCTCGGGCGCCGCCGGGGCCGCCTCGACTTTGGCCACCGGCGTGGTGCTTTCCACGCGGACCTTGAGCGAACTCTTCACGTCGGCGTGCAGGCGCAATTCGACCTCGTATTCGCCCAGCGCACGGATCGGCGCTTCGAGATGGATCTTCTTCTTGTCGAGCGCGACATCGAGCTGCTTCTTCAGTTCGTCCACGATGGTGCCCGAGGTGACGGAGCCAAACATCTTGCCGTCCTCGCCGGTCTTGACACCAATGACGACAGTGATTTTCGAGAGGCTGCGTCTGAGTTCGGACATGCTGTTCAACTCGTTCGCCTCGCGCTCGGCGCGGCGCTGCTTGAGCACTTCCATGCGCCGCTTGTTCGCGCCCGTGAGCGGGATGGCCAGGTGCTGCGGCAGCAGATAATTGCGCGCGTAGCCGGCATTGACTTTGACCTGATCGGATTCAGCGCCCAAGCCGACGATGTTGTGGGTAAGAATGACTTCAACTTTTGCCATAGAATTAAGGGAATGAGACACCGGCAGCGTTGGTTCGCCGCCAGCGAAAGCTATCAAAACGGAACATCATCTTCCTCGGGCGGCGGACCGTCCGAGGGTTCGGGGGCGGCTTGAGCAGCCGGTCGGGCGGGCGCCGCCGGGCGCGATCTCGGAGGCTCGGCGACGCCTTGCGATTCGCCACCGCCGCCGCCACCGCCAGGGCCGCCAGCACCGCCAGGACCACCTTTGCCGGAATCCAAGAACTGAAAAGAATCCAACACCACGCCCAGCTTGCTTCTCTTCTGGTTGGTCTGCTTGTCGTCCCAAGTTTCCAACCGGAGGCGGCCTTCGACGAGAATGGCCCGGCCTTTTTTGCAATACTGCGCAATCACCTCCGCCGAGCGGGCAAACGCATCAATGTCAACAAACGTAACCTCTTCCTTGGTCTCACCGGCCTCGTTCTTCCAAGTCCGGTTGATGGCCATGCCGAACTTCGCAATCGCCGTCCCCTTGGGCGTGTAGCGCAACTCCGGATCGCGGGTCAGATTCCCGGCGAGGATGACTTTGTTGAAATTGGCCATCGGAGCACCTATTTCGCGGGCGCGACGGCGGGCGCGGGCACCGGCATCGGCACTTCCGGCGCGACGGTGAAGGTCACGCGGAAAATTTCCTCGTTCAGGCTGAACTTGTTCCGCAGCGGCGCGACCGCCGACGGATTCACCTCGAAGAGCACGTTCACGTAGAAACCCGAGGCGTTCTTCTTGTTCGCCACGCGGGAGAACGGACGCTTGTCCATCTTCTGGACGGTCTCGACCCGCCCACCGGCGGCATTGATGTCTGCCGTAATCTTGTCCACGACTTCCTTCACGCCGTCTTCCCGTCCGGTGGTGTTGAGAATAAACAGACCTTCGTATTTTTTCATCGCTTCATTGCACGGCGGGCACTGCCACGCCGTTAAACTTGTTCATTGCCTTTTCGACGCCCTCGGCGACCCAGCACTCGGCCTGGTCAGCCACCCGCGTCAGTATCTTTTCCAACAAAATCTTTTCTTCCGCCGCAAACGCACCCAACACATAACCCGTGATCTGCCGCTGCCCTTCGCGCTGCCGCCCGATCCCAATCTTCAACCGGGCATAATCCGTCGTCCCCACCTGCTGCGCCACGGACTCCAGTCCATGATGCCCGCCGCTGCTGCCCCGCGCCCGCAAACGAATCTCGCCAAACGGCAAATCCGCGTCGTCCGTCAACACCAGCAACCGCCCCACCGGCATCCGGTAATATCCCAGCACCGCCTGCACCGCCTCCCCGCTCAGGTTCATGTACGTCTGCGGTTCGCACAGCAACACCCGGCGTCCATCCCGCTCGACCTTCGCCAGTCGGGCTTGAAACTTCTTTTCCAAGTTCCAGCCTGCCCGCCACCGGACGGCCAAAGTCTCGACCGCCCGAAATCCCACATTGTGCCGCGTGTCGGCGTACTCGCTGCCCGGATTGCCCAACCCAACCATGAGAAACACGTTCTCCATGCGGCGGCCTCAATCCGGGCGGTCCCGCCCGACGGCGCACTACTTCTTCTTTTCCGCCTTCTTCTCGCCGGCCTTTTCCGCGCCTTTGGCATCGGCCTTGGCTTCGGGTTTCGCGCCAGCTTTGGCGTCGGGCTTGGCTGCGGCATCCGCCGCGCCTTCTTCCTTCTTCTCCTTGATCATTTCCGGTGCGCCCGCGGCGCCCGCTGCGGCCGCCGCCTCGGCTTCCTGCGCCTCGGTGAGAGGTGCCGCCACCGCGAAGACCGAGAGATGCTTGTCGCCCAAAATTTCCACGCCTACCGGGGCCTTGATGTCGCCCAGGTGAATGCTCGCGCCGATCTCCAGATGCGACACATCGACGACGATGACCTCCGGCAGATCCTTCGGCAATGCCCGCACCTTGAGCCGGAACAACACGTGTTCCAGCGTGCCGCCGCCGGTCTTGACCCCCGCCGCCTCGCCGGTGCTTTCCACCGGCACCGTGATGATCACGGCTTCATCTTCGGCGACTTCGTGAAAATCCACATGCAGCGCGTGCCCTGACAACGCGTGATGCTGCACCTGCTGCACCAGCGCCAGCCGGCTCGGCCGCGCGTCATTCGGAATGCTCAACGTCACCAAAATGTTTTCCGAGACCGACGCGTGGATGAGCTTCTCCAATTCCTTGGCCGGCAGCTCGAGATTCTGCGGCGTCACCTTCGCCCCGTAGATCACCGCCGGCACACGTCCCGTGGAACGCAGTTTTTTGACTTGGTTGTGGCGGGTGGCCGTGCGCGGGTAAGCGGTAAATGGTACTGATTTCATGTTCTAAAATGCTTCGTCACTGGCGGCGCCGGCCAACTAGCTCGTACGCCCGCCCTTAAATTCAAAAAGTGAAGTCACCGACGAATTGCTGTGAATTCGTTTGATGGCTTCACCCAACAATCCTGCCACCGACAGCGTTTTTATTCGCACCCCGTCTATCGCAGGGCGGAGGACGCTATCAGTCGTGATTAGTTCGTCAATGTTTGATTTCCGCAAACGTTGAATCCCCAAATCATTGAGAATCGCATGGGAAACACAGGCCAAAACGCGCTTGGCCCCCTTCTCTTTCAGCAGTTTGGCCGCCGCCGTCAGCGTGCCCGCCGTCTCCGTGAGATCATCCACCAGCAGGATATTTTTGTTCTTGATGTTGCCGATGACGGTCATCGACTCAATCTCCGTCGCGCTCTTCCGGCGCTTGGCCACGATCGCCAGGTCCGCCTCCAGCACCTGCGAATACGCATACGCCATCTTCAGCCCGCCCACGTCCGGACTCACCACCACCAACTTCTCCAGCTTGAGCGACTTCAAATAGTCATACATCACCGGGGCGGCATAAAGATGATCCACCGGAATGTCGAAAAAACCCTGAATCTGCTGCGCGTGCAGGTCCATCGTCAGCACCCGGTTTGCGCCCGCGGCCACGAGCAGATTGGCCACCAACTTCGCCGTGATCGGCACCCGCGGCTGATCCTTGCGATCCTGCCGGGCGTAGCCATAAAACGGCATCACCGCCGTGATCCGCATCGCGCTGGAACGCCGCAGCGCATCCATCATGATGAACAACTCCATCAAGCTCTGGTTCGTCGGCGGCGACGTCGGCTGCACGATATACGTGTCCTCGCCGCGGACATTCTCGTCGATCTTCACGAACGTCTCGCCGTCGGGAAACGAAGCCACGGTACACTTGCCCAGCTCGATCCCGATTGAATCGCAGATCGCCTTCGCCAGAGGCCGATTAGAATTGCCAGTGAAAACTTTCACGCTGCTGGTTGTTGGTTTGTTGCAAGCCACCACACCCCGGAAAAGCGTCGCCCGCGCGCCCGCTCCGCCGAAAAGGGAGCGGGACTCTCTAACGACGCCTCCCCTCGCGGCAAGATCATTCGGCGAAATTGTCGCGTGGCTCTCAAAACTGGAAAGGCGGTTGGACCCGGAACCATGCGGTGGAGAGACGGGTGCGGATTCTGTGGTTTACAATTTCAGAACGGGCGTAGCATTGGATTTTTCGGGGTGGAATGGAAACCGTCCAAGGCTAGCCTGCTTTGACCCAGAAGGCGCGTCGCGCGGAGAAAAAGTTAGCGTCCGCCAACGGCCCCGCCACCACCTTTCGGGAACGTTGCGCCCGTGCTGCGCCGTCTCGGCGCTGGTTCTGCTCACGTCGTCTCTTGCTCGATCTGCGCCCGTCGCCGCGCCACCCGCAGCTTGGCGCTCGAGGCCCGCGGGTTCGCATAAATTTCCTCCGACGACGGCCGCAGAAAGTCATGTTCCAGCGGCGCGAACTGGCCCGCTGCCGCCGCGGCTTCAAACGCCTGTTTCACGCGGCGATCTTCGCCCGAGTGAAATGTGAGGACCGCCACGCGTCCGCCCGGTTCCAGGCAATGCGGCAGAAAACGGAGGAAGGTCTCGAGCGCGGAGAACTCGTCGTTCACCTCGATGCGCAGGGCCTGGAACACGCGGCGCGCGACTGCGGCCACCGCGTCGCGGTCCAATGCGTGACCGGCCTGCCAGAGCGCCGCACGCACGAGATCGGCCAGGTGCAGCGTGGTGACGATGGGTTTGCGGCGCTGGGCCGCCACGATGGCGCGGGCCAACTCGCCGGCGTGCGGTTCATCGGCGTTGGCCTCAAGGATCGCCTGCAACCGGGGCGCGTCCAGCCGCGCCAACAACGCCGACGCGGGCGCGCCGCGCTGCGGGTTCATCCGCAAATCCAGCGGCCCGTCGGACTTGAATGAAAAGCCGCGCGCCGGATTATCGAGCTGCATCGAGGAACAGCCGAGGTCCGCGAGAATGAGGTCGGCCCCGGCGATATTCTGCCCCGCGAGCACCTTCGGCAGCCCGGCGAAGTTCGAGTGGCAAACGCCCAACACATCCTCGCCAAAGCCGCGCGCTCGCAAACGTTCGGTGGTCCTCGCAAGTTCAATGGGATCGGCGTCGAGGCCGAGAAGGCGTCCGCCGGGCCGCAGCAGCGGGAGGATTTCCGCCGTGTGACCGCCGTAGCCCAGCGTGCAATCCACCGCGAGATCGCCGGCCTGTGGCGCGAGGAACTCGATGATTTCGCGGACCATTATCGGGCGATGGGCACCGGCGGGCGTTTTGCCGGACGCGATGACTTTCTGCACGGTCTCGGCGTGGAGCGCAGGGTTTAACTCCTTGTACTTTTCCTCGAAGCGGCGCGGATGCGTGCCGCGATAACGCGGGCGGCGTTGGTGTTTGGGAGCTTCTTCCGGCGACATGGCGGGCGTGGTTGACGCGCGCGGAGTTGTGCGGCAGCGGCGGGTGGCGGTCAATGACCAAGGTCCGGTTGGTGTTTTCCGCGGATGAAACGTGGAGGGGAAAAAGCTCAAAGCTCAAGGGAAGTTCAAAGAACCAAGCCCCACGCTTGGCTCGGCGGGCATCGGAATCCGCCGCGCATCGTGACCGACGCCTTCCGCGCCCGCTTGTTGCTTGGTGCTTCCCTTGAGCTTTGAGCTTTAGGCTTTGAGCTTTCCTCCACTCGGCTTGCCGCTTGCCCCTCCCCACACCCCTCGCCATATTCCGCGCGCAAATGAAACGCTCCACCGCTTGAGAATCCTGGTCGCCATCACCGGTGCCAGCGGCGCGCTTTACGCCCAGCGTCTGCTCGACAACCTCGACCCCGCCCACCACGAAATCCACGTCGTGCTGAGCAATTACGCCCACGTCGTGCTCCAGCAGGAACTCCCCGCCGGCCTGAAGCTGCGCCCCACAGTGAAAACCCACGGCCTCAAAAGCATGAGCGTCCCCTTCGCCAGCGGCTCGAATCCCTTTGATGTCATGGTCGTGATCCCGTGCAGCATGGGCACGCTCGGCCGCATCGCGCACGGCATCAGCGAGGACGTCCTCCTCCGCGCCGCCGACGTGATGCTGAAGGAACGCCGCAAGCTCATCCTCGTCCCGCGCGAAACGCCGCTCAGTCTGGTGCATCTGAAAAACCTCGAACTCCTCCTCCTTGCCGGCGCGACCATCCTCCCGGCGAACCCCTCGTTTTACACGCTGCCGCAAACCGTCGAGCAGGTCGCCGACACCGTCGTGGCGCGCGTGCTCGACCACATCGGCGTGCCGCAAACCCTCGTGCAGCGGTGGCAGGAGGAGCGCGACTGATGTTCGACACGCTGATCAAATGGGCGGGCTTCGTGAAGCTCTCGCACACGCTCTTCGCGCTGCCGTTCGCGCTCGCCGCCATGGTCGTGGCCGCGCGCGACAACGCCGGCTGGCCCGGCTGGCGGACCTTCGCGCTCATCCTCGCCGCAATGGTCTGCGCCCGCACCTGCGCGATGGCTTTCAACCGCATCGCCGACCGGAAGTTCGACGCGATGAATCCCCGCACCGCCATGCGGCACCTGCCCGCGGGCCAGATTTCCCTCGTCAGCGCCGTCATGCTCTACGCGCTCAGCGGCGCGGGCCTGGTGGCCGCCGCGTATTTTCTAAATCCCCTCTGCTTCTACCTTTCGCCCGTCGCGCTGTTCCTCATCTGCTTCTACTCGCTGACCAAGCGCTTCACCGATTACACGCACGTCTGGCTGGGCCTCGCGCTCGCGCTCGCGCCCTTGGGCGCATGGCTCGCGGTGCGCGGCGGCTTCGATCTGCTTCCGTTGCGCAACGGGGTCGTGTCCCTCGCGCACAGCGGCTTCCTCGCCATCCTGCTCGCCGTCGCGGTCGTGTTCTGGCTGATCGGCTTCGACATCATCTACGCGCTGCAAGACTACGAGTTCGACAAACGCGTCGGCCTGCGCTCGCTCGTCGTGGCCTGGGGACCGCTCAACGCCCTGCGCGCCGCCTTCATCGCGCACCTCGTGATGATCCTCCTGCTCGTCGCGTTCGGCCTGCTCTCGCGGTTCCGGCTCGCCTACCTCATCGGCATGATGCTCATCGCGTCCAGCCTCCTCTTCGAGCACTGGCTGGCCCGCCGCCGCAGCCTGAACTGGGTGCAGAACGCCTTCTTCCGCCTCAACGCATTGGTGAGTCTCGTCTTCCTCGTGGTGACGGTGTGCGAAGTCGTGTTCCCCGGTTTCCGCCTGGCCCGACCGTAGTGCAATGGAAGCGGCGGCACGGCGAGCGGGGCGATTGGACACAGGACGCAGGATGTTTCGGTTGCCCTCTCCCCCATCACCGCCACCACCGTCCCCCTGAACCCCCGCAACTGCTCCTTGGCCCTTGGCCATTCCCTTGAGCTTTGGGCTTTATGCTTTGAGCTTTCCCACCCTCACCGCGCATTCCCGGCGATCGCCTGCTCCGTCTGCTGCCCCGCGAGTTTCGGCGGCGCCGGCGCCCCGTGGCTCTTGGGCAGGCCGAGCAGGCGCTTTGCTTCCGTCAGCAAAAACTTCGTCTCCATGAACGGCTGGTAGCTGATGTCCTGCCAGCGGATGAGTCCGTCGCCATCGATGAGGAAGGTGCCGTGCAACGGCTTGGCCTCGAAGTCGTCGTGCGCGCGATACGCCTTGAAGGTCGCCAACGTGTGGTCGGAGACGAGCGGAATGGGAAAGCCGCCATTGTATTTCGCCTTCTCGCCGGTCTCGCGCAGGCCCGCCACCGAGTCCGTGCTGACAGCCACCAGCGCAATGCCCGCCGTCTTGAACTCCTCCACCATCGGCGCAAACGCCACGAGCTGCTCAATGCAATGCGCGCAGCCCGCGCCGAGATAGAACACCGTCACCACCGGCTTGCCGCGATAATCGCGCAGGGACACGGGCTTGCCGGCGCCATCGGACAGTGTCCAGTCCGGCGCGGCCGACGGCTGCCAGCGAAATGGCCCGAGCGATTCGAGGCTCGGCCGCAAGCCGAAATCCGCCGCGCGCGACAACGGCGGCCGCCAGTCGGCGTCCAGTTCGAGTTCCTTCACCACCGGCGCGAGGCGGCGGAACACCGGCGCGGTGAGGTCCGCCTCGGCGGCGAGTTCGCGCAGTTTGAAAAACGCAGCGAACGCCTCGGCGAAATGGCGGTTCTGATACGCGAAGTCCACATAGCTCGCGAGCGGTTGCACCAGACGCTCGCCGACGTTCATCGCTTCCTTGGCGAACTCCTCGGCCTTGCCCTTGTCGCCGACCGCGAAGTGCATCCGGGCCAGCCGATCACGGGGAACCTCTTTGAGCTTGGGCAACTGCTCTTTGCCTTCGGCGACCCGGCCGTCTTTCAGCGCCAGCAGGCAGCGCAACTCGGCCACCGCCGCGCCAATGGCGTTGGTGTTGCCCGTGGCCAGTTGGAACGCGCCGCCGCTGGAGCCGGCGGGCGCAGTTTTCTTCGGCGCGGGCTTCGGAGATTCTTTCGCGGCGGCGGCGACGCTGTTGGTTGCGCTGCTGTTGGTGGCGCCCGTTTTCGCCGGCGCGTTGGTCGAGGACGCGGCGGGCGACGGGCGAACGGGCGCGGCTGCAATGACGTTCGTGGTGAGAATCGCGCGCGCTGCCTGCTCGATCAGGTTGGTCTGCGCGGTCGCCGGTCCGGTCGTCGGCGCGGTCGCCGACACCTTGGTCGGGGCCACCACTGCCGGAAGTGTGGCCGACGCATTGGTGAGCGCGGGCTTCGTGGCGGGCGCGTTGGTCGCCGTGAGTTTGGTCGTCGGGGCGCTGGTAGGTGCCGCACTCGCCGTTGGCGCATTGGTCGCTGCGGACTTGACCGCTGGCGCATTGGTCGCGCCCGCCTTGCTGGCCGGTGCGTTGGTGGTCGGCGCGGGCTTCGTCGCGACCTTCACCGCGAGCGCTTCCAGCGCGGCGATCTGGCGCTTGCCAGCAGCGAGATCGCCCGTGTTCAACGCCGCCAGCCCGAGCGCATGAAAACGCCGCGCCTCGTGATCGTGGTTGTCCGTCGGTTGGAGATAAACCGAGCCGGAGAGCGCGACCAGTTCCTCCCACAATTCGTAGCGCACCAGCGTTTCGATCAATCGCTGATACCCGTAAGCCGCGCTGCCCTTGGTGAGCGTGTTGAATTTCGGATGCCGCGGCAGCTCGATCATGTTCTTCGCCAGGTCCACCGCGCGGCGGGCCGCACCGATGTTGTTCAGGTCGCGGATCAGCCACTCGTTGTTGTGCGCGAAATTGTGAATCTGATCCGGCAGCACGCGGTTGCTCATCATGTAGGCGTGGTCCACGCGCGCGCTGGCCTCCTGCTGCCACGCCGCGTCCGCGTAACGCTTGAGCGCCGAATACGTGTGCCCGCTCATGTGCCACATGTGCGCGATGCCCGGGGCGGACGGACCGCAATTGGCCGCCGAGATCAGCGCATTCGTCGCGCGCGCGCCGTCATCCCAGAGATGAATCCGGTAATGATTGACCGGATGAAACCGGTTCGCCGCCAGCACGGCGTCGAGCAGAGCATCCACGGCCTTCTTGTCATCCGCGCCCACGCCCTTGCCGTTGCTCTGCCACAGTTGCACGGCCAGCAGCGCCTTGGCCTCGAGATCGTCCGGGTAATCCTTCACGATTTTTTCCAACGCTTGGTTGTACGTTTTGCGCCGGTCCTTGTCGTCGCTTTTCTCGCCCTTCTTGTCGTCTCGCAGCAAGTCGGCCAGCGCGGTGATCCACTGCTGCTCGCGCGCCCCGGCGTTGGCCCGGAGTTTCTCAGCCGACTTGACGAACTCCTTCGCGCGTTTCTGGTTGTTCGGATTCGCCATCGCCATGCCCCAAAAGGCCATCGGACACGCCGCATCCAGCGCCGCCACCTGCCGGAAAGAACGCTCCGCTTCGAAATAGAAAAACCCGTGCAACTGCCCGATGCCCTGGTCGAAAAACTTCTGTCCCAGCGCCGCCTTCGTCGTGATCGGAAAATGCACCGTGCTCATGCCGGGCATCAGATGCGCCTCCTGCCGTGGCCCCTCATTGAACGCGTCGCCGTGTTGCGAATGACCGGGCACCTGATCGTGATCCGCGCGCGTCGCTGAAGCGCCCAGGGCGCAGGCGAGCACGAGAAGCAAAACAACTGAGCAAACAGGGCGACGCGGGTTCATGGCAGCACTCGCGGACAGCCCGATGTTCCGGGCCATTCAGCGACGCCCGGACAGTTCGGCCAACTCGGCCGGGCCGCAAGCCGCTTCTCGCCGTGACCAGACGCCAAACCCCATCGGCCCTTCCGCCACGGGACACCGGGTCATTGGGCGAGGTTGCCACCCGCGCCAAGCACAGCGTACAGCTCAGGCCGACGTTGGCGGAGCACCGTGGCGCGCAGGTCATTGACCGCCGTCGGCAGTTGATTGGGCTGGAACTGCGGCAGATAACCCGTGGGCTTATAGGGCGTGTAGTTCCGCGTGTAGCGCAGGGGCCGGTCGTTGTTCAAGTCGAGCACCGCCGAGGCGCTGCCGCGTTTCCGGTACTCGTTGCTGGCGACAATCGTGCCCGTCGGCTCGACGACGAGACTGCGGTGACGGTGCTCCGTCGAGGGACTCGTCGGCTCGACAAGGAAAAAGCCGCCATCCATCGCCCGCGACAGGTCGCGCAGATCGCGGGACAACGCGTCCGGCCCCCAGCTCTGCGTGGGCGTGAACAGAATGTCCACACCCTGCAGCGCGTAACAACGGTCCAGCTCGACGAACTCCTCGTCCGCGCAAATGCGCACCGCAACCCGCCCGAAGTCAGTCTCGAACACCGGCGCGTTGGTGCCGGGAATCATTTCCGGATGCGTCTTGCTCATCTTGAAATACCGCCCGACCTCGCGCCCATCGCGGCCGTAGAGGATCGCTTCGTTGCGCTCCAACCGGTCCACGATGCCGGCGAGGATCACATACATGTTCCACTGCCGGGCCTTCGCCGCGACGCGGGCATTCCGCGCTTTGGCAATCGCCGTCTTGCTCGCAATCGCTTCCGGCGGCTGGCCGGTGATCCAGCCATACTCATAACTGCACGCGATGTCCGAACCAAGGCGTCCCGCTTCATCCAGCGCGGCGAGCAGGCTGTCGAAATCGGACAGGGCGCCCAGCGCGGTGACGCGCACCGTGCGCTTAACCCACGGCCGGTCGGGCACGGGCACCACAGGCGCGGTGAGTCGGGCGAAGGCCGGGTTGGAATAGACATGGCGCCCGGGCCGGAGGGTCGCCAGCGGCAGCGTCGCGGTGGCCTGCCCCACGCCCGTGCGCGGCGTCGAGGCCACGCGCTGGCCTTCGCGATTGATCACATACGACCGCCCCAACGGCATCCCGCAAAAGGGCGGAAAGGAACTCGTGATCCAGCCGGGCGTGGCCGAGGCGTAGCGCGAGCAGGCGATGTTGACCGAGTAATCGTAAGCCCGTCCCTCGCTGGGAAAATCCTGCGCGAACTCGTCATCCACCGGCTCCGGTTGCTGCGCCCAAAAAATGAGTCCCGCGCCCTTGGTCGTGAACACATGGTCGATGTCGGGAAAGAAGCGGTCGGACCCGATGCGCATGGCGACCTTGCCGAACTCGGTGTTGAACACCGGGAGATCGTTGCCCAGATCCATCGTCTCGTCCGGCAGCTTGTGCGACTTCCGATACTTCCCCGCGATCTTCCCCGTGCGATCACACAAAAACGAGGTCACGTAGGTTTTGCCGCCCGCGGTCTCACGGATGTTCCCAATGATGTAAACCTGATGGCGGCGCGCCTCCTCCGCCAACGCCAGACTGATCGGCCCGGGAATCGGCTCACCATCGGTCTTCACGCATTCCATCGGAAAGGCGATGACATCCGTGCCCTCGAACACCGCCTGATTCACCCGCGCCACCACGGCCGGCAGCGTCCGGCCCTCCGCGCTCCAAAGCTGCGTCACCACGGTAACCCGTAGATGGCGCCGCACCGCCGGGGCGGGGGCCTCCCCGTCCACTCCGCTGGACGATCCCGCGACCGCCGCGGCGGCACTTTGGGCCACGCGCGGCGTGGGCAAGCCCACCGGTGCGGTCGGATTGTCGCCCGCCATCGCCCCGCCCGCGGCCGACGGCGGTGTCGTCAGCACCGGGGCAGGCAAACCCAACACCCGGTAAAACCCCGCCGGCCCGCGCGGCCCAGCCGGATCGACAAACCAATAGGGGCTTTGGGGTACGAGCAGATTCGTCACCACCGTCCAGTCCGCCTCCACCAAGTTCGTAGCGAATTGGATTTGATTGATCACCCCCGGCGGACTCTCGATCGTCAGCATCGGCACCATCACGAGGCTGTTGATTCTCGGGTCCGCCGCCGACACCCCCGCCTCAAGGCCCAGCCACAAAGCGAAGACCAACCCCAACGCGTGTCGCAGCCTGCACCCGCGTTCACTCCCGTTTCGCCCCGCGCTCCCTGCACGCGACGTCTTAACCAACGGATTCTTTCTCCCAGTCATTTGTGTTTTCATAAACCCTTTCTCTCCGCAGCCCCGGGCAAGGTTGAGCACCGTCAGCCGCGCAGCACTCTCAATGATCTGGTTGCAGCGTGGTGCTGGCGACAAAACCTGTCTGTTCAGCGATTGGCAAAGACCCCACATTTTTTGTCCGTGTGACTGCGGGTTGGTCCGTGCTTTGCGCCTTGCGGCGCATCTTGAGCAGCGAATTTTGCCGACGGTCCGGCGGTCAACGGCCATCCTTTCCAACCATGACGCCCTTTGATGCAGCGCGCGCAGCAGCCTTTGTTTCCGGCCTTTTCCGGAACGCGGGGAGTCGGCGGGTGTTTTCGCTCGCCGCATTTTCGGTCGCCATGCTCGTCATCCCGCTCGCCACCCGCGCGGCGGACTCCTCCGCAAAACCCCTCGCGAATGCCCGCAAACACTGGGCCTTCCAGCCACTCCAACGCCCGCCCATTCCCGCCCCACCGACCTCCCCTGCCCCGTCCGCGCATCCCATCGACGCCTTCCTCGCCCGCGCGCTCGCCGCCGACGGACTCTCGCTCTCGCCGCGCGCACCAAAGGACGCGCTCCTCCGCCGCCTCGCCTTCACGCTCACCGGCCTGCCGCCCACGCCCGAGGAAATCGAAGCCTTCGCGCGCGACGATTCGCCCCACGCCATCGCGCGGGCGGCCGACCGCTATCTCGCCTCGGCGCGCTTCGGCGAACGCTGGGGAAAACACTGGCTCGACGCCGCGGGCTACGCCGATTCCAACGGCTACTTCTCCGCCGACTCCGACCGTCCGCTCGCCTATCGCTACCGCGACTGGGTGATTCGCGCCGTGAATCGCGACCTGCCGTTCGATCAATTTGTCCGCGCCCAGCTCGCCGGCGACGAACTCGCCGCGTGGACGCCCGGCACCGCCGCCACGCCCGAAATCATTGATCTCCTCGAGGCCACCCACTTTCTCCGCAACGGCCAGGACGGCACCGCCGAGAGCGACGGCAATCCCGAGGAAGTCCGCACCGACCGCTACTACGCGCTCGAAGCCACGATGCAGATCATCGGCTCCAGTCTGCTCGGCCTCACGCTCCAATGCGCCAAATGCCACGACCACAAATTCGAGCCCGTCACGCAGCGCGATTACTACCGCCTCCAAGCCGTGCTTTATCCCGCCTTCAACATCGAAAAATGGATCACGCCCAAAGACCGCATCATCCAGGCCGCGCTGCCGGGCGAAATGGAACGCTGGCAGGCACTCGAAAACTCTCTCGACCACGAAACCAAGCGGCTCCGCGCCGATCTCGCCGCGTGGCTGCGCGACCACCGGCCCGCGGGCGAGCTTCTCTTTAGCGATGATTTCTCCGGCACTAATGCCCTCGCCGCCCGCTGGTCCGCCACCGCGCCCGGCGACAATCTCCCCGGCGGCACTCCGCCCGTGAAACTCGACTCGCCCGCCGCACCCGCCGCGCTCCAAACCAACGGCACTTTGCGCATCATCGAGTCCGGCCAAAACGGCGACCGCTGGCTCGCGACGACGCAGTCCTTCCACTGGCGTCCCGCGCGCACCGGAGAATGGATCGAGGCCACGTTTGACCTCGTGGCGCTGAAGCTCGACGACAAGGGCAAGCCCGCCGAGCGCGTGGCGTTCTTCATCGCCGCGCGAGATTTCAATCACGACGGCCCCGTCCGCGGCGGCAACATCCTCCTCGACGGCAATCCCGCCGGCGGCGCGGTCGTGGTGGTGGATTATCCCGGCAAAGATTCCAAATCGCGCGGCCAGCTCGGCAAGGAACCCTACCAAGCCGGACGCAATTACGGCGTCCGCGTCACCCGCCGCGGCGACGACGATTTCGCGCTCGAACATCTCGTGGACCACGTCCCCGACGGCGCGCCGCTCAAACTCGCCGCCGCCGACCTGCCCGACGGCGGCTTCGCGTTCGAGTACTGCTGCGGCCGCAGTTTCATTGTGGACAACGTCCGCATCGAGCGCTCACCCGCCGCGTCCTCCGAGAAACTCGCCGCCGCCGAAAAAATCTTCCGCGAACAATCCGCCGCGAAACGCAAAGCCTTCGACGACGCCACCAAACAGCTCGCCACACGTCGCCAACCCAAGCCCGGCCGCATCGCGTGGGTGAGCGACCTCGCCAAGGAACCGCCCGTCGTGCGCCTGCTCGACCGCGGCAATCACCAGACGCCCGGCGAAAAAATCGAGCCTGCGACCTTCGCCTTCCTCAGCAACGCCGGCACCAACACGCTCCTCGCGCCCGCGTCCACCACCACACGCGGCACCGGACGCCGCCTGGCATGGGCGAACTGGCTCACCGAGCCGAACTCGCCGCAGTCCGCCCTGCTCGCGCGCGTCACGGTCAATCGCGTCTGGCAGCATTACTTCGGCCGCGGCCTCGTCGAGACGCCCGACAACTTCGGCCTCAGCGGTGCCGCGCCATCGCATCCCGAGCTGCTCGAATGGCTCGCATCCGAACTCGTCGCCAACGGCTGGCAGCTCAAACCCATCCACCGCCTCCTCGCCACCTCCGCCGCCTTCCAGCAATCCAGCGCGCCGCGCGCTGAAGCCCTCGCCCGCGACGCCGACAATCTCAAGCTCTGGCGTTTCCCCCTGCGCCGTCTCGACGCCGAAGCCATCCGCGACGGAATGCTCGCCGCCGCCGGCCAGCTCGGCGCGAAATCCAGCGGCGCCTACGTCCCCACCAAACGCGACGGCGTCGGCGAAACCATCGTCGAGGAAACCAGCCCCGACGGCCGCGCCCGCTCCGTCTTCCTGCAACAACGCCGCAGCCAGGTGCCCACCTTCCTCACCGTCTTCGATGCGCCCTCGATTGTCTTCAACTGCACGCGCCGCGCCGCGACGACCATGCCGCTCCAGTCCCTGAGCCTGCTGAATTCCGACTTCGCCATCCGCCGCGCCGCCGACCTCGCGCAACGTCTGGAAGAACTCGCCGGTAAAGAAACCGTCGCCCGCCTCCGCACCGCCTTCCAACTCACCGCCGCCCGCCCGCCGCGCGCCGACGAACACACCGCCGCCCTCGCCTTCCTCGAATCCCAAACCGCCCTCCATCGCGCGAACAAATCCAAAAACCCCGAGCACCAAGCCTGGACCGACCTCTGCCAATCCCTCCTCGCCAGCCAAAACTTTCTCTATCTCGAATGAAAACCCCCGCCCCCACTTGTAGGAGACGACGTAAGGAAACTCTAACCTCCTCCGATACGAGCGCGCTCACCGCCCCCGCCCCGGAGCGCCGAGCATTGCTCGGCCCGAACCCGCCGCGACCGTCCGAGCCGAGCAATGCTCGGCGCTCCGTGCTCAGCACCCCCGACCTCACCCGCCGCGCCTTCCTCGGCCGCTCCGCCGGCGGTCTCGGTTTCCTCGCGCTTCAGCACCTCCTCCCACCCACTGCCCACGCCGCGCCAGTTCCAGCCTCATCCTCTCCCGGCCATTTCGCGCCGCGCGCCCGCGCCGTCATCAGCCTCTTCCAACACGGCGGACCGAGCCAGATGGACCTCTTCGATCCCAAGCCCGCGCTCACCAAATACGGCGGCAAACCCTACACCGCCGGCCCGCTCGAGATTCACTTCGACAAACAAGCCGGCAACGTCCTCGCCTCGCCCTTCCAGTTTCAGCGCCACGGCCAGTGCGGCATGGAACTCTCCGAACTCCTTCCCCACACCGCGAGCATCGCCGACCACATCACCCTCGTGCGCTCGATGAGCACCGGCTCCGTCGATCACGAATCCGCCCTGCGCATCATCCACACCGGACGCTTCCTCGCGGGCCTGCCGAGCCTCGGCTCATGGGTGCTCTACGGACTCGGCACGGAAAACGAAAACCTCCCCGCCTACGTCGTCCTCGCCGACCCCGGCGGCCTGCCCGTCGATGGCGAACGCAACTGGTCCTCCGGCTGGCTCCCCGCCGTCTATCAAGGCACGCCCTTCCGCAGCGGCAGCACGCCCGTCTTCAATCTCCACACGCCCGCGGGCACGTCCGCCGCCGCGCGCGACAACCAGCTCGCTTTCCTCAAAACGCTCAATCGCGGCCACGCCGCCCGCTATCCCGAGAACAGCGAACTCACCGCGCGCATCGCCAATTTCGAGACCGCCGCCCGCATGCAACTCGCCGTGCCCGAAGCCCTCGACCTCTCCGGCGAATCCGTCGCCACGCAGCGCATGTACGGCCTCGACAACCCAGTGACCGCCGAATACGGCCGCCGCTGCCTCCTCGCGCGCCGCCTCGTCGAGCGCGGCGTCCGCTACGTCCAACTCTTCCTCAACGGCCAGCCCTGGGACACCCACGACAAAAACGCCGAACGCCTGAAAAGCCTCTGCGCCCGCACCGACCAGCCCAGCGCCGCCCTCGTCCGCGACCTGCAACAACGCGGTCTCCTCGACACCACCGCCGTCCTCTGGACCGGCGAATTCGGCCGCCTCCCGATCTCGCAGGGCAAGGACGGCCGCGACCACAACCGCCACGCCTTCTCGCTCTGGGCCGCCGGCGGTGGCTTCCGCGCCGGCCACATCCACGGCGCGACCGACGACTTCGGCTACCGCTCCGTGCAGGACGTCGTCACCGTCTCCGACTTCCACGCCACGCTCCTCCACACCCTCGGCCTCGACCACCACCGCCTCACCTTCCCCCACGAAGGCCGCCCCGCGAGCCTGACCGATCCCGAGGTCACCCACGCGCGGGTGGTGAGGGAGTTGCTCGGTTGAAGTGCGGGGCGGTAAGCGCGAACCCGATGCTCGCGTCGCCCTCGCCGGAGGATCTCCCTTCAATCGTGGCAGCGCCGTGATGAAACTCTCCGCAGCCGAACGGCCCGCTCCGGCCGGGGCGCATCCGCGTACGGCCCCCGTAGCGCGGGTTTCAGAACCTGCTGTATCGCCGATTTCCAAATCGGCAGGCGCGGCTGTGTTCGGGGCGCGTGCGGAAAGGCGAGGCGTTGTGGGCAGCCGGACCGCCCGCGGGTTTAGAAACCCGCGATACAGCAGACTGGGAAGTCTGCGCTACGCGGGCGCGGAGTCTTTCCATTCGTTAGGCCCTGTGTAATCTCACCCTCACTTATGGCACGCAGCGCTTTGCTCAATACGGACACGGAAGACCTGAAAGAGCTTCTCAGCAACGGGAAGAGCTACAGCGTGCCGCCGTACCAGCGCGACTACTCGTGGAAGGCCGAGCATTGGGAGGATCTGTGGGAAGACCTGCTGACCATCGAGGCCAGCCGCGAGGACCACTACATGGGCGCGCTGGTGCTGGAGAGCGGCGAGCGGAAACAGTTCCGCATCATCGACGGACAGCAGCGGATGGCGACGTTGAGCATCCTGATTCTCGCCTGCGCGGATTACCTCTACGAACTGGCGCGGGCGGGCGTCGAGCCGACCGCCAATCAAGAGCGGGCCGAACTGTTGGAAGGGCGCTACCTCGGCGCGAAAGACGAGGCGAGCCTGCGGATCACGCCCAAGCTCAAGCTCAACGCCAACGACGACGACTTTTTCCAGTTGAACCTCGCCCAGCGCAAACCACCGCAGGGTGGACTTCGCGGACTGCGCGATTCGGAGCGACTGCTGTGGGAGTGCTTCCAGTTTTTCAAGGGCAAGGTGAAGGAGAAATTCTCGCGTCGGCAGAAGGGCGAGGAAGTGGCCGGTTTCATCAGCGAGATCGTCTCCGAGCGGCTGGTCTTCATCAGCGTGCGGGTGCAGGACCAGGTGAGTGCCTACACCGTCTTCGAGACGCTCAATGCCCGCGGCCTTGAGTTGACCGAAACCGATCTGTTGAAGAACTACCTGCTCTCGCTGGCGGACCGGCTCAGCAAATCGCAGATGGACCCAGTGCTACGCCAATGGGCGCGCATCACCGCCCGGGTCGGCATCGCCAGCTTCCCAGATTTCCTGCGGCATCACCTGAACTCGCACCGGGAATACGTGCGCCAGAAGCAACTCTTCAAAACCATCAAGCGGGAGGTGACGACGCTGGATCAGGTGTTTGGGCTGCTCGACCGGCTGGAGCAGGACGCGGCGTGGTTCGAGGCGCTCAACGATTTTTCCAGTCCGTTTTGGTTGGATTATCCAGGTGCCCGCGACCAGGTGCGCGTGCTCAACCTTTTCAACGTCTCGCAGTTCACACCGCTCGTCCTCGCCGCAAAAGACGTGTTCACGGCTCCCCGGGAATTGGTGGAGATACTGCGCTACTGCGCGGTGTTGTCGGTGCGATTCAACGGTGTCGGCCGCCGCAGCACGCACATCCTGGAGGAGGTGTACAACCGGGCGGCTCTGGAGGTTCGGCGCAGCACCGCCACCACGCTCGCTGCGGTGCGGCAGGCGCTGCGGCCCATTTACATTCCGGACACGGAGTTCGAGGCGGATTTTGCGGCGCTGCGGCTGAAAAATCGCGGCACTTCCGGCAAACGGCTGCGCTATCTCCTCGCGAAGATCGAAAGACAACTCAGCGGAGCCGACCTCACCGACGAAGCGATGACCGCCACGGTCGAGCACATTCTGCCGGAGAATCCAGGTGACACGGGCTGGGAACATTTTGTCGGCGAAGCCCACGAACGCAGCTGCGAGCGCGTGGGCAACTACTCGTTGCTGGAGCGGGGGCTGAACGGCCAGCAAGCCGGCAACGCACCTTTCGCGCAAAAACAGGCGGTGTATGCGCAGTCCCAGTATCGCACTTCGCAGGAGCTGGCGCGATTTGGCGAGTGGACCGAAGAGACGATCGCGAAACGGCAGGGCGACCTCGCGAAAGTGGCGAAGGCCGTCTGGGCGCTGACGATTTGAGGCCGCTGCGGGCTGACAACAACTCACCCAGCCGCAATTCCCTTTGCGAAGCATCGGCTTGGTTCCGCTCAATCAGGTGGAGCCAACTGGACCAAGGAAGCTCACTCCACCGGCAGCCGCGGAAAGCGGCGGAGGAGGCGGATGATCCAGACGAGCAACACGACGCCGTAACCGCCGAGCAGCCACCAGATTTCCCCGCCGAGCCGCGGCTTGGGGAGCAGGTTCGCGCGGAGGGTGAGTTCGCCGATGATGGCGAAGAAGACCAAGGTGAGAGCGCCGAGGAAAGCCATCGCATCCGCGACGTCCGCGAGGCTCGCGGCGCGGCGTTCAGGTGCCAGCCAGTAGTCTTTGTGCGGAAGATTGATCAGGGAATTCGGGATGCGACCGAGCCAGCGCGGCAGCAATCCGAAGACCGCGCCGAAGACGCCAAGTAGCACGAGGTGAAATACGAAGAAGCCGTCCTTGCTCATCCAGCCGTTGGCCCGGCCCGCCGCATCGAAATGCGTCGCCAGCTTTTCCGGGAGGCGCGGGTGGTAGCTCGCCATTTGCAACGCTGTGATCAAGAGAACGCCGATGAAGGTCAGCGCGCTGAATCGGACCGGGGTGATTCTCATGAGTTCTCAATTGCTTCACATCGACTTACCGGCGGGAAAAAGCTCAAAGCTCAAAGCCCAAAGCTCAAGGGAAGTTCAAAGGAACAAGGACCAACCCAGTCCCGCGAAATCCTGCGCGCGAACGCCCACAGACGGGGCCAATACCACGGCCAGAATCCTTCCCACCGCATCGACCATCGACCTTTGGCGATTGGCAATTGGCAATTTCTTTGAGCTTTAGCCTTTGAGCTTTGAGCTTTCCCCCCCCGCCCTCCCCAACCGGCTGCCAAATTCTCGCTCACGGTTACGTCTCCAGCTCCGCCATCGTCCGCGGCAGCATCCCGTCCGCATCAAACTCCAGTTCACGCGGCGCGGTCAGAATTTCCAAATCATCACGCCCGTGCGCCAGCGACAGAAACGCCTCGCCGCACTCGACCTCTTCGACATGCAGCGTGTTGCGAATCCAGAGGAATTTCGCGTGCGGCGGCTCGGTCAGGCCGATGGTCGCCAGCGCCACGGTGAGCAGTTCGCGGTCGCTGGCGTAGTGCGGCGGGATCATGCCGACCTGTGGGAAACACGCGGTCGTCACATTGATGTAGGTGATGCTCGGGTCCATCGCTTCGACCACGCGCGTGAGGCAGAACTCGGACTTGCCCAGGCCCGTCGCGTTGCCGTGGGTCTGCTCAGTGAGGCTGCGGACGGCGATGCGCTTGATCTTCGGAAATTCATCCGGTCCCGCGCCGTGCTCGTGGTGCTTGCGGCCGATGACGTTGGTGTCCATGCCGCAGCCGGAAATCTCCTTGCCCATCTCATCGACCAGCAGCAAGTCCGCGTGGTCGAACGGCAGACGCGGCAGCCATCGGCGCGCCAGCGCGAGCAGTTCGCGATCCTGCGCCTCCAGCTCGTGCGGCAGCACCGCGCGGATGAGGCCCGTCTCGTCGTAGGCATTCTCCACGATGCCAAGGCCCGCGAGAATGCGGCCCTTCTCGATGACGCGTCGGCCCACGCTGCGGACAATCTGGTCGAGCGAGTAATCCACAAACGCGCGGTGATATATCTTCGCGCCCTCGTGTTTGCCCAGACCGATGAGCAGCATTTTCATCAGCCCGCTCTGGTGATCGCCGAAGAGTTCCGTGTGCGGTTTCACGCGGCCCACGACCAGCACATGATCGGCCGCCAGCGCGTCGCGCCCGAAGTGAACGGGCACGCCCTCGGGCGTCTGGTCGATCACCGCCGTCTCCATGCTCGTACGAATCGGACAGCCGCAAAACGTCTCGGTGATGCCGTAATTCGCCAAGATTGCCCGCTGTCCCTCCGCCGTGCCGCCGCCATGACTGCCCATCGCCGCGACGATAAACGGTTGCGCGCCCAACCCCTGAAAAAACTCCACCGCCGCCTTGAGTATGAGGTGAATGTTCGTGATCCCCCGGCTGCCGCCCGTGATCGCCACGCTCTGCCCCGGCCGCACCCGCGCCGCAATCCCAATGCGCCCCAACTCCTCGCGCACCTCCGCCGCGACATCGGCGACGACAGCACGTTCAAACTTCTGCCGGACACGAAATACTCTGGGGAAAACAGCGGACATGCGCGGACCGTAGCGACCCACCGGAGCGCGCGGAAGCGGATAAGCGGAAGGCGCGCGGGCGGGGTGGGGCAGGCATCCTTGCCTGCCAGTTCGGGCGGCATCCCTGCCGCCCATTTCCATGGCCGAGCACCCCCGCGGAACCGGGAACACGGGGCAGGGATGCCCCGCCATCTGGCAGGCAAGGATGCCTGCCCCACCCGGCTGGCGCGGACGCCATGCCGCGCGCAAGAAACTGAGCTGCGCTCCCACGATCGGGGCGCAGCTCAGTTTCTTGCAACGGTCGGTGCGTGTTGGCGCAGTCCCGCAGGGACGACCGAAAACAGCCCAGCACTTCAGTGCTGGGCGTACGGTCGGGAAACCGGAAAGTCCCGTCAGGGACGATAGAGGCGGGACGGCGCACGGTTTCTTTCGTCCCTGCCGGGACTGGGTTCGCTACCGCCGCGGACCCGGCACTTAAGTGCTGGGCTATTGTCTTTCGCCCGCTGGGCTGGGGATGGGAAACAGAGGGCGTGCAAGAAACTGCGATGCGCTCCCACGCTCGATCCCGCCAAAATTGCACTCGACTCGCCCCCGCTCCGTCTCCAACAGTCCCGCCGCTGGCACGCCGGAAATCCGCCCACCGACAGCTCCGCGAGGCACTCACCCGCAACCGGTCCCGGTCAACGTGCCCAGCGCGCCAGAAAAATTTCCGCCGACCGTGCCAACCCAATCCTCCGCGCCCACCACCCCATGACCCCCGTGCGCGTCGGCATCGATCTCGCCCCCGCCAACCAGGCCCACCGCGCGCCCGGCACGGCCCGCCACGTCTTTCACCAGACCCTTGAACTCCTCCGCCTCGACGTTCCGTGGCAATGGGTTCCCGTCGCCGAGAGCCGCGACAATCCCCTCTGGCCGCACGCTGAATCGTTCAGTCCCATCCTTCTCCCCGGCCGCCGTTTCTTCACCCGTGCCGTCCTCCAGATCGGTCCCGCGTGGCGACGCGCCGGGTGCCACCTCGGCTTCGCGACCACCAGCTTCCCGCCGCTCTGCGGACCGCCCTTCGTCGTCAACGTTTTCGATTCCAATCTCTACGAACACGGCTCGACCTGGATCGCCTCCGGCCAGCGCGCGCGCTACCACCTCAACCGCTGGGCCACTTCGCTCGCCATCCGCCGCGCCCGCCGCGTCTTCACCGATTCCGCCTACTGCCAGAAACAGCTCGCCGCCGTCTTCCCACGCCACGCCCGGAACATCGTCGTCGTCCCCTGCGGCACCTCCGACCTCGGCCCGCCGACATCCGTCGCTCCGGAATGGGCGCGCGAAATCACCCAGCCCTTCTTCCTCTACACGGGCACTTTTTCGGAAAACAAAAACCAACGCCGCCTCCTCGAAGTTTGGTCCACGCTCCAAGCCCAACACGCCGACCTTCCGCTCCTCGTCCTCCTCGGCCCCTGCCCCGCCGACTACGGACGCGACATCATCCAGCCGCTCCTCCAGCGCGCCCCGCGGCCCCGCGACATCCTCCAACCCGGCCACGTCACCAACGCCGAACTCGCCTGGGCCTACGCCCACGCCCTCGCCTACGTGCAACCCTCCATCGCCGAGGGCTTCGGCCTCCCCGTCGTCGAAGCCATGCGCGCCGGCCTCCCCGTCGCCTGCTCGAACACCACCAGCCTCCCCGAAGTCGGCGGCGACGCCGTCCTCTACTTCGACCCCTTCGACCCCACCAGCCTCCGCGCCGCCCTCACCCACCTCTGGACCGACGACGCCCTTCGCGCCCAACTCAGCGACCGCGGTCGCGCCCAAGCCGCCCGCTTCACCTGGAAAAAAAGCGCCGCCCTCGTCGCCACCGAAATCGAAGCCGTCCTGAAAACGCTCTGAACCGACCGCCAATCCCGGCTTCTGCAACCACCCAGAACGCCTGAGTGGAAACCACTAACTGGCACTAACCGGCACTAATAAAAACCAATCCCAGCGCACCCACCGAGCAACGTCGGGCTGGCCTTCTTATTAGTGCCAGTTAGTGCCGGTTAGTGGTTAAGACTTCTTCTTTGTTCAGCAACTGACGGATTAAGTACGCGGCACAAAAAACGCATTCGCCGTCTTCTCCAACGGCCACCGCCGCCCAGCCGGCGTGTTCGCCAACGACACATAGCCCACCTCCGCGAGCAGCGCGAAAACCTCCGCCGGACTCGTCCCGCACAACTTCAGCGTAAACTCATTGATCTCCACCATCAGCCCTGCGAACGCCCGCGCCACCAGCGCCTCGCGCATCCCCCGCAACACCCGCAATTCAAAACCCTCCACGTCAATCTTCGCCACCCAACTCGGCACCTCCGGCAGCGCCAACCCCGCCTCGCGCCGCCACAAATCAAACGTCGTCACCGCCACCTCGCCCCTCGCCCCGCCCGCCAGTTCGGGATGATCCCCAAACGTCGAGTGCCCTGAATCCACCACGCCCGCGTGCAACATCAGCCGCCCCGGCGCATCGCTCAGCCCCAGATTCCACGCCCGCATCCGCGTCAGCCCGTTGCGCCCGATGATCCCGCGCACCCGCTCATACGTCGCCGGATTCGGCTCGAACGCCTCCACCCGCAACCCCGCCACCTGCGACAACATCCAGTAGCTGAAAAAACCGTAGTTCGATCCGATGTCGAAAAACACCGCCGTCCCCGCGCGCCCCCACTCCGCCAGAATTTCCGCCGTCGGATACTCGAACCGCGCCCCCTGCCAGTACGTCGTCCGCTGCGTCAGGTCCCGCAAATCCAGCCGCGCGCGAATCCCCGGAAACAACTCCGTCTCCACCGCCGCCGGCATCAGCTTGAAAAACACACGATTCACCAGCCCGCCCAGCGGCGGAAACCGATGCCCGCAAGCCCGCCGCACAAAATCAATCGGATGCGTTCCACTCATGAAAAATCGGGCCGCAGATTCCAAGCAACACCCCCACGTCGCAATCTCAAAGCACATCGGAGCGCGTGACCGCTCAATCGGTTCCCCGAGACATGGCTAGGGAATTGAGGGCAAAGGAATGGAGGCAAAAGAATGGAACTTCCGAGCCGCCTCCCCTGCCCCCATTCCTTTGCCCCTATTCCTTTGCCCTAAATTCCCCTGCCAAAATCTCCACCACACCCCTTCCCCCGCTTCCTCCTTCACCCTGCCCCGATCCCCCGGCACACTCCCGCCATGAACTCAGCGCCACGCCTCGTGATCAGCGGACTCCCCCTGCTGCACCCGCACGTTGGCGTCGGCACCTACACCCTGCGCCTCATCCACGCCCTGCTGCGCGCGCCCGACGCCCCGCCGTTTCGCGTCCTCCTCCCCGCTGATGCCGCCGAAGCCCGCGCGCTTCTCCCCGCCGAAATCTGCGTTCCCGTCCCCGGCCGCCCGCCCTCGCGCCATCCCCTGCTCGCCGCCGCGTGGTGGGGAATCCTCGTCGCCCGCGCCGCCGCGCGCCAATTCCCGCACGCGCTCTTTCATTCCCCCGCCCCGATCTGGAGTCCGTGGCGGCCGGCCCGCACCGTCGTCACCCTGCACGACTGCCTCTACCGCCGCTTCCCCATTTACACCGGCAGCCACGGCCTCCGCCGCTGGCTCGCCCGCGCCACCGAACGCTACGCCGCTGGCGGACACCTCGTCCTCACCGACTCCACCTGCTCGCAAAACGACCTCGCCACCCTCGCCCAAATTCCCGCTGGAAAAATCCGCCGCCTCTACCCCTGGGTCCCCCGCGACGCCACGCCCAAACTCGCGCGCCCCCAGCGCGACCGCGTTCGCGCCCAACACCAGCTCCCCGCGCGCTTCTGGCTCTACGTCGGTGGCTACGACATCCGCAAAAACGTCCCCTTCCTCGTCCGCGCCTACGCCGCCGCCCACGCCCACGCCCAACGCCCGCTCCCGCCCCTCGTCCTCGCCGGCACGCTCCCCACGCGCCAGCACCCGACGCTCTGCGACCTTCCCGCCGCCCTCGCCGAAGCGGGTCTGCCCCGAGGACAAATTGTCTCCATCGGCCGCGTCGCCGAAGCCGACATGCCCGGCCTCTACGCCGCCGCCGAGCTGCTCCTCTACCCCTCGCTCTACGAAGGCTTCGGCCTCCCGCCCGCCGAAGCCATGGCCGTCGGCACCCCCATCCTCGTCAGCAACACCAGCAGCCTCCCCGAAGTCGTCCCCCACGCCGCCTCCCAATTTTCCCCGACCGACTCGAACGCACTCACCCAAAAACTCCTCGCCGCCCACACCGACGTCACCCAGTTCGCCTGCCCCCTCAACCCCGCCTTCACCGAACCCGTCGCCCTCCGGCACTATCTCGCCCTCCTGCTCGGCGACCCGCTCCCGTCCGGTTGAACCGCTACTCCACAGTGCGGCGTGGGTCGGACCTCGGCGGGAAGCCTGAAAAAAAGCTCAAAGTTCAAAGCTCAAAGCTCAAGGGAAACTCCAAGCACCACCGCCACCAGAATCGTTTCAAACCACGGACCGGCGCCAATCATCTCTCATGCACCGCACCCGCCCGAATGTCGTTATCTTTTACCCCCCATCTTTTACCAAAACTTTCTCCGGCAGCACCCGCATGCGCGCTGTCGGCCGTCGCGGAGTGATCGCCAAGCAACCCGTCATCGGCTGAACTCTTCAAACTCACGGGGCTGCTGGACCGGCTCGGCGAGTTTGCGGCCCAGGCAACAAAGTTAATCCAGCTTACGACACTGAAGTGATGGTAAAAGATGAGGGGTAAAAGATGGGAAAGTGCTGATGTTTTCAGAGCTATGCCCTGGCCTCCACCGACCGCTACGCAGCGACATTTTGGCAGCCAGTTGTGCCATTGGCCATAGCCAGATCAACGTGAGTTGGGTTAGAGGGACAGCCCTAACCCAGAGATCGATGTTTCTTCAGAGAAGGGCCGGTAAAAGTCAGTGGCGGTTTCCAGCAGGCACACCATCCGCAACCGCCCCTCCGAAGTTGCACCGCGCCCGGCGAATCCCCCCAAGCAGAGCGGGTTGCCGCCCTGGTTCTTGCGAGCTTCCCTTGAGCTTTGAGCTTTGAACTTTGAGCTTTGCCCCCTGCCCCCTCACCCCGCGCGCGCCACCAGCAATCCGCTCCCCGCGCCCGACTCCTCGCACCGATACCCCTCGCCCTCCAGCCACCGCCGACACGCCTCGAACGTCCGCACCCCGTCGCGCACATGATACGCCTGCACCAGCAAGCCCGGACGCCATCGCCGCAACGTCTCCCGCGCCCCCGCGAGCGCCTCGATCTCCGCGCCCTCGATGTCCATCTTGATCCAATCCAGCCGCGTCAATCCCGTGCGCGCCACCCACGCATCCAGCGGCTCCACCGGCACCGTCTCCTCGAACGGTAGATGCCGCGGCAACGAACTCACCACCTCCAGACAACTGATCGCCCCGTGCGTGCGAAACCGCAGAAACCCCCGCGAATTCCACAGCGCCAGCGGCTCCACCTGAATCCGCGCCGCCACGCCATTCAACAGCGCGTTGCGCCCCAGCATCACCCGCTGCCGCGCCGACGGCTCGAAACACACCACCCGCACCCCCGGCCACCGCGCCGTCGCCGCCAGCGCAAAATGCCCCGTCGCCGCGCCCGCATCCACGATCACCTCCGGCACCGCCACGCCGTCGCCCATCGCCCGGAAATATGGCAGAATCTCCGCCTCGAAAATCTTCTGCTCCGTGTCATCCCAAAACCGCGACCGCAACAGCCGCAACTCGCCGTCGCCAAACTTCACCCGGCGCTGCCGCCAGATCATCCGGCTCTCTGCCAGCCGCACCGTCCGCTTCAAAAATTCCTTCAGCACGTTGTCAATCTGAGTTCAGAAATCCGCCGCCCCGCCCACCAGAAAACGCCCAGAGGAAAAAGCGTTTCCCGCAGATGCGCGCAATCCATTCCTCCCCGCAAATCCGCCCCGTCGGCCCCTTTTTGCGTCTCTTTGCGTTCTTTGCGGCCATCCCGTTTCACGGCTCGTCGTCACGCTGCCGCCCCCACGCCCCCGCGCAACACCCGCCAGCACTCCCGCACCGTCCGCCAATACGTGAACGGCAACTGCGCCAGCACCGGCGCAGCGATCAATCCCGGCACGCCCCACTTCGCCGCCAGCACCACGCCCAAGACCGTCGTCAGCACCCCGCCCGCCACCAGCGCCCACAAATGCGGCAGCCGGTTCGAGGTCTGCAACACCGTGTTGTGCATTCCGTGAAAAAGATCGCAGCCCACCACCAGCAACATCAGCGCGAACGCCCCCGCCCCCAGCACCGGCGTCTTCGATCCCAGCGCGCGCACCAGCGGCTCCGCGCCCCACCACGCGCCCGCCGCCACCACCGCATAACTCGCCAGCACCAGCGCCATCCGCCGCCGCACCAGCTCGCGCGCCGGCGCCAATTCGCCCCGCGCCAGCCGCGCGCTGATCTCGGGATTTTTCACAAACAGCCATGCCGCCGCCACGCTGTGCAACGTGATTGCCAGTTGCAAGCTCAGCGAAAAACTCGCCGTCACCGCCAGCCCCAGCACCTGCGCGCACACCAGCGTCGTGCCTTGCAGCGAAAAAAATGACCCGAAATTCGCCAACCCCGTCCGCCACGCCGCCGGCCAAACATCATGCCACCGCGTCACCCGCGGCACCGTCACCGCGCCGATCGCGAACTCCGCGCGAAACATCCGTCCCGCCAGCCAGCGCGGCCAAATCCCCAGCACCACCTGCCCCAGCACCAGCGCCACAATCCCCCAGCCCAGCAACAAGCCCGTCAACGCGACGACATAGTTCGCCACCAATCCCCCGATGAATACGCGCTGATACGCATGAACGCGGTTCACCCCGAACAACAACGCCGGCCAGAACTGTCCCGCGCCCCCCGCGATGTTCGCCGCCACGAACAACAAAAACGCCGCCCGATTCTCCGGCCGCGCGAACGTCGCCGGATGCTTCCACTCCAGCCACACCCAGCCCGTCACCGCCAGCAAGCCACCGAAGCCCACAGCCATTCGCAAATACAAGCGCCCCGCCATCTGCGCCAACCCCGCCAGCCCCGCCAAATCCGGCCCCGCCGCCACCGCCGCCGGCACCGGCAAACCCAAATCTGGAATCGTCTCCACCCCGGCATGATGATAACTCGCCCGCCGCGAAATCACCGGCGAGAACGCCACCTCCGCCAAACTGAACAGCCCGCCCAACGTCGTCAGCACATACCAAAACCCCACGTCCTCCGGCGGCAACGTCCGCAGCGCCAGCGGCAGCACGATGACAAAACCCGCCAGCCGCAGCGCCATCACGCCATACGTCAGCAGCACCGCCGAGCGCAAGAAACGCGCGACCGCCGCCCCCGCCAGTGACCAGGAAAATTTCATCCTAGAAAACGCTGCTTAACCACGGATGAACACGGATCGACACGGATGGGAACAGCACCTCTGCGAAGCCTCCGCTCAGGCAATGAGTGAACCAACCGCCCCCGGTTTTCATCCGTGTTTATCCGTGTTTATCCGTGGTTCAAATTTCCCGCCCCGCCGCCCGCCGCCACCTCCCGATACAGCGCAAACTGCCGCTGCACCACCTCGGCCAACCCATGCCGCTCCGCCACAAACTTCCGCCCCGCCGCGCCCAGCTCCCGCCGCAAATCCGCGTTCCCCAACAACTCCACCAGCGCCCCCGCCAGCGCCGTCGGATTCGCCACCGGCACCAGCCGCCCCGCGCCCGAATCCCGCACCGCCTCCGCCACGCCATCCGCTTCCGTCGCCACCACCGGACAACCCCCCGCCATTGCCTCCAGCACCGTAAAACCCGGGGCCTCGAACAACGTCGTCACCACCGCCAAATCCGCCGCCGCAAAAAATTCCGCCCCGTCCGGCCGATACCCGAGAAACCGGCACCGCCGCAAACCCAGCTCGCGCGCCAGCGCCTCCAACGCCCCGCGCTCCGCGCCATCGCCCACGATCGCCAGCCCCGCCTCCGCGTTCACGCGCTCCACCTCGCGCCACGCGCGCACCAGCCAGTCCACCCGCTTCTGATCCGCCAGCCGCCCCACGCACACCACCCACGGACGCCCCACCTCCAGCCCCAGCCGCGCCCGCGCCGCCCCGCGATCCACCACCGCCGCCGGCCGCGGCGCGATCCCCGCCGGCACCGTCACCAACTGCTCCTCCGTCGCCAGTCGCCGCAGCAAATACTGATACCGCGTCGCCGCTCCCGCACACACGACCCGCCGCGCCACGCCGCAGCTCACCCGCTCGACCCAGTGATTCCGCAGCACGCGCAGCGCATCCCAGTCCGTGTAAAAACTCGGGAACCATGGAAAATAAACCACCGCCTTGATGCCTGCCCACCGCACCGCCAGTCCGCCCGTGAACCCCGCCGGCTGCCCGTGCAACACCACCACATCCGGCCGCTCGCGTTTCAACGCCCGCGCGATTTTCAGCACCGAAAAAATACTCCGCGCCGGTGCATCCAACTCCAGCCGCTCCGTCCGTACCCCGCGCTGCTCCAGCAATTCCGCCAGGTCCCCCGCGCGCCCCGTCAACGCCACCGTGTCAAACTCCCCCGCGCACGGCGCGATGCAATTCAGCCCGATGGTCCGCCCCCCGCCCCCCGCCGTGCGCCCGATGATATGAACGAGTTTCACACGCCGGACGGCCCGCCCGATTTATCCGACGTCGCAAACAAATACGACTCCCCGAACTTCGTCACCGACGTGACCGTGAAGCCGCTCCGCCGCAGCCGCTCGCTGCTTTCCGCCAGCGGCACCGGACACCACGGATGATACTCGCACGCCAATTGCACCCGCGCCGGCAGCCGTCCGCGCTGCTCGCACAACCACGCGATCAATTCGCCCTCCGCCCCCTCGCAATCCAGCTTCACGAACAGCGACTTCGCCCCCGCCAGCGGCACCACGTCCAGCGTCACGCTCGGCATCAGCGTGCCGCGCCCCGGTTCATGAAAAATCCCCGACGCCCCGCGATTCTCCGCGTTGACGGCGAACTCCACCGCCCGCCCGTCCCGCGTCACGAGCTGGCGATGCAGCACCACATTCCGCAACCCGTTGTTCTCGACGCTCGCCTGAAATGCCGCCCCCTCGATGTCCTGCGGCTCGAACGCATGCACCCGCGCCTGCGGATGCCGCCACGCCGCGTGACAACTGAACGCGCCAATGTTTCCTCCCACATCCACGATCACATCCGGCCGCGCCGCGCCGACTTCATAGACATCCGCCACCGCCGGTTCGAAAAACTGCCCCCAGTGCTCGCTCACCGGCCCCGGCAGTTCGAGCACCAACCCGCCCCGCAACACCACCCGCCGCGGCCCGCCCCGCCCCGTCAGCCGCGCCCAGACCAGCGCCGGCCAGTTCCGGCACCGGCGCACCGTCGTCGCGAGGGTCAGCAGCTTCCGTCCAATCAACATGCGCGCGACGCTAGGACCGCACCGCCCCTTTGAAAATAATTCTTTTCCCCGGCGCGCCGTCGGGGTGGGGCAGGCATCCTTGCGTGCCGGTTCACGGGGCATCCCTGCCCCGTGTTCCCGGTTCCGCCGCACCGCACGCCCGCCCGGGGAACGGGCGGCACGGATGCCGCCCGAACCGTCAGGCTGGAAGCCTGACCCACGCCAGCGCCACTCCCACAGGCGGCCATCACCTCACTCGTGTTCACGCCGCGTCAGCGCCCGACCGCAAAATGCCGCGCACGGTGGTAAGCAGCGTGTCGGCCTCCTCGTCGCTCCCGATCGTGATGCGCAGATACTCGCTCACCTCGGGATAACTGAACCAACGCACCAGAATCTTGCGATCCCGCAAGCGCCCCAGCCATTCCTCGGCGGCAAAGCGCGGCGGGCGCAGCAGGAGAAAATTCGTCTGGCTGGGCACGACGGCGAAGCCCAGGCCCGTCAGTTCCCGCGTTAGCCGCTCGCGCGTGGCAATGAGGCGCGCGAAGTTGCGCCGGTAATAGGTCAGGTCCTCCAGCGTCGCGAGCGCGGCGATCTGGCCGAGGCCATTCACGTTGTAACTGTCGCGAATCCGATCCAGCGCCGCGATGAGTTCCGCGTGGCCGACGAAATAACCGACGCGCTGAAAGCACAGCGAATACGCCTTCGAGAACGTCCGCGCGATCAGCACGTTCGGATGCGCGCGCCACAGTTCGAGCGCGTGCTCACGCGCGAAATCCACGTACGCCTCATCGAGAATCACCACACCGCGTTGCGCCGCGCACAACGCGGACAGGTCGGCGCTCGCGTAGGCCCGGCCGCTCGGCGCGTTGGGCGTCGTGACGTAGGTGAGCGCGGCACGGAAATTCCAGAGCTTGCCGCGGCGGAGTTCCGCGACCGATGGCAACGTGAAGTCGGGGCGCAGCGGCACCGCGTTTTTCCGCGCGCCGTGAATCTCCGCCAGCACCGGATAGAGCGAGTAGCTCGGCGTGAAATACTGAATCGTTGCGCGCGCCGCGTCGGCGGGCCGCTCGGCATCTACGGCCGCGATCGGCTCGGCAAACGCGCGCGTCGCCAGCGCCAGCAATTCATCCGAGCCATTGCCGACGATGACATTCTCCGGCCCGCAGCCATGCAGCTCGGCCAGCCGTTCGCGCAAGGCCTGCGCGGTCGGATTCGGGTACAGGCGCAGCCGCCCATCGACCGCGTCCTTCACCGCCTGCAGCACCAGCGGCGACGGCGGGTAAGGGTTTTCGTTGGTGTTGAGCTTGATCAAACCCTTGATCTTGGGCTGTTCGCCCGGGACGTACGCGTGCAGCCCGCGCACCAGCGGGCGAACCAGATGTTTCGGTGTTTTCAAGTGAGACCTCGGGCGATGATTTCAGGCAACCAATGCCACCGGGCCACCGGCAGCGCGCAGACTTTCGGGAGATTCCATTTCCAAGGCGAGCGGGAAAACCAACCAGCACGCAGACCCGCGCCCCGGAGCACCTCGCGCTGCTGTCGGAAAAAAACCGCTCCGTTTCCGACCGAGACGGTCGCACGTCGGAGAGCGGCCGTCCGTGCTGCTCTGCGTCCCGGAGGGACTCCGCAGGAAATTAGCCGGGGGCAAGCCCGCGTCGGCGGGCGCGGCCCCCGGCGGCCACGCCGAACGATCCATGCCCCAGCGGGGCATCGAAGAAGTTTTTGTCCGCGGCGGCCCCCGAGCATCTCCACCACCACTCGTCGCCTTGGATCAATTGGACAGCCACATCTCGGCCGACATCGGGGACCATCTTCTGCGATGCCCCGCTGGGGCACGGAGCCACGCCGCACGGTTTCCGGGGGCGGCGTCCGCAGGCGCGGACTTGCCCCCGGCTAATCTCCTCCGGTGTCCCTCCGGGACGGGACTCGGGCCTTCCCTCCCATTCCCCTGCTCCAAATTCCCCTGACCTACTCGGCCGTGCTCCCGAGCGCCCCCGTCCCGCGCCGCCAGCCAAGTTGCGCCCACCCCTCCATGCCAACTGCCCGATGCACGGCAAAATAGAGTGCGCCGCCAAATTCCTGCTGCGCGGGCGGCCTTTTGGATTCATCCTCCGGTCATGTTCCTTCCCGTTTTATCCGCGTTGTTGTTCGTGATTTCACGGCTCGCCGCGGGCGCGGCGATTCCCGCGGCGGACGTTTTGTCCGCCGTGGCGGAGTCGCCGATCAAGGGCGGGCTGTGCGTCGTGCTCGGGCCGGCGGACGCCAAGCTGGCGCGGGAGATCGCGCGGTCGGGGAGTTTTGCGGTGCATGTGCTGGCAGAGACCGACGTGACGGCGGCGCGCAAGGCGTGGCACGCGGAGCGGCTTTCGGGACGCGTGACGGCGGAGACGTGGACCGCGAAGCATCTGCCGTTCACGGATGATCTGGTGTCGCTGCTGGTGGTGCTGGAGCGGCGCGGTGTGGAGGAGGCGGAGTTGCTGCGCGTGGTGCGACCGGGCGGGGAGCTGCTGGAGCGCGAGGGGCAGGCGTGGAAACGCACGATCAAGCCGCGGCCGGAAGCCATGGATGAATGGTCGCAGTGGCGGCACGGACCCGATCGTAACTCGGTCTCTCGCGACAGCTTGGTGGATGTGCCCAAGCGCGTGCAGTGGCTGTTCTCGTCGAGCGTCGTGCTCGAGGCGGCGGACATGGTGACGGCCAATGGGCGGGTGTTTATCCAGGACCGCGACACACTGCTGGCGCGCGATGCGTTCAATGGTTTGCCGCTGTGGAAAGTGGCGCTGTTTCCGCACAAGGAACTCGGCATTGCGAAGCCGCCGGCACTGATCGTGGCGAAGGGCGAGCGGGTGTTTGGCTTGCTGGCGGGCGGGCGGTTTCACGCGCTCGACGCGGCGACGGGGCGGCCGGTGCTGGAGTTTGCCGACCCGGGCAAGCCATCGACGGTGATGCTGCTGGAAGATGGCGTGCTGCTGCTGGGCGATGACGAGGCGTTGCGCGCGTATGAAGTGGGGACAGCGCGGTTGCTGTGGCGGGAAAAGGCGGCGCGGGCGCACACCATCGTGGCGGGTGGCGGCGCGGTTTTTTACATCGAAGGCAATGATCGCGAGGGCGCAAAGGCGGGCGACCTGAGCGCGCGCGACGCGGCGACTGGGAAGCTGCTCTGGAAGAAAACCTACGACTGGGCGCGGCGCGCGGACCTGGCGAGCTACGGCGAGAGCCGGATCGTGTTCGAGGTGCGGCGGCCGGCGGATTGGAAGGAGACGTGGCTCGAGGCCGCGCGGAAGAAGGCGGACAATTTCCAGCTCGTGGTGGTGGACGCGAAGACGGGCGCGGAGGAGCAGCGGCTGTTCGGCGTGGGCAGCACGGCGCGGCATGGCGAGTTCACGACGGCGTTCTGGCACAAGGGCCAGTTGCTGACGGAGGCGCGGACGCCGAAGGGATTCGGAATTGCGCAGTACAACACCGCGGATTTCTCGAAGCCGTTTGATGTGTTTCAGGCCAATTACGCCGGCGACCGCGGCTGGGGGCATTGCTACCCGCCGGTGTTGACGGAGAAATTTTACATCAACGGGCAGTTGCACTTCACGGACCTCTACACGCGGACCCAGACCGGGAACGCGATCACGCGCGGGGCGTGTCACATTTTGCGGACGGGTTACGTGCCGGCCAACGGAATGCTCTACACGTTTCCGAAGCACTGCGTGTGTTTTCCGATGTTGAATGGAAACATCGCGCTCGCGCCGGCCGTGAAATCCGCGGTGCCGGCGGAGAGTCATCCGCTCGAGCGCGGGCCGGCGTTCGGCGCGGCGGACGCGGGCGCAGGTGGCGCGGACGAGGCGGAGGCGTGGCCGATGTTCCGGCATGATGAGTTTCGCAGCGCGGGCGCGGATGTGGCGGCGCCGACGGCGCTGGACGTGCGGTGGAGCACGGCGATTGCGGGGCCGGATTACCGCAGCGGCATCGGCGCGGAATGGGCGGACAATCCGTGGACGGCCGGGCCATTGAGCGCGCCGGTGGTCGCGGGCGGAGTGGTGTTCCTGGCGCAGAGCGACACGCACCGGCTGCTGGCACTGGACGCGGCGACGGGCAAGGAGCGATGGCATTTCACGGCAGGCGGACGGCTGGACGGTCCGCCGGCGGTGCATCGCGGGTTGGCGATTTTTGGGTGTCGCGACGGATGGGTGTATGCGGTGCGGGCGGGCGATGGCGTGCTGGCGTGGCGGCGACGGATTGCGCCGGATGACCGGCGGATTTCCACCTACGGACAGCTCGAAAGCGCGACGCCGTGCGCGGGCGCGGTGCTGCTGAGCCGCGGGCTGGCGTATGTGAGCGCGGGGTTGCATCCGAACAGCGACGGCGGCGTGCGCGTGGCGTGTCTGCGGCCGGAGGATGGCGAACTGGTGTGGCTGAAAAAGTTTGATGACCTGGGTTTCGACAGTCCGTGGCCGGAGCCGTTTGATCCGCGGGTGCGGGACAAGCCGGGCTTCGCAAGCGATCCGTGGCGCACCATCCGGCCGGCGGAGTATCGGCACTTCGATCTGCCCGTGCGGGACGGGGACGTGATCGCGGTGTCGCGCTGCACGTTTGATGCGCCGAGCGGCGCGGTGGAGTTGCGCAAGACCAGCGGCTATTACACGACGGCGGCGGGCGCGAAGGTGCCGCGGACGGCGTGGCGCTACACGGATGTGCAATCGCGTTCGCCGCTGGCGGCGAGCCTGGGCGCGAGCGTGTTCAGCACGAGTCCGCGACAGGCGGTTTTCTTCCGCGTGGATTTCGTCCCCGGGGCGAAGTTCGACGGCAACTGGGTCGAAGTGAAACACGAGCAATTCAAAGCCGGCCTGACCCACGCCTCCTCAAAACTCTTCGCCAGCGGCGCGAAGTGGAGCGTGGCGACGGCGGGCGAGACGGGCAGCTATCCGCGCGCCTTGGTGGCCTTGCGCGGGCGCGTGCTCTACGCGGACCCGAACGGGACGCTGACCCTGCGCGATGCGGCGGATGGAAAGGAGTTGCTCCGCACCAAGCTGGAACCGCTGGCGTGGGATGGCGCGGCGGCGATGAGCGGGCGCATCTTTGCCACGACGAGTGCGGGCCGGGTGGTGTGTCTGGGCGGGAAGTGAGCGGGGAGGGAAGGCCGGAAAATATGGCAAGAGTCGGGCGAGTGGTGGATTTCCAGTATCGTCTGCTGGCTGGCGCGGAACCGCGAGGCGGATGCGGATTCGCTCTGGCGCTGCGACAACTTGGGAAATGCACCCATTTTCCCCGGTTAAAACCTCTTCCGCCTTGCCCCGGTTCGGACCTTCCAGCACGATGATTTTGCTTTCCACGGAGTACCGAAACGACCCATGGCCCGCACAAAAAAAGAAAACGGTGCCAGCAACGCCACCATCCGCCGCCTCGCCGTCAGGAACCGTGCTCGGCGCGGCATTGAGTCCGACTTCGGCCGTCCGGCAGCCGCCGGACCGAACGCCTTCCGCCGCGAAGTCCATCCCGATTTCCGCGCCAATGGCAGCGGTCGAACTTTGTCGCGCAGCACAAACTTGGTAACCTCGCCCCATCGCTAGCCATGCCTCCCTCCAAGATCACCTACGACCTGCCGTCTGACTCCCTGAGTTCCGTCCTCCGGGAAGACGGCATCGAATCTGGCTTCATTGGCACCCTCCAAGGCCTCAAGTACACCTACCGCCCGGACATCACCAATCGCGCCACCTTGGAGCAAAACTTCCGGGAGAAGTTCGAAGCCTTGAACCGCGTCCGCCTCACGGATGCCGAGTTCGCCCGCCTGCTTGACGAGATCATCACGCCGGATGTCTTCACCGCTGCCAAGCTGCTCCGCCAAATCAACGCCTTCACCCGCGACGACGGCACGCCGCTGAACTACACCTTGGTGAACATCAAGGACTGGTGCAAAAACACCTTCGAGGTCATCCACCAGCTCCGCATCAACACGGACAACAGCCACCACCGCTACGATGTGATCATCCTCATCAATGGCGTGCCCTGCGTGCAGATCGAGCTGAAGACCCTTGGCATCCATCCGCGCCGGGCCATGGAGCAGATCGTCGATTACAAAAACGACCCGGGCAACGGCTACACCAAGACGCTTCTCTGCTTTCTCCAGCTCTTCATCGTCAGCAATCGTGACAGCACCTACTACTTCGCCAACAACAACGCCCGCCACTTCGCCTTCAACGCCGACGAGCGCTTCCTGCCCATCTACCAGTTCGCCGATGAGGCGAACAAAAAGATCACCCATCTCGACGACTTCGCCGCGACCTTCCTGGTGAAATGCACGCTGGGCACCACCATCAGCCGCTACATGGTGCTCCTCGCCGGCGAGCAAAAGCTGCTCATGATGCGCCCGTATCAGGTCTATCAGGTGAAGCAGATCGTGAACTGCATCCACCAGGACTGCGGCAATGGCTACATCTGGAGCACCACCGGCAGCGGCAAGACGCTCACCTCCTTCAAGGCCTCCACCCTGCTGAAGGACAACCCCGACATCG